>NZ_ASJB01000081.1 GCF_000478275.1 Amycolatopsis orientalis DSM 40040 = KCTC 9412
TGCGGCGGGGCCACCCGGCAACGGCGGCGCGGGCGGACCGGCGGGCGGCGTGACCGTGCGCCACACCGGGGCGGGCCCGATGTTCATCGGCGCCGGGGCCCTCGGCGGCTGACCGGACGCGGGCGGGGCGGCCTGCGACGGCGGCGGCGCCGGGCGCTGCGCGGGCTTCGGGATCGGGTCGAGGCAGGAGACGAGCACCGTGGTGTTCGCCGGATCCTCGATCTTCCGGCCGCTGCGCTCGCGGTAGATCATCTCGCCTTCGGTGTCCATCTCGACCAGGTAGCCGGCCTCCGCCAACTGTTCCTCATCGAGGTCGACGAGCTTTTCGTAGCGCGACGGGACGACCCGGTAGATCGGCCAGGCGAGGTGGGCGTTCTCGTGGTGGAACTGCGCCAGCAACGCCGCCATCTGCTGCTGCCAGGGCAACGACATCCCCTCGGCGAGGGAACGCGGCAACACGACGTAACCGGGGTCGACACCCGGCCAGCCCCGGTTCAGGTGATCGGCCAGCGGCGTGCTCGACGCCGGCCGCGCGGCCTGCCGTGCGGGTTGTGGAGTACCGAAAAGATCGCGGGGATCGACCTCCGGGCCGACGCCCGCCGCGGGCTTGCCTCGCCTTCCGAATTTCCGTGCCACGTTCTTCATCCTCTGCCAGTGTGCGGCCGCTCGCCGGTGGACAGGCCGCCACTTCGGGTGAATCCGATGGTCCCGCGGTCGCGGAACCACCCGTTCACCATGCTAAACGCCAGGACGGACCGCCTGCGCGACCACTTCGGCCTCGTCGAAGGAGAAGTCGCGGATGTGCACCGGCACGCCGGTCTGCTGCGCCTCGACGATCTTGCCGTCGCCCAGGTACATCATCACGTGGTGGATGGTCGCCGGATTCGACGGGACGGTGGCCAGGAACAGCAGGTCACCCGGCTGCGCCTCGCGGACCGGCAGCATCGCGCCGGCCTTGTACTGGTCCCGCGAAACACGCGGAAGGACGATCCCGGCCGACTCGTAGGCCCGCAGCATCAGCCCGGAACAGTCATAGGTGTTCGGCCCGGTGGCGCCCCACACGTACGGCTTCCCCTGCTCGCCGAGAGCGAACTTGATGGCCTGCGCGGCGGCCTGGCTCGGCGGCACCACACTGCCCACACTCGAACCGCAGCCGACGACGTCGACGATCTGGCCCTCGTTCTGCACGAGGAGCGCCGCCATCGGCTCCCAGTTGTGATACCGGTCGGGGAAACCGGACCGCTCGACGCGCTGGGCGGCGTCGCCGGGACGCATGTTCTCCCAGTCCGGCACGCCGAGCAGCACGTCGTAGAACTTGTTGACCTGGTACGGCGGATGGGTGACCTCCGCGACGGTGCCCCAGCCCATCGACGGCCGCATCTGGAAGATGCCGAGCGAGTCGCGGTCGCCGTAGGTCAGGTTCCGCAGCTTGGACTCGGTCATCCCGGCCTGGATCGCCACCTGCCACGCGCGCGGGGACAGCGACCGCTGCTTGCCGATCGAGATGATCAGCGCGACGATCCCCTTCTGTTCCTCGTCCAGCTTGTTGATGTCCGAAGAACCGCGGTCCACCTGGCCGGGCAGGGTCGGCCCGATCGACGCGTCGCACGAGGTCTTGACGACGCCGCCGGCCTGCGCCTCCAGATGGTCGGTCACCACCTTGGTGACCGTGCCCGTGGTGACCACCGCGGCGAAGACCGCGGCGATCAGCACGCCGACGATGATCCCGATCTTCATCGGGTCAGTCCGCTTGAGTGAACTTGGTGACCCGCCACCCCGGGTTCGTCTTGACGACGGTGACCCGGACCTTGGGCCCGTCCGTCTGGACGTCCACGTCCATCGATCCGACGACCGAGGACACGACCTGCGGCTCGCCGGTCACCTTGGTCGCGGTGATGTTGGCGGGGTCCACCGTCGTCAGTTCCCCCGCCAGGTATTCCTCGGTGGTGTAAGGCCGCAATCCGGCCAGCCAGCGTTCGGTCGTCGTACCGTCCGGATGGTTCGCCCATGCCGTCACCCACTCCTTGGCGACCCTGGTCCCGTCCTGGTCGATCGGTGCGGACGACGGCGGCGGCTGGGTGGTCAGCCTCGGCGGCAACGTCGACGTCACGGTGACCGGCGCGGCGACGCCGGGACGTGAGGTACTTGTCGCCGAAGTGCCCGGCCCGCCGGCCGTCTGCCCCGGTTTGTCGATGGCCTTGGGCAGCAGGATGCCCACCGCGGTGAGCACCACCGCGAGGACCACCAGCGTGCCGATGAGGTGCCGGGGCGAGCGCAGCGGCCAGCCCCACAGTCTGCGGTAGACCGCGGTACGCCCGCGATTGGTCCGGATCGGCATGGGTCACCGACCCACTGCGTGGTCTGTATCGCGGACTTCCTCGCGGACCTCGAGCCCGCGCGACGGCCGGTACAGCACGAAGACCGGCTTGCCCGCGACGACTTCGGGATCGACGCGGCGAGGACGCGGTGTCGACGGCCCCGGCTGCACCGGCACGGCCCCCGAGTAGTCCGGTGTGGCGTAGCCGCCACCGGCGGAATTCATCCGCGACGGCACCACGACCGGCTCCGGCTCGTCGCTCCACCGCCTGTCGGCGACCGGCGAGGTGTCGACCCGGCGGCTCGGGACCTGGACAGGGCTCCGCCCACCCGAGGTGAACATGGAGTCGCCCGGGTTACCGGCGGACGGGTTGTACTGGCCGAAAACCGGTACGCCGCCGCCACCACCGGCGGGAAGCGCGGGCATGCCGCCACCACCGCCGACCGCGCCCGGCCACGGCGCCCCGGACCAGGCCGCGGCGGGCCTGATCGCCCCGGAACCGTTGTCGAGCCGCTGGGAACTGGCGAAGATCGTCGCCTCGGGCCGGAATCGGCCGCCACCGACCGTCGCGCCGACCGGACCGCGGAGGTCGCCGTCGACGACGTCGTCGGTGTCGCGGACGTTCTGCCAGAACGCGTCCTGCGGTGTCGGCTCGTTGTTCTTCCTGCGGAAGCGGGAGAAGAGCCCGCCGCGCGGCGAGGGCACCGCGCCGCCGACCATGCCGACGGACATCTCGACCATCTGCCACAGCCGCCGCACGGGACGGCCGACCATGAACAGCAGCACGGTGACGATGCCCGCCAGCACCATCTTCGTCAGCAGGGAAAGCGAGTTCCCCGCGGTGAAGATCGCCTCCAGCAGGAGGGTGTGCACACCGGCCAGCACCGAAAGCACCATGAGGTTGAAGGCGACGGCACCGATCACCTTCAGGATGCGCTGCATGATCTGCGGCTGGAGCAGGGCGATCAAGCCGATCAGCGGAGCCGTGAGGACGAAGATCCGGATCAGCACCTGCGCGAGCAGGACGGTGGCCTTGGCCAGCAGCTGGAACAGCGAGTAGACGATTCCCTGGCCGAGGGAAAGGAAACCGGCGCCGACGCGGCTGCCGTCCTCACCCGTGAAGTAGCCGGTGGCCGGGCCGAGTTTGGTGGAGATGTCCTTGAACGCCGCCTTCTTGGAGTCCACCAGCGCGGTGTCGGCGTCGCCGCCCTGCTGGATCTGGCTCCATGTGAAGGCACGCGCGTCCAGGAGGGGCGGACCGTACTGCAACGCCTGCGGTGAGTCCGGGCTGCCGAACTCGCCCCTGAGCCAGTTGTCGTAGACGACCCGGCAATGCAGTTCGGTCGGGACCCGGTCCCATGGCTGGCGGGCGGCCACGGCCTCCGGGGTGGCCTGGCAGGGCTGTGCCGAGGGCGGAGGCGGTTGCGACGGCGGCGGGGTCTTGGGCTCGTCGATGAACCCGGCCTGGATGTTGGTCGTGGTCTGCACGATCGCGTTGTCGATCGGATCGAGGAAACGCAGGAGCGCCAGGGAAGACGCCGCCAGCCAGACCGCGGCCAGGCCGTACAGCGCCCGTTTGCTGACCGCCGCGAGGTCGCCGCGCCAGATGTTGCGGAACAACATGATGGACATGATCAGCGCGACCAGGCCGAACAACTGGGCGTAGATGTTGTTGTAGACCTTCTCGGCCCCGGCCTTGACGGCGTTGTACAGCGGGCTGAGGAGGCTGCCCTGCAGGACGGTGTAGTGCAGGGAGTTCGTGGCACCGACGATGTTCTTGCCGATGTTGAAGAGCTGGTTGCCCGCCCAGGTGTCGATCGTCGAGTTGGGCGAAGTGATGCCTGCCAGCGGTCCGCAGTCGGTTTCGTAGGTGTCCCAGACGTGTCCCGCGTACCCGTAGACGTTGTACGGGCTGCCACCTTCACCGCGGGCGGTCGCGGGCGGGTCGAGAGCACCGACCATGCCGGCGCCGGGCCGTTCCGGGTTCGGCGCTTCACCGCACGCCGCGGCCGACGCCGCCGGAGCGGTCGCCACGGCCTGCAGGCCCAGGATCAGCACGACGACGAACATGGTCGCGCGGCGGCTCGGCATGGCCTTGCCGGGTCGAGGCCCCTCTTTCAGACGGCGGCGCAGCGCGTGCCAGCCGGCGGCGAACGCGAGAACGCCCGCCAGTGTGATCACCGTGTTCATGCGGCATCCCTGCCGGTGCCACCCTTGCCGACCCGCGCGTGCTCGCCTTTTCCTCCGTCGCCGTTATGTCCATTTTGGACGGTGCCTTGCACTTCACCCGTCTCGGCGGCCAGCGGGTCGGGCGCGCCGAGCATCTGCTCGTCGGTGAGGCCGACCTCGAGTTCGGCCGCCAGTTCGAGATCCTCTTCGAGTTCGAAGTCGTCTTCCTCCGGGGGCGACGCCACGAACTGCTTCTCCGCCGGAACGGCCAGTTCGTTACCCGGCCGGGACGGTTTGGCGTCGGGCGAGCCCGGCGTGGTGTCCATGACCCGGCGCAGGTGTTCCAGGTGCGGGCCGGAGAAGTCGACGCGGATCCGCTCCACGCCACCGGCACCGTCGCCGAAGATGAACTGCCGCGGCTCGACGTCGCGCTGGAGATCGCGGGACGAGCCGGGGCGGCGGCCCAGCGCGGCGACGACCTGTTCGTAGCCGACGCCGACCGGGACCTTCAGCAGGCGCAGCGCGTCGGCCTGGGCGTCGTCGTCGTCGAGACGGCCGACGAACACCGAGTCCAGCAGCGCCACGAAACCCTGGATCTTCAGGAAGTCCGCGGGGATCTGCGAGGACAGCAGCACCCGGACGTTCCACTTGCGCGAGTCACGCGCGAAGCGGTTCATCAGCACGCGGCCTGTCGGGACCTCGGACAGGAAGAACGCCTCGTCGATCCAGACGCCCTTGCGCAGTTCCTTCGGCTTCTCGTACACCGACCGCTGCGTCAGCCAGGCGGCGAGGTTCAGCATCTCGACGCCGAGGGATTCCGCGTCCGTCCAGTATTCGCGCGGGACGCCGTCCTTGGGCAGGGTCAGCCCCGCCATGGTCAGCACGGTCATCCGGTCGTCACGGGTCTCGGCGTACGGGTCCGCGTCGGTCTCCGGGATGAGCAGCGCCATCCGCTCGCGCATCTCGTCGAGGAAGTCCGCGACGACGACGGCGTGCTCGTGGTGCTCGCTGGAGTCCCGGCGCAGCGCGTCGATGACCTGGCCGGGATCGGCTTCGAACCGGCCGCCGACCGCGCGGACGGCACGCAGCAGCACGATCCGCGTCTGCGCCATCCGCGAAACCTCGTACGGCAGGACACCGGTGAGGACGTCGAGCACGAGACGGCGCCGGGTGGCGCCCGCGAGGGCCTTCTCCCGCCGCCAGGAGCGCTCGGGGTCGTCCTCGTCCATGAAGTGTTCGAGCTGCGGCTCGGCGACCACGCGGTACGGGTTGAGGATGCCGGGCTGCGCGTTGAGCAGGTTGATGTTCCGCGCGTACGGCCGCAGTTCGGGCAGGTCGCACAGCCGCGACAGCGGGCCCGACGGGTCGAGGATCGTCCAGTGCGCGCCCGCGCGGAGCGTCTTGTAGACGATGCCGCCGCCGAGGAAGGACTTACCGCCACCGAGACCGGCGACCATCGCGGTCAGGCCCGATCCGTCGCGGATCTCCTGCGCCATCCACGGGTCCCACGCCACCGGGCGCCGGGTCGCGGTCACCGTCTCGCCGAGCAGGATGCCGCGGCGGTCGCCCACCTCGGCCGTCGCCGTCGGTACCGCCGAGGACGCCCACACGACCGAACCGCGGCGCATGTACGCCGCCGAGGCCAGCGGCTCGCCGGGGATGAACTCCCTGGCCAGCGCGTACTGGGCTTCGGGATGCTCGACGGCGATCTTCGGCTTGTAGAGGTCGAGCAGCTGCTGGGCCAGGCGCAACGCGTCGCGCTCGGTCGGCCCGGACACCGCCAGCCGCCACCACGAGCGCACCCGGGTGGCCAGCGCGGTGAAGCCCGACGTCATCTCGTCGTCGATCTCCAGCACCCGGCCCGCCTGCCGCGCCAGCGACTGCGGTGGCTCCAGTTCGTGCTCGTCGGTGTAGTGCTTGACCTGCGAACGCACCTTGTTCATCTGGCGCTGCAGCTCACCGGCGACCTCTTCGGGCCGCCGGACGTAGATCCGCGCGGACACCTCGACGGCCGCGGGCAGCCTGTCCGCGTGCTGGATCCACGGATCGTCGACCTCGGGGATCTGCAGGCCGTGCATCTGGCCGACGGTGAGGACGGCGAGATGCCGCGAGACCCCGGCGTTCGAGCCGGTGCGGCCGCGCACGGTGACCGTCGGCGCGTACGGCTCGGCGTGGAAGTCCGCCGCGTCGGTGAAGCTGGCGAGGTCCTCGGGCTCCCAGGCCGCGCCGGGGACCGCGGGCATGTTGCGCGGCGCGGGCAGGCCCAGCGAGCACGAGCGGTGCATCAGCCAGGACATCTCTTCGGCGTGCACCGGGCGGCCTTCGAGACCCGCCGAGCCGATCACCTGGTCGAGATGCTCGACCTCGGAGTCGAGCGCGGCCAGTTCGGCGTCGACGGCCTCCGGCAGGATCTTGCGCAGCACCGGGGCGGCGCTCTCGACCGCGCGGTCGATCATTCGCCGCGTCTGCACCTGGACGCCGAGATAGACCTCTTTCTCGGCCATCGAGCGGCCCATCAGCTGCTGCTGCTCGCCGATGAGGTAGTCGTCGAAGGACAGCGCGCCCGGGACGTCCTGGGGGCGGCCGACGGCGTTGTGGACGTGGGCCTCGGCCCACATCCGGATCGGGTACGGCCGGTTGGTCACGCGCAGGTGCAGCCAGCGGCCCTGGAGTTCCGCGTACTGACCGGCGATGGCCGCGATCAGGTCGCGGCGCTGGGAGTCCGACCGGAACGACCAGCGCTGCGGCGCGAGCCGGTACCAGGCGTAGACCTCATAGCCGGTGCGCAACAGGTGCCCGTCGATGCTTCGCGCGGCGATCGACGGGGTATAGGTGGGTATGGCCGCCTCGCCGGGCAGCCGCCTTCCCTTGCCCGAAGCCTTTTTGGGCTGCGCGGAGCGAACCTGCTGGGGCGGGTTCCAGGCCCCTTGGTGCAGGTCACGATCACGTTTTCCTCGGCTTCCGCCGCGACCGAACAACGACTACCTCCCGGCCTGAGCCGCAGGGCGGCTCCGACGCGCTCGTGGTGTTCCCTGAGCTCCGGCGCCGCCGCCGTAGCCGTGGTGCTGGTATTGCCGTCTCCTGCGGTGCTTCGGCAGCGGGCGGGTCGCCCGCACCCGGACGCGGGAGGCGCTGGCCGCGCCTCCTGTGCCCGTGGTCCGTTCTCTTGGTGTGTTGAGCTCTTTCGCCGCCATCGCGGCCACGGCGCCCAGCGGACGCTCGTGGCTGATCTTGGCCGTGATCAATCTGGTGATCACAATTGTGGCGACGAAAGCCCAGGCGGTCGAGAAGAACCCGAAGCTCCAGCCGGCCCACCGTTCGACGGTGAGCACGAGCAGGAAGACCGGGATACCGACGAGCCACGCGACGTAGCGGGCTCTCCAGGGAAAAGTCGCTTTCGGCGGGCCGAGCCACACGGCATCGACCCGGTAAACCTCGTCATCGGTGCGGATACGCAACGCGAGCCCTGCCTCAGCCCGTGAAGAGGCCGGCGATCCACTGGCCCACGTTGACTCCGGCACCGCTCACCGCGAGGCCGATGATCGCCAGCGCGATCACGACACCGGCGAGACGGCGCATGACACCGGCGTTGTCCCCTTTGCCACCGCCCAGCCACAGCAGAAGGAGCGCGACGGCCAGCAGCACCAGGGGGATGATGTTGTCGATCAGCCAGGTGCGGACGTTGCCGGTGCCGAGCTCGCCGGCGGCCAGCGTGTCGAGGGTGGTCAAGGTCATCATCGCATTACTCCCGGTGCGCGGAGAGGGGGTTCGCGCGGTTCTGGCTCGGTGGTGCTTCGAACATCATGGCGTCACGAGGGGTAGTGGTCAAAGCGCGCTCTGTAGATATCGATTTGTCCACTGATCACAGAGCGAGGCACAGCACCACGACCATCCTCGGTCTCCATCATCGTTGCAAGGGTCGTCTGGATTAACCCCGGCCACCCGTATTTCGCAGTGTGCTGACGAACTCACCCGGTTGCGAGGTTCCTGTTCACTGTGAGTACGGGCCGGCCGAGGAGAATCCGGCCGCGACCAGTGTGACATGACTCGTTCGGTGGCTTCTTCCGAGTCCGCTGGGTGAGCTCGCCTTTGACAAAAATCGTGGGCGCCGATCAAGGGAAAGTCACACTTCCGTTACCCAACGCGAAATCGGGCCGGGCATTTTCACTACATAGCGTGATTACCGCCGGGTCGAGAACACATTCGCGGGAAAAGCCCCCGCTTCGACGGCCCGACGGCTCAAAGGGCCGCACAGTTCGTGAAGGCGTTTCGTCTTCTCCTCACCGAGCCGCTCCCAGGGGCCGGTCGAGGCAGCGTTGGTGGCGGCTTCGATCTGCTCGCGGAGATCGTTCCCGGCCTCGGTCAGGCCGCCGTCGGCGTCGAGAAGACCCTTCTCGCGGAGGGCGTCGGCCGCCGCGTTCCACTGCTCGTCGCTCCAGCCCCGGGACGACTTGGCCGCCTCGGCGAGGAAGCCCTTGCCGGTGGCGGTGTGCGAGACGAGAGCGCTGAGCCCGTCGAGGCCGTGGAGGACGAGTGCGGCGATATGGCCGTCGCCGCGGTGCTCGCGCAGCAGGGTGATGGCATGCCAGAGCACGAGGTGCGGCTCGCTCGGCCAGTCGAGGTCGGCGTGACCGGCGTAGAGCGGGCGGCCGTCGGCCTGGCAGCCCGCGGTCGCCTCGCGGGCGAGTTCGGCGGCTTCGGCGACCTCTTCGGAGTCCAGGACGTCCTTGCCGAGCAGCCGGGTCAGCGCCGCGTCGACGGCTTCGAACCGGGCCTCGATGATCCGGTCGGGGGACGCCAGCGTCCACGCGCGCGGGATGTGGCGGGCGACCAGCTCGGGGTTGAAGTTGTAGAAGGTGGCGGCGACGACCTGTGGGCTCACCGCGCCCATCGGTGCCGCGCGGCCCGCGAAGTAGGTCATGCGCCCCGGCCGGAGACCCGCGTCCGTGAGCGCCGCCTCCGTCTCGGGCGCGAAGTAAGTGAGGGAATGCAGTACATCGAACGTCCCGCGGAACCGTCCCGTGACCCGACTCGCTTCACCCATGCGGGCACCCTACCGGCAAGTAGGCAGGGGGCGCAGCGTCCAAAGGGGCTGAAGGACGCTTTCCCCGCATGCGACGCGGGGAAAGCGCCCTTCACCGCGTGAGATGAGGGGAAAGTTCCCTTCAGCCCTGCGCCTGAGCGAGGGGAAGAAGTACGGACGAGCCGGCGTGTAAGCCGGATCCTGTCCTCGCTTCGCCTTGCGGCTCCGCGAGTGGCGGCCATCCATCTAGGCCCGCCGTCGCCGACGGGCTCGAGCGGCCTACCCGCAGGCTCGGGCGGGCAGCCCTCGAACGCCTGCGCAGGAGCCTCGCGGCTCCCTCTTGACCTTGCTCCGGGTGGGGTTTACCTAGCCGTCCTGGTCACCCAGGACGCTGGTGGTCTCTTACACCACCGTTTCACCCTTACCTCCGCCCGCGAAGCACGCGGAGGCGGTCTGTTTTCTGTGGCACTGTCCCGCGGGTCGCCCCGGGTTGCCGTTAACAACCACCCTGCCCTGTGGAGTCCGGACTTTCCTCGAACCGGTCTCCCGGCTCGCGGCCGCCCCGCCGACTCGTCCGTCGGCGAATCCTACTGCACGGGTGCGGGCAGGCAGTTCAGGTTGCGCTGCCCGTCGGGTTTGACGACGAACCACAGGTGGTCGGTGCCCTGGCCGGTCCATTCGCCGGGCCGCGCGTTGGCGAATTTGTAGAGCGGCCAGCCCGCCAACGTCACCTGCTGGGCGCCTTCGGGTCGTTTGACGGTCCCGACGAGCGCCGGATCGATGCCGGTCACCTGCGGCGTACCCGAGGTCGTGACCGGGATCCACACCGCGGCGCAGTCCCCGAGACAGGCCGAGCGGGCCTTGTGCGGGTTGTCGCGTTCGAAGCGGAAGAGAACGGCGCCGGTGTCGTCGAGGACGGCCTGTC
The DNA here is from genome assembly GCF_000478275.1 of Amycolatopsis orientalis DSM 40040 = KCTC 9412. Lineage (GTDB taxonomy): Bacteria > Actinomycetota > Actinomycetes > Mycobacteriales > Pseudonocardiaceae > Amycolatopsis > Amycolatopsis orientalis. The sequence continues at coordinate 10,435 of NZ_ASJB01000081.1, forward strand.
CCATCTTCGCCATGTAGACGGCGGTGAGCTGCGTACCTGGCGGAGCCTCCGAAGTCGCCGAAGGAGGACTCGTGCCGGTTCGCCGGGGAGTGCTGGACGGCGGGACGCGCGGACTGGGCAGGGCTTCGGTGACCGGGGCCCCGGCCGTCAGCGCCGCCTGCTCCCCGGAATCAACCGCCTGCCACCACATCGCGGCGCCCACGACGAGCGCCGCGATGACGACGAGCATGGTCAACCGCGATCGGCGCATCCGGCTTCTCCGTTTCTCCTGGGTGGCTGACGGGGTTCTGCTCCGCGATCTCGTTGGTCCAGTGGAGGACGGCGGACGGGCTGTCGAGGCCGACGACACCGACGAGGCGGCCCTTGCGGACGAAGCCGGTGACGGGTTTCTCGCCGCCGAGCGGCGAAGCGAGCGCGACGGTGTCGGTGCCGAGCTTGGGGATGCCGCCGGCCTGGATCCGCACCCCGTGCTGTTCGGACCAGAACCGCGGCACCGGCGCGAAGGGCCGCGAAGCCTGTGGCCCGGCGAGGAGGTTCTCCGCCGCCGCCCGGCCCATCTCGACGGCGTTGAGCCAGTGCTCGACCCGTCTCGGCGTTTCGTCGAACCGCAGGTTCGGCCACTGCGCGACGTCACCGGCGGCGACGATGTTGCTCATCCCCAGCACGTGACAGGTCGGCGAGCAGACGACGCCGTCGTCGAGCGGCAGTTTGGAGCCCCGCAGCCACGAGATCGACGGCACCGTGCCGACGGCCACGACGACGCAGGAGACGTCGAGGATCCAGCCGTCGGAGGAATGCAGCCGCAGTCCCGTCGCCGTGGTCTGCCAGCTGTCGATGGACGCGCCGAGCGCCAGCCGCACCCCTCGCGACCGGTGCAGCGCCGAGAGTTTCTGCCCGATGTGCTTCCCGACGACCTCGCCGAGCAGGTTCGCCGACCGGCCGATGATGGTGACCTCCCGCCCGATCTCGCGCAGGCTCGCGGCGACCTCGCAGCCGATGAAACCGCTGCCCAGCACCGCGACCGGCCCGCGGTCGGCGGCGAGGTTGTCGCGCAGCGCGGCGGCGTCGGCCAGCGTCCGGACGACGACCACGCGCGGATGCCCGTGCGGGATCCCGGACAGCCGCCGCGGTTCGACGCCGCTGGCGATGACGAGCCCGTCGTAGGGAAGTTCCTCCGCTCCTGGCAGATGGACGACCTGGCGGCCGGGCTGCAAATGCGTGGCCGGGGTGCTGAACCGCCATTCGGCGTCGATCTCGTCGAGCCGCGCCAGCATCATCTCGCCAGGATGCGTGGCACCGGTCAGCAGCTGCTTCGACAGCGCCGGCCGGTGGTACGGCAGATCCGGCTCGTTGCCGACGATCACCAGTTCGCCGTCGAACCGCAGTTCCCGCAACCGTTCCGCGCACCGCAGCCCGGCGAGTCCGCCACCGACCACGACGATCCGTTCGCTCATTGTCCCGCCCCTTGCAGTTGGATGGCTCGCATCGGACAAGCTCTGGCCGCGGCCTGGACCTGCGACACCTGTTTGGCGCCGGGTTTCCGGAGATACCGCAGCTGCCCGTCACGGGTGAGCTGGAAGACCTGCGGCGCTTCGGCCTGGCAGATCGCGTAGCGGTGGCATTTCTTGTCGTCGACGGAGATCCGGACCGGTTTGGCCCGGCCGGTGTCGCCGTCGAGCAGGCCGAGCCGGACCAGCGCCCGTGGCGGGAGCACCCGGAGCACGGTGAGCACGACGGCCGGGGTGAGCACGGTGATGCCACCGAGCCACACCGTCGCCAGGTTGCCGTTCGCGACCGCGCCGAGCCAGGAGTGGATCGCCAGCAGGCCGACCGAGAAATAGCTGACCTGGTGGAAACGCTGCCAGCTGCGGTTGACCACGCTGCGGCGCAGCGCGGCGGTGGCCGAGACGGCGACGAACAGTTCCAGCCCGACGACCCCGGCCGCGTGCCGCGCGAACCCGCCGCCCGCGAACGGGATCAGCAGCATGAAGAAACCGAACGAGTCGTCGTCGAGGAAGAGATAGGACAGCCCGTGGACCACGCCGGTGGCGAGGGTGAACGCGGCGAGGACGATATGGCCGCCGCGCAGCGCCTCGTGCCCGGTGACCCGCCGGATCCAGCCGGTGGCGCTCAAGACGCCCCAAGCCAGCGTCAGGCACATCGTCACGTAGGCGAACCGGGCCGACAGCGTGGCGATGTCCCGCACCCCGCTGTCGTGCGGCGACGGGGCCGGGATGACGGCGAGGAGCGAGGCGGTCATGCGCGCCTGCCCGGTGAGCCGAGCACCCGCACCAGGCCAAAGGTCGCGCCGCCGGCGAGGCCGGCCATGAGCACGCCGAACGCGATGTCACCGCCGTCGAGTTCGTTGCCGCCGGTGGGCACGACCATCAGCGAGGTCGTCTCGGCGATACCGGTGCTTTCGAGCAGGGTCATATGCCGCATGACGGTGTCGACGGCCGTCTGCGCGAAGGAACGCATCGCGTCGTCGCGGGTGGCCGCCCGGACCTGGGAGGCGAGCCCGAAGATGCTCCCGTGCGCGGCGCGGGCACGGTTGACGTAAACACGGTCGAAGTCGGCGCCGGCGGCAGCGGTGACCTCCTCGACCCAGGACCGCTGTTCTTCGGTGGGTTCGCTGGGAAGTTCGACCCGGATCTTCGACGCGAGTTCGCGGACCTGGACGTCGAGCCGATCGTGGTCGTCCGCGAGTTTGCGGCCGACCTCGCGCACCCGTTGCCCGGTCCCGCGCTGTTCCGCCTGACGACTGACCGGGCCTTCCCACAGACCGGCCTGCCGGACGCGGACGAGCAGTTCCCGATCATGGGCGTCGATTTCCGCGTAAGCATGGGCGGGGGTTCCCGCCCATATCGCCAGGCAGGCGATCACCACTCCGAGCAGTCGATAGATCATTTCACCCGTCCCCGTTCAGCAAAGTGCCTCACTGGAAGTACGGGAAACCGGAGCGGCCGGTTCGATCTCCACCAGGCAGGCCAGTGTGACGTGCATCACACGACACATTTAGAACCGTTTATCGCCGCCATACGTACCGGGCAACTAATGGTAAATGAACCACTACTGCACATGGCTCACGGCGATAGTCTGCGCTACGGTGTACGCACTCGTGAAATCCTCCACCGCTGGGGAGGTTGCAAACTTTATGGAAGCACTGGGCAGAGGGTGCCGGTTCGGCCACGATCACCAGGCCGCCGACATTCCCGACGATCCGTCCGACGAGCTTATTTCGTTGCTGTACAAGGATTTTCGGGAGACTCTGTTCAGCCAGGTGATGTACCTGACCGGCCACGACCAACAGTGGACCGAGGATGTCGTCCAGGAGACGTTGATTCGCGCCTGGCAACATTCGGACACACTGAACCGCGAGCCGGGAATGCTGCGCGGCTGGTTGCTCACGGTCGCGAGGAGGATCGTGATCGACGGCTGGCGAAACCGGCGCGCCCGCCCGCAGGAGGTGGAGCTGGACAGTTCCGAAAACGCCGAAATAGCGGACCAGACGGATCAGTCACTGTCCGCGCTCGTCATTTCCGAAGCGCTACGATATCTGGACCGCAAATATCAGGCGGTCATCTACGAGACGTATCTGACCGGACATACGGTCCGGGAGGCGGCGGTGATATTGGGAATCCCGGAGGGAACGGTCAAATCACGGCTGTACGCGGCTATGAGGACATTGCGACGGTCGTTAGGAGAGCTGGGTTCGCGATGAGGAGGCGAAAGGTGAAACACACCGATGTCGCGGCCTATGTGCTCGGTGTGCTCGATCAAGCCGAGGCATACGCCTTCGAGAAGCACTTGAAGGACTGCGGGCGCTGCGGGGCCCAGGTCGCGGAATTCACGTCGGTGGAGGGCGCGCTGGCGAAGGCCGATCTGCGCTACCTGTCCCCCGGTGCCGAGGTCGCGCGCCGTTCCGGGACCTTGGTCGTCCGGCGCTGCGGGCGGCCGTCCATGATCACGGCCAACCTCGTGGTGGTGTTCCTGGCGTGTGTGGTCGCGGCCTTGCTGTCGTCGCACCGGTCGTCCGGCCGGTACCGGCGGGCCTCCTCGGATCCGGACATCTTGTTCCCGGCTCCCCTCGACGACGGGCCGGCCGAGGACTCCGACCAGCGATTACTCCCACTACCGCTTCCGTTCCAGTAGTCTGCCGCAAGCCGACACGAAGGTCTCTACGGTGCATACCGAAGTAAATCCCGAGAGTCCCTTCGGCGAGCCTTCGGTACCGAAGCGCCGCGCCGCCGGGTTGCTGGGCCGCGACAGCGAACTGGCCACGATCACCGGGCTGTTCCGCGCCGCCCTCCACGGGCGCGCCACCAGCGCGGTGGTGGTCGGCGAGTTCGGGATGGGCAAGTCGTCGGTGCTCAGCGCGGCGGGCGAGCTGGCCAAGGCGGCCGGATTCACCGTCGCGATCGCCGCCGCGTCCCGGCTGGAGACACATCTGAGCGGCGGCGTCGGCCGTCAGCTCGTCGAAGGGCTCACCCACGCCCCTGCCGTATCCGGATCGCCGCGGCCGCGCGCACCGCATGTGAGCGAGACCCTGCCGGACCACCGGCCACGGGACGAACATGAGCAGACCGAGGCACTCGACGCCTTCTTCCGCATCGTCCGGGACGCCGCCGAACAAGGACCGGTCTTCCTCGGCGTCGACAACATCCACCTCGCCGACCCGTGGTCGATGCGCTGCCTCGCCTACATCCGGCACCGCGTGGAACACCTGCCGGTGATGATCGTGCTGACGTCGTTGATCGGGCATCTGCAGACCGGTGAGGTCGCGCTGCTGGAGATGGCGGGCTGCACCCCGGCGACGATCCGGCTGCGCGGGCTGAGTTCCCAGCACGTCGCCGAATTCCTCCGCGTCTCCCCCGGCCGGTTCCCCGAAGAATGCCGTGAGGTGACCGGCGGCAACCCCTTCCTGCTCGGCGCGCTTCGCCGCCGCATGGTCCCCGGCATGGACCTCGAAACCGCGGGCTCGGCGATGATCGGCGAGATCCTGCGGGTCCGCATGCACGAGTACACGGCCGCGCCGAAGATGCTCGAAGCGGTCGCGATCCTCGGCGAGGACGCGAGTTTCGACCTGCTGGCGCAGCTCGCCGGCGTCGACGAGATCACCGCGCTGGAGGCCATCGACAAGATGGTGCGCGTGCACCTGCTGAGCGACAGCCATCTGCCCGCGCTCACCTACCGGTTCGCCCGCAACTCGGTACTCGCCGACATGCCGCTCGCCACCAGGGCGGTCACCCACGCCAGGGCGGCGCGGCTCCTGCACGAGGCCGGTGCCCCGCCCGAACGGGTCGCCGCGCATCTGCTGGAGGCGACCGCGGTCAGGGTCCCTTGGGCGATCGACATCCTGCGGCTCGCGGCGCGGCACTCGGTGGTCAACGGCGACCCGGAGCTGTCGGTCCGGTTCCTGCTGCGGGCACTGGAGGAACGGCTCAGCGAGCGCAAGCGGATGGCGATCCTGCTCCAGCTCGCGCACGCGGAGTTCCACTGCGACCCGGATCTGGCGCCCGCCAGGGTGCGCGAGGCCGTCGACCACATCGACGACCGCGAAACCGCGGCCTTCGTCGCGACGGCCATGATCCTTTCGCTGTGCTGCGGCCCGGACGCGCGGCTGGCGATCAACTCCGCCGGCCAGTTCGCCGCGCGGCTCGACGCGGGCGGGCCCGACGCCGTCTGGCCGCTGCTGTGCATGACCTACCTCGCCGAGGCGGGCAGCAGACTCGGGCCGCCGCCGGACTTCCGCGACTTCGAGCAGCAGTGGGCGCCGCTGAACGACCCCGCCGCGCAGCAGAGCCGCTCGGGGCTGCTGGCGCTCGACACGGTGCGGAGCGGGAACTCTTCGGCGAACGCCGTCCGCCATTTCGGGGAGGCACTGTCCGGCGAACAACCGGAACTGTTCGAGCAGCCCTACTTCTTCACGCTCGCGACGGCCGTGCTCGCCGATGAGGCCGCCCTCACCGACAAGCTCTGCCAGGTGCTCGACACCAAACGCCTGCCGTGGGACTTCCATGTGCCGAAGGGCGCCCTCGCCACACTCGCCCGCGGGATCGCCCTGCAGGCGGGCGGCGACCTGGTGCGGGCGAGTGTCCACTACGAAACCCTGGTGCGGCAGTTCGACGAACGCGGCGCCACCAGCCGATGCCCGGTGGCCGTGCTGTGCGTGGCCAGGCTGATCGAGACCTCGGTCGACCTCGGCCGGTTCGACGTCGCGAACGCCCTGCTCGAAAGGATCGATTTCGGGGCCACGCAAGCACTTTTCACGCACAACTACCTGCTCTACGCGCGAGGCAGGCTCCGGGCGGCCACCGGTGAGCCCGAACTCGGCTACGAGGATCTGCGCGGCTGCGGACGTCGTCTCGAACACCACGGCATGCGTTTCCCCGGCTTCGCGCCCTGGCGGGCGTATGCCGTCCGCGCCGCGCTGGAGCTCGGGCGCACCGATGCGGCGGCGCGGCTCGCGGAAGAGGATCTCGAAGCCGCGGAACGCTGGGGAGCGCCGAGAATCCTCGGCGGCGCGCTGACCACGGCGGGTCTCGTCCGCGATGACGACGAGGCCGAACGCCTGCTCACCAGGGCCGTCGACGTCCTCGGCGGGTCGACCGCGAAACTGGCGCTGGCCGAGGCGCTGATCGAACTCGGCGCGCTGCAGGCGCGGCACGGGCAGGGCGAGAAGGCTGTCGTCACGCTGCGGCGGGCCGCGCAGTCGAGCAGGCATTGCGGGGCGCGGCCGCTGGCGAGGCGGGCGGCCGAGGCGCTGCGGGTCGCCAGGGCCGCCATGACGATCGCGAAGGACAACGAACACGGCCTCACCAAACAGGAATACCGCGTCGCGGTGATGGCGTCCCAGGGTCTCACCAACCGCGAGATCGCCGAAGCGCTGCACCTGACGCGCCGCACCGTCGAACTGCATTTGTCCGGGGCCTACCGGAAGCTGGGGATCACCGGACGGACCGAGTTGACCTCCGCGCTCGGCCGCTCCCGCGTTTAGTCCTCTGGATGCGGTGTATGCGCGTGCAACTACCGCTTCCAGAGGACTAAACGCATGGTTTCGCGGCACGTAGACGACGACAGTGCTTTGGCAGCGCTTCGGAATACGCTGCCCGCCGTAATCCGAAACCCGAAGATCCTGGGGGATCACATGCACCCTGTCGAACGGACGACGGCGCGAAGGTCACTCGGTCAGCGGATCGCGGTCACCGTCGCCTGCACGGCGGCGACGATCGCACCGTTGCTTGTCTCGGCGCCTTCCGCACAGGCCGGCGAAATACGGTTCGCGGGCCCGTGGTGGAAGCAGTCGGTCTGCCTCGACGAGCAGTCCGACTACGCCCGCTACTACCGGATCGTGAAGGCCTGCTACCGGCCCAACGGAACCTCGTGGGGCTTCGACTACACCGAACGGACCTGACGACGAAGGCCGCTTTCCCGGGGTGTCCCCTCGGGAAAGCGGCCTTCGCGATTCATGCGTGTGCAACTACCGCATCCAGAGGACGAAATGCGGGGGTTTACGGCAGGTAGACGGTCTCGCCGGGGTGCATGGTCGGGCCGCAGTCCTTGAGCGGGCCGCCGAAGCGCGCCTTCTCGACGTCCGGAAGGGTCTTCGCGGCGTAGTCCTGGACCGCCTTCAGCTTCTCCGGGCTGGAGATGGCGTCCTTGCGCACGAAGTCGCCGTTGCGCGGCCCGGCGCCGGGGTACACGAAGATCGGCTCGTAATCACGGTCGATCCGCGGGTCGACCGTGATGCCGTTCCCCGCCGCCCACGGGCCCCACGAGTGGATGAAGGTCGGCTTGACCGTCTCGAAGACGTAGTCGCGCAGCCCCGGCATGTCGCCGTTCTTGACGAAGTCCGCGACGTCCGCCTCGACCAGCCCGGCCATGTCGACCAGGTGCAGGCGGCTGGTCATCGACGAACCGCCGAGGTCGGGCAGCAGCAGTGAAGCCTGCTGGAGGCCGAGGATGTCGGCCATGGTGTTGAAGCCGCGGCCGAAGCGGTCGGCGATGAGGCACGCGGGCACCGTCGGAACCTCTTGGAACTTCTCCGACGCCGACGCGAAACCCATCCCCGACGGGATCGCGGCCGCGACCAGCACGAGCACCACGACACTCCGCAGGACGGCCCGCGAACGGCGCAGCAGTTCGCCCGCCGCCAGCGTTCCCGCCAGCGCGGCGAGGATCCAGATCGGGGTGGCGAAGCGGTGCTGGCCCATCCAGTCCGGGACCATCACGCCGTACGCGACGATGCCCAGCGCCAGCGGCACCAGCAGCGCGATCAGGCTGCGGCGCCATTCCGCGCGGACCACCGCGTAGCCGATGGTCAGCGCCAGCAGGATCGTCCCGGCGACGCCCGCGTAGCCGACCAATTCGAACGGCTGCTTCAGTGCCGAAAGGCCGGGCAGGCCCTGCCCCTTCGCGATCGACGGGTTCGCCAGCAGCCTGCCGAACTCCGCGATCCGCCAGGCGAGGTACGCGCCGAACGGGATCGCGAACGCGACCACCGACACCACGATGAACTTGACGCTCCGCCCCAGCAGCGGCTTACGCAGCTGGAACAGCACGACCAGCGGGTACGCGCCGCCGTAGATGAGGCCTTCGGGGCGGGTCAGCGCGGCGAACGCGACCAGCACCCCGGACCAGACGGCGACCTTCGCGGTGAGCACGGTGTCCCTGCGCACGGCGACGAACAACAGCACGGCGAGCCAGGCGACCGCCATCCCGAACAGGGAGTTCTCCAGCCCGGAGATGGTCCAGATGACGAAGGACGGGATCGCGGCGAGCGTCAGCCCGACCACCAGCGTGGCCAACCAGGCGAAGCGCTCGAAGACCTGCTTCGCCGCGACGTGGCACGCCGCCAGCGTCCCGGCGGTGAACAGGAGGCCGAGCAGCTTGGGGAACAGCACGTAGTCGGGCAGGCCGAACAGCATGCCGCTGTCGAAGACGCCGACGAGTTTGCCGAGCGCCAGCAGCACCAGCCAGGTCGAGTTCGACCAGCCCTCGACCGACGGCTGCCCCGGCTGCAGCACCGGGCCGAGGCCGTCGGCGAAGCTGCGCGCGTAGGAGAAGGTGATGGCCGCGTCGTCGACGATCCAGTGGCCGTAGAGGGTCGCATGCCAGGCGAGCGCCGCGACTCCGGCGAGAATCGCCAGGTAGGGCGCGATCCGGGCGGCCGCACCACGGGAGGCCGGCGTCTCCGCCGGTTCGGGCACGTCTTTTTCGGAAGCTTCGCTGAGTGCGCTCGCCGTCATGTCCCCGTCTTTGCCTTTTCGCTCACGTGCCGTTGCCGAGACTGTAGCCAATACCCCATCGGCCGCCCGCGACACGTCATATCCAGGCGTGATCCGCGCCACATTTCCCGAGCTAGGACAAATGCGAGATGTCGTTCACCAGCCGGACCGACGCGTTGCCGTCCGGATAGAACTCGACGATCGACAGCGAAGCCAGGTCCAGATGCAGGCGGAACAGCAGCGACGGCCCGGCGTCGAGGCCCATCCGCAGCAGCGCCTTGATCGGCGTGACATGACTGACCAGCACGAGCGTCCGGCCACCGTACTTCGCGAGCAGCTCGTCGCGGGCCTTGCGGACCCGGCGGTGGACGCCGTCGAAGCTCTCCCCGCCCGGCGCGGGGATCGAGGTGTCGGACAGCCAGCCGGTCTGGAATTCGGGATCGCGGTCCATGGCCTCCTTGAAGGTGAGGCCCTCCCAGTCGCCGAAGTCGGTCTCGATCAGCCCGGGGTGCGTCTCGACCCGGCCGCCGAGCGCGTCCGCGATCGCCTGCGCGGTCTGCTGGGTGCGGATCAGCGGCGAGGCGATGATCGGCGCGGCTTCACCGTCGACGACCAGGCCTTCCATCGCGCCGAGCCGTTTCGCGGCGGCGGCGGCCTGCTGCTTGCCGTGCTCGGTGAGCGGCACGTCACCGCGGCCGGAGTAGCGCTTCTCGACCGACATCGCCGTCTGGCCGTGCCGCACGAGGAGCAGTTTGGTGGGCGTCCCGGTGGCGCCGGTCCAGCCGACCGGGCTGGACCTGTCCTGCTTCACCGGCTTCGGCGCCTCCGCCTGCGTCGCGGTCTGGGCGCCGTCACGTCCGGCGTCCATCGCCTCGTTCGCGAGCCCGTCGGCGTGCGAGTTCTCCGCGCGCGGAATCCACTCGTAGTGCACCCGCGAGAACCGCGCCGCCAGTTCCCTGGCCTCGGCGTTCAGCGGCTGCATCGACGGGTGCTTGACCTTCCAGCGCCCGGACATCTGCTCCACCACGAGCTTCGAGTCCATCCGGACGTCCACTGTGGACGCTCCGAGCTCGGCGGCCGCGGCGAGTCCGGCGATCAGGCCGGAGTACTCAGCGACGTTGTTGGTCGCGATGCCGACGTAGGCCTTGCGCTCGGCGAGCACCGCACCGGTGTCCGCGTCCTTGACCACGGCGCCGTAGCCGGCGGGCCCGGGGTTGCCCCGCGAACCGCCGTCGGCCTCGACGAGTACGTGGTCGGTCACAGGCCGGACTCCAGCGTGCGCACCAGGATGGCGCCGCAGTTCTCGCACTGGATGACGTTGTCCTCGGGGGCGGCCTTGATCTCGGCGATCTCGCGGCGGTCGATGTCCAGCTGGCAGGCACCGCAGCGGCGGGCCCGCAGCAGCGCCGCGCCGATGCCCTTCTGCGCCCGGACGCGTACGTAGAGCTTGATGAGGTCGTCCGGGAAACGCGGCAGGAGCTTGGCGCGGTCTTCGTCGCGGCGCGCCTGCGTGGTGTCGAAGTCGGCGAACTGCTCGTCGCGGCGGCGGATGGCTTCGGCGACCTCGTTCTCGGCCTTGGCGACCTCGGCGCTGGTGCGCTGGGCGTCGAGTTCGAGCGCCTCGCGGCGTTCCATCAGTTCGAGCAGGTCGTCCTCGAGCGCGGACTGACGCCGGGTGAGGCTGTTCAGCTCGTGCTCGATGTCGGCCATCTGCTTCGCCGCGACGGAACCGGATTCGAGCAGCTTGCGGTCGCGGTCCCCGCGGGCGCGCACCGACTCGATCTCCTTCTCCTGCCGGGCGATCTCGCGGTCGAGGTCGGACGCCGCGGTCTGGACCGAGACCAGCGCGTCACGTCGTTCGCGGACGGTCTTCTCACCCGCGTCGATCTCGGCGATTTCGGGGAGGGTGCGGCGGCGGTGGGCGGTACGCGAAAGTTCGGCGTCCACCTTCGCGAGTTCGAGCAGCTGGCGCTGGATGGCGGGGTCAGCCTTCACGGTGCTCCTTGATTCTTAGTGCTCGGTTCGGGTGGCCCGTAGCGTCCACGGGTCGGTGCACCTCGTGGAGACGTGAAGGTCGACGTTACCCGCAAACGCGGCGCGGACGACGGCCGAGGCTTGCTCACACCACGGCCATTCGCTCGCCCAGTGCGTGACGCCGACCAGGGCGGGGACTTCGGCGATGTCGGCGAGGTGCTCGCCGGCCGGATGGTGCCGGAGATCGGCGGTGACGTACGCGTCGACCCCGGCGGCGGTGGCACGCTTGAGATAACTGTCGCCGGACCCGCCGGAAACGGCGACGCGGCGGATCGGGCGACCGGGATCACCCGCGCCGTAGACGCCGGGTTCCGTACGCGGCAAGGCGTTCGCGACGCGTTCGACGAAGGCGGAGAACGGTTCCGGCGCGGGCAGTTCGCCGATGCGGCCGATGCCGGTGACGCCGTCCTCGCGGGGGTCGAGCGGGCCGAGGACGGTCAGGCCGATGGCCTCGGCGAGCGCGTCGGAGACACCGGGCGACGCGGAATCGGCGTTGGTGTGCGCGCAGTAGAGGGCGACGCCGGCGCGGATCAGCCGGTGCACGAGGCGGCCCTTGGTGCTGTCGGCCGGGACGCCGTGGACGCCGCGCAGCAACAGCGGGTGATGCGCGACGATCAGCCGCGCGCCGCCGTCGATCGCCTCGTCGACGGTCTCTTCGACCGGGTCGACGCAGAACAGGACCTTGTCCACGTTCTCGGCCGGGTCGCCGCAGACGAGTCCGACGGCGTCCCACGATTCGGCGAGTTCGGGCGGGTACGCCTGCTCCAGGGCGGCGATGACTTCGGCTAACGCGGGCACCCGGGGATTTTCGCATGTAGCGTTTCCGGGCATGCGACTTCGGGTGCTCTGCGCGCTGCTCGTGGCCGGACCGCTGGCGATGCCCGCCCCCGCCTCGGCGTCATCCGGTTTCTGGACGCTGACCGATCTGTCCGCTCAGCGCGTGGAGATCGCCGACAAGGTCGCGGCCGCGAAGTTCGGCACGCCGTCGCCGATCGACGACCCGGCGCGCGAACAGCAGATCCTCGACTCGGTCGCGGCGAAGGCACCCGGCCTCGGTCTCGACGCCGGCGACGCGGTGCGGTTCTTCCGCGACCAGATCGAGGCGAACAAGCTCGTGCAGCGCGGCCTGTACGCGCGGTGGACCGAGGACCCCGGCTCGCGGCCGCCCGAACGGCCCGACCTGGCGACCGAGGTCCGGCCGGTGATCGACCGGCTCAACGCGGGCCTGCTCACGGAACTCGCCCAGACCCGGGACGCGCGGGCGCGACGGTCCTGCGAGGCGCGGCTCGGGGTCACAGTGCGGCTGGTGGACGCGCGGCGCGAGCTGGACCGGCTGCACTCGGCCGCGCTCGGCGACGCCGTGCGGTCGGCCTGCTCGCGGCCGTGACCTCGGGGGGGAGCAAGGGACCTTTGCTATCGCCTGACCCGCTGACCTGCGAAAAGAGAGCAAGGGACCTTTGCTGTCGCCCCCGCGCCCCGGGTCACTCCAGCGCCTTCGCGTCCTTGTTGACCGCCCAGCGGCCTGCCGCGCGCATGACCCGGCCCGTCCACATCATCGCCCGGTACGCCTTCGTCGTGTGATCGGGGACGTCGGGGTGGTCTACCTGATAGGGCGCGACGGACGCGCTCGACCGGAGGTGCAACGGCATCCTGGTCATCGCCTCTTTCGGCGATCTCGCCTGGACGAAGTGGTGCTCCGACAGGATCCGCCCGACCTCGTAGGGATGCGGATGCTTGACGGTGATGCGGTACCAGCGAAGCCCGGTTGCCGGGGATTCGACGGTGGGTGTTGGTGCGCTCATACGCGACCTTCCTGCGTGTTTCTCTCCAGGAGGTCTACTCCCGCTTCGTCCCGGCTTTCCAGCTTCGCGCGCCCGATAGCCGTTCGGAGCCGGTGAGCGGTCGATCTCTCTCTGCGTTCACACTGATCAGGTGCTGCACATCGTCTTCGTCTGCTCCGGCAACATCTGCCGCTCACCGATGGCCGAACTCGTCTTCCGCGCGAAGGCCGAGGAAGCCGGTCTCGACCACCTCGTCCAGGCGTCCAGCGCGGGCACCGGCGGCTGGCATGTCGGGGAGGCCGCCGACAAGCGGGCCCGCGCGAAGCTGGCGGAACACGGTTACCCGACCGGCCACGTCGCCGCCGAGGTCGACCGCGGGCATCTCGCCGCCGACCTGCTGCTCGCCGCGGACGAGAGCCACCTCTCCTTCCTTCGGCGCAAGGTGACCGACCCGGCGAAGGTCCGCTTGCTGCGGGAGTTCGATCCGTCCGCGCCCGAAGGCGCCGAGGTCCCGGACCCGTACTACGGCGAGGACGACGGTTTCGAAGACGTCCTCGGCATGATCGAGCGGACCGTTCCGGGCCTGCTCGAGTGGGTGCGCGCACACGCCTGAAGCGGACCGCTTACCGTGGTGGGGTGCGGTTGAAGTTCCTGCTACGGCCCGGCTGGCTGGCGTTGACGTTGGTGGTGTTCACCTTCGCCGTCTGCTGCTTCACCCTGCTGGCGCCGTGGCAGTTCTCCCGCAACACCGAGCGCGAGCATCAGAACGCGGCGCTGCGGGAGTCGTTCACCGGGCAGCCGAAGTCGCTGGACGAACTGCTTCCCGCGGGTGCCGCCCCTGATCAGCGCACCGAATGGCATCTGGTCGCGATGAAGGGCACGTACCTTCCCGAGGGCGAGGTCGTGGCCCGTCTGCGCTCCGTACAGGGCGAAGCGGCCTTCGAGGTCCTGACACCGTTCCGGACCGTCGAGGGCACCGTGGTGCTGGTGGACCGCGGGTACGTGCGGCTCGACGCGAAGTCGCGCGCCCTGCCCTTCGCCCCGCCGCCCACCGGGGTCGTCGACATCATCACGCGGGCGCGTCACGACGAGAGGGACGGGAAGAACCGCGACGCCTTCGCCGACGAGTCGACCGGCGGGAAGCTGCAGAGCTACGTCGTCGATTCCCAGGTCGTCGCGCGGGCCGCGAAACTGGACATCCGGCCGGGGTACTTCCAGCTCGACGTGAACCAGCCCGGCGTGCTGGGCGCGCTGCCGCTGCCGCAGACCGACGCGGGGCCGTTCTTCTCCTACGCGCTCCAGTGGATCGCGTTCGGGGCGATGGCGCTGCTCGGCTGGCTGTACTTCACCGTCCGCGAGCTGAAGCCGGGCGGCGCGCTGACCACGGAACGGCCGCAGCGCCGCAAGAGCGTCGCGGAGATGCTGGCCGAGGACGAACGCTCCGAAGTGGCCACCTGATCTGACGCGAAACTGGACCTTTTATAGGGCCATTCCGCGTGCTCATACTCGATCATGCTGATTCACCCGTGGGACTCCGCCCACGACGACGCCGAATGGCGGGAGTGGCTTTCCGAACACGACTTCGGCCAGCTGATCGCCGGAGGCAAGGGCCGTGACCTGCCGATCGTCAACCCGGTGCACTTCGTCTACGACGGCGCCCGCACGGTCCTGCTGCACCTCGCGCGCCCCAATCCGGTCTGGCCGCTCCTGGAGGAGCACCCGCGCGCGCTGCTCTCGGTGACCGACGACCACACCTACATCCAGTCCGGCTGGAACACCCCGGCCGACCCGCCGCACGGCGTCCCGACGTCGTACTACGCGTCCGTCCAGCTCGAATGCGACGTCCGGCTGGTCGACGGCGCCGAGGAGAAGGCGGCGCTGCTGGACCGGCAGCTCGCGCACTTCGAGCCTTCCGGTGACCGTGTCGCCGTGAGCGCCACCGAGGCCCCGGACAAGCGGCTGCTCCCCGGCATCCGCGGGGTCGAGCTGACCGTGACCGGGGTGCGGGCGAAGTTCAAGTTCGGCGGGAACAAGCAGCCCGCCGACCGGGCGCGGATCGACGCGGAACTGGAGCGGCGCGGCGGTCCGATGGACGGGCGGGCACGGGCTCAGCTGGCCCGGCGGGAGCGATAGCAAAGGTCCCTGGCTCTCTTTCCGCAGGTCAGAGAGCCGGGCGATAGCAAAGGTCCCTTGCTCCCCCTCCGGTGTCGAGTCGCGCCCCTCCCGTTCGTCCTCGGGGTGCACGACATCTCGAGGAAGGGAACAGACATGGAAACGATGGAGTCGTACCGGCACGCCCAGGACGGGTTCGACGCGGTCCTCGCGGCGGTCCGGCCGGATCAATGGGACAAACCGTCGATGTGCTCCGAGTGGTCGGTGCGCGACGTCGCCGGACACGTGATCTGGGGCCAGCACCAAATGCGTGCCTGGGCGACCGGTGAGGACTACAAGGAACCGGCGGGTGCGCCGGGCGCGCCGCATCCGGCGGTGCTGGCCGGAGCCGATCCGCTGCGGACCTGGCGGGCGGCGCGCGAGGAGTCGGTCGCGGCGCTGACGCCGGACACACTCGCCAGGATCACCTCGATCACGGGGATGGGCGAAGTCCCGCTGGCCGCGATCGTCACCCTCTTGATCACCGATCACGTCGCCCACACCTGGGACATCGGGTACGCCCTCGGGATGGACGTCCGGACCGCTCCCCCGCTCGTCGACGTCGCCTTCGAATGGGCTCGCGCCCATGTCGTGCGCCGTCCCGGGTTCTTCGGGCCGGAGCTCACCCCGCCCGAGGACGCCGACAAGCTGACCCGGTTGCTGGCGTTCCTCGGCCGGGCGGCTCGGCAGCCGGGGAATCGAGTGACCGCAACCGTCCACTGAGGAATCGCCGGTCGCCGGGGGCGGTGGCGAGGTCATGCGCGCGGCGGTACGCGGCGATCGCCTCGTCGCGCCTGCCGAGACGGCGAAGCAGATCCGCGCGTGCGGAGTGGAACAAGTGGTAGCCCTCCAACCCCCCGATCCGGTCGATGAGCGCGAGCCCGTCCTCCGGCGTCGTGGCCATCGCGACGGCGACCGCGTGGTTCAGCGCCACCACCGGCGAGGGCGTCAGCGCCAGCAGTTCACCGTAGAGCGCGGCGATCCCGGGCCAATCCGTGTCCGTTGTGGACGGTGCCTGCGCGTGGAGCACCGCGATGGCGGCCTGGAGCTGGTAGGGCCCGGGCGCCCCGTGGCGCAGCGCCCGGTCGAGGACGCCGACCGCTTCGGCGATCTCGCCGTGATCCCATCCGGACCGGTCCTGATCCTCCAGCAGGATGACATCGCCGGCGTCGTCGCGGCGGACGGCGGACCGCGAGTCGTGCAGCAACAGCAAAGCGACCAAGCCGAGCGCTTCGGGCTCGTCGGGCATGAGGGCGGCCACGAGCCTGCCGAGCCGGATCGCCTCTCGCCGCACCACCGCGTCGTCAGCGGTGTAGCCCTGCGTGAAGATCAAGTACACGACCGACAGCACGCCGGACAGCCGCTCGGGCAGCAGGTGGTCGGCCGGGACCTCCAGGCCGATGCCTGCGTCGCGGATCTTCCGTTTCGCCCGCACCAACCGCTGCGCGAGCGTCGCTTCGGCGACCAGGAAACACCGCGCGATCTGCGCCGCGGTCAGCCCGGCGACGGCCTGCAGTGTGAGCGCGACCCGTGCCTCCTCGGCCAGCGCGGGATGGCAACAGGTGAAGATCAGGCTCAGCCGTTCGTCGCCGACGGCGAGCAGCCGTTTGTCGTCGAAGTCGGACATCGTCGCCTCCACCGGCGCGGCCGCCTCTTCCTGTTTCTCCCGGCCGAGCCGGGCTCGCCGCAGCCGGTCGATGGCGCTGTTGCGCGCGACCGTGAGCAGCCAGGCGACCGGATCGTCCGGCGGCTCGGACCAGCGCCGCAGCGCCTGCGCGCACGCGTCCTGCAACGCGTCTTCGGCGAGTTCGAAGTCGCCGAGGGCGCGGACGAGCGCGGCGAGCATCCGGGCGCGGTGTTCGCGGAAGACCCGCTCCACCACGTCGGCCGTCATTCCGCGGCGGCCACCGGGTCGGACGGCCGGTGATCCAGCCCCGGCACACCGGCGATCGGCCGCACCTCGATGGAGCCTTCGCTCGCCAGCGGACAGAGCGCGGCCAGCTCAAGGGCTTCGTCGAGGTTCCGGCAGTCGAGGACGTAGTAGCCGCCGAGGTGCTCGTGGGTTTCCACGAACGGCCCGTCGGTGACGAGCGTTTTACCGCCCCGCACCTCGACGACGGTCGCCGTGCTCTCCGGCCGCAGCGGATGCCCGCCGACGAAGGCACCGCGGCGGCGGCATTCGTCGGCGAAGGCATTCACCCTGGCCAGCGCATCGGGAAAGGCGGGGTCCCCGGGCTCCGGCCGCTTGCAGTTGTAGATCAGGAGCAGATATCGCACGGGTCCTCCAGCCGTCCGAAACGGATCGTTCGCAGAGGATGACGAACAGGGAGACGGTAACTCGACAGCCGGGCTCAGACCGGCCAGCTGAGGGTGACCAGTTCGCGACCCGAGGAGCCGAGATCCGGCGGTACCGCCGGGTCGACCCCGAGGTCCAGTAGGGCGGCCTCGACTTCGGACTCGGCCTTCAGAGGAAGACAAAGCCTCCTTCGCGTGACATCGACCAGCTCCGCGAAGGTGGCGTACTCGGCTTCGGGCTCTCGACGCCATCGCTCGACTTTGGGTTCAACGCCCAGTTCGGCCAACGCGGCGACGCAGTCCTCCGCGGTCGGCCCAGCCGGGCGTTCGATGCCGTGGAAACGCCGCCACAACGGGTTCAGCTCGGTGAGCGGATGCGCGGCCGCGATTTCTGCGATCACCGTCCGGCGGGCGGACGCGGTCAGCGCCCGGACGAAAGGGCCCAGGTCGACGACGTTGTAAAGGACGTTCCCGCAGACGACCACGTCGGCGGCCCCCGCCTGCCCGGCCTGCTCTGGCCAGCGGCCTTCGACGACGCGGGCGGTCGTGCCGAGCGTGCGCGCGCGGGCGGCGAAGTGGGCGAGCAGTTCGGTATCCGCGTCGACCGCCGTGAGCGCCCGGACCGGCGCCCGGCCGAGCAGCGGGAGGCTCGTCGCCCCGGCGGCGGCGCCGACATCGAGGACGGTGCCCGGGGTGGCCAGCGCCGCGACGGCGGCGGCGTGGGTCGCGCCCGCCGGCCGGGCGATCTGGGCGTCCGCCCGACGGATGAACACCTGACGCGGGAGCACCCAGGGCGATTCGGGCGCGCCGCTCAGGATGTCGTCCGGAATCGCCCACGCGGCCAGGTGCTCCGCCCAGCGCTGGGTCGCGGTCATCGGCTCTCCTCCTGGGCGACAGCAAAGGTCCCCTGCTCCCTTTACGCAGGTCAGCAGCCTAGGTGATAGCAAAGGTCCCTTGCTACCGGCGCCGCCGCCAAAGACCGACGACAGCGGCCAGCACCACCGAGCTGAGCGCGCCCAGCCACCCCACCACCCGCGAAAGCTCCACGGCCCGCGTCACGTGCCCGGCGTCCGGGTTGCGGCCGATGCCGAGCACCGGCAGTTCCTCGACCCCGTGCGGGTACACCGTCCGCCCGCCGACCCGGATCTCCAGCGCCCCGGCGAACGCGGCCTCGACGCGGCCCGCATTCGGGCTCGGATGCGCGGTCGTGTCCCGCCGCCATGCCCGCCACGCGCCGCCCGCCGAACCACCGACGACCGGGGCCGCGAGCACGGTCAGCCCGGCCGCGACGCGGGTGGGCACGAGATGGACGATTTCATCCAACCGGGCGACAAACCACCGGTACCGCTCGGGACGGCCCCGGCCCAGGCCGCGCAGCAGGCTGATCGCGCGCGAGCCGAGCAGACCGGGCGCGCCCGCGAGTGCGCCCCACACCAGCGGCGCGACGACGACGTTCGCGGTGTTCTCGGCGAGCGTCTCCACCGAAGCGCGCGAAAGTCCGATGACGCCGAGACTGTCGGCGACGCGGGGGTCCAGTGTGGACAGTGTGGTGCGCGCGGTTTCGAGTTCGCCCTCTTCGAGATCCCTCGCCAGCGACGTGCCGTGCGCGGCGAGACCGGCGGCGCCGAGAACGGCCCAGGTGGTCACCGCGGTCGTGGTCGCCTGCAGGACGGGGCTGCGCCGTCCGGCGCGTTCGGCGAGGGCGCCCGCCAGCACGGCGGAACCCGCCAGACCACCGGTCCAGAGCACGCCTGCCGCCGGATGCTTCGACCGGACCTTCGCGTCCACCGCGGCGGCCGCCCTGGCGAACGCCGTCACCGGGCGCCGGGACCGGGGATCCCCGATCGCCCCGTCGGCCGCCACCCCCAACACCAAACCGATCGCGCGTGCCGCGCTCACCGTCGCCCCCTGCATGCAGTTCCCTCGAAGACCTGCAGAGATTACTCGAAGATCATCCGTCCAGGAGGACGGCCATCTCGTCGCGTGCCTGGCTGACGATGTCCCGCATGGCACGTTCGGCCCGGTCAGGGTCACCGGTGTCGACGGCGGCGGCGACCTCGACGTGCAGCGCGACGGCCTCGGGCTGCGGCTCCTCCGGCATCAGCCCGTGCCCGGTGCGCCCGGCGAGCACCTCGGCGACGACCGCGGAAAGCTGCGCGAACATCGGATTCCGCGACGAGGAGAGCAGCAGGTCATGGAAGGCGACGTCGTGGCCGAGGAAGGTCACGAGATCCCGCCGGTGCGCCGTCTCCTCCAGCCGCTTGGCCAGCGCGCGCAGGCGGCCACCCTCCTCCGGCGTCGCCCGCAGCGCGGCGAACCGGGCCGCGCTCGGTTCGACGGCGGAGCGCAGCTCGGTCAGCGTGCGCAGCGCGGTCTTCCGTTCGGTGCCGTCGAGCTGCCAGCGGATGAGCCGCGGGTCGTAGTGGTTCCACTCCCCAGGGTTGCGGACGATCATCCCGACCCGGCGCTTACTGCTGGTCAGGCACATCGTCTCCAGTACGCGGACGACCTCGCGCGCCACGGTGCGCGACGCGCCGAAGCGCTCCTGCAGCTCCTCGGACCGCAGCACCGAACCCGGCGCGAACTCCCCGTTCGCGATCGCGGAGCCGAGCGCGTCGAGCATTTCGGCATGCCTGTCATTGCCCACCTGGGAACCCTAGCGTTCTGATTCGATTAAGTAGTACTTCATATTGCTTAAGTAGTACTTTTGAGCTGTACTCGTCCCGGCTACAACGACGTGGGAGGTACGGATGACCGTCATCGTGGTGATGGGCGTTTCCGGCTCGGGCAAGACGACCGTGGGCACGGCACTCGCCGAACGCCTCGGCGTCGACTACGCCGAAGCGGACACGTTCCATCCGAAGGCGAACATCGACAAGATGAGTTCCGGTCACCCGCTGAACGACGAAGACCGGCAACCCTGGCTCGAAGCCATCGCCGCCTGGATCTCCGACCACCAGTCCTCCGGCGGCGTCGTGACCTCCTCCGCGCTCAAGTACCGCTACCGCGACGTCCTGCGCGGCGGCGGCGACGTCTGGTTCCTGCACCTGCACGGCGACCGCGCCCTGCTCGCCGACCGGATGAAGACCCGCTCCGGCCATTTCATGCCGGTGTCCCTTTTGGACAGTCAGCTGGCCGACCTCGAACAGTTGCGGCCGGACGAATCCGGCCTCGTCGCCGACATCGCGCACACGCCGGAAGAGATCATCGCCTCCGCCCTCTCCGCTCTCGAGGACCGCAAATGACCACCACCCTCGCCGCCGCCTGGACCGGACACGACACCCGCCTCATCGGCGCGACGGTGCTCGCCATCGCCGTGATCGTCGTCCTCATCACCAAGGCGAAACTGCATCCGTTCCTGGCCCTGATCCTCGGCTCGGGCGCGCTCGGGCTCGCCGGCGGCATGCCGGTGGACAAACTGATCAAGAGCTTCAGCTCCGGCGTCGGCTCCACCGTCGCCTCGGTCGGCGTGCTGATCGCGCTCGGCGCGATGCTCGGCAAGCTGCTCGCCGACTCCGGCGGCGCGGACCAGATCGTCGACACCATCCTGCGCCGCGCGGGCGACCGCACGCTGCCCTGGGCGATGGCGCTGGTCGCCGCGCTGATCGGGCTGCCGATGTTCTTCGAGATCGGCCTGGTCATGCTGATCCCGGTGATCCTGCTGGTCGCCAAGCGCACCGGGAAACCGTTGCTGCTGCTGGGAATCCCCGCACTCGCCGGGCTTTCGGTGCTGCACGGCCTCGTCCCGCCGCACCCCGGCCCGCTCGCCGCGGCGGGCGCGCTGAACGCGAACGTCGGCCTCACCCTGGCCTTCGGTCTGCTCATCGCCATCCCGACGGTGATCATCGCCGGACCGCTGTTCGGCAGGCTGGCCGCGAAAATGGTCCCGGACGCCGTCGCGCCGGAACGGCTCGTCCCGGAATCGACTTCAGGGGACGGCCGCCGCCCCGGCTTCCTCGCGACACTCTCGACAGTGCTGCTGCCGGTCGTGCTGATGATGGGCAAGGCGCTCGCGGACATCCTGCTGGACAAGGAAAACCACCTCCGGCGCGTACTCGACTTCATCGGCGACCCGCTGGTGGCCCTGCTCGCCGCCGTCCTGCTCGGCATGATCACCCTCGGCCGCGCGGCGGGGTTCACCCGCGACAGGATGTCGTCCACCATCGGCGATTCCCTGCCGCCGATCGCGGGGATCCTGCTCATCGTCGGCGCGGGTGGCGGCTTCAAACAGACCCTCGTAGACGCCGGGGTCGGCAACGTCATCACCAGTCTCGCGACCGGCGCGAATCTGTCGCCGCTACTGCTCGGCTGGCTGGTCGCGGTCGCGATCCGGCTCGCCACCGGTTCCGCGACGGTCGCGACCGTGTCCGCGGCAGGCATCGTCGCCCCGCTCGCGGCGACCATGGATCCGTCCCACAGCGCGCTGCTGGTGCTGGCGATCGGTGCCGGGTCGCTGTTCTTCTCGCATGTCAACGACGCCGGTTTCTGGCTGGTGAAGGAGTACTTCGGGCTTTCGGTCGGGCAGACGCTGAAGAGCTGGTCGATCATGGAGACGGTCATCTCCGTGGTCGCGATCGCGCTGATCCTGCCGCTGGGCGCCCTTCTATAGCCGAAGCCCCTGCGCGTGAAGGCCCCCTTCCCTCGGCTGAGCCGAGGGAAGGGGGCCTTCACGCGCTTCAGGGAACTCCCGGTTGACATGTGACCTTTTGGTCACCTATTCTTTCGACGTGCCCGACGACGACCTGGTTTTCAAGGCCCTGGCGGATCCGACCCGCAGGTTCCTGCTCGACCAGCTGTTCGCGCGTGACGGCCGCACGCTGACCGAACTCGAGTCCGAAGTGGACATGAGCCGGTTCGGTGTGATGAAGCACTTGAAACTGCTCGAAGAAGCCGGACTTGTCGTCACGCGCAAGGAAGGCCGGGAGAAGAAGCATTTCCTCAACCCGGTACCGATCCGGCAGATCCACGACAGGTGGATCGACAAGTTCACCGAGCGCAACGTGACCGCGTTGCTCGACCTCAAAGCCGAACTCGAGAACGAGGAGCCCTCATGACCGACACCCAGGTCTACCGCGTCTACATCAAGGCCACCCCGGAGAAGATCTGGGACGCCATCACGAAACCCGAGTGGTCGCAGAAGTACGGCTACTCCGGCTTGGTCGACTTCGACCTGAGGCCGGGCGGCAAGTTCGCCACCCACCCCACGCCGGACTACGTCCAAGCAGGGTTCACCAGCGACCTGGCCGACGGCGAGGTCCTGGAGGTCGACCCACCGCGCAAGTTGGTCATCACCTGGAAACTGCACATGGACTCCGCCTTCGACAAGGAGCCGTACACCAAGCTCACCTACGAGATCGAAGAGACGAAGACCGCGGGCACCCGGCTGACCGTCACCCACGACGTCACCGGCGCGCCGTGGACGGCCGCCCTGGTCAACGGCTCGCAGGAGGACATCACCGCCGGGCCGGGCGAGAACGCCGGTGGCGGCTGGGCATGGATCCTGTCGGACCTCAAGTCGCTGCTGGAGACGGACGCCCCGCTCGTCCCCGCCGCCTCCTGAGCCGGGAGCTGAAGGGCCCTTTCCCCGCATAAGACGCGACGAAAGGGCCCTTCACCGCATCGCAGCGGTGAAGGGCCCCTTCAGCCCTCCCTAGACCCGTCTGGTGGCGGCCTTCAGTGCGGCCTTCGCGGTGTCGGGGGCACCGATGGTGTCCAGGCCGAACAACGCCGCGCCGACCACGGGGGCGACGTCGACGACGCGGATCGCGGCACGCGGCGCCACCTTCAGACACCGTCGCTCGATCTCCGCGATCACCTGCGCGCCGACCCCGGTCAGCACTCCCCCGCCGAGGATGACCTCGGGCGCCTCCTCGGTCAGTTCGAGCCGTCGCAGGATGACCGCGACCAGCACGGCCACCTCCTCGACGAACCGGCCGACCACGTCCTGCGCCACCTCGTCGCCGCCCGCCGCGACGGCGAACAGCAGCGGGCACAGGCCGTGGATCGCGTCGGAGTGCAGCTCCTCGAAATGCAGGCGCTGCACCACTTCCAGCACCGACGACGCCTGGAAATGCGCGGCGACGGCGGTCCGCAGCGCGGTACCGGGCCCACGGCCGTCCTCGGCGCGGACGGCCCACCACAGCGCCTCCTCGCCCAGCCGGTAGCCCCCGCCCCAGTCGCCGGAGATCTTGCCCAGCGCGGGAAACCGGTGCTCCCGGCCGTCGGCGCTGACGCCGGCGCCGTTGATCCCGGCGCCGCACACCACCGCCACCCCGGTCCCGTCGGAACTGCCCGCACGCAGCAGCGCGAGCGTGTCGTTTCCGACGATCAGCGTTTCGCTCCAGCCGCGCGCGGCCAGCGCCGCGTGCAGGATCGCTTCCTCCTGCGGGAAATCCAGCCCCGCGAGATAGGCCGACGTATGCGCCGCGAACGGTCGTTCGTCGGGAAGCCCTGCCCCGCGAAG
This sequence comes from Amycolatopsis orientalis DSM 40040 = KCTC 9412, assembly GCF_000478275.1. GTDB lineage: Bacteria > Actinomycetota > Actinomycetes > Mycobacteriales > Pseudonocardiaceae > Amycolatopsis > Amycolatopsis orientalis. The sequence goes on from NZ_ASJB01000081.1 coordinate 34,386, forward strand.
GGCCTCCAGGACCAGCTCCTCCAGTGCGCGGACGCTGGCGTCGACGCCGATGTTCTGCGGGGACGCGCCCGGTCCCCGCGACCGTCCGAGCACCCGCCCGTCCCGCGAGACGATCAGGACGTCGGTCTTGCTGTTGCCACCGTCGATCGCGACGACGACGTCCCGTGAGCCGGCCGTCATGCCCCCGCCCACGGCAGGAACTGGCGGTTGACCCGCACCAGCTCGTCCGCGAGCTGATCCGCCTTGGCGTACTGGCCGACCAGCGGATGCGCGAGCAGCGCGTCGGCCACCCGGTCCCGGCCGCCCTTGATCGCCGCCTCCAGCGCGAGGTGCTCGTAGGCGGTCACCCCGGCGATGAGCCCGGCGAACCGCTGCTCCACCGGCTCCTGCGCGATCGGCCTCGGCCCCTTACCGTCCACAAGGGACGGAACCTCGATGACGGCGTCGTCCGGCAGGAAGTCGAAAGTGCCTTCGTTGCGGACGTTGACGACGTGCTCTTCGGCGGGGCCGCCCGAGGTCAGCGCGTGCACGAGCTGCACCGCGGCCTCGGAATAGTAGGCACCGCCCCGTTTCTCCAGCTGCTCCGGTTTGGTCACCACCTCCGGGTCGAGGTACACCTTGAGCAGTTCCTCTTCGACGTCGCTGACGACGTCCGCGCGCGGCCGCTCGGTGCGCTGCTTCGCGACCTGCTCGTCGTGCCCGTAGTAGTACTTCAGGTAGTACGACGGCACGACGTTCATCCGCCGCATCCATTCGACCGGCGCGGTGACGTGCTCGCCGAGGAATTCCGCGTGCTCCGCCAGCAGTTCCGGCAACCGGTCCTCGCCGTTGACGAGCACCTTTCGTTCCCAGCTCAGGTGGTTGAGCCCGGTGTGCACGAGCTTGACGTCGTCGGTCCCGGCGCCGAGCAGATGCGCGAACGTCCGCTGGAGATGGATGGCGACGTTGCACAGCCCGACCGCGCGGTGCCCCTCGTTCAGCAGCGCCCGGGTGACGATGCCGACGGGGTTGGTGAAGTTGACGATCCAGGTGTCGTCCCCGGCGATCTTCCGGACCCTGTCGGCGATGTCGAGTACCACCGGCACGGTGCGCAGCGCCTTCGCGAGGCCGCCCGCGCCCGTCGTCTCCTGCCCGACACAGCCGCAGACGTGCGGGAAGGTCTCGTCCCCGCGCCGCGCGCGCTGCCCGCCGACCCGCAACTGGATCAGCACCGCCGACGCGCCCTCGACACCCTCTTCGAGATTCGACGTGGTGCGGACCCGCGCCGGATGCCCGGCGTGGCTCAGCAACCGGTTGCTGAAGTCACCGACCGCCTCCACCCGGTAGGCGTCCGGATCGATCAGCACGATCTCGTCGACGTCCAAAGTGGACCGTCGTCCGGCGATCCCGTCGATCAGCTCGGGCGTGTAAGTGGATCCTCCACCGACGACTGCCAGTTTCATCCCTTGACCCCTGTGAATGTGATGCCCTTGACGAAGGACTTCTGCGCGAACACGAACAGCACGATCACCGGCAGCATGATCAGCGCGGTGGCGGCCATGGTGAGGTTCCATTCCACATGGTGCATCCCGCGGAACGACGCGATCGCCAGCGAAAGCGGCCAGCTGTCGCGGGTCTCACCGGTGTAGAGCAGCGGACCGAAGTAGTCGTTCCAGGTGAACAGGAAGCAGAACATCGCGGTGGCCGCGATCCCCGGCTTCGCCATCGGGATCAGCACCTTGAGCATCGCCTGGAACTCGTTGCAGCCGTCGATCTTCGCCGCTTCGAGATAGTCCTTCGGAATGGTGAGGAAGAACTGCCGCAGCAGGAAGATCGAGAAGGCGTCGAAGAAGAAGTACGGCACGATCAGCGGGACCAGGGTCCCGGTGAACCCGAGCCGCACCCACAGGTCGTACAACGGCACGACGGTGACCTGCGGCGGCAGCATCATCGCGGCCACGGTGAGCATGAAGAACAGGTTCTGCCCGCGGAACTTCAGCTTCGAAAGCGCGTACGCCGCCGGGATCGCCGAGATGAGCGCCCCGAGGGTGGCCAGCGTCGAATACAGCATGCTGTTGCCGAAGTACTGCAGCAGCGGCGCCTTTTCGAACACCTCGATGAAGTTCTCGAAGTGCCATTCCTTCGGCCAGAAGTTCGACGAAAGCGCCTGGTCGCTGGACATCACCGCGGTGAGGAACACGAACAGGATGGGCAGCATGAAGATCACGCCCATCGCGATGCCCACGCTGTGCGTCGCGATCCAGTACAGCTTCTTGTCCCATTGGCGCCGCACCCGCACCTTCGGCGGTTCGGACGCCGGCGCGGTGTGCCGGGGCTCGGCCAGGGTGGTCATGCCCCCTCCTCCTGGTGCTGGGACTTGCGGAGCTGCCGCACGAGAATCCAGGTGAACCCGGCCGAGACGACGAACAGCAGGACCGCCATCGCCGCCGCGTAACCCATGTTGAAGTACCGGAAACCCTGGACGTACAGCCAGACCGGATAGGTCAGCGTCGAGTTCTGTGGCGCACCGATGAATCTCGTGTTGCCCGCGACGTCGGCCGCGCCCGCGGCCGCCGAACCCGCGACGATCGCCTGCGTGAAGAACTGCAGCGCGAAGATCATCGAGTTGACGACACCGAACAGCAGCACCGGCGAGATCGACGGGAGCGTGACGTGCCAGAACCGGCGGACCGGACCGGCGCCGTCGAGCTGGGCGGCTTCGTACTGTTCCTGCGGCACGTCGAGCAGCGCCGCCAGGATGATGATCATCAGCTCGCCCGAACCCCACATCACCAGCAGGGTCAGCGCGGGCTTCGACATCGCCGGGTCGTTGAACCACAGCCCGCCGTCGATGCCGACCGTCCGCAGGAAAGCGTTGACCGGGCCGTATTCCGGGTTGAACAGGAACACGAACGCCAGGGTCGCCGCGGCGGGCGGGGCCAGCGAGGGCAGGTAGCAGAGCGTCCGCACGAGGCCGACGCCCGATTTCAGCCGCGAGATGATCGACGCCACGCCGAGCGCGAACACGACCCGGCAGAAGGTCAGCACGATCACCAGCCACAGCGTGTTGTACGCGGCGGTGCCGACCAGTTGCTCACTGGTGAACATGCGGATGTAGTTGTCGAAGCCGATGAACTCGGGCGCGTTGATCAGGTCGTAGCGGGTGAACGAGTAGTACACCGTGGCGATCAGCGGGTAACCGAAGAAGATCAGGAACCCGAGCATCGCCGGGGCGATGAAGTAGAAGACCGTACGACGGCGGCGCGCCGCGTTCCCCTTCCGCGTCCGGGTGGACGCGGAAGGGGAGGCGACCGCCCTGGAATCCAGGGTCGATGTCATGCGATCAGCCGCCGGCGCGTTTCTGGGCCAGTTCGTCGTTGATCTGCGCGTCGACCTGCTTCAGACCCGCGATCATGTCGGGAATGTTCCCGGCCTGCCACTTCTCCGCGAAGTCGTTGACGGCCTTGAGGTGCGCGTCACCGATCGGGGTCGACGGGTTCGGCAGCAGCTTCCCGCCGTTGTACAGGTCGAGGAACGTCTTGAACTCCGGCGTGACCTCGAGCTTCGGGTCGGTCAGCGCGGCCTTGGTGCTCGGCACGTTCTTGAGCCCGTTGGAGAGTTCGACCAGCGTCGAGGTGTCCAGCGTGACCTGCTTGATCAGTTCCCAAGCCGCACCCGGGTTCTTGGCACCCTTGGGGATCGCGATGATCGTGCCTGTGGTGAACGCGCCGCCGTAGCGGTCCGGCTTGCTGTCGAGCACCGGCGGGGCCGCGGTGCCGAACTTCAGGGTGGGCGCCTGGTCCTTGATGAACGCGGTGCGGTACTCGCCGTCGATCATCATCGCGAGTTTGCCGCGCTGGAAACCGTGGTCCGCCGAGTACTCTTCGCCGAGCCCGGCCTTGAACTGCTCGACCTTGGCGTGGCCGCCGTAGAAGTCGACGAGCTGCTTCTGGAAGTCGAACATCGCCTTCCACTCGGGGCTGTCGGCGAGGTGCGACTGGCCGTCCGGGCCGAGGTAGGTGGCGCCGAAGTTCGGGGCCCAGTACTGCGCGTAGTTGGCGTAGAACGGCATCGACGGCAGGAAGCCGGCGACCTTGATGGAGCCGTCCGGGTTGAACTCGGTCAGCTTCTTGGTGGCCTCGAACAGTTCCGAGGTCGTCTTCGGCGGCGACGTGATGCCCTTCGCCGCGAACATGTCCTTGTTGTAGTAGAAGCCGTAGACGTCGGCGAGCAGCGGCATGGCGCAGCGCTTGCCCTGGAACTCGGTGTAGCTGCGGACCGCGTCGGGGATCTGCGTCAGGTCGATCTTGTCGCGGTCGATGTAGGGCTTGAGATCCTGGAAGCTGCCGGTGGAGCACCACGCGCCGAGGTTGTCGGTGAAGAACGAGATCGCCACGTCCGGCGGGTTGCCACCGCGGATGGACTGGGTGATCTTGTCGTCGTCCTGCTGGCCTTCGTGCTTGATCTCGATGTTCGGGAACTTCGCCTTGAGCTTGTTGAGCCCGGCCGTGACCACGTTGTACTCGCGGTCGGTGAACTTGCTGTAGACGGTCAGCGTGAGCTTCGCGTCCGCGGCGGGGGCGGCAGCCGCGTCACCCGAGCCGGAGTTCGGGCCGCTTGCGGCGCCCGAACAGGCGGACACCAGTGCGGCGACGGTGACCGCGCCGAGCACTATCGAGCCGCGCCAACGGCGGCCACTTCTCCGAACCTGGGTCGTGGAACTCATGACCCTCCTCCTAGTTGGTTGGGGCGGGAGACGGTGGTTCTGTTCGTGAATCCGGGACAGCCACGATCGGGTTGGGCTCTCCCGCCCCGGACCGCCTGGGCCCGAGGAGCGAAGGGGTGTTGACGCCGAAGACGTCCCTGCGAACGGTGGCGAGCGCCGATTGGAGCGCGCCCGCACGCACCGCGTTGCCCTGTACCGAAGCGACCCCGACGGGGGTGCGGGGCAGGACGAGTTCGTGCAGCCGGGTCGCGACCAGCGCGGCGAACTCCTCGCCGCCGGCGCGGCTGGTGTCACCCGACAGCAGGACGAGTTCGGGGTCGACGACCGCGATGAGACCGGCCGCGCCGCCCGCGACACGGCGGGCGAGGTCGTCGAGGAAGCCTTCGTTCTCGCTCTCGCGGGCTTGGGTGACGGCGTCCGCGCCGGTCTCGGCCTCGATCCCGTGCGCGGCGGCCAGTTCGACGACCGCGGGTGAGGCGACGAGGTCACCGAAGCGGTCTCCGGCGCGCGGCTTTTCCCCTCGCCGGGCGACCGAAACCGGATCGGGAACGCGCATCCAGTCGATCTCGCCGCCGCCGCCGGTCGCGCCGCGCAGCAGCCGCCGTCCGACCACCACCGCGCCGCCGACGCCGTCGCTGAGCCAGATCATCACGAAGTCGTCCAGGCCCACCGCCTGGCCGACGGTCATTTCCACGATCGCGACGAGGTTGACGTCGTTCTCGATGGTGACCTCGACGCCGAGTTCCGCGCTGAGCCTGCTCGGCACGTCGAAGCCGAGCCAGCCGGGGATGTGCGGCGCCGAAGAGAGCAGACCGGTGTGCGGATCGAAGGCACCCTGAGCGCCGATGACGACCTGGCGGAGATCGGTGGCGGCGAGTCCGGCGTCGTCGGCGACCTTCGTGAGCGCCGCGCCGAAGGTGCCGACGACGTCCGCGCCCTCGTGGACCGGCAACGGGACCTGGTACTCGGCCAGCACCGCGCCCGTGACGTCGGCGACCACGAAATCGGCTTTCTGAGGCGTGAGGTCCACGGCCGCGACGTAGGCGACACCGCCGTTGACCTGCCAAAGCTGCGCCCGTGGCCCGCGTCCACCGCCGCGCACGCCCGCCTTGCCGACGATGTCGTCCTGTTCGAGACGGGTGAGCAGCTGCGCCGTCGCGGGCTTCGACAGGCCGATCGCGACCTCGAGCTCGGAACGCGTCAGCGGGCCCTCCCGGAGGAGGACCTCGATGGCCGCGCGATCGTTGATCTCGCGCAGCATTCGCGGACTGCCGGCTCGCACGTGGACTCGCTCCCGACTTCGTTAGGAAACTTTACAGACGGTTTCCGGGGACTGTAGTGAGCCGAACCACAGCCGTCAACGGGATGGGGAAACGGGGAGGTAACGCTTGCGATGTTCCGCACAGTGGGTACACGTGGGGGCACGGTGAGCGAGAGGCACCGTCGCAAGTAGTCGACTACTTGCGTTGCGCGTGAAGGCCCTCTTCCCTCGGCTGAGCCGAGGGAAGAGGGCCTTCACGCGCAAAACGACGAAAGGGCCGCTCAGGAGTGTCCTGAGCGGCCCTTCGGCTACGCGTCGATCAGAAGTTGGGCTGCACGTACAGGTCGTACGCCCAGGGGATCACGTTGGAGGGGTAACACATCCACCCGTTCCAGTCCCCGACCATCTGGCCGTGGTAGCCGACGGATCCGCACCGATCTTGGTTCTCGTACGTATCGAAGTACTCGTAGTCCGAGGCCTGCGCCGCTCCGGCGTTCACGGCGCTGAACGAGGCGAAGGCCGCGACAGCGGCTCCGGCGACGGCGAACCGCCGCAACGTGTTCTTCATGGTTTTCCCCAGTGTCGATCCAGAAAGTGGACGCCGGGAGCTTAGCGAACGATCTTCGCGCCCGTGGGCGAATCACCAACCCTTCGCCGGAGCGCCGACACGGGTCGGTCATTTCGCCCATTCGGCCCACACCGGCGCGCCATTCGCCTTATGCTCGCCGCGCAGAACAGCCACTGGGGGCGAAATGCCGGATTTCACCGTCGACATCGACGGCATGGACGCGCTGGGGAAGAACCTCGGCCGTGCCGTCGACAACATCGATCAAGCGATCAAGCACATGCAGGACATCGGGCCCGATTCGATCGGCCCCGAAGACCTCGACGAAGCCTGCGCCGATTTCAAGGAGGACTGGGAAGGCGGCCTGCGTGAGCTTCGCAGGGCCGTCGACGAGATGAAGGGCGGCCTCGACCAGGCGATGAAGGGATACGCCGAACTCGAGGCCGGGCTGACCGACTCGCTGAAGAAGATGGCCGCAGACGTGGGAAGCGGGTCGGCGAATGGCTGACGACTTCTCGGCGCTGGGCTTCGATCCCGCGCGCGGCAACGTGGCGACCGTACGCGAACTCGCCCGGCAGATGACCGATACGGGCAAGTACGCGAACGAGGCGTTCGAAGTCCTGAAGAACGTCAAGGACAAACGGGACCTGTGGACCGGCACCGCCGCACAGGCCTTCACCTCGCGGCTCGGGCCGCTGCCCGAGTACCTCGAAAAGAGTCACAAGTCGCTGGACAAGGCCGGCAAGGCGCTTTCCACCTGGAGCGACCGGCTCGACGCGCACCAGCGGAAGGCACGCGAACTCGAAGCCGAGGCGAAGAAGGCCAAGGGGACGGCCGAACAGGCCGACTCGGCGGCGCGCTCGGCCCGGCAGTCCGCCATGGGCAAGCCGGACGACGCGAACCTGCACAACGCGGCGGTCGACAAGATCAACGCGGCGAACGCGGCCTGGGACCGGCTCGCCGATCTCCGGAAGCAGGCGGAGAACCTCAAGGACACCTGGGAAGACGACGCCGACAACTGCGCGGACGAGCTGAAGGACGCCGCGGGCGAAGCCCCGACGGAGTCGTTCTGGGACTCGCTCGGGTCGATGTTCGACGACGTCGGCAAGTGGCTGAAGGACCACCTCGGCGACATCGGTGACATCGCGGGCATCGTCGCCGCGGTGGCGGGCGCGCTCGCGTTCATCCCGATCCTCACCCCGATCATGGGCCCGATCGCGCTGGGCGCCGGCGCGGTCGCGCTGCTCGCCCACGGCGCCGACATGGTGGTCAACGACAAGTGGGACGACCCGAACGCCTGGGTGTCACTCGGCGGCGACGTCATCGGGATGATCCCGGGCGTCGGCGCGGTCGCGAAGGGCGTGGACGCGGCGTCCACCGCGCTTTCGGGCGTGGACAAACTGGTCGACGTCAGCCGGGCGACCGGGATGATGAACACCGCCGCCGACGCGATGGTCGCCGGTGGCAAGGCGTTCTCCGACGACATCGCCAAGGTCGTCGGCGGCATGCAGGATCCGGCCAAGGCGTTCAGCTGGATGGCGGACAAGGCGATGGGCGTCGGCCTGACCGCCTCGCCGGAACTGGTCGCCATGAGCAACAACGTCGCCAAGGTCATTCAGGGCGGCACCGGCGTCGCACTGCAGATCCCGAGCGCGCTCGGGCTGGTCGACACCACCGAGGCGACGACCAACGCGAAGAACACGACCGGCGCCATCGGCGCGATCCTCGGGGGTATCTCGCTGAAATGATCACCACACTCGAACCGGGCGCCGCCCCGGCGACGAAGGTCCCGTTCCGGTTCACGGTTCCCGAGCAACTGCACGAAGTCGACTTCGCCGAGCCTGCCGACGCGCGGATCCGGCGGGCGCTCGAACGATGGCCGGCCGCGCTGCGCGGCTTGACCCCGCACCAGGCGGTCCACCTCGCGCTGACGCAGGAGATGTCCCTGGCCAAGCTCCGTGAGGAGGGCGCCGTCTACGTCGGGCAGATCTTCGCCCGGTCGGACCACGACCCGGCCCGCGTCACCACCGGTCAGCTGGCCATCATGGTCAAACCCGCCGACCTGCGGGCGGAACAGCCGCTCGCGGCCATCGCCGGCGGGCTCACCGTCCGGGGCGAGCCACGGGAGATCGGGTACGCGGACTTCCCCGCGGGCGAGGCACTCGTCGTCGGCGAGGAGGTCACGGTGTCGCTCCCGTTCACCCCGCTCGGCGGGCGGAGACCGGTCACCCACCGGATGCGGCAGGCGCAGATCATCTTCGCCTTCCCGGACAGGCGGCGGCTGGCCATCCTGTCCGTGGCCACCGAGGATTTGGCAGACTGGCGGGCCTATCTGGCGATCTTGAACGGAGTGGCGAAGAGTGTCTCGTTCGATCCCCCGGCTCCGCCGTCGTCGATCACGAACCAGCTCGGCTGAGCGATGATCGTTCTCTACGCGGCCTTTCCCTTACTGGCACTGTGGTTCGTCATCGGCTTCGTCCGGCGCTCGCGGCAGACCCTGAGCCAGGGCTGCGACCGGGCGCTGAAGGATCTTTCGCGGCACGGTCAGGTGCCGGTCTGGACCGCTCACCCGCTGTCCGAACCGATGATCAAGGAACTCGCGGCGAGCAAGGGCTTCCGGTACACCGGAGATCGCCGGACGTACAACGGGGCGCGCACCCTGCTCTTCGAAGCACCGCGCACGAAGAGGAAGTTGTCGCTCGATGACTGAGAACGCCGTGAACCTGCTCCTCGTCGTCCCGGCGCTGGCCGTCGTGGTCGTCCTCGGGATCGTCCAGGCCATCGGCGTTCCCGAGAGCACTCTGCGCGGACGGCGCGAGGCGCAGGTGCGGGCCCTGCGCGATTCGGTCGCCGTGCCAGGAGCCCGGATCGAGCTCGATTGGTCACGCTACAAGGAAGTTCCGAAAGAGCGCGTGCTGGCCGTGGCCGGCGAGCAGGGCTGGACCCTGGCGGACGAGGAGATCCAGGAGCAAGCCTGGGTCCTGCGCTTCACCCGTTCCTGACGCGCTGTCCGTGAAGGACTCCTTGAGGGGCCCAGAGTCCCTCAAGGAGTCCTTCACGGACAGAACAGGAACGTCAAACTCCGGCCCACGCGGCCAGCATCACCCGGGCGATGGACGAGTTCCCCGGCAGCACCAGCTGCCGCGTACCCCCGGCGATCGGCGTCGGCACGGCGCCCGCGTTCCGCAGCTGGCTGTTCGCGAACGCGGCCCGCACCTCCTCACGCGAAACCCAGAACGCCTCTTCGATCTCGCCCTCCGCGGGCACGATCGTCGAAGCGATGTCGGCCCGCGCGGTGAAGCCGAGCATGATCGACCGCGGGAACGGCCACGGCTGGCTGCCGAGATAGCGCACGTCACGCACCTCGACGCCGACCTCTTCGCGGATTTCCCGCTCGACACAGCCTTCGAGCGACTCCCCCGCCTCGACGAACCCGGCGAGGATCGAGTACCGGTCCGGCGGCCAGATCGGCTGCCGGGCCAGCAGGACGTGCTCGCCGTTGACACCGGCGTCGTCGTGCACGAGGCAGATCACCGCGGGGTCGGTGCGCGGGTACTCCTCCCGGCCGCAGCCGGTGCACCTGCTCGCCCAGCCCAGCTGGACCACCTCGACCGGGCTCCCGCAGCTCGCGCAGAACTTCGCCTGCCGACGCCAGTTCCACAGCGCCTGCGCGGTGGTGAACAGCCCGGCCGACGTGTCGTCGAGCAGGTCGCCGTAGCCGCGCAGGTCGACCCAGATCTCACCTTCGTGGCGCGGGACCTGTTCGACGACGCCCCAGCTGCCCGCCATCTCGACGGTCTCCGTCTCCCCGGCGGGGTGGCCGGGCAGCGACCAGAAGTCGGTGCCCTGCCACTCACCCAGGAAGACCGCGTCGGCGGGCGGTTCGGTGCCGAAGTCCTGCGTCTTGCGGGTCGCGAGCGTGCCGGAACCCTCGATCACCGGGGTGCGGGCGTGCTCGTCGAGCAGCACCACCCGGGCGTCCGGCCAGCGCTCGATGAGCCTGTCCGGGTTGGTGCGCAAGGATTCCTGACGGTCCGCCGTGGAGCGCGAAAGCGTCGGGAGCGCCCCCAGCCCGAACGGTGTGCTCATTCAGCCGGCTCCCCGACGGTCACGTCGCCCAGCGCCTTCAGCTTCGGCGCGAGGACGTCGGCGTCACCGACGACGACCCCGGTGAAGCGCTTGGGCGCGAAGAACTCCAGCGCGGCGTTGGCCACGTCTTCGGCGGTGACCGCGGCGAGCCGTTCCGGATGCCCGGCGAGCCATTCGACGCCCAGTCCCGTCGCGGCGAGCGCGGACAGCTGCGCGGCCAGCCCCCCTTGCGACGACGCCGCCGTGACCAGCGAGCCGATCGCGTACTGACGCACCGACTCGACCTCGTCGGCGGTCGGCGGCACGAGACCGAGCCTGGCCAGCTCGTACCGGGTCTCCAGCAGGGCGGCCGCGGTCGCGTCGGTGGCGGTGTCCGCGTCGACGTTCACCACCGCGGTCTGGTCGGTGAACTCGAATCCGGAATGCGCGCTGTAGGTGTAACCCTTGTCCTCGCGGATGTTCTCGACCAGCCGCGACGAGAAGTACCCGCCGTACGCGAGGTTCGCCAGCTGCAGCGCGGCGTAACCCGGGTCCGTGCGCGACACCGTCTGCGCGGAGAGCCGGATCTGCGACTGCACGGCACCGGCACGCGGCACGAGCAGGACGTCGCCGCCGGTGAGCACGGGCAGCGCGGGCAGGCGGACGGCGGAGCGGTCCGAAGCCCAGCCGCCGAGCGCCTTCTCCAGATCGCCGATGACGGTCTGCGGGTCGATGTCGCCGACGAGCACCAGGACGGAGCCCCGCGGCAGCACCGAAGCCTGGTGCAGCGCGCGGACCTGCTCCGGCGTCACGACCGCGACGTCTTCGGCCTTCGGCACCTCACGGGTCGCCGGGTGGTCGCCGTAGCGGTGCTTCTGCAGGGCTTCGCGGGCGATCGTCCTCGGCTGCGTGCGCGAGACGGCGATCCGCTCGATGAGCCGCTCGCGTTCCCGCTCGACCTCGGCGTCCGCGTACGACGCGCCGGTGAGCGCGTCGGCGAGGACGTCGAGCATCGTCGGCAGGCCGTCGGCCAGCGAGGTACCCGTGATGGCCAGCCGTTCCGGGTCGACGCCGGACGCCAGGTCACCGCCGATCAGTGCCAGGTCGGCGTCGATCTCGATGCGGTCGCGGCGGGCGGTGCCGGTCAGCAGGGTCTCGGCCAGCACCTCGGCGGTCGCCGGGTGCAGGGCGTCGTCACCGGCGAACGGGATCCACAGCCGCAGTTCGACCAGCGGCACGGTGGCCTTGCGGACGGCGAGCACCCGCAGCCCGTTGCTCAGCGTGCTGTCCACATGGGACAAATCGGCGGCGGCGCGCTGCGTCCCCAGCGACGGGACCGGACGCGGCCCGGCGGCCGTGCGGCCGATCTCCTCGGCGGTGCGGTGCGGTGCGCTCACTGCTCGGTGCCTTCCTGGTCTGAGGATCCCTGTCCTGAATCGGCACTGCCCGGACGGATGACGAGGACGGCGCGCGAATCCGGGCGCAGTGCCTTCGCCGCCGCCGAAACGGCTTCCGCGGTGACCGCCGACATCTTCTCGGCGAGCCGGTACACCAGCGACGCGTCGCCGTACAGCAGCTCGAACGAGCCCAGCGCCAGCGTGCGGGACACCAGTTTGTCGTGCTCGGAGTGCAGGCTCGCGGCCCAGCGCGCGGTGACCTTCTTCAGTTCCTGGTCCTCCGGCGGCGTGGCCGCCAGCTTCTCCAGCTCCTCGTCCAGCGCGGCGAGGACCTGATCGGTGGTCACCTCGTGCGGGTGGATCGCGGTGATGGTGAACGTGTCCGGGTCGCGGGCCTCGAACGGGCCGAACAGCCCGGCGCCGGCGCCGATGTCGACGACCAGCGGCTCGCGGTGCACCAGGCGCTGCTGCAGCCGGGAACCGTCGCCGTCGGTCAGCACGCCGGCGAGCACGAGGTTCGCCAGGTAGCCGTCGAGGTCGTTGATCGGGTCCGGCATGCGGTAGCCGACGCCGACCGCGGGCAGCGGGGCGTGCTGATCCACCTCTTCGCCGCGCAGCTCACCTTCGGGAGCGGGCTCGGCGAACGACGGGCGCACGGGGGCGGGCCGGTACGGCACGTCGCCGAAGTGCTTCTCGATCAGCTCGCGGGCCTGCTCGACGGTGAAGTCGCCGGCGACGGTCAGTACCGCGTTCGCGGGCGAGTAGTAGGTGTCGAAGAAGGCCGCGCAGTCGTCCAGGGTCGCCTGTTCGAGGTCCTCGAAACCGCCGTAACCGTTGTGCGCGTTGGGGAACGTGGAGTACAGCACCGGCGGGAGCAGGATCCACGGGAACCCGCCGTACGGCCGGTTCAGCACGTTGAGGCGGATCTCCTCCTTGACCACGTCGATCTGGTTGGCCAGGTTCTCCTGCGTCAGCTTCGGGGCGCGCATCCTGTCCGCTTCGAGGAACAGGGCGCGTTCGAGCGCCGCGGCGGGGAGCACCTCGAAGTAGTCCGTGTAGTCCGGATGGGTGGAACCGTTGAAGCTGCCACCACTCGACTGGACGTACCGGAAGTGCGCGAGCTTCTCCAGGCTCTCGCTCCCCTGGAACATCAAATGCTCGAAGAGGTGCGCGAAACCGGTGCGCCCTTCGGGCTCGGAACGGAAGCCCACGTCGTAGTGGACGCTGACACCCACCACCGGAGCGGTCGCGTCGGGCGCGAGCACCACGCGCAGACCGTTGTCGAGGGTGAATCGGACAAGCTCGGGATCGGCCATGCGCACCACCCTACGGGCTAGTCAGGCCTTCAGGCGACGACCCTGTCGGGTCGCGGCGAAGGTTCCCACCACCGCGGCGGTGAAGTCGCTCACCCTCGCGATCTCCGCCTCGCCGTCGGCTTCCCTGCCGTACCAGTAGATCTTGGGCGGACCCTTGAGTCCGGCGAATCCGGCGACCCAGTGCTCTTGTTCGCCGAGAGCGAGCGCGTAGGGCAGCGCCCGCGAAAGGAGCACCTCGCGTTCGAGCTTCGGGACGGCCGTCGCCTTGGTCGCCAGCAGCGCGTCACGGACGCCGAGCAGCCGCCGGTGCAGCGCGACGCCTGCCCCGGTGCGCACCGGCAGCCACCGGGCGGCGACGGCGATTACCGCGCCCGCGGCGATGACGATCAGCCCGAGTTGCGCGTAGCCGACGGTCAGTGCCAGCAGGACGGTGAGGAACAGGCCGTAGCCGCAGATCCGCAGGCCCGCCCGGGTGAGCCCGCCGGGCCGCCGCGAATACCAGCGGCGTTCGACCACGCTGTCGTGCAGCGCGCCCCGGACCGCTTCGATCCCGATCCCCGCGGACTGGATCTCCGACAGCAGCACCGACTCCCGCCTGTCCGGCAGCAGGAGGTCGAACACCGCGCGTTCGAACGCGGTGAGCTGCTCGTCCGGCGGGTTGCGGCGGACCAGCCGCCAGTCGCTCAGTTCGCCGGGCTCCTCGCTCACCCACAGGTAGTTCCGCACCGCGAGGTCGACGACCGTCGCCGCCAGGTCGACGGCGTCGGCACGACCCGAGAGGACGATCCCGACCTGTCCCGGCAGCACGCCGTCGGGCGAGGCGAAAGCGGCCTGTTCGTCCTTCCCGGTGAGCAGGCGGACCGGGAGGGCGTCGCCCGGCTGTTTGTCACGCCGTCGCAGCAGGACCAGCGCCACGGCCCCGACGACCAGCGCGAGCGCGAAGCCGCCCCAAGCCCAGCCGACCGGCGCGGCGAGCACGAAGGCCCCGGCGAAGGTCTTCGACGGCTCCAGCCGCGCGTTCGCCGGGACGGTGCCGCCCGGCAGCTCGACCGAGATCTCCATCCGCTGCCCGGCGGCGAGGTTCTGCTGGCTGAACCGGGTCAGCCCGGAATGCGCGATCTGCGCGGCCCCGCAGTGCGCGCGCGAGCCCTCGGGACCGGCGTAACAGGTGACCGCGTTCGGGATGGCGGGCGCGGCGAAGCTGGCGCGCACGAGTTCGAGGCCGGTGTCCCAGCCGCCCGCGACCTGCCAGCCGACCCGCAGCAGGCCGTCGGCTTCGGCGACCGCACCGTCCACTGTGTACCGGACGACCGACGTGCCGCCCTTGAGCCGGATGGTGAACTCGTCGTCGGTCAGTTCGGAGTTGCCCGCGCCCTCGATGACGACGTCGCGGATGCCGATGAGCCGGTCCCGGGCGTGCGGGGCGGCCGTCCGCAGCGGGATGCGGCGGGTCATCGTCGCTTCGCTCGGTACGGAGACCGCCTCGACGACCGACAGCGCGCCGTCGCGTTCCACCTTGAGCGAGATCTCCGCGCTGTGGGGCAGCGTCGGCAGTTGCGGTTCGCTTTGCGCTCCCGCCGGTGCCGCGCCCAGCACCAGCAGGAGGCCGACCAACAAGCAGATCTTCACGTCAGGCGGGGACCGGTTCCGGGCGGATCGAGCGCAGGTGCCCGGATTCGGCGAGCAGACCGTCCAAAGCGGACAGGAACGACGGCAGGTGCGCGCCGAACCGGCGCAGGTCGCGGTCGCCTTCGAGGCCGCCGAACCAGTACAGCCCGGCCGAACCGTCCGCCGACGGGTCGAGCGCCTCGAACGTCCGCAGCCAGTGCTCGGTGTCGCCCAGCACGATCGCGTAGGGCAGCGAGCGCGAGAACACCATTTCGCGGTCCCGCAACGGAATGTCGGCGACCTTGACCGTGTGCAGGTATTCGAGAAGGCCGCGCACCTGACCGACGAGGCGCCTGCCGCGCGAGGTCTTCGGCGGCACCCACGACGCGCCCAGCAACACCGCGACCCCGGCGAGCGCGACCGCGACGCCGAGCAGCGCGTGCCCGGCGGTGAACGTCAGGATCACGGTGCCCACGAGCCCGAGCGCGACCAGGCCGACACCCGCCCACGTGAACTTGCTCCTGGACTTGTCCGGGCGGCGCGAGAACCAGCCCTTGCGCACGACGTCGGCGTACATGGCCTCACCGGCGACGCGGAGATCGACGGTGCCGCGGCCGCGGAGTTCCGACAGCAGCACGGAATCGGTGCCCTCGGGGAGGATCGCGGTGTAGATCTCGCGCTCGAAGCCGGCGAGGTGTTCGTCCGGCGCGTTGCGGCGGGCGATCTGCCAATCGACGGTCCCGGCGCCGCGGACCTCGGCGATCCACAGGTAGTTGCGGACCGCGAGGTCGACCACCGTGCCGCTGACGTCCACGACGTCGACCGTTTCGTCGACGACCGTGCCGACCTGCCCGGGCAGCACGCCGTCCGGCGAGGCGAAGGACACCCGATCGCCGTCGCGCATGAGCACGTCGACCGGGCCGGTGCCCGCGGTGAGCGCCGCCTTGTCGCGACGGCGCAGCAGCCAGACGGCGACCGCGCCGAGGATCAGGAACAGCGCCAGTACCCCGAACCCGATGCCGGCGGGCGTGGTGAGGGCGAACGCGCCACCGACCGACGCGATCCGCTCGAAACGCGCGTTGGCCGGCACGGTGCCCGGCGGCAGCTGGACGGCGAGGTCGACCCGCTCCCCGGCCGCGAGCTTGTCCTGTTCGATGCGGACGACGCCGCTGTGGTCGGTCTCCGCGAGCGAACACTGCCGGTCCGAGCCGATCGGCCCGGCGAAACAGTCCACTGTGGGCATTTCCCGCGTCGGCGCGCTGAACGAAGCGGACACCCTGGACAGTTCGCCGTCCCAGCCGCTCGCGACCTGCCAGCGCACCTGCTGCGCGCCGGTGATGTCGGCGACCGCTCCGTCCACTTTGTACTTGAGGGTGGCCGCGCCGCCGTCGAAGGTGGCGATCAGCTGCTCACCGGTCAGCTCGGTCTTCCCGGCGCCTTCCACCGAGACGTCACGGATCCCGTAGACGCGGTCCTGCTCGTCGGTGGCGGGAACCTTCAACGGGATCCGCCGCACCAGGTGCTGTCCACCCGGGACGGTCACCTGCTCGGTGATCGACACGGAACCGTCGCGTTCCACCTTCACCGCGACGTTCGCGGCCGAACCGCTCGGCGGCTGGAGCAGCCCGAGCTGGCCGCGCGCGCCGAGCGGCGGCGGCTTCGGCAGTTGCGGCGCGTTGGTCAGCGAAGGGCCCGCTTCGGGCGCCTTCGGCACGTTCGAATCCGTCGGCGGGGCCATCAAGGCCGTACTCGCCGCGACGGCCACGACCGCCGTCCCCCATTTCGTCAACACAGCCACACACTCTAGGCCAGCCGATCTATGCTGACCGCCGAAACGCCGAAACCGCCACCTGGGCGAACGGCGTTGCCGACCGCATGGGGGATCCACTCGATGAACCAGCAGCCGCCCGGCCCGCCTGATCCGCGGCGCCGGCCGACTCCGCCGTCCACACCGCCGCCGCGGCCACCGCAGGGCGGCCGTCCGCTG
>NZ_ASJB01000082.1 GCF_000478275.1 Amycolatopsis orientalis DSM 40040 = KCTC 9412
GGACACCTCTCCGTGGTCGCTAAGACCACTCTGACGGTGTCCGCCGGACCGGGGCAAGCTCAATTCGCACCACCTCGGTAGTCTGGCGGCTGACCATGTCACCGAGATTCTTTGGCGCCACCGGCTACGAGAAAGCGTCTACGCGCAACGTACCTGTAGGCAAGTGCCTACTTTCGAGTATCGGATTTGTCGGCCGCATTTCGTGTGAACCTCGATTCTAAAGGTGATCATGTCGGCTGGACATGACAACAATCCACCTGCCTCCGTGATGGCCTTCACGGCCATTTGGTGAATTTTTGCATCCTTTTTAAGCGGGAGATTGTTGTGAGATAGTTCAGCCAGGATTGGCGAATGGATCTGGAGAAACCATGAAGTCGCGTGCGCTGAAACGCTTGGCGACGGTGTCGTCGCTCGTGCTTGTCATCAGTGGTGTGGCGCTGCCGAGTGCGGCCGCGGAGCGGGAACCTCCGACGGGCAAGCTGGCCTTCGTCGGTACGGAGAAGCTCTCGAAGAAGTACTTGGGGCAAGAACTGAAGTGGAGTGAGGACAACTGCAGCGAAGCGGACAAGAACAGGCGTAAGGATCCGGCCTTCGCAGAGATCGCCTACCGGAAAGTGGAGTGTGCGAAGATCACCGTTCCGCTCAACTACCTGGAGCCGGATCGCTACACACTCGAACTCTACGCGTTGCGGGTGCGTGCGGCCATGTCGGCGGGAGAGCGGGCACGGCCGCTGTTCGTGAACCGGGGCGGCCCTGGCGGATCAGCGTCCGACTATGCCATGCAGGTCGCCGACCGTCTGCCCGCGCTGTCGGAAACGCACGACATCATCGGTATCGATCCACGAGGGATCGGACAGTCCAGTCCGATCCCCTGCAGCAGCAAGAAGCTCGATCCGGAGACTTACCGGCCAACTGCGCTGGTTGACGACGGAACCGACTGGTCGTGTGTGATCAAGTACCGGCAGGCTGCCTTCCTCGGGACGGAGAACGTGGCGCGGGACTTCGACCTGGTGCGCCACCTGCTCGATGAGCCGGCGATCGACTACTTCGGGACCTCCTACGGAACCACGGTCGGCCGGACCTACCAGGCGCTCTTCCCGACCCGGTCGGGGCGGTTCATTCTCGACAGCAACACCGCGGTGCAGGGCGCCAAGGCGGCCGTGGACGTCGGCCTCTCCCGGCGCAACGAACAGCTGACAGCCTGGTTGGCGAGGCACGACGACAAGTACGGTCTTGGCGAGTCCCAGAAGTCGGTCCAGGAGTCCTACACCGCGATCCTCGCGGGAGCCGCCGGAGGCAGGCTGGGAGGACTGTCGAAGCAGGACATCGAATCGGCGTGGATGCGGACCGCCTACGCCGACTCGAGTTTCTCCGCGTTCGCCGAAGGGCTTGCCGACGCCAAGCGGTACCTGGCCGACGACCGGAACGTCACGTTGATCCAGGTTCGTGACAAGCTCTTGTCCGGCCCGGCCCAGGCGGATATCCACACCTTCTACGAGGACAGCGCCGGAGGAATCATGGTGCT
This sequence comes from Amycolatopsis orientalis DSM 40040 = KCTC 9412, assembly GCF_000478275.1. Lineage (GTDB taxonomy): Bacteria > Actinomycetota > Actinomycetes > Mycobacteriales > Pseudonocardiaceae > Amycolatopsis > Amycolatopsis orientalis. The sequence continues at coordinate 1,526 of NZ_ASJB01000082.1, forward strand.
GCTGGCGGATCGCGGACTAGAACTCGCTGTCAATTCCGAGTGGATGCTCCCTCCGGAATTTGCCGGCATCATGAAAGGGAACCGTATATCTCAAGGAATTTATGCGGTCCGTCTGGCGCTCGCCGGCAGCCTGGCGGACGCCACACCGTTCGGCGACGGTGAGCTTCGAAAGGTGCCGGGGCCAAGTGACATCAAGAACAGCGACAACTTCCCCTTCGCGTTGATGATGCAGGCCGAGTATGACCTCGCCACTACCTGGGAGGAAGGACTGGCCACGCTGGAGCTACTGCCGAACTCGAAGCTGGTCGCGATTCAGGGGGCCGGCACTCACGGGGTGTTCCGTGGAAACAATCCGTGCTCGGACATCGTCGCGTACCGGTACCTGCAGCGAGGGGAACGCCCCTTGGCGCACGTCGTGTGCTCCGGGGTCCCGATGCCGGGCGACGACAAGGTGTATCCAGGGCCGATGATCACGAAGTGGCAGGAGGCGGCTGCGGCCCTTGCCACACCGGTGTTGCTGTCGCCACAGCCAGACGTGACGGTGAAACCAGGTGCCGAGGTCACCGGTGAGCTGCGACGGGGCGGGGATGTCGCGCCGGTCACCGAAACTCGGACCGTTTCGGTGCTCGTCGACGGGCAGCAGGTGCATACCGTCAAGACATCCGCGGACGGCAAGTGGCGGACGAAGCTGCCGGAGAATCTCGCCGTCGGACGGCACAAGCTGTCGTCGTCGATCACGGATTCGGCGGGCGGACAGGCCTCGGAGTCGGCGCCGGTCGAGTTCACGATCGAAGCCGCGGATGCCTCCGCCCTCGAGATCAAGCAGACGCACACACCGGACGCGACGCCAGGGCAGGACACCGTGATGACGGTGTCGTTCTTCGCGCCGGCCGGCATGCCGGTGCTGGCCTCGGCTGAGCAACGGTTCATCGCGCCGACCGGGTTCCGGTTCACCGGGGTGGCCACCCACGTGCTCGACGGTGGCGGCCAGGGAAGCGACCTGAGGACCCGGGTGGAGGACGACGGCCGGGTACTGGTCGTACTCGATCCGATCCGGCTGAACGTCGACGAGAGCAACCAAAGCTCCGCCGACCACCGGACGATCGTGGTGCGGGTATCGGCCAGGACGGCAGACGCCGGGACCCATGCCGACGGCACCGTGACGATCGGATCCGCGCGCCCGGGTGTGCTGGCCGGAACGATACAAAAGCAGGTACAGCCTCGAGGTTAGGACTGGACGTGAGCCTGCGCCGGGCGCGTCTGCTCCCGTCCGGCGCAGGCCGACGAACCGATGTCCGTCAGTAACGTATGTGAACGCTTTGTTCATGGATTTCTCCGGATGCGTGGATCAGTCAACACGTTTGTGTCGCAGTCCGTCCGGCTGGCCACCCGGCCTACCACGGTCGCGCTGCTGGACCGAGTGCTCCTCGTGCACATGTCTGCGAAGGTCCTGCTGGATGGGGCTGACGATCTCTGTTGGGCCTGGTCGTGTGTGCGGATCTTCATTCGGCGATACGGCAGTCAACGACTCGCCGGCCCGACGTCGTGGCTATCGAATCGGACATTCTAGTCGGAAGTACGGATTTCAAGCCCAAGGCAGCGGATCGGCTGGCCGACACTGTGGTCGCTCTGGTGAGCGAAGCCCACTACGTACAGAAGCTGCTGAAACTCGGAATCCGTTACATGACTTCCCGAGCGGTTCATTCGACTGAATTCGCAGACCTGCTCTGGCAAGCACATTACGGTGACGCGCTCGTTCCCCTCCAGGTTCGAGAACTCCTTGCCAATCAAGAGTTGAGCAGGCAGGGCGATCGGACCGTTGCGGGGTTGACCGGTCGGCAGCTGCGAATCCTGCAATTGATCAGCTTCGGTCTCAGTAACAATGAGATCGCCACTACGTTGACAATCTTGCCGGAGACAGTTCGCGCGCACGTGAAAGACCTCTCTCGAATTCTCGACGTGAAGAATAGGTGCATGTGATCACGGTGGCCTATGCGCGTGGGTTCTGGGCACGCATCGGGTGAGTCAGGTCTCGGGTCCGACTTTCGTATTCCCCTATTGGAGGTAGTTGTCTTCTCGTGCCCTTGACGGGCAAGTAGAGGTGGGAATAGTTTTCATTCGCGGAAGTCAATCTTTGCTCCGAATTCTCCGGGCTCGTTTCCGTGCAAGAAACGTTTTCTTCAGTTGTTTGCCTTCGCGGTACCCGACGGGCCGCGGATCGAGAACGAGATGAGTAGGTAATGCGTAATCGAAAATGGCGAATGTGCGCTCTGGCTGTCGTAGCGGCCATGGCCTCGATGGCCCTCACAACAGGCACCGCACAGGCGATCGTAGGCGGGAACCCGGCGTCCACCAAGGACTTTCCGTGGTTGCTCAGCTTCGAGCAGCTTATTCAGCGTTCGGATGACACTGTGGCCAGCTGGGCTCACGAGTGTGGCGCGACGCTGGTGGGCCCAAACAAGGCGCTCACGGCTGCGCACTGTGTGCCGGGCCTGATCCCGGATCGGGCGCGTGTCGTCCAGGGTCGTGACAAGACCTCGTCGCGTGATGGTAAGACTGTGAAGGTGGACTCCATTTGGTCTCATCCGGAGTTCGACGGGATCCCCGCTAATGGGAATGACGTCGCCGTGCTGACCTTGCGAGAGTCGCTGCCGGGACCCTACCTGACGATCGCCTCTGCTGACGACGCGGATCTGTATACCTCGGGACAGCAGGCGACCATCGCCGGTTGGGGAGCAGTGCGCTCTAATGGGCGTCTTTCGGGCCAGCTGCGTGCTGCCCAGGTCTCGGTCTACTCAGAGGAGGCGTGCGCCGAGGACTATCCCACGGACGAGCCGCGCAACGGGCAGTTCTGCGCGGGGTTCCCCGAGGGCGGAGTCGACACCTGCCAGGGTGACTCGGGCGGGCCGTTTATCGTCGACGGAAAGGTCGCCGGTGTGGTGTCGTGGGGGAACGGATGTGCAGACCACGGTAGCGCCGGGGTGTATGCCAACGTAGCCACGTATGCCCCGTTGCTGCGGCATCAGATCGGGGATGTGCCGGCTGAGGAGACGGTGCGGGCAGGTTAGCCTCATGTTAGAGCGTGAAGAGTTAGAACAGTGAAATTGGGCTGGTGCTTTCGGAAAGCACTCGGCTTCCCGAAAGCACCAGCTCTTTCTTCTTGTGCCGGGCTCCTAGCCCGGCTGCCGTACAAGCCTGACTTCAAGTGCTTTTTTCATGATGCGCTGATGAAATAATGAATTATATTTTTCTCACTCGCTTCAGTCGTTGCTGCAGGGTAATCGTCATCGTAGTATCCCGGAAAGCTCTATTCGTGCTTTCCCTGCTCGCTCATTTGAGAGGTGTAATGTCTGGGTCCATCAGATCCTCGGTCTTTGTTCTAGTCGCAGGCATCACAGCCGGCCTCGTCGCTCCGTTAACCGCCGAAGCTGTGACGGAAAGTACGGCCCCGCCCGTGTTGAAAGAGTTCTACGATCAGCAGCCGACGTGGGCACCATGCGTCGTGGAGCCTGTTGACCTGGAGGGCCAGGACGCTGGCTCCCAAGAGGCAACCAAGAAAGTTCTGCCAACGCTGGAATGCGCGAAAATCAAGGTTCCGCTGAACTACAAGGATCCCGATGGTGAGCGCCTGTCCCTGGCGATCAGTCGGCTCAAGGCTGAAGACGAGTCGAAACGCAAGGGCGTAGTGCTCTACAACCCGGGCGGACCTGGCGGCAGCGGGCTCCCGTTCCCTGCAGCCTATCGGGACAGTCAGTTCCGAGATGTTTATGACGTGGTCAGTTTCGATCCGCGAGGGGTCGGCCGGTCCAGCGGGCTGCGCTGTGAAGTGACTCCTGGTCTCGCGCCGTCGAACTCGCGTCCGACCGACGCCGAGTTTGCAGCGTGGGCGGCGGAGGCGCGTGCCAAGGAAGAGGCCTGTGATCGTGCGGGCGGTGGCATCCGGCCTTACATTAATACGTCGAACACAGCGCGGGACATGGATATCATTCGCGGCGTGCTCGGCGAAAAGAAAATCAATTACCTCGGCACGTCGTACGGTACATATTTGGGCGCGGTTTATGGAACTTTGTTTCCGCAAAACCTTGCGCGTAGCGTCCTGGACTCATCTGTGCACCCTGAGTGGATCTGGCGCGAGCAGTTCAAAAATCAAGCCGTGGCTGCCCGCGAGAATGTAGATGCGTGGGCGAAGTGGATCTCGGAGCGCAATGAATCGTTCGGGCTGGGGAGAACTCAGCAGGAGGTCATGGGTACGATCGAGAAAATCGCGAAGCGACTAGATCAAGAACCCCTCGCAGTCTTGGGTGTAAAGCTGCTGGACAGGAGAACTTTCGACTTTGCGCTGGGGTATGGTGCACGTTATCGCCCGCAGTGGCAAATCGCGGGTTGGATTGTTGGGGCACTGGAATGGGCGACCCGGCCGGGCGATGCCTCCGCGCCGAGCGAGGCGACGACGAAGGATGCCGCCCAAGCTGCGAAGGTGCTGGCTAGTCTGGGCATCGCGGAGACTTCAAAAGGTGTGTTCGATACAGTGACTTGCGAGGTCGACTGGCCTCGCGATCTCAACACCTACTATGACGACATGCGGGTCTACCGCGAGAAGTACCCTTACGGTGTAGGCGTCGGCGCGGCAGCCCCTAAAGCTTGCACATTCCGTTCTTATAGCCCAGATGAGTGGCCTCCATACGTCCAGCGCAGCGGCTACCAGACGGGTATCGTCATTCAGGCTGAAGGCGACACCCAGACTCGTTATGACGGCGGCGCGGCCATGGCCCAACGACTGCGCAACCAACTGGTCTCAGTGTCTGATGAGGGAGCGCATGGCCTGTACGGGCATAATACCTGCGCAACTGACATCGTAGACGCGTACTTTGTCGACGGCGTACTTCCGGCCAGCCGGGTGACATGCGCCGGCGATCCCCGCCCCAACGTCCCGACTGACGAAGACGCAGCTCTGGTCGCACCTCTGTCACCGACCGGCCTCGAGGCTAAGGTGCGACAGTTTATCGCCGACTCCAAGCTGGAGCCGCTCGCGATGCGTTAGACAAGCCAGCTCGCGCAGGACTTGGAAGGTGGGTAGAGACGTCTGAGCTGGTCGCTGCGCTTACCCTCGGCGTAGCGACCAGCAGATGGCGCTGTGCTCGACCGGCTTGTTCACCGATGATCGGCGCATTTGTGATGGCGCCGCCATTCGTCGCACGGTGAGGTCCTGTGACCAGGGTGCACTGGTCCTCGGGAACCGCACTGGGAAATCCAGCGCCAGTTCCCGAGGGCCAGTCGCGTAGATGGCATCAAACCACACCCCAAGATCATTCTGTTACGACCCCTAACACCAATGGCCTGATCGAGCGTATGGCCTACTTAGCCGCCATTGGATGCTTCCTTGGCCATTGCTTACAGCAGAACCGACCCCAGCCTGCGCGGGGACGACACCAACAGCCCTCATGTCGGTCGCAGACAAGCGGCCCAACCCCGCTCGCGCGGAAGGACACGCTGGATGAGGTCGGGAACAAGACGAACGTGGGACCAGCCCCGCTCGCGCGGGGACGACGCGGCCTTCGCGATGAGGTCGGAGAACGCGATGGGACCAACCCCGCTCGCGCGGGGACGACACTAACTGACCTGGTCCTTTGAAGATCATACTGCTGGTTTTGTTCAGTTTGGTTGTCGTAATGTCCTCATGCTGATCATGACGTTGGCTCGAATCTCAGGGCATCGATTCGGCGAGTTCTCGCTCGAGGGTGTCCGCTTGTGGACGTGGGTTCGTTGATGTCGTCGTTTGGGGCCCTGACGGTGTTTCGTATGGCGGGTGCGGTTCGGAGTTGGCTGTGGCTGTATGCGGGAGTGTGCCTTCTTTGCGCCATTTTCGGAGGATGCGGCGGCCGTAGTTGTGGGTTCCGGCGATGCGGTCGAGTTCGGCGCCGGTGGGTGTTCGGCCTTGGGTGTGCTCGCGCTGGTAGTGGGTCCACATCAGTTGTTCGGCGCTGGGCTTGACCGGCTGGTCCGTCGGGTTTGGTGTAGTAGGCCGAAGGGTGGCCGGGTTTGGGGTGAGGGGTTCGGATTCCTTGTGAATGCGGTCGGAGGGTGAGGGCGTTGGTGGTTCGGTGCGGTGGCGTTTGAGTGCTCGGTTGAGGAGTTCGACGGCGAGTAGCAGAGCAAGCGGAGGGCATGCGGCGACGGCGACTCCGAACGCACTGGTCACGGGCGCCGAGGCGATGTTCGCGCAGAGGGACAGCGCGATGCCGAAAACGAACGCTGCCCAGGCCGGCCACCGGTTGGAGCCGTCGCGACTGGGCTTCCAGAGTTCGACGGTTGCGGTGGTGAGGAGGCCGTCGACGATGAGCGGCCAGATGGAGGCGGTCGTGGTGTCGGCGCCGAAGCGGAGGGCGAACTGGCGGCCGTGGATGTAGGAAGCGTAGGCGGCGCCGAGGGCGACCAGGGCCGTGCAGCCGCATTGGATCCAGAGGGAGAGGTCCCGGCGGCCGCGGTTCATGACGTGGCTCCACCGCGGTCTCGGCGGAGTCGGTTGATCCTCAGAGTGGCGGAAAGCCGCAGCTCAGAGGGCTTGGACGACGCGTGGTTGCTGTCCGTACCTCGTCGGGGGTACTCGCAAAGAGCGCCGATCTTTTTGATCGGCGCTCTTTGCCGTTTCGGGTGCCGGCATCGCGTCGGTGATCCATTCACCTGCTTTCGCATTCGCGGGTACCTGATCTGACGGCAATTCGAATGCGCGGTGAGCTGAGTCACTTCGAAGCGAACCGTCACGGGTGGGGGCCGTTCCCTGCGATGAGGGTGATGGTCACTGTGTCCAAGCGTCACCCGCCCGAGGTTCGGGCGCCGGGTTCAGCGGCCGAACCGTGACTGCAACTGTTCAGGGAGACGTTCGCCCTGGATCCTGATGTCGGCCGCGGCCTCTTCGATCCGACGCAGGTCGCCGGTCGTCAGCTCGACGTCGAGTGCGCCCAGGTTCTCTTCCAGACGGTGCAGCTTGGTGGTACCAGGGATCGGCACGAACCACGGCTTCTGCGCCAGCACCCAGGCGAGAGCGATCTGGGCAGGCGTGGCTCCTTTGTCGTCGGCGATCTGCCGCAGCAGGGAGACCAGCGCCTGGTTGGCTTCCCGTGCTTCAGGACTGAAGCGCGGAAGCAGACGGCGGAGGTCGTTGTCGGCCAGTGACGTGCTGGAATCGATCTTGCCGGTCAGAAATCCTTTGCCGAGCGGGCTGTAGGGCACCAGACCGATGCCCAGTTCCGCCAAGGTCGGGATGATTTCGGTTTCGTGCTCGCGCATCCAGAGCGAGTACTCGCTTTGCAGGGCCGTCACCGGCTGTACGGCGTGAGCGCGGCGAATCGTCTCGGCGCCGGCCTCGGACAATCCGAAGTGCTTTACCTTGCCTTCGGTGATCAGCTCCTTGACCGTGCCGGCCACGTCTTCGATAGGCACATCGGGATCGACGCGATGTTGGTAGAGCAGGTCGATGCTTTCGGTTCGAAGACGCTTGAGCGAGGCCTCGGTCACCCGGCGGATCTGCTCGGGCCTGCTGTCGACCCCGGACATCGGGGTCGGCCCGTGCTCGCCGTGCTTGATGCCGAACTTGGTGGCGATCACCACCTGGTCGCGGACCGGTGCCAGCGCATGACCGACCAGGTCCTCATTGGTGAACGGGCCGTAGACCTCGGCAGTGTCGAAGAAGGTCACGCCGCGGTCGACGGCCGCCCGCAGCAGTTTCGTCATCTCGGCCGTGTCTGGTGGCTGACCGTAGAAGAAACTCATGCCCATGCAGCCCAGCCCGAGAGCCGAGACTTCGAGGTGCTGTCCTAGTTTGCGTTGTCGCATTGGAGATGCTCCTGGGGTACCGGCCGTCCGGTTCTCACTCAATTTCGTGTTTGGCCGGGCGTCGGTATAGAGGTTGGGCGGCCTTCTGAGGACGTCGGCGAGACTGCGGTGACACAGGTACTGCGAGAGTTCTCCCCCTGGCAGGGGACTGGCGTATCCACTGTGGAACGCTTTGTGCTTTCGGCTTTGGTCGGACTCGCCAATCGTGACCAGGGTGGCGCCGCGAAGTTTGCCGGGTGTAGCGCGAATGTCATGTGGATGAAGCCGAGTGTCCGATGCGCTCCCAATGCCGGAGAGTGTTGATGCACAGTCCGCTAGGTCGCGTGGCTTCCGCTATGGGGTCGCTCATGACCTCGACAGTACGACCTGGTGCGCGCTCCAGGGCAACTCTCGACCCTGGTCATTGATGACAGCGTTCTGCGTGATCGACCAGACGAAAGCCCCGGCCCGAGAAAACAGGCACTGAGGTCTGCTGGGTAACCCCGCCGCGAACTGAGTCGTCATGCGCCACAGGGATGACACGAGGCCGGCCGCCCAGCGTGAGTTCCTGCGGGCGGCCGCATCGGCCGCGCGTCATCAGCCACACCGGCCGAGAGATCGAAGAGTGCGCCGCGAGAGCACCCGATCGGCATGAGCTACGCCACAATGACACAGCTGGAAACGAGATCGGTCCTCGGCTGAGCCGGACCGGGCGCGGTACTCGCGGGCCCGAACCGCGGCCACTTGACGCCCTCGTCGGCCGGATTCGCACTCGAGACCGGCAGGCCGGTGCGTACGCAGTCCAGGCACGGACCGTCATCGGACCGCACGGCGAACAGTTCGAGCAGGCGGGCCCGCCCGGAGGATGCGGCCGCCATGGCCGGCTTGCCCTTCTGGTCGGACAGCACGACACCCGCCGCGGCGATGCCCAGCAGTTCCACACACCGCTCGACAAGACTCGCCGCTCAATCCCCTCACCGTTGCCGCGCCGCTCGTAAGTCATTCTTCTTCCAGGAACAGTTCGCGATGCCGAAGTCGTACTTCACCATCCCGGAAGCCTGGTGGACCTTGGCGTGAATGTCGGTGATCCAGCCCAGATCGTTGTGGGCGCGCCCGGCGGTACCGGACAGGACCGCTTCGAAGGTCATTTCGGCCAAAACCAGCGCGGCGGCGATCTGTCGTGCGGGCCCAAGCATCGCGACTATTCGTCCTGAGGCGGCGTGTCGGCGGAGTGGCCTGCCGTCGCCGGAGGCCGGGTGGTGAGACTTCGCACTCCTGAGCTGAAAACGGCGACCAGGGGGACAGCGAGCAGGGCGCCGACGATGCCCGCGGTGACGAGTCCGGTCGCGAGGGCGAGGACGACGGCCAGTGGGTGCAGCCGGACGGCCCGGCCGAGCAGCAGGGGTTGCAGGACGTGGCTTTCGACCTGCATGACGGCGATCACCACGGCGAGCACGATCACGGCTGCCACCGTGCCTTCGGTGACCAGCGTGACGAGGACGGCGGCCGCGCCGGCGATCACCGATCCGATGACCGGTACGAACGCGCCGAGGAAGACGAGTGTGCTCAACGGTGCCGCCAGGGGGACACCGATGATGAGCAGCCCCAGTCCGATGCCCGCGGCGTCGACGAAGGCGACGGCGGCGGTGCCGCGGACGTAGTGCGTGAGGGTGGTGAATCCGCTGCGCCCGGCGACGTCGGCGCGGTGGCGGATCCGGGCCGGAGCGGCGCGCAGCACGAACGTCCAGATCCTGGTGCCCTGGGCGAGGAAGAAGATCAGGCAGAAGACGACGAGCAGGAGTTCGACGAGCAGCTCTCCCACGGTGACCGCCGTGGTGAGCGCGCCCGAGGCGATCGCCGATTTGTTCCGGTCGAGCATGGAGGTCAGGTTCGCGAGCATCGCGTCGAGCTGCCCCTGGCTCAGCCGCAGTGGGCCGGTGCGGAGCCAGGCGTGCAGGTCCGTCACGCTCGTGGTGATCTGATCGATCAGTTCGGGCATGCCCACGGTGATGGTGATGACCACGAAGGTGACCACCGCGCCCGCCAGTGCGATTCCGGCGACCAGCACGATCGCGGTGGCGAGCCCGCGCGGGACCTTCTTGCGTGCCAGCCAGGAAACGGCGGGCGAGAACAGGCCGGCCAGGAGCAGGGCTATGGCGACCGGAACCAGCACCGGCGCCAGTGTGACGGCCAGGAAGCCCACGACCGTGAGGGCGCCCGCGACGACCAGCAGGCGCCAGCTGACGGCGGCTGCCACGCGGAGGCCGTGGGGCACCATGGACAGGACCTTGTCGGGAGTACCGATGTCGTTCGACGCGGGCTGATCGGCCGTCATGAGCGTCCACCTGTCAGGAGTCAGAACCTGTCCGGCAAAAGCGTGGTGAGCCAAGCGTGCCACGCCTCCGCATAACCAGGAACAGGTGATCTCAGCGCCTACGGGCAGTCGATCACCGAAGCCGCGTGACGTTCGGATTCACGAGCGGGGAATTGCTGTTCTGTCACGGTTTCATCGACTGAATCCTTACGGTCGTGGAATACGACGGGAAACCCGGAATACCCGAGAAGTGAAGCCCGATTTCCGTGGAGCGCGGGTGTACAGTCGAAGATGATCGAGAGTATTCCGCGCGTCGGTGTTCGAGCCGATATCGCCTTCGCTTGATCATCACGCCGGCTTTCATGGCCGGAGACCGGAGCAAACATATGCCGCTGAATTCGCCTCTCGAATCCCTTGTCCCGACGGTCGTCGAACGGCTCAGGCTCAAGCCTGCCAACTCGGAGAGCGGTTTCGTCGACGGCGCCTGGTGGCCGCGGTCGCGTGATCTGGTGGCGGAAGTGCCCGAACTCGCCACCGCGCTCGCCGCCTGGACCGGCCCGGTTTGGCGCGTGGCGTTCTCCCCGGCGGGCTGGACGGTCACGGTCAGCGAACTGTTTTACCAAGGTCGTTTGATTCGGCTGGAGGGAATCAGCTCGCAGAACGTCCATCTCGTGCACGCGACCGGGGGCACCATGCGCCGGGTCACGCTCCTTGTCGTGCCACCGCACGCGGACCCCGCCGCCGCCGAGCGGGCGTTGGCGGCCGCCTCCGGGCAGAACAACGTGACCAGCCCGGAGCTGCTCCTCGATGAGTCGGGCGCGCTGGGCGGCCAGGCGGTGTCGACGTCCCGCGAAAGCGACGTGTCCCGCTGGGAATCCGAAGGCGGACGCGGTGACGCGGCTTCCGCGCGGGAGTGAAAACGGTGAGGCGACCGACACGGCCTAATCGAGTTCCGGCAGGATCGGGGTGTTCCGTAGGGCGCGGTTGTTCCGCGGTTCGGCGCGCGTCTTCGCATGGTCCACCTGCCGGATCATGTCGTTGCGAACCTCGTTGAGCGCGACCGACAGCTCCTGTGCCGAAGAGGTGGCCACCAGGTGCAGGTGAGGAAGGCGATGGAGTCGGCACTCGAGCGTGACCTGCTGGCCGGTGCCGTGCCGATCCTTGAGACCGATTTCCAGTTCGACCTGACCGTCTTGGAAGGAACGCAGCCTGGAACCGAGTGCGGCCAGCCGCTCGGCGACCCAGTCGCGTTCAGAGGCGGCGAAGCCTGTGCTGAGACGTAACCGTTCGACGATCACACTCGCGCCTGTTCGAGCTGTGTTCATGATGTGGTCCTTCCTGGGCGACAGTCGCGTATGGACAGTCCTTACGGGACTCCGTAAGGTTCAGTGAGGGTTTGCCACGAGGAAGGTGAAATGCCCGTTGATGTCCTTGCGGACATCGAGGATCTTGTCGGTAAGACGGACGCGGGTCTCGCGTGCGAGGAACACCTGGGTTCCCGCGGCGTCGACGACGTCGTCGCCGGGCGCCGGATGTGCGGTGATCTCGACAGAGAGCGCGGCACCGTCTTCGGGGAGGCCGCTCAGCGTCATACGCAGGCCGCCCTGCACCTGGACATCCTGAGCGGCGGTGAGCTGGTTGATGGCTTCGGCGGCGGATTCGGTGATCGTGAACATCGAGGGTTCTCGCTCTCTACCACTCTGATGGTGGGATACCGCCGACTGTACGCCGTTGCGGTGCCGGCAGCTCGAAACAAGAAGCCGGTCCGGAGACACGATTCCCGCCCGCCTTCGGGGTAGAATGCGAGACGACAGCGCCGGAGTGCCCAGAAACCGCCTCACGACGATCGATCGCCGACCTGGCCGTCTCTGTTCCTTGGCCGTGCGCCTGTTTTCCGCGCGGTGAGATTCTTCAGGCGGTCGGGAATGTCTGGAGCTCCGATCGTGAAACTCATAACGCTCGATTCTCGTCGTTGGCGCCGTCCGCGGCCGTCGCCCGAACCGCTCGACGCGGCTCGCACGGCAGAGAGCGGCAACCCGGACGGATCAGGGCTCGGTGTGGTCCCTCCGGTCATGGAGGCCTCGGCCGGAGGTGATGGTGGGCTCCCGGTGCGCCCGTCCCCGCCTCTGACAGTGGCTGTCGAGCGTCTCGGCCGGACGGTGGTGCTCGTCGCCGACGGCGACGTGGACCTGTACACCGCGCCTGTGCTGCATCGTGCGATCGAATCGGCCCTGGACGCCGGACCGCGGCGGCTGGTCGTGGATCTGACCCTCGTCCGGTTCCTCAATTCCGCGGGGCTGGAGGTGCTGCTTGCCGCGCGCCGGCGGGCGGGGAAGGACACCGATCTGCGCCTCGTCGCCACCACGCGCGCCGTCTGGCGGCCGCTGCAGGTCACCCGCTTGCACGAACAACTGATCATCCACGCCTCACTCCCGGCGGCCATCGCCGCGCCCTCGAGAACGAGGGACGAAGCCACCACGAGCGGGTCAACTTGAACAGGCACGGGACTTCCCGACATGTACGGTTCTGAAGGGAGTCGTGAGTGGTAACGAGGGTTATTTGAGGAGTAAGGCAAACGTGGCGGGCCCTGTGGGCCGGCTCCGTGTTGCGAAAGCCACTTTCGCAACACCCCGGTGTCCCCAATGTGGCATTGGAGACCTTGAACGTCTCCAATGCCACATTGGGGACACCTTTGCCCTACCCCTCAATAACCGCTGGCCGGCGCCGCCGCTAGAGCGGACAAGGCGAACGTGTCGGGGTTGTGGGCGGCCTGTTCGCCGGGGTGACGGGCAGGGTGAAGGCGTGACTCGCGTGCTCGGACACGTGACTCGCGTGCCTGGATCACGCACTCGGTGTCGCGGCTTCAAGCACGTGAGTTCCGGCCCTGAGCACGCGAGTGTGGTGCCACGCTCACCCGGACACGCCACGTTTGGCTTACCCCTCTTATAGAACGCTCTTTACCACTCACGACCACGTCGCGAAACCACGCAACCGCTCACTGGGGTCTCTGTCGCACGACGGCCGTCGGGATCAGCCGGTGCAGTTGGGGACCGCCGGGGCACTCCCGGCGCAGTTGCCGGGAGTGTTGGCGGTGATCGGCGCGTTGTCGGTGGTCATGATGCCGCCGGACCGGTAGACCCCGCCCGCCGTCAGCAACGCATGGTTCACTGTCACGGCGGTCTGGGTGATGGTCGTCGCGGTCGAGTTGACCGCCGCGATCCCACCACCTTGTGCGCCGCTGTTACCGCTGATGAGCATCGGGGTGCCGGAAACACCGGTGGTGGTCAGTGTGCCGCGGAGACCGTTGTAGATACCGCCGCCTTGGAGCAGCGCGGTGTTTCCGAGGACGGCACTTCTGGTGAACGTCGCGGCGGGTGCCGTTCCGGACGGGGTGTCGGTGTTGGCGAGGCCGCCGCCGGCGAGCGTGGCGCTGTTACCGCTCAGGCTGCTCGTGGTGAGCGTCACGGCGCCGCCGTTGAGGATGGCGCCCCCGTTGCCGACCGCGCTTCCGTTGGTGAAGGCGACGGAGGTGGTCAGGGTGAGATTGCCGGTGGGGCCGACTTCGGCGATCCGGAAGGGCGCCGGCGCGGTGCGGGTGATGGTCGCCGGTCCGAGCAGTTCGATCGGCGTGGTGATGACCGGGAGCCCGTTGGCGGGCCCGCCGTGCGGGGAGGTCAGTGCGTAGGTGCAGCCGCCCGCCAGTGTCAGAGTGTCCTTGTCGACCGTGGAGTTGGCGAGGTTGATGGCGGTGACAAGGGCGTTCTCGCCGCACGCGACGGGAATGGTGGTCGCCTGCGCCATCGGGGCCAGCGCGATCGTGCCCCCGGTGAGGGCCGCCGCGCCGACGACGGCCCGCAGCATACTGCGGTTTCTTCGCATTTCTTCTTCTTTCCTGGAATCAGATCTGGGGGCGGCCACAAAGGACCGGGAAACTATCCGATGCATCCGGGGACGGGGGAGGGGCTTCCGGTGCAGTTGGTCGCGGTGTTGGCGGTCACCGTGGAGGTGTTCAGCGTCGCCGACCCCGCCACGTAGTAGATCCCGCCGGGATTCACCGTCGCCGCGTTGGTGTTGACCACGCTGCTGGTGAGCGTGAGTGTCCCGTTCAGGCTGGCGATTCCGCCGCCTTGGCCCGCGGTGTTACCGCTGACCGTACTGCTGGTGAACGTTGCCGCGGCAGGGGTTCCGGTGCTGTACAAGGCGCCGCCCCGGCCGTTGGCGGTGTTACCGGACAACGCGCTGCCGGTGAGGGTGACCGCGCCGAAGCTGAGGATGCCCCCTCCGTCGTCGGTGCCCACGACGGCCGCGTGACCATTGCTGATGGTGACCGCTTTGAGGGTGATACCACCGGTGGGAGCCACCTGGCCGATGCGGAAGGAGGCCGCTGCCGGTGCGCGGGTGATGGTGTTGGCGTTGCCCTCGAAGATGATGGGCGAGGTGATGATCGGAAGGCCGGCCGGACCGTGCACACCGTCGTCGCCGTGGGCGGTGGCGAGGGTGTAGGTGCAGCCCGGCGTCAAGGTCACGGTGCCCCCTCCCGCCGCGTTGGCCGCGTCGAGCGCGGAGACCAGCGACGCCTCGTCGCAGGGAACGGATTCGGTTCGTGCCAGCGCCGAGGCGGGCAGGAGAACAGCCGATCCGGTCACCAGGGCGATGGTGCAGGCAAGGGTGGGTAACGTGCGATTGTGTCGCATTTCGACTTTCCTGAATCCGAGACCGATGGTGGAGGAGCAAGAAGCTCAAACGTCCCGCTGGAAAGCGGTCACCGGCGGCCAATGAACAACCATCTCGAACCCTACACTCCTTGGTCGGAAATAAACAGGGAGGCGATTTCGGTGTCTCTCGCCTGCTTTCGATCAAGTGAAATTCCGAAATGTTTCACGGCGAATATCGCGGGTAAGGAACCGGTGGTGCACCGCGGAAAGCTTGTGTTCCCGCGGTGTATTCCTCGAAATCGGCCGGGCGTGTGGACGGTATGAAAGTGGAGGAAAGTGAGGAGCCGGACCATCGGCCGGCTCCAGGTATCAGGGGAAGTACGGAAGGTGCCAGGTCAGGACGCTGCCGGTGGGGTGGTGTGGGGCGAGGGTGCGGCGCCCGCCATGGCTCTCGGCCCTGGTGCGTGCCTCGGTCGGACCGCTGTGCCGTTCGGTGGGGTCGATGCCGTTGTCGGTGATGCCGAGGGTGATTTGTTCGTCGTGGGCGGTGATCTCCACGTCGGCGTGAGTGGCGTTGGCGTGCTGGGCGATATCGTTCAAGGCTTCGCCCAGTGCCGCCAGTAAGTCGACAGCGAGAGTGGGCGTGGCGTTGCTTTCCAGCTGTCCGGCGAACCGCACACTGGGGGCGAACCCGAGAGTCTGTGTCATGTCGGTGACGACGTCCAGCAGGCGGCCGCGGAGGCTGATGTCGGCGAGCGGGGTGATGCGGCCGAGCTGGAAGATCGTGTTGCGGATCTGGCCGATGGTGGCGTCCAGGTCGTCGATCGTGCCGAGGAGCCGTTCGGCGGCGGGATTCGAGCCAAGACCGGACACGGTTCCCTGGAGTGACAGGATGGTCGCGAACAGGCGTTGGATGACGCTGTCGTGCAGATCCGCCGCGATCCTTTCGCGTTCGTCGAACACCGCGACGCGTTGCTGCTCGGCGCGTGCGTCGGCGAGTTCGATCGCGATACAGGCCTGGTGGGCGAACGATGCCGCCATGTCGAGGTCCTCGGCGGTGAAGGCGGGACGACCGTGCCGCCGCGCGGCGGTGATGGTCCCGGTCACCCTCTGGTCACTCAGCGGGACGATCAGGATCGACTCGATGTCCATCCCGGTCGGTGCGTCGGCGGTGGCCGAGGACTGTTCTTGTGGCCAGGTGCCCAGGAGGGGCCTGCCGGTGGTGTAGACCTGGCCGGAGAGCGAGTCATGGATGGGCACACCGGTGCCGAGCAACGCGGCCGCGGCAGGGCCTGCCGCGACCTCGACACGCAGGCGCCGGCGGTCATCGTCGGGCCGGGAGATGGTCACGATGTCCGCGTTGGAGGTCCGGCGGCCGTGCTCGGCGACAAGTCCCAGTGGATCGCTCGTGGCCGGCGTCAGGATCTCGCGGGTGATCGCGGCCGAAGCCTGTAGCCAGTCCTGGCGGGACTGAGCGGAGGCGAACAGCCGGGCGTTCTCGATCGCGACTCCGGCGGTGGACGCCAGGGCGGTGGCGAGTTCTTCGTCCTCGGCGCTGAACCGGCCCCGGACGCTCTCGGCGAGATACAGATTGCCGAACACCGTTGAGCGCGCGCGGATCGGTACGCCGAGGAAGCCGTGCATCTCAGGGTGACCCTCGGGGAATCCCGAGGACCGGTCGTCGTCCTCGATCCGGTCCAGGCGGATCGGATGTGGGTCGGCGATCAACGCGCCGAGCAGTCCTTTGCCCTGGGGCAGGTGTCCGATCCGCCGCACCGTTTCCGGGGGCATACCCCTGTGAATGAACTCGGCCAGGCTCCCGTCGGGGGCGATCACGCCCAGCGCGGCATAGCGGGCGCCGACCAGGTCGCGGGCCGCTTCCACGACGTGCCGCAGCACCGCGGGAAGTGTCAGGTCGGAGGTCACCACCCGGTTGGCGCGCAGCAGCCCGCGCAGCCGCCCCTGGGTGTCCAGCACCTCCTGTGCGTGTTCCACCATCTGGCCCAGTAGCCGGTCGAGCCCGAGCCGAGGGGCGTCGGGGAAGGTCAGTGGTTCCTCAGCGGCCACCCGCGGCCCGGCCGGGGCGACGCGCGGCGTCTCTGTCTCCGTGTTCTGTTCGATGACGCGGGGTTCGTGCCGGCCATCGGGCTGCTCGCCCATGGCATCCTCCCTGTCGGGAATCGGTCTTCACTTCCATCAGCCCGGTATGACGTCGATGGTGACCGGGGTCGAGCGCACAAAGTCTCCGACGTCACCGAATCTGGGACAGGTGACGTCACCAGCGGCGAGGAAGCGCAAGGGTCCGGGCAGGAATCCCGACGCGCCAGATGCCCGCAGTATCTCACGAACCAGCACAGAACGATATGGTCGTGGCAAATCGTGTTCTCGCCGGATCATCGCGGGTACCTGGCCATCACCCCCACGGAAATCCCCGACCACGACCGAGACGATTCTGTCCACAGTGGATGATCTGGGCACGACGTTGTCTCTTTTGCCCGCCGGAGTCCAGCGGTATGGTCGGACGACGGCGACCGCGGCTGCGGCGGGAGAGAATTTGCTGGAAATCATCGGTTTGAGGGAAATCGACGTCGAGGTCTACGATGCCTTCGCCGGCGCCGGTGCGATGACCGTCGCCGAAATCCGGCGGCGGACCGGGTTGTCCGGACAGCGGCTGCTCCCGGTTCTGCGCGTGCTGACCGAAAAAGGTTTGCTCACCAAGCTTCCCGGGCAGGCGGAGACGTATTCGGCGGTGCGACCGGAGATCGCGCTGGAGGCGATGCTCCGGCAGAAGGAGCAGGAACTCGCGAGTGCGCGGCTGGTCGCCGACAGGTTGCGCGAGCGGTACCGGGCGACGTCCGGTGAACGTCCGGTCGATCTCATCGAGGTGATCCACGGGGATTCGCTCATCGCCGACCGGGCAGATCAGCTGCTGCGCTCGGCCGAGCAGGAGGTCGCGTTCGTCGACAAACCGCCTTACGCGCAGACGCCGAGTGTGCTGCACCCCGCCGAACGTGACCTCCTCGGCCGGGGCGTGCGGTTTCGCGGGGTTTACGAGCGCAGCGCGCTGGAACTGCACGACCTGGCGTCCGACCTCGAGGCGGGCCTCGCCCTCGGCGAGGAGGCCCGCGTGGTCACCACCGCCCCGCTGAAGATGATCGTGGTCGACCGCCGGATCGGACTGGTGCCGCTGCGGTCCGATCTCCCCGAGGTCGGCACGGCACTGGTGATCCACCCGTGCGCGTTGCTCGACGCGCTCAGCGCGGTCTTCTCTTTCCTTTGGCAGAGCGGACTTCCGCTGCGCCTGCCCGGTTCGGCCGAGCTGGCGGACGTCGCGCCCTCCGACGACGCCCGCCTGCTCGCCTTGCTCACCACCGGATTGCCCGACCGAAGCATCGCCAAGCAACTCGGCATGAGCTACCGGACGTTCCAGCGGCGCCTCCGCGACCTCATGACCGCCCTCGGCGCGACGACCCGGTTCCAGGCCGGGCTCCAGGTCGCCACCCGGGGTTGGGTCACCTTGCCGGCGACCCAACCCGCGAGTGAGGAGGACGTCAGCGAAGGCGCGGGTTCACCTTCGCCACGTCCGTGAGCGCGTAGGCCCGCTGGACCGTCTGCGTCACGGTGTTGCCGGAGCTGTCCCGTGCTTCCGTCCGCAGCCAGACGAACCCGTCGCTCGCCGCGAGTTGCGGATGGGTGACCGTCACCGACCACAGCCCGTTCCCGTTCGGCCGGACGGTCGACGCCGTCCAGGTGCGCCCGCCGTCCGCCGACGCCGAGACGCGCAGCTGCGTGACCGGCCCGCCGCCCCGCGCGCCGCTGTGCGACCCGGCGAAGACGTCGAAGGTGAACGGGCGCCCGGCCGGTGCGCGGCCGCCGAGATCCAGCGGCAACCGGTGGTCCAGCTGGATGAGCGGCTGGAAGGAACACGCGGTGCCCGCGTTGTGGCAGGAGAACCCGAGAGGTGCCGCGGCGTCGGACCGTGCCGAGGTGAAGGTCCACGATGTATCGGTCCTCGGTGCGTGCTGGAACAGCACCCCGCTCGGAGCGCCGACCTGTGCCTGGCCGGGCATCACGTCGGTCACGTCCAGCCGGTAGGTGGCGGGGGCCGGGGCGAGCCGGAACTCCGGGGCCAGTGCGAGCGGATCGTCCGCATTGGACCGGGGGATCTCGGTGCCGTCCCGGTACAGCCGCGCCGTGCTCACCGCGAAGTACCGCGCGTTCTCATAGGGATTCGTGTAGTGCCCGCCCGAACCGGCCCCGCCCGTGCCGTCCATCCACTGCAATGCGGGAACGAACAGGTCGGGATCCTTGCCACCGCGGCACATCGAGCACAGCACCGTCCAGCCTGCCGCCGTCGCCGGGTAGCGAGCCGGATGGTCGGACGGCAGTTCGACCGACCCGCTGTGCAGCGACGCGCGGAACCAGTATTCGTCCGGCCTCGACCGTTCGCCCGCGCGGTAGACGTTCTGCGCGTTCATGGCCAGTGTGGCACGACGGCCCGCGGCGTCGTTGCCGGAAAGGGTGACCACGCGTTTCCAGACCAGCCGGTCGTCGGCCGGGCCGGTGTACTCGGTCCACTTGCCCGGCACCGGGATCTTCGTGCCCTGTACCGCCTGCGTCTTCCACAGGCCGGTCGGGAAGGCGTACCAGTTCTTCTGCCCGGTCAGCCCCGGTTTTTCGGACTGATAGGCGGTTTTCGTGGCGACCAGCGACTTCTGGTCGACCCGCCGGACGAGCTCCTTCGGCACACCGTTGGCGTCGAGGTAGCTGAGGTTGTACATCACGTCCGGAGTCGCGCGCACCAGCAGGCGCACCGAAACAGCACCGGCGGTCCGCAGCTTTTCCCCTTCGTCCCAGCCGAGGGACAGGGTCGGCACGACCGCACTGCTCAGTCCCGGGATGCTCAGCGAACCCGGTGTGCCGGCGTACGGGATCAACGCCGCCCCGCCCGCGGCGGACACCGCGCGTGCCGCGTTCGCGATGCCGGTGGAGACGTCACCCACCGGGTTCGCCGACCCGGCTTGGACCGGAATCCTCACCAGGACGGCCTTTCCGCGGACGTCCAGCCCGGCGAGATCACTCGCGCCACCCGCGCCGCCGAACACGACCGGCAGCGTTTGTTCACCGGGTGCCTTCGCCGTCAACGTCGGCACGTCGTACGCCGGATTCAGCACGGTGGAGCCGCCTCCGACGGTCCGCATCTCGACCGCGGTCTGGGCCAGCGTCGCGCTGTCCTGCAACGAAATCGCCCCTGCCGACGTGGCCGCCGCGGGGGTGACGCGGACTTCCCAGCCAGCACCCGAGACCAGCCCTGCTTCGCCGACGTAGCCGCTCACGCCCGCTCCACCGGGGATCACGCGCCGCAGCATCACCGTGCGGTCCCGAAGGTCGGTGGGGGTGGGTGTGATCAGCCCCGCCGGGACGGCGCTCGCCGCGTTCAGCGTGATCTCGGCCGGGGCCGTGACGGCGACCTGCGCCGTGCTCATCGCCGACCAGCGGCGCACCGTCAGCCCGCGCTCCATAACCCAGCCGACTGCCGAATAACGTCCGGCGGGCACGAGCACCCGGCCGACCCCGTCGACCAGGCCGATCTGGTGGCTGACCTGGTCGAGGAACGGGTCGTTGCGGTTACCCGCACCGCCCGCGTCGTCGATCAGCTGAGCCGACGCGATCTGAGCCGGCCCACCCGCCGAATCCCGTACCCGGACCGTCACCGGGAACAGTTCAGCGGCGTTATAGGTGCTTACGGGTGTCCGTACGGCGTTGGTCCCGTCCGAGGTCGTGGCCTCCACGGCGCCGCCGTAGACGCCTGGCACCCCTTCGCTCGGGTCCACGGCGAGGTCGACGGTGGTGGTGGACTTCGGCGGGATCGACAGGGCCGTCTTCCCCAGGCGCATCCCGGTGCCCGGGTTGGCGCCGCCGTCCCACGGCCGCACGGTCAGCTTCAGGTTCAGTGCCAGCGGCTGGTCCCCCGCGTTGGTGTAGGACAGCTGCCGGACGACCTGTCCCGCGGCGTTGGCCGTCCGCTCGTTACGGCCGAAGCTCGCGACGGCGGTGCCGGTCGCCTTCTGCGAGACGGCCCGTGCGACGTCGAGAAGCCCGGATCCCTGCTCGTACCAGCGAAGACCGACGTCCTTGGCCGTGGTGACGAGCGTGTTCTTCAGTGCCTGCCCGGTGAGCCCTGGCTGCTGCTGCAGCAGGATCGCCGCGGCGCCGGCGACGTGCGGGGTCGCCATCGAAGTGCCCGATGCCGCGGTGTAGTAGTCGTCCACCGGTTCGCCCATCGCCGTGTCCGCGGCCCGGCCGGCCACGATCCCGACGCCCGGCGCGGTGATCTCCGGCTTGACCGACGCGTCCCGCAGCCGCGGGCCGCGGCTGCTGAACCAGGCGGCCTTGTTGTCCCTGTCGACCGCCCCGACGGTGAGCGCGGACGTCGCCGCCCCCGGCGTCGTGACGGTCCGGTCGCCCGGCCCGGAGTTCCCGGCCGCCACCACGAACAAGGTGCCGGACTTCGCCGAAAGCGTGTCGATCTGTTCGCTCAGGGGGTCGGCTCCGTCGCTGACGCCGGCGCCGAGGCTGAGGTTCACGATCTTCGCGCCCTGCGCGACGGTCCAGTCGATCCCGGCCATGACCTGTGCGGTGTCGGCCTCACCGGAGGCGTCGAAAACCTTGGCCACCATCAGGTTCGCGTCCGGTGCCATGCCCTTGTACCGGCCACCGGAGGCCGCGCCGGTGCCGGCGATGATCGACGCGCAGTGGGTGCCGTGCCCGTGGCGGTCCACCACGTCGCCTTCTCCGGTGAAATCGGCCGAGGCGGTCACCTTGCCCACCAGGTCGGGATGGTTCGCGTCGATCCCGCTGTCCACCACCGCGACCGTGGTCCCTTTCCCGGTCCATCCGCCGCTCCACGCCGACGGCGCGCCGACCTGCGCGGTGCTCCTGTCCAGCGCCACCCGGACCTTCCTGTCCAGCCGGACCTGGGAGATCCCTTGGTTGAGAACGGGTTTCCCGCCCGGGTCGAACGCGACGAGCGAACGCCAGAACTCGGCGGTCCCCGCCTTCTTGACCTGCACTCCCACTCCGTTGGCCGTGACGAGCGGCGTGAGTCGCTGGGTCTGCGGAAGCGTCTTCGCCTTCGCGTCCAGAGACCGCGCGGACAGATCCGCCCGGTCGCCGTAGCGCACTATGACGGGAATCGTGGCACTCGCCGCGTCGTCACGCCGGTCTCCGACCAGCGCGGTGACGTTGAACAACTCCGGGCTCAGCAATCCCTTGCCGACGAACGGAAGCGCGTCCGACGGATACACCATCAGCCCTTCGGCCGTGGTCGTGATCTGGAACGCCGGGCTCGGCCGGTCCGGTCGCACCGCCGGCTCGACCTGTGCGCTGTCGTGCCCGGCGCCGTCTCGTTCGTAGGTCACCACGTCACCGGTGAGCAACGTGACACGATGGACGTCCGGCCGTCCGGCGGCGGGAGCGGGAGCGGGAGCGGGTCCCGGGACGGCGGCGGCCGCGGCGGTCGCGGTCACCGGGAGTGGAGAAAGGGCGATCAGTGCGGAGGCCGCCAGAATCGCCAACGGGTGCCGTGCGGGTCTCGTCGGATGAGGGGAACGGGGGAACATCGAGCCTCACTCTCCTCTGATAGTGCGAAGCGGCCTTGGTCAAGGCCGCCGCGAAGATGTTTTTCAGAGGATGAGGCAGGAGTTCCCAGAAGAATATAACTCTTGTTGGCGGTATGTCGCCGTTGGCGAGATCCCGCCATGGAAGGGCCCGGACCGCCGACGGCGGCCCGGGCCCGGTCGTGACGGGTCGGACTACAGACCCGGGGTGCGCAGCTGGAGCGAGAAGTCCTGCCGGTTGTTGTCGGTGTCGGTGCTCAGGATGTTGCGGGTGTTCGCCGCGTTGAGCTGATCGGTGAGGGCGTTCTCCGGAATCGCGGCGTTGCCTTCACGCGGGGTCACCACGGCGTTGCTGAAGGCGACACCGTCGATCTTCGCGCCGGACATGTTCTGCAACGCGAGGCCACCGAGGGTCGGGATGCCCTCGACGCTGGCCAGCGTGAACGGAATGACGTAGGTCTGGTCGACGATGGTGCCGGAGAAGTTCTGCCCGACCAGCACCGCGTACTGCCCGGCGTTGCCCTTGGGCTGCAGGATCGTGCCCGCGGGCAGGACGATCGTGTCGGTCACGAC
Organism: Amycolatopsis orientalis DSM 40040 = KCTC 9412; assembly: GCF_000478275.1. Taxonomy (GTDB): domain Bacteria; phylum Actinomycetota; class Actinomycetes; order Mycobacteriales; family Pseudonocardiaceae; genus Amycolatopsis; species Amycolatopsis orientalis. Next base: position 24,499 of record NZ_ASJB01000082.1, read on the forward strand.
GTTCGACGGCGAGTAGATGCGGATCGTGTAGCCGCTCACGTCCTGGGGCTGGTTCGAGACGTTGCGCAGCTCGATGAACTCGTCGAGGTTGCCGTTCAGACCGCGGGTCGAAACCTCGTTGACGACCACGGTGGACGAGGCGAGCGGGGCGGCCTCGGTTCCTTCGCTGTCGCCTGCCGCGTTCGCGACACCGCCCGCCATGCCCAGTGCCAGCATAGCGAATACCGCGGAGGCGCCCAGAATTCGTCGCACGGGAATTCCTTTCAACTTGATTGTCGGGGATTTCTCTCGCCGGACCGGGAGCTTTTGTCTCCCGATGGCGACCACCTAATCATCCGAGAATCGGGGTGCCGCCGGGAAGGGGCCAGTTTTTCGGTACTTTCTCCTCGGCCGGTAATTGTCCACCGCCGCCCGGGTGCGTCTTCCGCCGCTGCCTTCTCGCGACCGCGGCGGCGAGCTCGAGTTCCTGATCGGAGGTGTCCAGTACGCCACTGAGCCACTGTCGCCAATACGGACCGGGGATGCGTTTTCCTCGCTCCCAGCGGGAAATGTCTTCTCGGGTGATGCTGTCGTTGCCGGAGAGGGTATGCAACTTCGCGACCAGATCACCTTGTGACAGGCCTTTCTCGATTCGTTGTCCGGCGAGTAGTTCGCCTAGCGGGGTCGCATCCCCGCATTTGCTGTTCGCGGTCACGACCGCACCTTTCTGGTACCCGCATACAGGTGTGAAACCGGACTGGCGGACGACGGTCAGCCGAGCGGCCGTACGCAATCGAAGTCGGCCTTGTTGTTGTCGGTGTCACGGCTGACGGCGTCCCTCGCCTGGGCGAAACCGGGACAGGCGACGGCGGCCTGGTCCTCGCGGCAGGGCGACGACGGTGCCCATCCGACGCTGTCGACCCGGGCTCCGCGCTGGTCCAGCAGCAGCTCGCCGTCCCCGGCGATCGCCTCGACGACCATCTGCGCGGTCCCGCCGAAAGCCTGTCCGGTGATGAGGAAGTGATCACCCGCGGGGATCTCGCTCCCGGCGGGCAGGGTGGCCAGTTCGACCGGTGCGGCTCCGCCTGTGCACGCCTGTACGGACCAGCCGCCGATGTCGAGTGGGATGTGGCCGGTGTTGTGCAGGTCGATGTAACCGGCCGGACCGCCGAGCACCTCATGGATCTTGGCCGACGAAGACCGGACGGTATCCGCGGCGGGGGTGCCGACGAGCGCGAGGATCAAGAACAGGGAACTTGGCTTCCTCATGACAGCAACGCTAGAAAAACGATCTCGGCGCCACAGGATACGGCGGGTACCGAACCTGATCCGGTCTCGGTACTCCCGGTACGTCGCTCACCCATACGACCTAGCCCCGGTACCCGGCCAGCCTGTCCGCGGCGTATGTCTCGCCTTCGTGGAAGGTGTTCTCCAGCCGTGGGAGCGGGCTGCCGCCGGGCCGGAATCGCAGTGCCCGGAACAGGTCGCGCCTGCTGCCGAAGCCCAGTTTCTGCAGGATCCGGCTGACGTAGTTCTTCACCGTCTGCGTCGCGAGGTGCAGTTCTTCGGCGATCTCGTCGTTCGACCACCGGTAGAGGATCAGCGCGAGGATCTCCTCCTCCCGCCTGGTCATCACACTCGCGTACGGCACGGCTTCGGTGACCGACGGCGGGATTCCGCCCGCCTGCAGGCACACTCGCTGCCCGGCGAGGGTGGAGCGCACCGCCGACATCACCTGGCCGCCGCTGGCCGACTTGTGCACGAAGCTGTCCGCTCCCGCGTTCAGTGCCATGGCGATGGCCGAGGGGGAGGCGTCGCCGGCGAAGACCAGGACGGCGGCGCGCTCGAAGTGTTCCTTGATGAACCGGCAGATCGTGGTCCCGGCCGGCTCACCCCAGATCGACAGCTCGGTGATGACCATGTCGGGATGACTCTTTTCGCACTGCCACAACGCTTCCGGCTCGCTCGCGGCTTCGGCCACCGCCCCCACCCCCGCCGAATCCCGCAACAGCCTGCTGAGCGCGTATCTGATGAGGGGCTGATCGTCTACTACGAGCGTGGTGACGCGGTTCATGGTTCCCCTTGGGGTATTGACGGGCGCCCGGTGTGGCTCCGGGCCGTGCGGTCGGTCCGGGCCGGGCGGTGCCCGCATTCGCCGAGGACAGGTCTGCCCGCTCGGGCGATCCGTCAAACCGATCGCCGCGGCGACGTCGGTAATCATTTTTCGGTCGAATCCTCTTTCGTCGCGGTCCGGCATGGATCTTCCCGCTTCTCCTCGCCGGTGAGGACCAGCAATCGGGTGACAAGGGCGAAAAGCCGCCCGTGCGGTGGCCGGATTTGGGCCGGACGGCGGAACGGGGATACAAATCCCGAACGCGTCGCGCCGGACACGTGGAAAGCCGTACTCTGTTGTGTGGTCAAGGCCACTTGGGGGGGAAGGATGATCCGACGGGTTGGTCTTCATCTGTTACTCACCGGGTCGTGAACCGGCACCCGGCATATCCGTTCACGGCCGTTCATCGTAAGGGCTTGGTTCTTTTCGTTGAAAAAACTCGAGGCGGTTGAAGCGGTCTTTCCTCTCGTCGCATGCGGCGAAGGGCGTTCTCGTCGCATGCGATGCGGGGAAAGCGCCCTTCGGCCCTTGTCGAGCAGATCGATCGACAGGAATCGGGGTGCCGTCCTGAGGAGTTCGGCGAAGGGCGGTCCGTGTCCACAAGGGACTGTGCGTCGATGTCGCCACCGTCGCCGGCGAGGCATGAGGTCCGGGCAGACCCGGCCGGGGGAATTCGCCGCCCTGATTTGACTCGTTCCAGACTGGCTTTTATCGTCGTGGGTGATGTCCGACTTCGAGGCACGGTTGCGTGCCGTCTCGTTGCGCGTGACCCGGCCGAGGCTGGCCGTGCTCGCCGCGCTGCGCGAGCATCCGCACGTCGACACCGAAACGGTGATCGCGCTGGTGCGGGCCGAACTTCCCACGGTCTCGCACCAGGCGGTGTACGACGTGCTGAAGGCGCTCACCGAAACGGGTCTGGTCCGCCGTATCCAGCCCGCCGGCGCGCTCGCCCGCTACGAGACCCGGGTGGGGGACAACCACCACCATGTCGTCTGTCGTTCGTGCGGGGCGATCGCGGACGTCGACTGCGCCGTCGGCCACGCCCCTTGTCTTACCGCCTCGGGCGATCACGGCTTCGTGATCGACGAGGCGGAGGTCGTCTACTGGGGCACCTGCCCCGGCTGCGCGGCCGAACCCATCCAGCGATGATTCGCCTGCCCGGAAGGAAGAAAATGAGCGACACCCCGGACCAGGGCTGCCCGGTTGCCCACGACTCCGTGACCGCACAGGGTAGCGAGAGCGAGAACCCGGCGATCGACTCTCCGACGCCGAAGTCGGGTGGTCGTCCGCGCACCAACAAGGACTGGTGGCCCAACCAGCTCGACCTCTCGGTGCTGCACGCCCACTCGTCGAAGTCCAATCCGCTCGGCGAGAACTTCAGCTACGCCAAGGAATTCGCCAAGCTCGACGTCGAGGCCCTCAAACGGGACATCACCGAGGTCCTCACCACCTCGCAGGACTGGTGGCCCGCCGACTTCGGCCACTACGGCGGCCTGATGATCCGGATGAGCTGGCACGCCGCGGGCACCTACCGGATCCACGACGGCCGCGGCGGGGCCGGTGACGGCGCCCAGCGGTTCGCCCCGCTCAACAGCTGGCCCGACAACGCCAACCTCGACAAGGCACGACGGCTGTTGTGGCCGGTCAAGGAGAAGTACGGCCAGCAGATCTCGTGGGCCGACCTGCTCGTGCTCGCGGGCAACGTCGCGCTGGAATCGATGGGCTTCAAGACGTTCGGCTTCGGTTTCGGCCGCGAGGACACCTGGGAGCCCGAGGAGATCTTCTGGGGTCCGGAAGACACCTGGCTGGGTGACGAGCGCTACGCGAGCGACACGGAAATGGTGCCCGAGGTCGGCGCGACCGAGATGGGGCTCATCTACGTCAACCCCGAGGGGCCCCGCGGCAGCGCGGACCCGGCCGCGGCGGCTCACTTCATCCGGGAGACCTTCGCCCGGATGGCGATGAACGACGAGGAGACCGTCGCGCTCATCGCCGGTGGCCACACCTTCGGCAAGACCCACGGCGCCGGGGTCGCGGACGACCACGTGGGGCCGGAGCCCGAAGCCGCCCCGATCGAGGCGCAGGGTCTCGGCTGGCTGAGCACGCACGGCAGCGGCAAGGGCGCCGACGCGATCACCAGCGGTCTGGAGGTGACGTGGACCGACAAGCCGACGCAGTGGAGCAACCGCTTCTTCGAGATCCTCTTCGGCTACGAATGGGAGCTCACCACGAGCCCCGGCGGCGCCAAGCAGTACGTCGCTAAGGACGCCGAGGCGATCATCCCGGACGCCCACGACCCGGCCAAGAAGCACAAGCCGACCATGCTCACGACGGATCTGGCGCTGCGCATCGACCCGACGTACGAGAAGATCTCGCGCCGGTTCCTGGAGAACCCGGACGAGTTCGCGCTGGCGTTCGCGAAGGCCTGGTACAAGCTGCTGCACCGCGACATGGGCCCGGTCAGCCGGTTCCTGGGACCGTGGGTCCCCGAACCGCAGCTGTGGCAGGACCCGGTACCGGACGTCGACCACGAACTCGTCGGTGACGCCGACATCGCCGCGCTCAAGACGAAGGTGCTCGAATCCGGTCTGACGACCGCCCAGCTGATCACCACCGCCTGGGCGTCCGCGGCGAGCTTCCGGTCCACCGACAAACGCGGCGGCGCCAACGGGGCGCGGATCCGGCTCGCGCCCCAGCGCGACTGGGAGGTCAACGAGCCCAAGCAGCTCGCGAGTGTCCTGGAGACCCTGGAGGGCATCCAGCGCGAGTTCAACGCCGCCGGCGGGGCCAAGATCTCCCTGGCCGACCTGATCGTGCTGGCGGGCTCGGCCGCCGTCGAGAAGGCGGCGCGTGACGCCGGCACCGAGGTGACCGTGCCCTTCCACCCGGGCCGCACCGACGCCTCGCAGGAGGAAACGGACGTCGACTCGTTCGCGCTTCTCGAACCGCGCGCCGACGGGTTCCGCAACTACCTGCGGCCCGGGGAGAAGCTCCAGCCGGAGGTCCTGCTCGTCGAGCGTGCCTACATGCTCGACCTGACCGCGCCCGAGATGACCGTCCTCGTCGGCGGCCTGCGCTCCCTCGGGATCGCCTTCGGCGGCGGCAAGCACGGCGTCCTCACCGACCGGCCGGGCGTGCTGACCAACGACTTCTTCACCAATCTCCTCTCGCCGGGGACCCGGTGGAAGGTGTCGGAGTCCGAGGAGAACGTGTACGAGATCCGCGACGTCGCCACGGACGAGGTGAAGTGGACGGCCACCGCGGTCGACCTCGTCTTCGGCTCCAACTCGCAGCTGCGCGCGCTTTCCGAGGTCTACGCGGGGCAGAGTGCCCGCGAGCGGTTCGCCGCCGACTTCGCCGCGGCGTGGACCAAGGTGATGGAACTCGACCGGTTCGACCTCGACTGACGCCGGTCGCGCGGATCCCGCGTGAAGGCCCCCTTTCCTCGGCTCAGCCGAGGAAAGGGGGCCTTCACGCGCCAGCGCGTCCGTTGAGTCTGCGGTAGGGAGTCGGTCAAGTGGGTCGTGAGTGGTAAGTGTCGTTCTAACGGCACTTACCACTCACGACCCACGCGCCCAAACCGCCTACTCGCGGCGGGTGTCCGTGAAGGCCTCCTTGCCTACCCTGAAGGTAGGGAAGGAGGCATTCACGGCCAGCTCGGACCATCGCTAACAGGCTCAGTGGCACCATCAGTCACAGCGGTAGCGCGTGAAGACCCCCTTCCCTCGGTTCAGCCGAGGAAACTCGACCTTCACACCTTCCCCGGTACATGAGGGCGGTGGCGGGGGCATGGATGGAGGAAGGGGGCCTTCACGCGCTTCAGGGGGCGTCGAGTTCCGTGTGCCGGTCGGCGAGGGTGCGCGCGAGTTCGGCGAGTTTGACGTTGAGGTCCTGGGAGGTGCGGCGCAGCAGGTCGAAGGCCTCGTCGGCGGTCAGGCCGCGCCGGTGCATGAGGATCCCTTTGGCCTGCCCGATGACGTCGCGGGATTCGACGGCCCGGCGCAGATGGCTCGCTTCCAGTTCCGCCCGGCTCACCGCGGTGGTACCGGCCAGCGCGAGTGAACCGTGGGTGGCCAGCAGCAGCGCCACGTCCCTGGCGGCGGGACCGAGCACGTCCGGACCGCGGCTGTAGATGTTCAGCGCCCCGGGAAGCCGGGGCGGGGCCGCGTCGGGCACCAGTACGGTCGACAGGATCGCGGTGAAGCCGTGCCGCACCGCGGCCCGGGAGAAGTCCGGCCACCTCGGCTCGTTCGCGAGATCGTCGCTGCTGACGTGGCCGGGGCTCCCGCTGGCGGCGGCATCGACGCAGGGTCCCGTTCCGGCGCGGTACTGCACCGCGTCGAGTTCGACGGCCACCTTGCCGGTCTCGACGGGGGTGTGGAAGGTCCCGTCCGGGGCCCGGAGGGTGACCGACACCAGATCAGCGCCCGGCACCACCCGGTACGCGGCCGCGACGATCTGTTCGAGGACCTGGGCCGGCGTCGAAGCGGCCAGCAGGAGGCGGGTGAGCTCGACGAACTGCTCGGACAACGGGCCGGAGGCGTTCAAGCCCGAGCTGAACTCGGCCTTGTCACGCTGCCACAGTCGTTCGTCTGTCATCGGGGGACCAATCCACTAGGTTTCGGTGTTCCTCCCCGGATACCCGATGCGGCCACCCGCCAACCCGGCGGTCCGGTCCTGTCCGGTCGGTAGTCCACTGTGGACTAATGGACCTGACCGAAGTGCTTGGTGTCTCAGGGATCGACGCGACGGCGAAGGAGGCAGAACACGTTGTCCTCGGGATCGGCGAGCACATGCCACGACTCCAGCCCGGTCTGGCCGATGTCGGCCTTCCGCGCACCCGCGGCGAGCAACCGCTCCAGTTCCGCGTCCTGATCGCGGTCGGTGGGGTTCACGTCGAGGTGCAGGGGAAGCTTGGCCGGCTTCGGATCGTCGCTGAGGCTGAGGATCAGCGTGGGTTGCGGCCCGCCGAATCCGGTGTCCGGCGGGCCGATCTCGATGTCGGCGCCCTCTTTGCCGAGTTCGACGTAGCCGAGGACTTCGCACCAGAACTCCGCCATCCGGACCGGATCGGCGCAGTCGAGGACGAGTTCGGTGATACGGCAGGCCATGAGGCGAGGGTAGCAGCGAGTCACGGGTGGCCCTGTCGGTTGCAGGGCCGCCTCCGGGCTTTTACCGTCGAAGAATGGCGTTCAACACCGAGACCGCGCAACCCGCACTACTTGCCGTGATCGAGGCGGATCGCTCGGACGATGTCCTCACCGTCGAGGTGGCGGGCGACATCGACATCTCCAGCAGCCCCCGCTTCCGTACGAAGATCCTCGAGCTGCTGGAAACCGGTCCCGCCGCCGCGGTGATCGACATGACCGGCGTCGGTTTCTGCGACTCCTCGGGGCTGTCCGGATTGCTCCAGCTGCACCGTTACTGCGTGGAGTCGGGCATCGACCTGAGTATCGCGCCGTCCAGGGTCGTGCGACGGGCCATCGAACTCACCGGCCTGTCGTCGACACTGAAGCTGGCCGGATAGGGATTCAGCGGCCCAAGGCGTTCTGCAGCTCCTTCTTGGTCATGCTGGAGCGGCCCTTGATGTTGCGCTTCTTCGCCTCGTTGTAGAGCTGGTCCTTGGTCGGCCCGCCGGGACCCTGCCGGTTGCCGGAGCGCTTCCCGCCGCGTTTCTGCGGCGAGGTGTCCCGCGTCGAACTCTTGCTCGCGGTCCGCGACTCCCCGGACTGCGCGCGGTTCTTGTTGACCGTGCGCGCGGCGATCTCCTCGGCGCGATCGTCGCCGGCCCCGCGCTTCTTCTGCGAAGACTTGATGTGCTTGTACTGACGTTCGCGTTTGTCGCTCCAGCCCTGCTCCGGCATCGCTCCTCCTTCGTCGTGACCTGCGGATACCCGCTCGGTTGACCGGCAAACCGCGACCTCGTTCACCCGGTCGGTGTTTGTCGGGCCGGGCTTGCGGGTATCAGGCAGCAAGACGATGGGAGTGGAGCTATGTCAGCGTTGAGCACCGGGGTGACCCTCGGGCCCGCGCCTGTCCACAAGGGACGAATGGCCCGATGAGCGCGCCGGCCCTGGTCGAAGAACTCGTCGAGCCCGCGTGGCGCGACGAGACGTTGCCCGCCCCTGCCGACCGCCGAAACGGCAGGCCGCGGCGCAGTGACGACTACTCGCACTGCCGCCCCCTGTTCGCCGAACTGTCGGCTCTGCCCGCCGGGCACCCGGAACGGCGGCGGCTGCGTGAACGGCTGATCCTCGAACTCTTGCCGATCGCCGAGCACATCGCCGTCCGGTTCAGCGGACGCGGCCAGCCGCGTGAAGACCTGGTGCAGGTGGCCAGGGTCGGCCTGATGAAGGCAGTGGACCGGTTCGATCCCGCTCAGGGCGGGGATTTCCTGGCTTACGCGGTACCGACCGTCATGGGCGAAGTCCGTCGCTTCTTCCGCGACACCGGCTGGGCGGTGCACGTACCGCGCGGGATGCAGGAACTGCGCACCCGGCTTTCGCGGGGGACCACGGAACTCACCCAGGTTCTCGGCCGCGCGCCGACGCCCCGCGAGCTGGCCGGTCATCTCGACCTCGATGTCGACACCGTCCGCGAGGGTCTTCTCGCCGCGAACAGCTATCAGACGTCGTCACTGGACCGGCCCGTCAACGACGGTGAGGGTTCGTTGCCGCTGTCCGACGTCGTGGGGGAACTGGACGATCGCTTCGAACTCATCGAGGACCGTCACACCGTGGTCCCCCTGCTGAAGCGGCTGCCGGAACGGGAACGGGCGATCGTCACGATGCGGTTCTTCGACGGCCTGACCCAGTCACAGATCGCCGAGCGGATCGGGATCTCCCAGATGCATGTTTCCCGGTTGCTCACGAAGATCCTGCACGACCTGCGCGGGCGGCTCGACGGTTCCGAATGAGCCTGTCCGAATGAGCCTCGGGGAACCCGCCGGACGTGGTGTCCGGCGGGCTCCCGCTTCGCGCGGTTATTGCTCCCTGCGCTCGCGTGCCTCGGCCCTGTCGGCCTCCGCCCTGGCGCGATCCGCCTCGGACTCCTTCTCGGCGACGTTCTCCTGGGCGGACGCCTTTTGCTGCTGCGCCTTGCCTTCGCGTTCCAACGAGTCGTTGCCCGCGAAGGTGCCCGCGGTCTCCTTGACCTTGCCCTTGATGTCCTCGACGGCGCCCTTGACGCCTTCCGCGGACGCGTCGCTCCGGTCGGTCATCTGCGCCTCCCTGGGTACTTCGTGCGCTGGGCCGCGAATTTCGGGGCCCGGTCGGCGAATACCCGGAATCGGGAGGAGTATTCGGGGGCTGGTCAGGCGGCGAACACGGCGCGGACGACCGCCTCGTCGCCGTCGACTTCGACCGCTCCGAGAGCGCGGGCGTCGCCGAGACTGAGGGCGCCCGCGGCGAGCGCGAGGACGTAGGCGGGTTCGGCGCGGACGGTGGCGTCGAGGTCGCGGCCGTCCCGCGGGACGACCTCGAACCCGGCGCGTGTCGCGCGGAGCTGGTAGGGTGGCCCGCCGATCTCGAGCCCGATCGTCGCCGAGGGGCGGGTGCCGACCCGGGCGTCGAGCAGGGCGGGGACGGCGAGGGCCAGCCACTCCGGGCGGAAGGTGTCGCCGTCGGGGCCGCGGGTCATGAGCGGCGCGGACCAGCGGATGAGGCCCTCGATCGGCCGGCGCAGCTCGGCGCCCCAAGGCGTGAGGGCGTACTCGACCACGCTGCCCGAGCCCGCCAGCCGCCGCTCGATCACGCCCGAGGCTTCGAGGTCGCGGAGCCGGTCCGCGAGCAGGTTGGTCGCGATGCCGGGCAGGCCGTCGAGCAGGTCACGGTAGCGGGCGGGGGCGATGAGGAGCTGCCGGACGATGAGCAGATTCCACCGATCACCGACGACTTCGAGGGACCGGGCGAGCCCGCAGTACTGGCCGTAGCTTCGCATCGCGTACCTCTGCTTGTTTTTCTCAAGTGTGCGTGACAAGCTCAAGTTTACCGTAGGACCGAGCCGAGAGGGACCGCCATGGCCGACGCCATCGAGAGCGTGCGACCCGCCTGGGTCGACGACAGCCTGTTCCCGTTCGAGAGCCGGTTCGTCGCGATCGACGGGCACACGGTGCACTACGTCGACGAGGGATCAGGCCCCACTTTGCTGCTCCTGCACGGCAATCCGACGTGGTCGTTCCTCTGGCGCGACGTCATCAGCGCGCTGCGCGACGACTTCCGGTGCGTCGCTCTCGACTACCCCGGCTTCGGGTTGTCGACGTCGAAGCCCGGCTACCGCTACCTGCCCGAGGAACACGCGGACGTGGTCACCGCCTTCGTCGACACGCTCGGCCTCGAAGGGGTCACCCTGGTCGGGCAGGACTGGGGCGGGCTGATCGGTCTGGCCGCCGTGCAGCGGCGTCCTGCCGTCTTCGACCGGCTGGTGCTCGCCGACACCTGGGCCTGGCCGGTCAACGGCGTCTTCCACTTCGAATACTTCTCCCGCATCTTCGGCGGGCCGCTGGGCCGTTTCCTCGCCCGGCGGCTGAACCTCATCGTCAACGTGTTCATTCCCTTGGGACACCGAAGGAAGAAGCCGACGGCGGCCGAGATGACCCACTACCGGCGGGCCATGGACACGCCCGAGCGCCGCCGGGCGTCCGCCGTGTTCCCGGCCCGGGTCCGCACCAGCCGTGCCTTCTTCGCCGAGATCGAGGCCGGTCTCGCCGACATCGCCCATCTCCCGACTTTGATCGTGTGGGGTGACGCCGACATCGCCTTCCGCCCCCAGGAGCGTGAACGCCTCGAAGCCACCTTCACCGACCACAAGACCGTGATCGTCGAAGGCGCCGGAACCTACGTTGAATCCGACGCGCCCGAGGAGTTCGTCGCCGCGTTCCGCGATTGGGCCGGCCGTCCGGTCAGGTGAGCCGCTCGGCCAGTGCGACAGAGCCGGTGGCCGCGCTCCTTCGGTGGCGCGGATCCGTGGTCAGGCGCTCTGACGGTCCTTCTGTCGCCGCATGAGCTCCTCGATGTTGGCGGGCAGGGTGGTTTCGAAGTCGATCAGCTTGACCCAGGTCGGTTTCACCACGATCCGGACCATGCCGTCGTAGAGTGCCTTCACCCCCTCCTCCCATTCGGCGCGTTGTTCCGGCGTCATCTCGTAGGTGCCGTTGAACTGCAGGTATTCGTCCGGGATACCGTCGACGACATCCAGTTCCGCCTGGCCGCGGATGAGCAGGATCTTCGGCGGGTGCGACTCGGTGTCGATCGTCAGCGCGACCGCGGGGTTGCGGCGCAGCATCGCCAGCTTCCGCGCGTTCGTGGAGGTGCACATGACGATTTCCGAGCCGTTCCAATGGATCGCGATCGGGATCGACCGCGGCGTGCCGTCCGGCGCGACGAAGGCCAGGCGCGCCAGGTCGCGGGCCAGCAGTTCCTGGCTGTGCGGGCGCTTCAGTACCTCGTCGATGGCGTGCTGGTCCATGGTCCGGGCTCCTCAGGTGCAGTAGCGGCGGGCGCTGGACCCGACACGGGTGATGTCCCCGGGAGATTTGTCCCGCGGGTTCGTCCCGTTCAGCGTTCCGCGCGCTCACTCATTCGTCTAATGACAATATCCAGGCGAAATCATGCGTACTCTTTATGCATGCTGGATATCCTGCGGCTACGGGTGCTCGCGGCGATCGCCGCGCACGGCTCGGTCACCAAGGCCGCCAAGCAGCTGAACTACTCCCAGCCCGCCGTCAGTCATCATCTGGCCCGCCGCGCCACCGAGATCCTCGCCCGGGTCGACACCGCCGCCGCGGAACTGTCCGCGAACACCCCGGCATCGAGCTGGACCTGACCGAGGCGCATCCGCGGGTGGCACTCGATCTGCTGCGGGCCGGGGACGTCGATGTCGCGGTCGTTTTCCGTTACGACGACGCGATCCCGGACGACCTGCGCGCCACGCCGCTGTTCGAGGACCCGATGTACCTGCTCAGCCTCGAACCCGGCCCCGCCCATCGCGTACGTCAGTGACGATGTCATCGTCCAGCAGGCACTGGTCGCCGCGGGGATGGGCGTGACCACCACACCGGGGCTGGCGTTGCGCACCCACCGCGCGCCCGGGATCGAGGCCAGCGTCCTGAGCGATTTCCGGCGGCGCGTGTACCTGGCAACCTATGGCGACCCGCCGGATCCGCCCGCGACCGCGGCCATGATCGCCGCGCTGCGCCACGCCGTCGAGCAGGTCAGACCGGGCGAGCCGACCCGGCCCGCGTAGGCCGGGTGCCCCGGTCGAGGACGAGTTCGAGGTCGGCCAGACCGGTCGCCTCGCGCAGTGACGGCGGCGTGAGCTGCCCGACGCGGTGGTCGTCCTCGCGCAACGCCGCGACGAACCGCGCGACCCGTGCGGGCGGCGGGACGACGGTCTGCCCGCCGAGGTAGCGGAGGACGATGAGGTCCTCGCCGGAATGGGTCTCGATCGCCACGGACCAGCCGTGGATCTCGTCCCACAGCAGGGCGACGTCTCGTCCGGGGTGGCCGGGGAGCTGCTCGTCGAGGGCGACGTAGGCCGAGACCGGGCTGTCGTTGTCGACGGTGCAGGATTCGAGGCCGACGCCGAGGGCGCCGGTGACTTCGGCGAGGTAGCCCCACACCGCGTCGAGGGCGGGGTGGGGGTTGCGGACCGGCATGGTGAGCGTGGCGGTCAACGAGGTGCCCTTTCCTTTCCTCGGCCGTCCGGTCCGGGACCCGGGGCCCCGGACCGGACGGATGCTCAGGCCTGGATCTCCTTGCGATCGCTTTCGGCGCCGGTGATCGAGATGCGCCGCGGCTTGGCCTTCTCGGCGATCGGGATGCGCAGGGTCAGTACCCCGGCCTGGTAGTCGGCCGCGATGTGCTCGGTGTCAAGGGCCTCACCGAGGAACAGCTGGCGGGAGAAGACGCCGAGCGGGCGTTCGGAAACCTGCATCTGGACGTCGTTCCCGGTGGTCGGCCGCCGCTCCGCCTTGACCGTCAGGACGTTGCGCTCGATGTCCAGTTCGATCGCGTCGGCGGCGACGCCGGGAAGGTCGAAGCAGACGACGAACTCCTCGCCGTCGCGGTAGGCGTCCATCGGCATGGTGGCCGGCTTGGACCAGGTGCCCGGGGTCGCGGTGCCGAACATCTGCTGGGTGAGGCGGTCCAGCTCACGGAACGGGTCGGTGCGCATCAACATCGGGTTCCACCTCCTGGGGTTCGCTGTCTCTGGTGTCAACACGCACTACTGTTCTAACATGTCATCGAAATGATGACAACTGTCGAGTCGTCGATGGGATGACACATATGGACGCAGACCCGGCACGGACGGTGCGGACCGTGCATGACGTGGTGGCCGAGGCCCGTTCCGGTGCCACGGAACCGGAACGGCTCTTGGCGGCGCTGGCCGCGTTGCGCGCGGTACGCGAGGAAATGGCCGCGTGGGAACCGGAGCTGATCGCGGCCGCCCGGGCGAGCGGGGCGAGCTGGACCGCGATCGCGCCGGCGCTGGGGGTCGCGAGCCGTCAGGCGGCTGAACGGCGGTTCCTGCGCTTGCGGCCGTCCGTCACCGGGGAGAACACCGGGGAGGCGCGGGTCGACGCGGAACGCGACCGGCGGGCGGGCGACCGGGCGGTGGCGGAGTGGGCGCGGCGCAACTCGGCGATCCTGCGGCAGCTGGCCGGGCAGGCCGGTGCGCTGGACGGATTGGACGGCAGGGCAAGGGAAAGCGCCGACAGGCTCAGCACGGCGCTCGGCGAGAACGACGTGACCGGTCTCCTGGCGCCGCTGGCCGACCTGCGTGCCCACCTTCCCCGCGAGCACACCGGTTTCGCCCGGCGGCTCGGGGAGATCGGCGCGCATACCGATCAGGTCCGGCGGGACGCCGTCGACAACCGGCGGGATCGCCAGTCCTCGACGTGAGGGGTCCTCGGTGCACGAAGGCCCCTTCACGTGGAGGCCCCTTGGCATGGAGGCCTCTTCGCAGAGCCGGGCTGAAGGGCGCTTTCACCGCATGTGATGAGGGGAAAGCGCCCTTCGCCGCATGTGATGAGGGGAAAGCGCCCTTCGCCGCATGTGATGAGGGGAAAGCGCCCTTCGCCGCATGTGATGAGGGGAAAGTCCCCTTCAGCCCCGCGCGCCCGGCGCCGGGGCCAGCACGGACTTACTGGCAGGCTTCGCAGTCGGGGTCGTCGATGCGGCAGGCGGCACCGTCGGTGAGCGGGAAGTCGAAGTCGTCGAGCGCGGGGACGGCCAGAGCGGTTTCTTCCGGCGTGGCGGTGGCGGACATGTCACTCCCTTGGGTAAGAACGGATTCCTACTCTCTGTAGCGCTGAAGATCGCCGGTCATTCCGTGACGCGCGCCACAGCCGAGGGCGCGGGCGCGACGGGTTTGAGCGCGCGAGACCCCGGCCTCGGCCTTAGGCTCGAAAACACGTGACAGACGGGAGCCGAGGATGACCACGATCCCCGCACGACTCCGCACGCCGCTGGCGTTCCTTCCGTTCCTGGCCGCGGTCGCCGTGGTCGCGCTGGTCGGCGGGCTGGCCGCGGCCGACGCCCGGTCCGTCTACAGTGGACTCGATCTGCCGCCGTTCGCGCCGCCCGCCTGGCTGTTCGGTCCGGTGTGGACGGTGCTGTACCTCGGGATCGCGATTTCGGGCTGGCTGTACTGGAAATCCGGCGGTGAGCGCCGCGGGCTGACCTGGTACGCGGTGCAACTGGTCCTGAACGCCGCCTGGACCCCGCTGTTCTTCGCCGCCGGCGCGTACGGTCTCGCCTTGGCGGACATCGTCCTGCTCGACGCCGCCATCGTCGTCACCGCGCTCTACTTCCGCCGTCGTTCCCGCGCTTCGGCCGCGTTGCTGCTGCCGTACCTCGCCTGGACGTCGTACGCGACGGCGCTCAACATCGCGATCGTCGTACTCAACTGACCCCGATCGGCAGGGTCGCGGCCACTCCCCGGGCGTGCCTGCCGTCGAGCCGGTCCAGGGTGAGCCCGCCCCGGCGGGCGGCGAGTTCCAGGTCCCGTACGGCGTGTTCCACCGCGCGGACGCCCGCGGCGGCGACCCGGATCACGGCGTCGGCCCGGGGTTCGGTCTCGGCGGTGCCCCGGCGCGCGGTCACGGCGAGCGTCACCGCGGCGCCGGGCGCGGCGGCGAGCAGACGGCGCGACGACTGGGCCGCGAGCGCCGGGGACAGCGAGGACCAGCCGTCGAGGCGGAAGGTCGCCTGGCAGATCGGGCCGCTGTGCCAGAACCGCCATTCCTCCCGGATACGCGCCCTGCCCGCCGTGACATGCGCCAGCGACGCGAGGGCGCCGAAGACCTCGTTTTCGGCGAGGGCGCGCACCGGCAGGCCGTCGCGACGGAGCTGCCGCCGCACCCGCCGGACCGTGTTCCCCAAGGCCTGCCGCACATCGGCGTCCCGGTGGACGTCGACCGTGCGCAGCGCCTGCAGCGCGATCCACCCGCGCGGCGGACGGGAGCGGTCCGCGCCGACGTGCTGGATGACCTGCGCGGCGGAGTCCAGCGCCTGTTCCGGCGGCGGCAGCAAGGTTTCCGGCGGCGGCATCGGCCGGTCGCGCGCGGCCGATTTCGGTTGCAGGACAGCGGTGACCCCATCGGCGCGGCTGACCATGAACACCGTCTCGTCACCGATCTCACCGGTGGTACCCGCCGCTTCCGGCGACACCAGGCGCAGCAGCGCCCGGCCCGCCTCGCCCGCGTTCCGGAGATCCCGGTCGCGGTCGCGCAGCAGGTAGCCCGAGGCCGAGCCGAGCCAGGCGTAGAGCCAGCGTCCGCGTATCCGGACGGCGGTCAGCGCCAGGGTCACCACCGCCGCGGTGACCACCGCGGCGGCCAGCGGCCACGGCCGCCCCGCCACCAGGACGAGCGCGACGAGGACGAGCTGCCAGCAGAGGATCTGCGGGATCCCGATGCCGCCGAAAAGACCGGGACGCCGTACCGGAGCGGGTATCGGCGGATTCGGCGGCGGCGCGGCGTTCCGCGGTGCGGGCACGGGCATCGCGGCGGACCACGGCGGTCGCTCCGCCTGCCGGGCGGCGGTCAGGGCGGCGACCGCGGCCTCGCGCGCCGCGGCCCTGGCGGCGGGCGCGGCGTAGGCGAGCGGGTCGGGCAGGGCATCGGCCCTCGGTACGGCCGGTGCCGCCTGGGGAAGCGGCTGGGGTGGGGCGGGGTACCGCGCGCCCGTCCTGGCCGCGCCGAGATCGGTCATCGTCGAGCCTCCTCAGGAGTCCGGTTCAGCGTGCCCGGCCAACATGAGGTTTCGATGACACGAGGCGGCAGGCCCCGGACAGGCGGTTTCATCGAAATTTCATGGTCACTCTCTAGCTTGAGCGCGTGAACACCGAGGAGCAGGGCACGACGCGGTTCAGCGTGATGGCGCGGACCAGGGCTGCCGTGGCGCTGGTGGTCGCGGGCTGCCTGGCACTGGTCGGCTTGGCCGTGACCGGGCAGGCGTCGACCCCGGACGGGCTGGAGTTCGTCCAGGTCGGGCACTGGGTCTACAACGACGCCGCCCAGTCGGCGTTCCACGTCGACGGTTCGACCAACCGCGTCGACGCGCGCGCGAACGTGCCCGGCGCCGAACCCGGTAGCCAGGTCGTGCAGGGGGACGATTCGGGCTACGTGGTCGAGCGCAACCGCGTCACGGAGTTCGACAAGGCGACCTTGAGCGTGGAGGAGTCCACTCCGGCGCCCGCGCCGGAAACCCCGTTCGTGATGGAGGTCGCGGGCGGTCCCTACCTGGTCTACCGCAACGCGGGCCAGATCGTGCGCCTCGGTGATCCGGCCGCGACGGTGCCCGCAGGGGGGCCACTGTCGCGACCGGTCGCGACCGCCGACGGCACCGTGTGGTCGCACCGCGTCGACAACGGCGCCCTCTGCGAGCTGCCCAAGGGCGCCGCGGTCCTCACCTGCGTCGCGAACCTCCCGCCGGGACACGGCGGAGGGCTCACCCTGGTCGGCGACCGGCCGGTCGTCCTCGACACCACCGGCGACAGCCTGCACCGGGTCGGCCTGGACGGGCTCGGCGACGGCCTCCCGCTCGGTATCAAGCTCTCGCCGTCGGCACAGGTGGCCAACAGCGCTGTCGGGGACCGGCTGGCCATCGCCGACCCGGAACGCAACCAGCTGCACCTCATCGACATCGGCGGCCTCGACCAGGACCGCCCGTCCGCGAAACCGATCTCGGTCGAGTTGAGCAAGGGCAGCCGGTTCAACGGCCCGGTCTCGTCGTCGAACGTCGTGGCCATGGTCGACGAAACCCGCCAGGAGGTGCTGACCTACGACGGCTCCGGCACGCTCAAGTCCACCACGAAGGTGCCCGGTCAGGGGGCGGCGCCGAGGCTGGCCAAGGGTGAGGACAACCGGATCTACGTCGACAGCTCCGACGGTTCGCATGTGCTGGTGGTCAACGGCGAGGACGGCAAGGTGCTCGACGTCGACGTCGACAAGGCGGCCAACAGCCAGACCGCCGGCGCGCCCGCGGAACCGCAGTCGCAGCCCGGCAACGAAGCCCCGCCGCAGCAACCGCAACAGCCCCAGCAACCGCAGCAACCGCAACACCAGCAGCAGCAGCCACCTCCCACCAAGAAACCCGTGCCCCCGGTGGCGAAGGCGACCCCGCCCGGCGCGCCCAGGAACGTGGGCGCGACCGCGGGCGACGGTTCGATCAAGGTCTCGTGGAACCCGGCCGCCGACAACGGCGCGCGGGTCACCGGCTACCGGCTGACCTGGTCGGGCGGATCCCTGCGGGTCGGCGGATCGGCGCGCGGCGCCACCGTTTCCGGCCTCAGCAACGGAACCCCGTACGTGATCACCGTGGTCGCGGAGAACTCGGCGGGCATCGGAGCGGGCGCCAGCGCCAAGGCCGTCGTCCCGGGACCGGCGTCCCGGCCGGCCGCGGCACCGGCGGTCACCGCGAAAGCGGGCGCGGGCGGCAAGGTTTCGGTGAGCTGGACCCAGCCCGATCTCCGAGGTGGCACGCTGGTGCACTACCTGGTGGGTATGACGGGCCAGGGCGAGCGCAGGCTTTCGGCCACGGCGACGGAATTCACCGGGATCACCGGCACCGCGACCGTCACTGTCCGCGCGGTCACGAAGTTCGGTTCGGGGCCCGCGCTCACCGGGGCCGCGGGCAGCAGGAAGGTCAGCGTCCCGGTGGCTTCGGGGCCGCCGAAGATCACCATCACCCAGGTGCGGGGCAAGAACAACACGCTGTTCGTCTCCGTGAACGCCGACGGGAAGGGCCTCCCCGCGACGTGCACGGCGGAATTCTTCGGCACGAACAAGCCGGCGGCCTGTTCGGGGGCCACGACCCTGGTCATCCCGGAGGTGGGCTGGGTCGGTGCGATCACGATCGATGCCACCATCAAAACGGACGCGGGCACCGCCACGGACACCTGGCGAGGTGTGCCGACGATCAACGGCGGCGCGTTGTTCTGGCTCGGCCCGCTCGCGTTGGTCGGCTTGCGCCGACGAAAGGACAAGGAAGTTCTGTGACACTCACCCCCAGGGTCGCCTACGAGCAGATCGCCGAGAACGTGCAATCGGTGGTGCGCGGCAAACCCGAGGTCGTCCGGCTCACCGTGGCGGCGCTGTTCGCCGAGGGACACCTGCTGATGGAGGACGTGCCGGGCGTCGGCAAGACGACGATCGCGCGCTGCCTCGCCGCCAGTATCGGCGGCCGGTGGAGCCGGATCCAGTTCACGCCCGACCTGCTGCCCGGTGACATCACCGGCGTGATGGTCTACCACCAGAACTCCGAGCGGTTCCAGTTCCACCCCGGCGGGATCTTCGCCAACGTGGTGCTGGCGGACGAGATCAACCGGGGGACGCCGAAGACGCAGGCCGCGCTGCTGGAGGTGATGGCCGAACGCCGGGTCACCGTCGATTCGGTCGGCCAGGCGGTGCCGCGGCCGTTCCTCGTGGTGGCCACGCAGAACCCGATCGAACTCGAGGGCACCTACAGGCTTCCCGAAGCCCAGCTGGACCGGTTCCTCATGCGCATTTCCGTCGGCTACCCGGATCTGGAATCCGAGATGCGGGTCGTGATGGGGGACTGCGCCGGGGTGACCCCGGATGAACTGAAGCCGGTGCTGAGCATCGACGACGTCCAGCGGGTGATCGACGAGGTCCGGAAGTCCCATCTGGCACCGGAGATCGTCAACTACGCGGTCCGCCTCGCCGCGGCGAGCCGCGCGCATCCGGACGTCCGCTACGGCGCGAGCCCGCGCGGCAGCATCGCGCTGATCCGGGCGGCACAGGCGCTCGGCGCCACCTACGGCCGCGATTTCGTCACCCCGGACGACGTCAAGGACGTCGCGCATCCGGTACTCGACCACCGTCTCGTGCTGACCCCCGACGCGGAACTCAACCAGCGGCGGACCGCCGACATCGTCGACGAACTCCTGGGCGCGACGGCCGCTCCCATGGCCGCGATGGGGAGGTAGGCGTGCGGCTCACCCGCCGCGGCGTGCTCGTCCTCGCCTTCGCCGCCGGGTTCTACGCCCTCGGCGAGCTGGCCGGGTACACGTTTTTCCGTGCCTTCGCCGGGATCGCGGCGGGCGCGGTACTGATCGCCTTGGCCACCACCAGGTTCCGGCCGAAGGTGGAGATCGGCCGGACCGTCCAGCCGGACCGCGTCGAACGCGGGAAACCCGCGCTGGCTTCGCTCGTCGTACGCAACACCGGTGCGCGAAGGCACGGCGGATTCTCGGCGGGGGACGGGATCGGGACCGAAACGCATCGCCTGCGCGTCCGCCCGCTCGCCCCCGGCACGGAGGCGACGTACCACTACGAACTGCCGACGACGGCCCGCGGGAAACTGCGGGTCGGTCCGCTGGTGGTGCACCGGCCGGATCTGTTCGACCTCGCACGCGGTGACCAGACCATCGGCGGCACGGCGTGGTTGTGGGTTCACCCGCGCCGGCACGCGGTGCGCCCGGCTCAGGCCGGTCATCCGCGGCACCACCACGAAGGCCCGATCACCGATCCGCCGTTGCGTGGTTCGGCCGATCTGCGCGCGGTCCGCGAGTACGTGATCGGCGACGAGGTCCGGCATCTGCACTGGAAGGCGACCGCCCGGACCGGACGGCTCATGGTGCGCGAATACGCGGATCCCGCCCAGCCGCGGTTCACCGCCGTACTCGACACGCGCCGCGCGTCGATGAGCCCCGCGGTGTTCGAGGAAGCCGTCGAGGTGGCGGCCTCGTTGTGCTACGCGTCGGCGTCGGCCGGGCAGCACTGCCGCCTGATCACCGCGACGGGCTCGGACACCTTGACCGACAGCGGGGTGCGCGCGGCCAGGACGCTGCTGGACGAACTCGCGCTCGTCACCCAGGACGCGGCCGACGGCGCGCCGCTGCTGCCCTCGGTCCTCGCCGCCGGTGAACGGCCCGGCGGGGTACTGGTCGTGATCACCGGACCGGACGCCGACCTCGGCCACGCCGCCCGGTGGCGGCCGGACACGGTGGTCCGGCTCGGTGACCTCAGGCCGTCGGCGGGGTCCGGTGGCGTGATCATCGCGGTCGACGCCGCCGGTGCCGCCGCCCAGTGGAACTCCCTGGCGGGGACCGCGTGAGCGCCCGGTTCGACCGGATCGCGGTCGCCGGGCTCCTCGGCGCCACCGGGGTCGCCGGGTTGCTGTTCGCCCCGGTGTTCGGCTGGAAGTCGTTGCTCGTCCCGGTCCTCGTGGTCGTCCTCATCGGCTACGGGTGCGTCGAACTGACCGCGAAGTTCCCGAAACTGGCTCCCTCTCGGCCTTTGCTCGTGGCACTGCTCGGCATCCTCGGCTTGATCGAGACCGTGCTGAACTCGACCACCCTCGCCTTCCTGCCCACCGGGGAGTCGGTGCGCGCGGTGGCCCGCGGCTTCACCGAAGGCTGGCAACTCACGCTCCAGTCCACCTGGCCCGCCCGGCCGGTTCCGGAGCAGCTGCTGTTCGTCCCGCTGTCGGTGTTGCTCGCCGTCGTGCTCGGGCTGGAACTGGTCCTGCGGCTGAAGAAACCGCTCGTGGCGCTGGTGCCGAGCCTGCTCGTCGCCGGGCTCGCCCAGGCGTATCAGGCGTTGACGGGTATCACCGCGGTGGCGGCGGCACTGGGGTACGCGCTGCCCGCCGGGCTGCTGCTGTGGACGGGCCGTCGCACCTCGCCGGTGAGCCGGGCCCCGGGCGGGCCGCGGTTCTCCTGGCGGATGAAGGGATCGGCGGTGTGGCCCGCACTGTCCACTGTGGTCGCACTCGTGGCCGGAGCCGTCGCGTTCGCCGCATTCGATCCGGCGGGCCGCGCTCCACTGACCCTCAAGGACGCTCATGCCGCGCCGCCGCCGCGGAGCAGGCTGGGCAATCCACTGGACGAGATCGCCCAGCGGCTCGGCCGCCCGGACGACGAGGTGTTCCGCTACCGCAGCGACACCCCCGTCGATCAATGGCGGCTGATCGTGCTGAACGGCTTCGACGGGGCGAACTGGCTGGCCGATTCCCGGCTCCGGCGGCTCGGCGCGGGCCTTGACGGCGCCCCGGACGGTGCGGCGGGCGCCGCCGAGCTGCGCGTGCGCGGACTCGCCGGACCGTGGCTGCCGAGCCATGCGGACCTCACCGGCGTCGACGGCCTGACCCCGCTGGTGGACCAGTCCGCGGGCACCCTGATGATGGATTCGCCGTCGTCCGGCCCCGAGCGGGCCTACCGGCTCAGCTGGTCCTCGCCCGAGGTCGATCTCGGCGCCGGGGAGGTCGACGCCCGCGCGCCGGGCGGCCTCGGCGGTCTCGGCACGGTGCCCCCGGAGGTCGAGCAGGTGGCCAAGGACGCCGTGCGCGGTCTGCGCCCGACGTTCCAGTCCGCGTTGCAGCTGGAACGCTTCCTCAGCAAGAACTATCAGGTCGCGGTGGACAAGGAGGACCTGCCGACCGGGCACGGCTGGCCGCAGCTGCGGCATTTCCTGCTGGAGAGCAAGCGGGGGACGAGCGAACAGTTCGCCGCCGCGTACGTGGTCTTGGCGCGGATGAGCGGTATCCCGGCCCGGCTGGTGGTCGGATTCCGCGGTTCGGCCGAAACCGACGGCGGGATGAAGGTCGTCCGCAACCGCGATGTGCTGGCGTGGCCCGAAGTCGCGGTCGCCGGGGCGGGCTGGGTCGCGCTCGACCCGACAGCCACCGCGGGCAGGTCGGGACAGGAACAGGGCGGTCCCGGCAAGGCGGTCGCGCGGGCGAGGGCCCAGCTGCCCGCCGAGCAGGAACTGCGGCCGCCGCAGCTGCCGCCGGGTACCCCGCCGGACGCCCCCGAGGACCAGAGCGCCGACGCGGGCGCGGACTGGTGGTGGCCGGCGCTCGGCGCGGCGATCGTCCTTTTCGGACTCGCGTGGCTCTTCGGGGTCCCGGTGGCGAAGGTCGTCCGTACCAGAAGGCGCCGTCGCCGGTCCGGTGCCGAAGGGGTGCTCGGTGCCTGGGACGAGATCCGGGACCGGTTGCGCGCGCACGGCGTGCCGTTCCGGATCGGTATGACTCCACGCGATCTCGCCGAGTCGGCGGGTTCCCTTGCCGGAGAAGGGATCCGGGAGCCGGTCGCCAGGCTGGCCAAGGTGCTGGACGTGACGTTGTGGTCCGGGGTCCCGGTGGGCGACGGCGCCGTCCGGCGGGCCTGGCAGGAGGTCGGCGAGGTGCGCAAGGGGCTCGCCACCAGACCGTTCGCGGCTCGGGTGCTGGCGGCACTCGAGCCGCGGACCCTGCTGCCGTTCAAGGAGTGACGCGAAAGCCTCGTGAGTGGTAATGACGGTTAGAACCGTCATTACCACTCACGAGGGGTGACGGCGGCTACGGGGTGCAGCGCGCGCCGCGGATCGGGACCGGGTCGGTCGTGTAGACGTGACGGCCGTCGGTCGCCCTGAGCTGGAAGCAGTACCGGCGCGCCGGGTCGACCGGGATCTCCAGTGCGCGCTGGCGGTGGGCGACGAGCTGTTTCGGTTCGAGCCGCTCGCCGGCCATGATCACGACGAAGTCCAGTTCGCCTTCCGCGGTCCAGGTCAGCTGAACGTGGTCGCTCTGATCCTGCGGAGGGGCGAGCGCCAGCTTGACGTCCGGCGCCGGAGCGGAGGCCGGTGACGGCGGCGGGACCGAGGCCGCCACCGGGACGGCCTGCCCGCCGATCTCCGCCGGGCCGAGGACCAGCGGAACCACGGCCAGCCCGGCGAGGAGCACCCCGGCGCCCGTCAACGCGATGGGCCGCCAGGGAATCCCGCGGTCCCGCTTGAGGGGACCGCTGAACTCGCGGATCAGCGTGCGGCCGCCCGACGGCGGCGCCTGCACCACCTGCACGGGCTGGGCCTGCGGGACCGGCGACGGCGCAGCGGCGGGCCGGGAAACCTCGGCGAAGTCGTCGAATTCGACGTCCACTTCCTCTTCTTCGCCTGGCAGGTCAGGGGATTCGCCGGTGACGACCTCGCCGCCCGGCCGGCGCAGTTTCGTGAACAGCCGGGCCAGCGAGGCCACGTCCTGCGGCCGGTCGGCCGGATCCTTGGCCAGCAACCGGAGGATCGTGCCGGCGAGTTCCCTCGGGACACTCGTGTCCTGGATCGGCGCCACCGGTTCCCGCAGTACCTGGAGGATCCGCTCGCCGGGCTGTTGCCCGGTGTGCCGGGGAAAGGGCGGTGTGCCGGTCAGCGCGGCGTAGAGCACCGCGCCGAGTCCATAAAGGTCGGACGCGGCGGAAAGCGTGTCGTCGCGCAGGGTTTCCGGCGCGGTGTACTCGACCGCGTACATCGGGTCGCGCGGGAACCGGCGTCGCAGCGCCACCCCGAAGTCGGCGAGCACGAATTCGCCGGACGCGCGGTACAGCACGTTGTGCGGGCTCACGCCACCGTGCAGAACGTCTGCCCCGTGCGCCGCGGCGAGCGCCGACGCGACCGCGGCGCCGAGGGCGAGCACGTCGGGAACTCCCAGCCGGGCACCGGAATCCAGCAGTCCGGCGAGGGAACCCGGGCACAGTTCACGGCGGAGACCCCACCGGCCGTCGGGGTAGGCCATGACGTCGTCGATCTGCAGGACGGACCGGGTCGCCCGCACGGCGGCCAGCGCCTTGCGCTCGCGTTCGAGCCACGCCGAGGTCTCGCGATCGACGGAGGACGGGAACATCTTCACCGCGAAGTCGTTGCCCGTAGCGGGATCCCGGCCCGCGTAGACGGTGGCGACGGGGCCCTGGGCGAGCAGTCCCGGTGCGCCGGCGGTGGTCTCGATGCTCATGGGTCCATTGTCGCGCAAGAAAGCCGGTTTCGGCGTACTTTCCCGGCGGCAGGTTCCTGCCGAACCGGCCCGGCGGCCCGGCCGGTGGCAGACCCTTTTCCCATGCAGACTGCCGGCCTGGTCAGGGTCACCATCACCACTCCGCACCGGCGCATCGACATGGCGCTGCCGGAACACGCTTCCGTCGCCGAAATCCTCCCCGGCCTGCTCGCACGGGCGGGCGAGGGGATGGCGGACGCTCGCGTCGCCGGCGGCGGTTGGCAGTTGCGCCGCGCCGACGGGACCGCCTTCGATCTGGACCG
Organism: Amycolatopsis orientalis DSM 40040 = KCTC 9412; assembly: GCF_000478275.1. Lineage (GTDB taxonomy): Bacteria > Actinomycetota > Actinomycetes > Mycobacteriales > Pseudonocardiaceae > Amycolatopsis > Amycolatopsis orientalis. The sequence continues at coordinate 49,125 of NZ_ASJB01000082.1, forward strand.
GACGCTGGGCGCGCACCGGGTCCGGGACGGCGAGATCCTCCATCTGACACCGCGCCGCGCCGAATGGCCGGAGCCCGAGTACGACGACCTCGTGGACGCGATCGCCACCGGGTCCGGCCGCACCGGCAAGGCATGGGGGCCGCGGCATACGCGGCAGGCCGGGCTCGCGGTCGGCGCGGTGGCGATGGCCTTCGGCCTCATAGCCGTGCTGCGCGCCGGACCGCCCTGGACGTCGCCGGCGTCGTGGGCCCTCGCGGTCTCCGCGCTGTTGCTGGCCGCGGGCGTGCTGCTCGCGCGGGCACTCCGGGACGCCGGGGCCGGTGCCGTCCTCGCCGCCGTCGCGCTCCCGTTCGCCTTCACCGGCGGCGGTCTGCTGCTGGCGGGCGACGATCCGCTCGGCGCGCTGTCCGCCGGTCATCTGCTGCTGGCGAGCGCCGCCTTGCTGCTCGCGGCCGTGGTCGGCCATCTCGGCGTCACCGCCGCGCCGGAACTGTTCGCGGGAGCGGCCACCGTCGGCCTGCTCGGCGTGCTCGGCGGCTGGCTGGCCACGTTCGACGACCTGGCGGGCTATCGGTCGGCGGCCGTGATCGGGGGCGGCGTCCTCGTGCTTTCGACCACGTTCGCGCCGCTGGCGCTGCGGCTCGGCCGGGTGCCGATGCCGGTGCTGCCGCGTTCGACCGCGGATCTCGTCCGCGACGATCCCCAGCCACCGCTCGACCTCGTGCACGCCGCCGTGGCCAGAGCGGACGCGCTGCTCACCGGGATGCTGGGCGGTGCGGCGCTCGTCGTCATGTACTGCCAGCTGCAGCTGATCCGGAGCGACAGCGAGGCCGCGGTCGCGCTCGTCGCCCTGCTCGCGGCCGGTTTCGGGCTACGGGCGCGGTTGTACCCGATCCTGCGGCAACGGCTGCTGGTGCTGGTGACCGGGATCTTCGGGGCGGGCTGCCTGCTGGCGGGTCCGCTCATGGCGGACCGCTCGCTGCTGCTCGTCCTGGCCGGGCCGCTGTCGCTGGCGGTGGCCGCGATCGTGGTCGCCTCCGGTGTCGTGCTGAGCACCCGCGCCGCGAACCCGTACCTCGGCCGGATCGCCGAGTATCTCGAAATCCTGGTGATGATCGCCATCGTGCCGGTGGCGTGTTCGGTGCTCGGCCTGTACGGCTACGTGCGCGGACTGGGGGGCTGAAACCATGGCGTCCAAAAGGGACCAACTGCAGGCATACCAGTTCCTGGTGCAGCGCGCGATCTCCGCGCTCGTCACCAGGGAGACCGATCCGGAGCAGCCGCCGTTCCGCCGTCCGTCCGGCGCCGCGTTCGCCAGTGTCGCGCTGGCGATCGTGGCGCTGGCGTGCGTCGGGGTGTACGGGATGATCGTGCCGGGCGGGAACAACGCGTGGCGCAAGGACTCCGCGGTGATCGTGGAAAAGGAGACCGGCACCAGATACGTCTACCTGGACGGCAGACTGCACCCCGTCGCGAACTACGCGTCGGCGCTACTGTTGCTCGGCGACCACCGCACGACGGAACGGGTTTCGCGCGACTCGCTCACCGGAGTCCCGCGCGGGCCCCGGATCGGCATCGCCGACGCGCCGGACGCCTTGCCCGGCACCGAGAAACTGCTCACCGGCTCGTGGTCGCTCTGCTCCGCACCCGCCAGCGACCTCGCGGGCAGCCGGATCGAGGAATCGGTCCTGCTGGCGGGCGCTTCGCCGTCCGGCGGTGCGGAGCTGGGGGATCAGGCGCTCCTCGTGGAATCGACGTCGACCGGCGACCGGTTCCTGGTGTGGCGCGGGCACCGGCACAAGATCAACGACTACGGCGCCGTCGGCACCGGCCTCGCGCTCACCGCCGAACCGTGGGCGAGGGTCGGCCGGGCGTGGCTCGACGTGCTGCCGGAAGGCACGCCGATCGGGCCGCTGCCGGTCGCGGCGGCCGGGGAGGTGTCCACCGCGGTGCCGGGCCGGAGCGACATCCGGAACGGGATGCTGTTGATGGTGCAGACCTCCGGCGGCGGCGAACAGCACTACCTCGCCGAACGGGACGCCCTGCGGCCGATCACCGAACTGCAGTACGACGTCCAGCGCGCGAGCGCCCAGATGCTCGCCGCCTATCCCGGTGCCGAGCCGAAAACCGTGCCGCTGCCGCCTTCGCTGGCCACCATGTCCCGGCAACTGGACCCGGTCCAGGCCGAAGCGGGCGCGGCCCCCGCCGCCCGTCCCGGGATCGCGCGCCTGCGCGACCAGGACACCACCGTGTGCGCCACCTTCGGCGACGGCTCCGCGGCCCCTTCGCTGACCGTCGATCCCGCGCTGCCGCCCGCCGACCCGATGTCGACCACCGCGCGCCGGACCGCCACCGGCACGCCGCTCGCGGATCGCGTCCACGTGCCCCCGGGCAGCGCGATCGTCGTCGAGGCGATGCCTTCGCCTTCGGCACCCGCCGGGACGCTCACCGTGGTGACCGACATGGGGCGCCGCTATCCGCTGGCTTCGCCGGACGTGCTGAAGATGCTCGGCTACCCGTCGGCGCGTCCCGTCCGGCTGCCCGCCGGTCTGGTGGCGCGGCTGCCCGAGGGCCCGAGCCTGGACCCCGCCGCCGCCCGTCGCCAGACCCTGGGCGGCTGAAGGGAACTTTCCCCGCGTCTCACGCGGTGAAGGGCGCTTTCCCCGCATCTGATGCGGGGAAAGCGCCCTTCAGCTACTTCAGCTCAGCGACGCCCGTGCGGCAGCGTGAACCCGCCGTCCTGCGTGCCGTTGGCGGCCCGGCCGCGCAACTTCGCCGGAACCCCGTCGCTCTTGCCGGAGGAGGCCCGCCGGGCGGAGCCGTTCCGTCCCGTCGGCTGGTCCCGGGACGACGGGCGAAGCGTGCTCGCCGTGTTCTGCCCACCGGCGTGCGGCGGCGACATCGGCGACATCGGGCCGGTCGCCGCCTTCGTGCCGGATGTCGTCGCGGCCCCCGGCTGGATTTCGGAAGCCAGGCTGGGGGCCTTCTTCGTCCCGACCGGCTTGGCCGCCACCGGGAGCCCGGTCAGCCCGCCCGCCACGCCGATACCGCCGAGCAGTCCCGTCGGCACCGGCGGTGCCCCCGAACCTCCCGGCAGCCCGCCGAGGGCGGGGACCGCGCCCGCCGTCGGCAGCGGTGCGAGACCGGCCAGCGAGACACCGGAAGATCCGTCATAGCCGGGAATGTCCGGCAGTTCGACGTCCGGGAGGGTGCCGCCGCTCCCGCCGCCGACACCGGCCGATTCGGCCAGCCCCTGCACCTCCGAAAGCGCGTTCATCCCCGCCTCGGCCGCCTTGATGAAGTCGGCGGGAGAGTTCCCCTCCGCGGCGGGCCGTGGCATCTCGGGCATCATGTGATCGGGCTGCTGGATCCCGGACGCCGAAACGACCTTGAGCATCGACATGTCGAACTGCGCGCCGAGCGCGGTCATCCGCGCGCCCGACGCCTGCTGGATGAGCGGAGCTGCCCACGCGGTGAACGGATTGGACAACGCCGCCACGTACTTCCCGTGCAGCACCGCCACTTCCTGCATGGTCTCCTGGATCCCGCTCGCGAGCGTCGTCAGGGTTTCGGCGGGCTGGGCCAGATCGATGCGCTCACCCCAGAACCGGAGTTCGGCGAGCGAGCGCTGCGCCTTCTCTTCGTGGGCGCGGCCGGCGTCGTCCTTCCAGGTCGGCGACAGCTCGTTCACCCGCGTGTGCAATTCGGTCGTGGCGTTTTCGATCCAGGCGCGGGATTCGGTCCACATACGCGCCGCGTCGGTGAGGACGGCGATGTTGGCCTGTTCGGCGGTGATCATCGCCAGATGTGCCTCGATCGGCAGCAGATTGTAGGGAACAGCCATGATCAGCTCCTCAGACCAGGCTCTGCGGGGCGTCGCCCGCAGGCCGGTCGGCCGGTTCTTCGGTGGTGGACGGTTGCTGCTGCCCGGAACCGGCCGTCTTCTTCACCAGGTCGATGCCCTGCTTGAGCACCTTGGTGGCGGACGTGGCCAGTTCGAGGGCGCTGGTGACATCCGCCGCGCTGTAGGTGAGCGCGGCGGTTTTGACCTTCGTCGAGTCGGTGACCATCTCTTCGGTCATCTTCGTCATGAACGCGGCCATACTCGCGGTGGCGGCCTTGTCGAGCACCGACATCGCGATACCTTCGAAGAGACCGGCCAGATTCACCGGCGTCCCCAGCCGGGCGAGTGACGGCGGCATCTCCGGGGCGGTGAGCTTGCTCGAATAGGCGCTCATCGACTCGGTATCCGCGTTGATTTGATCGGGCATCTACCCCTCCTCACTGTCCGGCGCGGTAGCGCGGACCACTGTCTTCCTGGTCGACCTGCCACAGCTCTTCGTCGAGCAGCTGCACCGTGTCGTTCTCCTGGTCCCAGCGCCGGGGCGCGGGAGCCGGTTCGGTGGCACGGTGGACGGGACGGCCGCGTCCGGACCGGCCCAGTAGCGAAACACCCGGCGTCGTACCGGGTTTGCGGTCACGGGATCGTCCGGTGGCGGCGTGTTCGGCGGCGCCGGGTTTGATCCCGCCGCCGGTCTTCGCTCCGCCGTGCTGTGGTTGCTGTTGTGCCGGCGGCATCGTGCCCGGGCTGCCGGAGGCGCTCGCGCCGCTGGAACCCGTGGTGGACAACGAAGTCACGGGCGGGAAGGCGGTGCTGCCGATGCCTCCGGGTGAAGAAGGGCCGATCGGCGCGGCCGGAGAGCCCGGCCCACCACCCACACCGGCGGGACCACCGACGGGGCCCACTCCACCTCCGGCCAGACTCGGCAGGCCCGAAGCACCGTCGCCGATCCGCGCGAGCTGCTCCGCTGATGCCGGCGAGCGCGAGAGCGGGTCGCCCGGGCCGAGTGGATCGACCGGGTCGAGCGGCAACGGGCTCGGCGAGCTGGTTCCGCCGCCCAAGAGTTGTTGTGCCGACTGCATCGCCTGACTCAGCGCGTCCAAAGCACCAGGCGCGGCTTCAAGGGCGTCCTTGAGCGGATCCGTCGCCTCGGGCGCTTCTTCGGCCGGCGTGGGCTCTTGCGGTTGCGGATCGGTGGGCGACGGTGCGGCATTGGGAGAAGCCGAGGTGGGACCAGCGTTCGAGGCGGGACCGGGGTTCGTTGCCGGTCCCTGCTGACCCTGCCGGGACGTGGCGGCCCGCGGGCCCGACCAGTCCACACCGACGGCGCCCCTCATGCCCAGCGCCGCGGCCTCGTAGAGCGGAGCGAGCTTGGTGATCTCCCCGGCGATCTTCCCCTCGATATCCTGCCGCTGCTTGCCTTTCTCCTCGTCGGACAGTCCGTTGTAGTGGAGGACCAGCCGCTCCGCGGCGCGCTGGGCCCCCCACAACCCGCTGTCCAGTGCGCTGATGGTGTCGAACACGTTCGACGTGGTGACATGCTTGCCGACGGTGATCCTTGAGCTCGGGTCCGTCCAGGAACTCATGGTGGCGAGGTCCGTGTTCACCCTCTGGAGGAACCGCTGTCCGGCCGCGTCCGGCCAGCGGTCCTGCGTGACGAGCTGATTCGCCTGCTGGCGAAGGAGCTTCGCCTGCTCGCCGATCCAGGTTCGTGCCTCTCGCCACAGCCACGCGGTGCTCGCCAGTTTGGGGATGTGGCCCTGCACCTCTGCGTAGATCTGCTGGTACATCTCTTCGATGGAAGCCATGGGATCGCCTCAGCGCCGTCCGGCACGCGGGTCGAGCAGCCGGGGATCGATCGAGGGAAGGTCGTCCTTGGGCCGCGTGACGAAAGCGGTCAAGATCTCCTGCCTGCCCGCCTCGTCGGCGCGGAGATAGTTCGTGGCCGTCTGCTGGACGAAGGAGGCGTAAGCCGCGAATCCCTGCTCGACCATCGTGATGAAGGTCTGGACCTTGGGAATGGTTTCGTTCTCGGCGTGCGTGAGATGCATGCAGAGGTCGTCCAGTCCACCCGCGCACGGTGTCGATTCTTCGATCCGGGCAATGGGGCTGACCGGGGTCGCCTCGATACTGGCCATGATCCGCGACGCGAATTCACGCATCGCGTCCGTGTCGCCGCTGATCCGGTCACCGCTCATCGTCATTCCTCCGGTCGTTCTCGGTCATCGGGGGTAGCCAGGCGAGCTGCACGAGATCCTTTTGGCCGCGGCGGTCCACCAGCCAGCCGCGTCCCGGCGGCAGGACCTGCGCTCGCATTCCGCCCAGCAGCGGGCCTTCGTCACGGTCGCCGGACATCATCAGGCCGGGCGTGCCGACTTCCCTGAGCCTGCCGAGGAAAGGCTCGAACAGCCCGCGGCCCGCGCCACCGGTGCGGCGGGCCAGCACCACGTGCAGGCCGATGTCGGAACCCTGCGCGATCAGGGGCAGCAACACCATGAGCGGATGTTCCTTGTGCGTGGCGACCATGTCGTAGTCGTCGACGAGGATGAAGATCTCCGGCCCCTGCCACCAGTTCCGCTTCCGCAGTTGCTCGGGGGTGACGTCCTGGCCGGGAAGCCGTTTCCTCAGCGCCGCGGCGGTCTCCGCGAGCATCCGGCCGCTTCGCTCGTCGTCGGTGCCGTAGCCGAGAAGGTGTTCCTCGCCCACTTCACCGAGCAGGCTCCGGCGGTGGTCGACCAGGATGACGCGGGCTTCGTCGGGCCGGTAGGCCTTCTGGATCCGCTTGGCGAGCACCCGGAGGAACGCGGTCTTCCCGCTCTGGGTGTCCGCCAGGACGAAGAAGTGCGGGTCGGTGGCGAAGTCGAGCCGCATCGGCGAAAGATCGCGTTCGTGGATCCCGACCGCGAGTCCCGGCTCTTCGCCCTCCGCGCCGTCGGAGGCGGGAAGTTCGTCGTAGGAAAGGATTCCAGGCAGCAACCGGACCGAAGGCGCGGGCTCGCCGGGCCAAGCCGACTTCACCGCTTCGACGAGGGCACCGATGCCGTCGGCGAGGTTGTCCGCCTCGGTGACGCCGTCGATCCGGGGCAGCGCGACCAGCATCTGATGCCCGCTCATGGCGATTCCGTGCCCTGGCGCGTCGGCGGGGACGCTCATCGCGGCGCGCCGGTCGATCACGGAGTCGATGGGGTCGCCGATCTTCAGTTCCAGCCTGCTGGCGAACAGATCCCGGACGTTCATCCGCAGATCGAACGAACGCGAGCAGGCTGCCACGACGTGCACGCCGTAGGAGAGACCGCGCGCGGCGATGTCACCGACCGTCTCCTCGAGTTCGGCGAAGTCGTTGCGCAGGGTCTGCCAGCCGTCGATGACGAGGAAGACGTCACCGTGCCGTTCCGCCGGGAACCGGTTCTCGGCCCGCAGCCTGCGATAGGTGGCGATGCCGTCGATCTGGTGCTCGGCGAACATCCGTTCCCGCTGGGCCAGGATCGTCGCCACCTCGGCGACCGTCCGCCGGACGGCGCCGGTGTCGAGCCTGCCCGAAACACCGGCGACATGCGGCAGGCCGGCGATCGACGTGAGTGTCCCGCCACCGAAGTCGAGGCAGTAGAACTGGACTTCCCTGGGCGTGTGCGTGAGCGCGAGGCTGGTGATCAGCGTGCGCAGGACCGTGCTCTTCCCGGTCTGGGGCGCCCCCAGCACCAGGACGTGCCCCGCCGCGCCGGTCAGGTCCAGCATCAGCGGGTCCCGTCGCTGTTCGAACGGCCGGTCCACGATCCCCAGCACCGGCCGCAGGGAAGCGTTCGCCCCGGCGGTGAGCCCGCGCACGGGATCCACGACCAGCGACGGCAGCAGGGCGTCGAGCGTCGGCGACTCCGACAGCGGTGGCAACCACACCTGATGGGCCGGGGTGCCCTTCCCGGCCAGCCGGTCGACCAGGATGTCCAGCAAGGTCTCGCCGACGGCGTCGTCGTCCGGTTCGGTGGTCTCCTCCGGCTCGGCGTCGAACTCCTCGGCGACGTAGGCGGTGGTGTACTCCCGCAGCACCAGGCGTTCCCCCGGCGTGGCGGTCACCCCGCCGCCGACGGCACGCTGGTACACGCCGGACACGTAGGCGGAGCGGAACCGGTCCATCTGCTCGGTCCCGACCTTGAGGTAGCCGTGCCCGGGGGCACGCGGCAGCTTGAAGGCGTCGGTGACCCCGAGTACCGTCCGGCTCTCCATCTCGGAGAACGTGCGGAGCCCGATCCGGTAGGACAGATGGGTTTCCAGGCCGCGCAGCCTGCCTTCTTCCAGCCGCTGCGAGGCCAGCAGCAGATGCACGCCAAGGGAGCGCCCCAGCCGTCCTATCTGGACGAACATGTCGATGAAATCAGGCTTGGCGGACAGCAGTTCGGAGAACTCGTCGCAGATCACCAGCAGCGTCGGCACCTCGGGCAGCGGGGCTCCCGCCGTCCGTGCCTTCTCGTACTCGCGCATGGACGTGAAGTCGCCCGCCGCCCGCAGCAGCTCCTGACGGCGGATCAGTTCGCCGTTGATCGCGTCGGTCATCCGGTCGACGAGATGCAGTTCGTCGGCGAGGTTGGTGATCACCGCGCTGGTGTGCGGCAAGGCGTCCAGCCGGGTGAAGGTGGCGCCGCCCTTGAAGTCGACCAGTGCGAAGTTCAGCGAACTCGGCGGATGTGTGACGGCCAGCGCGAGGACGAGGGTGCGCAACAGTTCCGATTTGCCGGAACCGGTGGCCCCGATCAGCAGACCGTGCGGTCCCATGCCGTCCTGTGCCGGTTCCTTGAGGTCGAGTTCGATCGGCGCGCCGTCGGCCTGGACGCCGAACTGCACGCGGAGCCGGTCCCGATTCGGCCTCGGCTCCCAGGTGTCGGCCGGATCGAATTCGTACGGGTCACCCAGTTCCAGCAGTTCGGCGAGACCGAGTTCGGTGCTCATCGGTGCCTCGCCCCGCAAGCCCGCGGTCAGTCGCAACGGCGCCAGCTGCCTGGCGAGCCCTTCGGCGGCGACGGCTCCTAACCAGTCCGCCTTGCCCAGCGGTGCTTCGCCGTCGATCGTCTCGCTGAGCAGAGCGCCGGCTTCGTCGACGGCGAGGACGACGGTGGTCCGGTCCAGCGCCCTCGGTGGCATCGTGGTCAGGTCGACGACGGTCACCCCTTCGACGCCGCCCCCGGTCATGAGGTGGGAGGACCCGGCGACCGCGCCGCCGTCCAGCACGACCACCAGATGCGGTCCGGGCAACCGGACGTCCGATTCGGGATCGAACCGGGGCCGCTTGGCCAGTTCCTCCTCCAGCATCGACTCCAAGGCCGGGATACTCGGCGCCACCAGGCGAAGCGGGCCGAGGGCGTCCGAACGTGCGGGGTGCAGCGCGTGCGGCAGCCACTTGGTCCACTCCCAGACCGCACGGCGCTCCTCGTCGGTGCAGATCGCGATCCGCAGGTCGTCGGGGGAATGCAGGGTGGCCAGCTGACTCAGCGTCGCGCGCAGCATGCCGAGGGCGGCGTTCCGGTCGCCACGGAGGTAAACCCGGCTGAAACCGTTGATCGCGATCGCGATCGGTAGTCCGTCCACAGTGGAATACACGGTGATGAAGCGGCGCAGCGCCAGCGCGGACAGCGGCTCGAGTTCTTCGAGCGGTTTGGTGTCGGGCGTGACCAAGGTGGTGCCCGGACTCTGCGCGCTCAGCCCGATGCGGGCGACCCCGAAGTCGGGGTCCTCCTTGCGGCGCTCCCACAGCCGGTAGCTGCCCGCCAGAGACCACAGCGAAGCCGGATCAGGGTGGAGGTACTCCATCGCCTCGCGCTGCTTGCGGATCGAACGCCGCAGGCGCAACCGATGCTGGGCGAGATGCCGCAGGTACTTCCGGCGGGCGTGGCCCATCTCCCGTTTGCTCGGGCCACCGCCCTGCAGGAACCCCATCACGACCATGCCGAGCATGCCGACGCCCATGATCCCGTAGATGGCGAACCGCATCGACCCCGCCATGCTGCCGGAGTACATCAGCAGCATCCCGGCCGTCATCGCCACCATCGGCAGCACCGTCAGCACCTGGGCCCACTGCCGCGCGGGCGGGGGCGGGATCTCCGGCGGCGGCTGAAGGATCAGCTCACCGGACGGCATCTCGGGGCCCGGCCTGCGGATGGGGCGCTTCACCACGACTGTCGACACGCCATCGATCGTCGGCCACCACGGCGATCCCGTGGCCGGGCTGGCAGGAAGCTGCCGACCACCGGAAAGCGCCGTGCCCGCTCACTAACTTGGCGGAGGTAAGGGATCACCTATGTCGTGGAATGGAGGAAGACATGAGCTACGACCAGATCTACGGCGCGACGCCGGAGATGGCTTCGTTCGGCCTGAAGACCAGGTCCATCGGCGAGGACATCAACGCCCAGGTGCAGTCGAGCCTCAGCAGCATCCAGGGGTTGAGCTCCGGCTGGAACGGTCAGGCGAACAAGGCGTTCGAGGGGGTCGAGATCAACAGGCAGGGAAGCTGGACCACGAACACCCAGAACATCGACACCATGGCCGACGGGATCACGCAGGCGGCCGTCCGCTACTCCGACGTGGACGACCAGGGGACCACCGTCATTTCTCAGGTCATCTAGCCAGTACTGGTTGAAGGGGAAGACAAATGTCCGACGGACTTATCTCGGCCAGGTTCAGCGACCTCCACTCGATCGCCGGTGGCCTGCAGAGCGCCATGAGCCAGCACGAACAGTCGCTGGACGACCAGCGGCACGAGGCGCTGCGCTCGCAGGACTTCTGGGGCGGCCAGAACAACGAAGAGATGTACGCCGCCGTGATGCAGGACCGCAAGATCGCCGACGAGGACATCCAGCGTGGCCAGAATCAGGGCAGGGCCACGAGCACGACGGCGGACGGGTACCAGGACTGCGTCACGCAGTGCAGCGCCTTGTTCAGCTGACGGATCGCGGGTACGACGAATCCCCGGAGCCTCGCGCTCCGGGGATTCGTCGCGTCCGGGACCGTGGATCCGCCCGCGGTGCGCCGGTGCTCAATGCTCCGAGATCAGGAAGACCTGTTCCGGCGGTTCGACCACGGTGGGCCGATCCGGCACGGTGGCGGCGCGGATGGGTCGCCAGCGACGACGTCGTCCACGAGGCGCGATCACCGCGATCAGCGCGGCCAGCACGACTCCGGTCGCCGCGGCGACCGTGAGCCACGTCGCGATCGCCGCCGTCCGCTCGTCACGGGCCTCCCGGTCGAGCCGCGCCTGATCCGGCGGCGACGGGACGAAGGCGGGCAGGGCCGCGGGTTTCTGCGGATCGAGCCCGTCGGTCACCGCCCGGTACGGGTCGACCAGTCCGGCCCCGTAAGCGGGACTGCCCTGGCCACCGCGCGCCGGGGCCGCCGTCGCCACCAGCCGCTGCGCGACTTCGGCGGCGCTGAGGCCGGGCCAGGCCGACCGCACCAGTGCCGCGGTACCGGTGACGAACGGGGCGGCGAAACTCGTGCCGTCGACATAGGCGTGGCCCGCCACCCTCGTCGCGGTCAGTACCTTGGCGCCGGGCGCGACGAGATCGACATACCGGCCCACCTGGGAACCCTGGATCCGTGCGCCGTCGATGTCCACCGCGCCCACCGCGAGCACTCCGGGGTAGGAAGCCGGATACGACGGCAGCTCGGTGGTCGTGTCCCGTTGTGCGTTGCCCGCCGCGGCCACCACCAGGACATCCCTCGCGACCGCGTAGGCGACGGCGTCGCGGATGACGGCGAAGTCTTCGTGTCCCGCCAGCGAAAGGTTCAGGACCCTGGCGCCCTGGTCCGCGGCGTACCGGATCCCGTTGGCCACGACCTGGGGATCGATCCGCAGTGCCTCGCCCTGGTCGCCGACGTCGCGATCGCTGATCCGCACCGGCAGGATCCGCGCATCCGGCGCGACTCCGTGGAATCCGATGCCCGCCACCGGGTCCGCGGCCACGATGGCGGCCACACCGGTGCCGTGGGACACGCAGTCGAAGGCGCCGGGATAGCTGCCGGCGAGATAGAAGTCCCGGCCTGGAAGGACTTTCCCCGGTCGCTGGAGTTGCGGATGATCCGCGTCGACCCCGGAGTCGACCACGGCGACGAGCACCCCGCCGCCCCGGCTGTGCGGCCACGCACGGCGCGGGTCGAGGGCCTGTTGCGCCCAGGGTTGTGCGGGTACGGCGGAGCGCGCCGGTTCCGGCGTATGACAGGCACCCGCCGGAGGTGCGGCCTGAGCTGGGGGTGCGATTCCGAAGAACTGAGCCGTCACGGCGAGCACCGCGGTCAGCACGGCCACCTGGTTTCGTTTCACTGGTTCAGCTCCCGGCGGGCTTGCCGTAGTGATGAAGGATGTCGGTGAGTTGTTCGAACGGTGCCGAGGTGCCGCCGTCGAACCGGCACCAGAGGGCTTTGCGGGAGCCGGCGCCCAGGAGTTTCACGCGCGCGGCCGGGGTCCGGTGCGCGTGCGCCACGCCGAAGGCGGAGACCAGCTCGTGTCCGAAAAGGACTCCGTAGGGCAGCGCGGGCGGCGCGGGGGTCGAGGTACGCACGCCGTGGACGCGCCCGGGATGCGCGGCGACGACCAGGCGTGTCACCGTGCCCGCGCACTCGGCGGCCAGGTCTTCGATCCGGCGGGTGTCCACCGAACCCGCCGCCGGACCGCTGAGCCTGAGTTCCTCGACGACGTCTTCGTCCACTTGGGACACTTGTAACCGCCCCGTCACGCCTTCTCCGACGACGATCACTGAGGCCGCCCGAGTCGCCCGCGGAAGGCAATGGGCGGAGACGTCCGAAGCCGACCAGGGTTCGGTGACCGGTTCCGCGACACCCCAGCCGAGCGGCCCGGAACCGGTGAGCGTCCGCATCGCGATCTCAGTACTCCTGCCGAGCCGGAGTGGTTCCCCGGCCAGGTACGACGTCGTGATCCGGACTTCGAGGTCCCCGCTGCCCGGTGAGTACTTTCGCGGGGTGGGGATCGTCGCGCCTTGGCTTGGAACGAAGCGGGCGTCTTTCCAGATCAGGGGAAGGCCCAGGAAGCCGTCGCGATAGTCACCGAAGTCGTCGCGCACGACCCAGCCGGCCCGCGCGTCGGCGAGCAAGGATTCCAGCGGGTAGGTCAGGCCGCCGCGCGAGTGGGTGACGAGTTGCAGCACGCGTCCGCTGTCGACGGCGGTCCTGGCCGCGTCGACCAGCCAGGTGGAGGCGGGAACCACGTCGCGGAACTGTTCGACGACGAGTGCTTCGGAGGTCGCGCGGTCGGCGGCGGGATGCGCGCTCATCGGCTCGCCCATGTCGTTCCGCCGGTCGCGGCGACCAAGGCGGCGGTGAACTCCCGAGCCACGCTTTCCGCTTCGGTGGCGCCGTCCGGGGCGCGCCCTTCGACCCACCACACCGGTGGCGGCACCTCGACGCCGAGCAGCCGCCGTACTTCGCCGGGCACTCGCACCAGCCGCCCGCTCTCGATGGCCAGCAGCACCCGGCCCTCGGGATGCCGTAGCAGGAAGAGCAAGCGGTCTTCGTCCACCTCCACATCGGACAGCGGGCTCGCGGTCCGGATCGCCGAGACCAGGGTGCCGGCATCGGGTTCCCGGTGGCACAGGCCGACCACGTCGAAGGTCATCGGGGCGGCTCCTTTCTCCATGTCACATGGTCGTGCGCCGAGCGGCGCGACGAGTCCCCGTGACAGCAACAGGTCACGGCGCCCCGAGCAGCCCCTGGCGACGACAGGCTGGCGGGGACGCGAACAGGGGAGGTGCCATGGATTCGCCGTTCCAACTGGACATGCGGGCGGAGTACGGGCGGATGGCCGAGGACATCCGGTCCACCCAAGCGCGGATGGCCCGGATCCGCGCCACCGCCGAATCCGACGACGGGCTGATCGGCGTGACCGTCGGCGGGGCGGGTGAGCTCATCGAACTGTGGCTGGACCCGCGGATCTACCGGGCGCCCGATTCGGCCGCGCTGGCGCGGGACATCACCGAAACCTTCCGCCGCGCCGTCGAACGGTCCCAGGAGGAGGTCATGGAGATAGTCGCGGGTTTCCTGCCAGCCGACGCGACCCCCGGGACGACCGATCTGCGGTTCGATCCGCTGTTGCACGAACTCGACCGGAGGGGCCGATGACCGGCGATCAGGGCGGGACCGGGAAAATCGACATGTCCCCCGAAGAAACGACGGGACAGCTGAACAGGCTGCGCGCCGCGGGTGACGCCCTCGAACCGGCCTGGCTGCTGCAGCGCGGCAAGATCGACGCCCCCGAGCGGATCGGCGGCGGCCCGCTGGGGCGCGCGTTCACCGCTCTCTACTCGGCACCGAAGACCGCGGTGACCGGTGCCATGGACCAGATCCCCGGGATCTACCGGCAACTGGCGGACAACGGCGGCCAGGCGGTGCAGGCGTACCAGTCGACCGACGGTGCCGCCGCCGGCCAGTACAACCGGTGAAGCCGCCCCGGTCATGAGCGACATCGTCGAGCCGGAGGGGAATCTCTGGAACTGGGTGGTCTCGAACGGAGGACAGCCCAGGGAAGCGATCTGGCCGTCGGACAGCGAAACCGCCGCGTGGGATCTGGCCACGGCATGGACCGACTCCGCGAAGGCGCTGGGCGACGCCGTCCAGCTTTCCGACAACGCCGCCGGGGAACTGCGCAAGGCCTGGCGGGACGCCGCCGGTTTCGAGCTCTACTACGCCATCCACTCCTTGAACAACGGTTCGCCCGGCGAATCGGGGGTCAAGGAGATGGTGAACGCGATGACCAGCCTGTCCGGAGCCTGCCGCGGCTACGGGGATCTCATCGTGTCGGCGAAGCACGACATCCGGAAGCACATCTCCGACAACAACGAGCTTTTCGGCCGCTGCACCAGCTGGGCGGCGCAGACGGTGTTCGCCATCAAGGTCGCCCAGCAGATCGCGACACTGATGAACGACTACGCGACCAAGGTCGGCAAACCGGCGGGGGAGGAGACCAAAGCGCCGAAGAAGCCGAAATCGAAGGGCTTCTGGGGAAAAATCGGCGGGTTCTTCGTCGGTATCGGTGAAGGCGCCGTCGACATGTTCGTCGGTTTCGCCGCGCTCGCGGGCTATGGCGACGGGCACTTCTCCTGGGACACGTTCGGCACGGCGTGGAAAGGACTGGGCAAGTTCGGCCTCGCCGTGGCGACCTACTCGACCCCGGGTTTGGCGCAGCTCGACCAGACCGTCGGCATCCCGGGTTTCGAACGCGGCGCCATGGGCGACACGCTGAAAGAAGCGGGCAAGGCGCTGGTCGCGTGGGACACCTGGAGCGAGGACCCGTCCCGCGCGGCGGGCAAGGCCACCTTCAACATCGTCAGCTCCGTGCTCGGCACGAAGGGTGCAGGAGCGGGGCTCCGCGGCGCGGGCGCCGCCGCGGCGGGAAGCAAGGTCGGTGCCGTCGCCGCGGTGGGCCGCGTCGCCGAAAAGGCGGGGACGGCGATCACCAAGATCCCCACCGGTACCGAACTGGCCGCCAAGGCCGTCCGCAAGGTCCCCGGCGTCGATTCGCTGCTCTCGAAGGTGGGGCTCGGACATTCGCCCGCCGGGGTTCCGGCACACACCGGTGACACCCCGCCTCCGCCGCACAACCCGCGTACGCCCGACGACACTCCGCCGACGAATCCGCCAGGGGACCGGACGCCGGACGGGCCGACGCCGGAGCGACCGCCGAACCGGCCGCCTGGTGACCGGACCCCGGAACACGTACCCGACGAACGACGGCCCGCCAGGACACCGGAAGAGCGGGTTCCCGACCGCACTCCGGAGCCTTCGACTCGCCCGGACCCCACGACCCGGCCCGAGCCCACGACCCGCCCGGAGCCCGCGACCCGGCCCGAGCCCTCGGCTCGCCCGGAACCCGCGGCACGGCCCGGTTCCGTCGGCGAAGCCATGGAGCAGGGCACGCCCCACGCGTCCGGAAAGGACACTCCGCACACCGGCACGGAGCAGGGTTCCCCCGCTCCCAAAGCGAACGAGGAGGCTCCGCCCGCGTCGCACCGCGAGCAGGAGTCCTCGCCGGCGTCTCGCGCCGAGAACCCGTCCGAAGCCGCCCGGCCCGACGCCGCCGAAGCGCCCGCCCATCACGAGCGGACGAACACCTCGAACGGGGATGTCGAAGCGGCGGGACTTCGGGCCGGGGACGCGGACGTACCGAGGGCCACCATCAACCCCGAGACCGGGGAAGTCCGCATGTCCGACCGGGTCGATCCGGCCGACACGCGCGAATCGACGGTGCTGCCGGAAGCGGAAACCGTCCGGAAGGCACAGCAGGAGTGGGCGACGGCCGCCCCGGTCGTCCCGCGGACACGCACCCAGAAGGTGATCTACACGACGGCGCGGATCCTCGGCTTGGTGCACGTCGGTGAGGACATGGCACGAGGGCACCACATCACGCCCGGCAGCGAGCCGCCGACACCGCATCCCACCAGGGAACCCGCCCCGAAGGATCCCGCCCCGAAGGACAAGGAGCAGACACCGGAGAAGAAGTCCACCCCGGACTCACTGCCGGAGGGTGATCCCGGACGGGCGCCGCGGCACGACACCGAGTTCGTCGACGTGGACCTCGACGCGGGCAAGCCTCGCCACGTCGAACCTCCCGAGTCCGCCCCGAAAGGCGAGCCCGCGTTGGCGGGTCAGGCGCCCCCGGCCGCCGCGGCGGCCCGAGCGGAGGGGGCCGTGCCGGAGACACCGCGGCCGCCCACTCGTTCGCACCGCTCGGACTGGAGCACGGGGGAGCTGTGGCCGGAACCCGGGCCGCGCAGGCCGGGTTCGAGGATGCCGACGGGCGACCCGTTCCCGGACCGGCACTACCGGCGGCCGGAGCACCCGACGCGGGGTGGCGACCATCCCCAGCACCCGAGCCCGACACGCGCGCCGGACGGGGACGTGCCCCCGGTACGGGACATCCATTCCGTCATCAACCCCGACGATCCGGTGCCACCGGGCGGAAGCCACCACGACGGGGGAGACGCCGGAGACTCTCCTCCCCCACGCGAGGAAACGGGCGTCCCCGACCAGGATCCTGTGGGCCCGCACCGCGCTCCCGACCCCGATCTGGACCCGCAGATCCAGACGAGGTGGCACGAGCCCGATTTCGACCACGTGGCGCCGAGGAAGCTGGGCGAGAACGATTCGTTCTTCGCGTCGGCCGAGAACCTGGAGCCCCGCACCCGGTACGACATATACGGTCCGGACGGCACCGTGCGCAGTCACGCCTACACCGATTCCCGAGGTGTGGTCACGCACGTGGACGCCGTGGCGCCGAACAACCGGCACCACATCAACGCGGAAGTCGCCTGGCCCGCCCGCAACGCCGATTACCGGGTCCAGGTCGGCCACCGGGTCGACTCGTTCGCGACCAAGGCCGACGGCACCACCCACACGGTGACTTCCGCGGAAGCGGTGAACACCATCCACGGCAAGCACCATGTCACGCGTAACGCCGAGGTCGAGACACCGCGGCGGCCGGCGAAGACGGTGCGTGTGCCGAACGAGCACATCCCGGCGCCCAAGGTGGACGAACCGTTCAGCCACCGTGCGGATCTGGAGCCGAATACCCGGTACCACGTCGTCGACGCCGAAGGTAATCCTCGCGGGACCTTCCAGACCGACGAGACGCGCAAGGTCAAGTGGATCGACACCGACCAGCACCCCGGCCGGGTGAATCCGGAGCTGGCGAACCGCGTCGGCGACGCCAACTACCGGATCGACCGCGGGCCGATGCATCAGGAGTATCGCGTCGATGGGGACGGGATTCCCGAGCCGGGCGTGAAGTACGAACGACCCGAGACGATCGGTCCACCGGTACACCACGAACGCGAGGTCGGACAGAGCGAGGCCTTCAACCGGAAGCACACCGACGCCGCCGGGAACCCCAAGCTGGACGCGGACGGGAACCCGACGCTGGAGCCCAACAAGGCACATACGGTCACCGACGAGTACGGGCAACCACGCGCGACCCACTACACCGACGCGGACGGGAAGATCACCCACGTCGAGGCGGAGACCGGCCAGCGAGGGCGGACGAACGCCGAGATCAAGCACGGCGACAGGATCGGCGCCGATGTCACCCAAGACGGTTTCTACGGGACCAAGCGGGCGAAGAACCCCGAGCACACGTGGCCGAAGCCGGACAACGAGGTCACCTACAGCGCGAAGGACAAGAAGTTCACCGCTGGGAAGACCGAGGACTGGGCGCCTCATCAACGAGAGCAGGTGACGAAGGCCTTCACCGGCAAGCACGGCGAGCCGTTCACGAACCGGACCGATCTGCCGCCGAACACCCGGTTCACCCTGGTCGACCACAACGGTCATCCCTACGGCACTTTCCAGACCGGGCCCACCGGGACGGTCACCCACGTGCACACCGGAAAGCCGTTCGACGCGGACCTCAACCACCCGCCGAAGTCGGCGGTGGTCAGGGTGGACGACGGCACGGCCTTCCACCGCACCGATGCCCGGGGCAACACCGTCGCGACGTCGGGCGTGCCGGATCCGGACGGCGCCTCCAGCTTGCGGCGCGACGGTTCCGCTCAGAGCCACGTCGGTGCGAGCGGCGGCATCGAGGTGAAGCCCGACGGCAAGAGCGGGAACATCGACGACGGCGGACACCACCGCGGCACCGCTCGAGGCGGTGGTGGTGAGGCGATCAACCAGGGCACCGAAGGGCGTCGTCAGAACCAAGGCAACAAGAACACCCCGCTCACCCCGAAAAAAGACACCTTCTTCGCGCTTGAGCGTCGCCAGGACAAGGCGGGAGATGTCGTTTGGGAAGATGTCTTCGAGCTTCGTGACCGCGGGGTGGACGACGCGCACTCACGCCATGTCCGGTGGCGTGAAGTAGACGAAAACGGCAGGACGACCATCCACGTGAGGAGCTTCCCCAATGACCACAACGTCGAACTCTGGCCCAGGAACTTCCGGGGCTGACGATCCGGCCGAGCTGGAACAGCTGGTGGGGAACGCGCTCGTCGATCTCGTCGGGGAACAGGGCTGGCGTCGCATCGACCTGATCAGCCGGATGACCGTCCCGGTCCAGGACCTGGCGTTGACCGTCCTTCGCGACGACGGTTCCACGCTCGAGATCGCCCCGCCCGTCGACCTGAACCGGCCCCTGGCCCGTTTGCGTGTCGCGCAGTACCGGCGTGAGCCGGAGCGCGGTGCCTGGTTCTCCGCGAGGTTCACACTCGAATCGTCAGGGGCCTTCTTCCGCAGCTACAACCGCGATTACGAACCGGAGTGGAATCCGGCCATCGAGGATTCGAACTACGCGGAGGATCTCAAGCTCTTCGCGAGGGAACTGGAGCACACTCCGGATTGGCTGCTCGACAAGCTGCCCGAATGGAAGGATCGCCCCGCCCCGCCGGAGAAGGACGTCACCGAGCTGATCCCGTTGAACCAGGCACAGGTCGGCGAGGTGGTCACCGCGTTCCGCGATCACCTGATGCAGCACGCGCCGGTCGACTGGCAGCAGGTCTTCGTCGACTTCCGTTCGATCGGCGGCTATGTGGAGCTGCACGCTCAGGTGCTGACCGTTTTCGGCCAGGCGATCGAGTGGGAGCCCCCGGAGGCGGTCGCCTTCTTCACGGGCCTGCGCGGTGACATGTACAAGCCGGGGGAGGGAACCTGGACGTCCGTCAAGTTCCACCTCGTGGTGAACGGGAAGTTCAGCGCGGAGTACGGCTGGTACGACGAGCCTGACTGGGACCACCGGCCCGACGCGCGGTTCTTCCAAGAGGAGCTTCGGATGTACCCGCGTGCGGACGAGCATGTTCCCGGCTGGCTCCGCGACGGAGCGGAACCGCCGCGGTAGCGGCTCCGCTCCCTGCCTCAGTTCGGGCTGACCGGCAGCCTCAGTTCGAAGATCGCGCCGCCCTCGTCGGCGTTGTACACCGCGAGGGTGCCGCCGTGCGACTGCGCGACCCACCGCACGATGGACAGTCCCAGCCCGGAAGATCCGCCGGTGCTGGCGAACCGGTCGAAGGCGTCGTCCGCCATCGTGGTGTCGATGCCCGGGCCGTGGTCGGCGACGGTCACGGTGCCGCCCGCGACGGTGAGGTGCACGAAGGCCTTCGCGCCCGGCTGGCGGCCGTAGCGCACGGCGTTGTCGAGGAGGTTGCCGATGGCGCGTTGCAGCAACGCGGGGTCGGCGTTGACCTTCGTGGGCGCGGCGGTGACGGTGATCTCCGCGCTGTCGGTCGCGGTGTCCTCGACCACGCCCACCACCAGCTGGTCGAGCCAGATCGGCTGCAGGCTCAGCTGTTCCACCCCCGCGGCGAGCCGGGCGCGGACGAGGAGGTCGTCGATGATCCCGCCCATCCTCGCGGCGAGGCGGACGGTCCGCGGCAGGAGTTCCGCCGACTGGGCCGGGTTGGTCATCGCGGTTTCGGCGAGCGCGCGCAGGGCGGCGACCGGGGTGCGGAGGTCGTGTGCGGTTTCGGCGAGGAGGACTTCCTGCTGTTGCAGGGCCGCGGCCGCGGGCCGGATCGAGCGGCCGGACAGCAGGTGGCCCGCGAAGCCCAGCACCGTGACCAGCAATACCGTCCCGCCGATCACCAGCAGCGTGAACTGGGTGTGCGCGTCGTCTTCGGTGGCCGTGGACTGCACCGCGACGACGGCCGCGAACACCTTGCCGTTGGTGTCGCGCAGGGGCTCGGCGCGGACCTTGACCACTTCGCCGTCGGTCGCCTTTTGATGACCCCGCACCAGTTTGCCGGTCCGCGCCGCCTCGCTGGCGAGGCCGTTCAGCACCTGCGGGCTCATCGGGACGCAGTTCGCCCGCGAAAGATGCGCCTGGAACGCGGGCGCGCCGCCGGGCAGGATCGCGAACTGGGGGCAGCGATCGTTCAGCACGTCGGTGTTGACCAGGCCGAAGTTCACCGTGCCGTCGTAGCTGACCAGCCTGCTCACCGACGACGTGACCTGCGCCAGCGCGGCGTCGATCCGTTCCTCGCCCTGGTCGCCGTCCTCGTTGATGAGCAGCCACGCGAAGACGATCAGGCCGAGCGCGTTCATCACGGTGAACAGCGCGGTCAGCAGCCAGCGGAGCCTGCGCAGCCGATCGGCCGACGAATACGTGTTCACCGGGCGCCCAGCCGGTAGCCGAGACCGCGGACGGCGTGGATCAGTTCCGGTTCCTTGAGTTTGCGGCGCAACCGCTTCACCACCACATCGACCACATTGGACATCGGATCGGCCTGCGCGTCCCAGCAGTGCTCGATCAGATCGGCCCGCTGCACCGGCAGTCCCGCCCTGGTCAGCAGGTATTCGAGCACGGCGTACTCCTTGTTGGTCAAGGTGAGCAGTACACCCGCCCGGCGCACTTCGCGCCGCGCGCAGTCCATCACCAGGTCTTCGTGCTGCAGCACCGACGGCCGGTCGAACGCGGAGCGGCGGCACAGGTTGGCCACCCGCTCGGTCAGCTCGGCCATCACGAACGGTTTCACGAGGTAGTCGTCGCCGCCGTGCTCGAATCCGGCCACCCGGTCGGCGAGCGCGTCGCGGGCGGTGAGGAACAGCACCGGCGCCCGCCAGCCCAGCTGCCGTCGCATGTGGACGTAGGAGATCGCGTCGCCGTCGGGCAGCATGCGGTCGAACACCACGCAGTCGTGCCGGGTTTCCCGCAGAACCCGGTCCGCTGACGCGATGTCACCGGCGTCGTCGACCACGAAGCCGGCCGCTCGCAGCTGCGTGACCAGCGCGAGCCGCAGATTCCCGTCGTCTTCGACGACCATCACCCGTGTCATCAAAACCTCATGTTCGGACGGCGAAAGTAGACGCGTTCGGTTCCCCCGGCCCCTCACGACGGCCGCGGTGCCCCCTGAACGCTAACGCGTCGGGTGCCCCGCGCCGCCGGGACGGCGGGAACTGGCATGAACAGGACGTCGTCGGCGGGACCGCGCCGGGGGAAGAGGGAGGTACCTGCGATGACCGTGCAGACCGGCCAGCTCAGTCTGGTGATGGGAGCGGGCCCGGCCCGTGATCGGGCGGGGCTGGGTGAGCTCCTCGCCGAAGCCACCGCCGAGGTGCTCATCATGAGCGCGGGAACGGACTCCACGTTCCAGCGCATCGCGCTCGCCAACGTGCGGCCCGGAGTGCGCTACAAGGTGCTCTTCCCCGACTCCGCGCGGATGTCCGGCGCGCTCAACCGGGTGTCACGGGCCGGGGCCGAGGTGCGGACCGACGCCGAGGTCCCGATGGACGCGCTGGTGATCGACCGGACCTCGGTCGTCCTCCCCGCGGACGGCAGGCAGACCGGATCCGCGGTCTTCCGGCTCCCCGGCGTGGTCACCGCGACGGTCGGCCTGTTCGAGCGGATCTGGCAGGCCGCCGCGCCGCTCGTCCCGCTGGATCTCGCCGAACCCGAGGACGCCTCGATGCTGACCTGCCGCGAGCAGGAGCTGCTGACGCTGCTCTTCTCCGGTACGACCGACGAATCCGCCGCCGCGCGGCTCGGCATCTCGGTGCGCACGGTGCGCCGGATGGTCGCCGACATCATGAACCGGCTCGGTGCCCGCAGCCGGTTCCAGGCGGGCGCGAAGGCCGTCGACCGCGGCTGGCTGATGGCCAAGGCGGGCTGATGACCACCTCGACCCCCGGCCGCGTCCTGCTGGTGGCGCGACGGCCCGGCGCGTATCCGACCATCGGCGACGCCTTGGCGGACGCGTCCGACGGCGCCGTCATCACCATCGCGAGCGGTGAATACGCGGAGACCGTGGAACTGACGGGCCTGCGGGTGACCCTGGCCGCGGCGGACGGCGCGACCGTCGTCGTCGACGGCCGCGGGGCGGAACGGCCCGTTTTCCGCACCTTCGGCGGATCGCTTGTCCTGAAAGGGATCGAACTCCTGGCAGGCGGCGCGTCCGCGATCGAGGCACAGGACACCGAACTGATCGTCCAGCGCTGCACCGTCTCCGGCGGGCGCGGGCCGGCGATCGTCATCCGCGGCACGACGGCCTTCACCGTCACAGGCTGCGTGATTTCGGCGGCGGAGCAGGGGATCCTCGTCGACGGCTCGCCCGGCAGGATCGAGGACACCACCGTCGAAGACGTGCTGGGCGACGGGATCACCCTCGGCCAGGGCGCCGATCCGGTCGTGGCCGACTGCACGGTGACCGGCTGCGGGCTGCGGGGTTTCTACGTCTACCAGTACGCCCGGCCGGTCATCGAAGGCTGCGTGATCTCGCACACCGGCTACGAGGGCATCGCGGTGGCGCACCACGGCGCTCCGATGCTGAAGCGGTGCACGGTGACCGACACCCGGGGTCCGGGGATCGCGTTCGCTTCGGGCTGCGGCGGTGAGATCTCCGCCTGCCGGGTCGCCAACACCGCGGAACCCGGGATCTCGATCGCCGAGGGGGCGACGCCGGTACTCAGCGAGGCCGCGACTCCCGGTGCCACCGGCGACGACGCGCTCGACGAGATGCTCGCCGAACTCGACGCGATGATCGGCCTGCCGGGGGTGAAGGAGGAGGTGCGCGCGCTCGTCGACGAGTTGCAGGTCAACGAATGGCGCCGCCGGGCCGGGCTGCCGATCGGCGCCGCGGGGCACCATCTGATCTTCGCGGGCGCGCCCGGCACGGGGAAGACGACGGTCGCGCGGATCTACGGCAAACTGCTGAAGGCGCTGGGAGTACTGCCGCACGGCCAGTTCCGCGAGGTGTCCCGCCGCGATCTCGTCGGGCAGTACATCGGGCACACCGCGGAGAAGACCGCGACCGTGTTCGAGGAGGCCAAGGGCGGCGTCCTGTTCATCGACGAGGCGTACACGCTTTCGCGGCTCGCCGGTTCCGGCGGCGATTTCGGCCAGGAGGCGATCGACACCCTGGTCCCGTTGATGGAGGAACATCGCGACGAGGTCGCGGTGATCGTGGCCGGGTACACCGGCGAGATGGTCGACTTCCTGGCCGCCAACCCCGGTCTCGCGTCCCGCTTCGGCAAGACGATCGAGTTCGAGAACTACAGTCCGGACGAACTGCTCGCCATCTTCGGGCGGATGGCTTCGGCGGGGGACTACGAACTCGATCCCGCCGCCGCCCCGGTGCTGACCGACCACTTCCGGCTCATCTCCGGCGACGTCAACTTCGGCAACGCCCGTGACGCGCGGCGGTTGTTCGAGAAGGTGCGCAAGGCGCAGTCGCAACGCCTGCGCCTGCTGGGCCGGATGCCCGCCGTCGAAGAACTGCGAGGGCTGCATGTGGCCGACGTGGTGGTTGCTACAAGCCAGTAGGGTTCCCGTGTGCGGGTGCTGGTGACCGAAGACGACGAGAATTTGCGGGTGGCGCTGGAATTCGCCCTCCGCGGCGACGGGTTCGCGGTGGACACCGCCGCCGACCTGCCCGGCGCCGACGAGGCGCTGATGGTGAACGCCTACGACTGCGTGGTGTTCGACCGGATGCTTCCTTCGGGGGACGCGCTGGCGTACGTGCGGAACAGGCGCGGCGCCGGATGGCCGATGCCGGTGCTGTTCCTCACCGCGCGCGACAGCGTCGCCGACCGGATCGACGGGTTGCGCGTCGGCGGCGGGGACTACCTGGTCAAGCCGTTCGCGATGCCGGAACTGATCGCCAGGGTGCGCAGCCTGTGCCGCCGCGACATGGGCGGGCGGGCGGCGGTCCTGCGCTGCGCCGACGTCGAACTCGACACCGGCAGGCACCAGATCTCGCGGGCGGGTGTGCTGCTCACCGTGACCCGCAAGGAGTATCTCGTCATGGAGCGGCTGATGGCCGCGACCGGGCGGCCGGTCTCGCGCCCCGAACTGATCCGGTACGCGTGGGACGAGATGGCGGACCCCGCGTCGAACGTGCTCGACGTCGTCATCGCGCGGCTGCGGCGGAAGCTCAAGGACCCGCCGCTGATCCACACCGTGCGAGGCTCCGGTTACCGAATGGCGCCTGTGTGACCCGCTTTTGCTGGGTGTCGTTCGGTCAGTGGTCCGGTGACGACCCCGTGCCATGAAAGGACCTTTCCTTGCAAAATTTGCAAGGAAAGGTCCTTTCATGGCAGTCGCGCGGGACGTCGAGCACCCCAGGAGTCTCTGGCGTCCCATAAGCCACAACGGTGACGGTCGTGAGTGGTAATGACGGTTAGAACCGTCATTACCACTCACGAGGGCGCGCAACCCCGGTACGAGAGCACCTCAGGGCCGGCTGAACTCCATGACCCAGTTCGATTCCCACGTCCGGCCGCCGTCGGCGGAGTACTCCTGCTCCCACCGCGCCGAGGTTCCGGTGATATCGGACCAGATGTAGTGCGCCTTGACCGGCTTCCCGTCATGCGCGTCGTCGCCGTAGAAGTCGCCTCGCCCGTCGGTGAAGGTGCCCACCACCGGCGGGGAGAGCAGCCCGGTCCGGCTGCTGGCCCAGTAAAGCGACCATTCCTTCCGCGTGACGTCGAAGAGCCGGAGGGTGCAGCCGCTGCTGCCCAGTGTCGGGAAATGGATCTCGTCGAGGTTGGCATCGCCCCCGAAGATCGAGCGGGAGGTGGAGACGCCGGGGAACTCGTGCCAGTCGTCGCTGCCTTCGAAAAGGGTCGTGAGCCGCCGGTTGACGACGTTCCAGGTGCCGGTGAAGAAGTCGAAATCGTTCATGCCGATGATCCTGCGGCGTCACCACTGACATCTTCTGTCAGTGGTCGCTGGCACACTCCGGGACATGCGCGCCGGACGGATGGTCTCCCTGTTGCTGTTGCTGCAGAACCGGGGACGGATGAGCGCGGCCAAGCTGGCCGTGGAACTCGGGGTGACCGCGCGCACCGTCTATCGGGACGTCGAGGCGCTTTCCGCCGCGGGCGTGCCGATCTACGCCGAGCCGGGGCCGTCCGGCGGCTATCAGCTGATGGAGGGCTATCGCACCCGCCTGACCGGGCTCACCGAGGGCGAGGCGGAATCGCTGTTCCTCACCGGGATGCCGGAGCCCGCCGCGGAACTGGGGCTCGGTGCCCAGGTAGCCGCCGCCGAACTCAAGCTGACGGCCGCGTTGCCGACGCCGTACCGCGACGCGTCGATGCGGATCCGGCAGCGGTTCCACCTCGACGCGCCCGGCTGGTACCGGCGCGCGGATCCTGTACCGCAGCTGACCGCCGTGGCGGAAGCGCTGTGGCGGGACCAGGTCGTCGAAGTCCGTTACCGCCGTTGGTCGCCGCGGCCGGAGGTGGTCACGCGACGACTGCATCCGCTGGGGCTCGTGCTCAAGGCCGGCGTCTGGTACCTCATCGCGGCCCGGCGGAATCAGCCGCGTACGTACAAGGTCTCGTCCATCCAGGAGCTCCGGACGTTGCCGCGGAAGGCCGAACGGCCCGACGGATTCGAACTCTCCGCGTTCTGGCGAACACACGTCGAAAGCTACGAGGAGGCCGAAGAAACCGAGACGGCCCTCGTCCGCCTGTCGCCGCAGGGGATCGCGGCCTTGCCCGACGTCCTCGGCCCGCGGGCCGCGCGTCTCGCCCGGCGCACACTCACCGATGCGGACGAGGACGGCTGGTGCCGTGCCACCATCCCGCTGGAGAGCGTGCCCCACGCCGCCGCCGGATTGCTCAAGCTCGGCCTCGACGCGCAGGCGCTGGAACCCGCCGAACTGGTCGCCCACCTCACCGAGACCGTCCGCGCGATGGCCACGCTCTATCCCACGGCCTGAACCCGCCCCGGGTGTGCCATGCTCGACAGCGCACGAGGCGGCGAAACCGAGAGGTGACGAGGGTGTCCATCTGGGCAGGCGTGATCAATTTCGTCCGGGCACGGTACGAGGTGCTCGAAGAGCGGGACGGCTGGCTCCGGTTCCGGGTCGACACCGAGGACGGCCGCGGCCAGCAGGTGTCCTTGCACCACCTGCCCGACCACGACGGCGCGGAGTGGGTTGAGATCTCGTCCCCGGTCGGCTGGGCCGACAAGATCGATCTGCGGCGCCTGCTGGAACTCGCGGGTGGCGATTCGGTCGGTGGCGCGGCCGTGGTGGACGGCGTCGCCCTGCTCAAGCACACGATCCCGCTGATCGACCTGAACCTGGTCAACGAGTTCGAACATCCGCTGAAGGCCCTCGTCACCCGCGCCGACGCGTTCGAACACGAACTGACCGAGGCCGACGAGTTCTGATAGGACGGTCGTACTTCGCGTGAAGGCCCCCTTCCCTCGGCTCAGCCGAGGGGGTGGATTCCAGGGGTCGTTGCAACAC
>NZ_ASJB01000083.1 GCF_000478275.1 Amycolatopsis orientalis DSM 40040 = KCTC 9412
GTGTCTCTCGGAGCCGCGGCCCGGCTTCCGCCAGCCAGTCCGGACGCTCGCCGGGGCACGACAGCTTTGCCTTACCCCTCTTAAGTACCTACGTGGGCGGCGGCCCCTCCCCGAATGGTGCGGGGCCAGGGGTTGGCCGCTTCGAGCTGGGCGGCGAGGCCGAGGAGGAGCGCTTCCCCGCCGGGTGCGGCGACGAGCTGAACGCAGGCCGGGATGCCCGAGGGGTGCACGCCCACCGGCACCGACATCGCCGGATAGCCCGCGAGGTTCCAGAACCCGGCGAAACCCGCGACGCGCACGGACGGCAGCACGTTACTGAGCCACCGGCTTCGGTGCCAGCTGCGGGCCTTGAGCGGAAGTGACGCGAGCATGGGCGTGATCAGGACGTCGTGCTCGGCGAAGAACTCTTCGGCACGCTCCAGCCAGCGCTCGCGGGTGCTCTCCCGGACCCGGGTCGCCAGCAGGCGGCCGAGCCGGACGTGTGCCCGCGTCCGGGGCTGAAGAGCGGCGAGGTCGTATCCGGCCGCTTGCTCGGCCGGACCCGCCACCCAGCGCGCGAAGAGGCCTCCCACGGCTCCCGCGGTGTACCGGGGCGTTCCGGGCACGACGGTGTGCCCGGACGCGCGCAGCAAGTCTCCGGCCCGCGTGACGGCTCGGCTGAACGCGCCCGGCAAGGGCGCCCTGGTCAACGGGACCTGAGTCGACAGGGCGACGCGGGACCGCTTCGGGTCGGTGAGGTCCGCCAGGCCGGGTTGTCCGGCGAGGACGGACATCAGCACGGCCGCGTCGGCCACGGTGGTCGTCATCGGACCGTGTGTGGACAGACCGAACCAGCCGTTCTCCCCCGGTATGCGGACGACGTCCTTACCCGGCTTGAGACCGACGATCCCGCAGATCGCGGACGGCAGCCGGATCGAGCCCAAGCCGTCGGTGCCGTGCGCGATGGGCACCATCCCGGCGGCGACCGCCGCGGCACTGCCACCCGAGGAACCGCCTGCGGCGTAGGACGGATTACGCGGATTACGCGCCGTCCCGTCCGGACCGTCACTCGACGGCCAAACGCACAGTTCCGGCACCCGGGTCAGGCCGACGATCACCGCACCGGCCGCGCGCAGCCGCCGCGCTATCTCACCGTCCTCTGTGGACACCGTCGAGGAACCCGCTCGCGAACCCCACGAGGCGTACTCGCCCTCGACCGCCGTGACGTCCTTGACCGCGATCGGGACCCCGGCCAGGGGCAGATCGGCCAGGTCCGCGCGGTCGGCCACCGCCGCGGCCTCGGCGAGCGCCTCCTCGGCCCGGACGAGGCGGAACGCGCCGACCACTCCGTCCGCCGCCTCGATCCGGGCCAGCGCCTCGCGGGTCACCTGGACCGGATCGAGTTCCTTGGCGCGCACAGCCGCCGCGATCTCCACTGCCGTCTTGACCATCCCCGCACTGTAGATCGGGCGGCGAAGATCAGCTGCGCGCCGAACAGGCGAACTTCGCCGAGTCCGGATCGAACGCCGGGAAATCGGTGTAGCCGTCAAGCCGGGCGCCGTAGAAGACGTCGTGGTCCGCCGCGGCGAGCGGAGCACCGAGCGCGAACCGGGCGGGCAGGTCCGGATTCGCGATGAACAGCCTCCCGAAGGCGACCACGTCGGCCAGCCCGGACTCGATCAAGGACTCACCCTCTTCCCGGGAGGTCGGCTCCTCGGAACGCAGGTTCGCGATGAGCGTCCCGGGCCACAGCGGCCGCAGGTGGGCGAGCGCCTCGGCCTCCGGGGTGTCGATGACGTGCAAATACGCGAGTTCGTACCGGCGAAGCTCCGCGAGCAGCCGTGAGTACACCTCCTGCCAGTCGTCTTCCACGATGTCGTTCTCCGGGTTGCCCGGCGAGATCCGCAGGGCGACCCTGGCCGCGCCGATCCGGTCGGCCACGGCCGCCACCACCTCGAGCGGGAATCTGAGCCGGGCGGCGACGGAACCGCCGTAACGGTCCTGCCGAAGGTTGGTGTTGCGGGCGAGGAACTCCTGGATGAGGTATCCGTTGGCACCGTGGAGTTCCACGCCGTCGAACCCCGCATCGACGGCCTGGCGCGCCGCCGTGGCGAAGTGCTGGACGACCTCGCCGATCTCGTCCTCGCCGAGCGCGCGGGGCTCGACCGTGTCCAGCCACTCGTCGGCCACGAAGATCCGCCCGGCCTGACGGACCGCCGACGGGGCCACCGGCGTCCGGCCCATCACGCCGGGGTGGCTGACCCGGCCCGCGTGCCAGAGCTGCGCGAAGATGCGGCCGCCTTTTCCGTGTACGGCGTCGGTCACCGCACGCCAGGCCTCGACCTGCTGTTCCGTCACCAGCCCTGGGATGCCCGGACCGCTCTTGCCGGTCCTGTCGACCCAGACACCTTCACTCACGATCAAACCGGCGCTCGCGCGTTGCGCGTAGTACTCGGCCGTCAGCGGATGCGGGACGCCTGTCATGTCGTCGGCACGTCCCCGGGTCATCGGGGCCATCGCGATCCGGTTCGGCAACTGGATCGCAGGGCCCCGGAATGCTTCTAGCAACCTCATGGACGCGAAGCTAAACCCTGACACCGGCGTCACGGTCAACCGCGGATTCCGCGGCTAATGTGGACTCATGCGGATCGGCGAGCTGGCGGAGCGGACCGGCGTGAGCGTGCGCTCGTTGCGGTACTACGAAGCGGAAGGGCTGCTGCACCCCGATCGCCGCGTCAACGGCTACCGGACCTTCACCGAAGACGACGTCGCCCGGGTCCTGCAGATCCAGCTCTTCTATTCGGCCGGGTTGTGCAGTGGCAAGATCGCGGAACTCCTGCCCTGTGTTTCCGGGGACGACACGCATTTGGTGCCTTCACCGGGGCTGACCGAGGAACTGGAGATCGCCAGGACCCGGATCCAGAACCAGATCTCCTTGCTCACCACCTCGCTGTCGGTTCTGGAACGGGTCCTGGCCGCGGCCAAGGGGACCGGCACCGCGGAAGTGCCGGTTCCTCCCCGGCCCGTCCGGCGACACCGGGGCATCCATGTCTGACCGCGCCCTCGGTTCGATAACCAGGCGGTAATACACGGCCCGCGAGCGGCGCAAGCAGGTACTAACAGGCATGCGAGCGCGTACGAACGGGCAACTGGGGTTACCGTCGGTACCGGCATGGACGACGACTGAAACGAGCCGATGAGCGCCGGGCGACCGAAGACGACGAAACGATGGGCGACCGTCATCCTGGGAGCGGCCACCGTTCTGCTCACGAGCGTGCAGTGCGGTACGGCGAACGAGCAGGCCGGGTCGGCACAGCCCGCGGGAACGGTGCCACCTCCGCGCGGCAGCGTTTCGAGCCCGCCGAGCACGAGGCCGACACCGCCCTCCCCGTCACCGAGGGCTGAGCAGGTACCCGTGTCCGGCTGTGAAGCCGTCATCGCCAAGATGAGCCCCCGGCAGCGGCTGGCTCAGCTGGTGGTGGTCGGCGTGAACGCCGGGGACCCGCAGGCGACGGTGAAGCTGGTGCGCGATCACCAGGTCGGCGGGATCTTCCTCGGCGGCAACGAGACGGCCCTGCTGCAGAACCGCGCGCTGGACGGGGTCCAGCGCGCGGCGAAGGTCCCCGTGTCGGTGGCGATCGACGAGGAAGGCGGCCGCGTCCAGCGAATCGACGCCCTCGACGGCTCCATGCCGAGCGCACGGAAGATGGCCACGACCATGACACCGGCGCAGGTACGGGCGAAGGCCGCCGAACGCGGCCGTCAGATGCGGAACCGCGGCGTCACCGTCGACTACGCGCCCGACGCCGACATCACGGAGCAGCCGGACCGCGACATCGTCGGCGACCGGTCGTTCGGTGCGAACCCCGAGGTCGCGCGCAAGTACGTCCTGGCGTTCGCCCAGGGGTTGCGGGACGCTGGGGTTCAGCCGGTGCTCAAGCACTTTCCCGGCCACGGGCACGCCACGGGCGACTCTCACAAGGGCTTGGTCCGGACTCCGCCGCTGGCCTCGCTGCGGAAGGTCGACCTGGTGCCCTACCGCGATATCGGCGAGTACGGCGACGTCGGTGTCATGGTCGGGCATCTGGACGTGCCCGAGCTGACCGGCGGCCTGCCGTCGACCCTGTCGGCGCCGGCGTACCGGCTGCTGCGGAAGGACTACGCGTTCGACGGCCCGGTGATCACGGACGATCTCGGGGCGATGAAGGCGATCACGGCCCAATACCCGCTGCCGACGGCGGTCCTCAAGGCCCTGCAGGCGGGGGCGGACCAGGCGTTGTGGTCCTCCGGCGGCAACGTCGACACGGTGCTGACCAGGCTGGAGCAAGCGCTTGCGTCGGGCGAGCTCCCGGCCGCCCGGGTCGATGAGGCACTGACCAGGGTCCTCACGGCGAAGAAGGCCTGCGGCTGACCCGCGAAAGCGCCGAAAACACAATGAACACAATGCTGACCAGGTCGGCGCCGGGGGTGACCCTGATCACCATCCCGTCGCCCGATCAAGGAGGATCGCGTGCCTGGTCCCACGAAGTCCCTGCGCCGTCTCGCGCTGACGGCGGCCGCCGTGGCCGGACTGAGCCTGTTCGCCGCACCGGCGGCGTCGGCGGCGCCGTCGCCGATCGACAGCCCGGTGCCGACCACCGGCTGTGATCGTCCGTCCCCGGCGCCCCCGGGCACGACGACATCGCGGACTCTGACGTCCGGCGGTCTGGTCCGCGAGTACACCGTGCACGTACCCGCGCGGTACCGGCCGTCGCGGCACTATCCGCTGGTGTTGTCGTTCCACGGCCACAAGCGGACATCGAAGTACCAGGAGGAGCTGTCCGGGTTCTCCGCCTATGACGCGATTTCCGTTTATCCGCAAGGACTTCCGGGCACCGACGGCGAGTCGGCCTGGACCGGCGCACCCTATTCGGCGGCCGCCGACGACGTGCTCTTCACCAGCGACCTGCTGAACACGCTCCAGCGGGAGCTGTGCGTCGACTCCCGCAGGATCTACGCGACGGGCAAATCGAACGGCGGCGGGTTCGTCGGCGTGCTCGCCTGCCGGATGCCGGGCCGGATCGCGGCCTTCGCCCCGGTCGCCGGGGCGTTCTACCCGCAAGGCGGGCGATGCGCTCCGTCGCGCCCGGCGCCGATCCTCGATTTCCACGGCACCGCCGACGCGACGATTCCTTACGGCGGGAATCCCGCGAAGGGCCTGCCGGCACTGCCGGACTGGCTCGCCGGGTGGGCGGATCGGAACGGCTGCTTCCCCGACCCGGTCCAGTACTCCCCGAAGACCGGCGTCACGGTCCAGCGCTGGATCGGCTGCTCACTCCAGCACTACCGGGTCGAAGGCGCCGGGCACGTCTGGCCGAGCACTGCACCGAACAACGACTCCGCCACACCGACCGTCATCAACGCCACGCCGGTCATCTGGCGCTTCCTCCTCGCCCACCGTCTGCGTTAAGGAAACGTCGATTTCCTTGCCGGGTTCGCACCCGCCGCGCTACCGTTTGACTGACCGGATGACCAGATGAGCAAATTTGGTCACGAAGTCAGAACCTGGGAGCGCACGTGGCAGAACGTCCGGACCGCACCGCCGGCCGCGCCGATCGCATCCTCGACGCGGCCGGCGTCCTGCTGACGCGGCTGGGCTATCGCAAGGTGACCATCGAGGACATCGCGAAGCAGGCGGGCATCGGGAAGGGCACGATCTACCTGCACTGGCCCACCAAGGAGAACCTTTTCCACGCGTTGCTCCTGCGTGAATCCCTTCGCGCCGCCGAGGCGCTTCTCGAAGGGGTGGCCGAAGATCCGGAGGAGGTGCTGCCCCATCGTTTCCAGCGGGCGGCCTTCCTGTACACCCAGCGGAATCCGTTGCTCGGCGCCCTCGTCTCCGGCAACACGGAACTGCTCGGCCGGCTGAAAAAGCACCCCTTGCAGGATCAGGACGCCGTCGTGACCGAGCGGTACCTGAAGACGATGACCGACCGGGGTCTGCTGCGCGACGACATCCCGAACCTGACGTACGTCCTGCGTTCGTCGGCACTGGGGTTCTACCTGATGGACAGCTTCACCACCGAGGGCGACGGACTCACCGCCGAGGAGAAGGCCGACGCCCTCGCGCACATCATCCGGACGGCGTTCGAGCCGCCGGAGAAACCGTCCCCGGCGAACCTGGCCGCCACCGCGGCCGAGGTGACCCAGGCGTTCCTGGATCTGATTTCGACCTATCGCGCCTGGATCTACCGGCAGGACGGAGCAGAGGAGCCCGTCTGATCCGAGCTCCTTCACCCGAAAAGAAGGGGGCACGTCATGACCACACTCGCCGAAAACTGGGGAATCCACGAAAGCCAGTTCTGGCTTCGCGGTGAATTCCCGGCCGACCCGGTCGGTTTCGATCCCGAAACGGGCATGTGGAACGTCTACGGCCACGCAGAGGCACTGAAGACCCTGAGCGATCCCAAGGTGTTCTCCTCCGACACCGTCCGTCTGGTCCCGCCGGAGATGGCACCGGAGAAGGACCTGTTCGTCGACGGCAACCTGCTCCAGATGGATCCGCCCGACCACAAGAAGCTGCGCACCCTGGTGAGCCACGCCTTCACCCCGAAGGTCGTCGCGGACCTCGAACCGCGGATCGCCGCGTTGACGAACGAACTCCTCGACGCCGTCGACGGCGGGGATTCGATGGAACTGGTGACGAGCCTGGCCTATCCGCTGCCGGTGATCGTCATCGCCGAACTGCTCGGCGTTCCGGCGAGCGATCGCACCCTGTTCAAGCAGTGGGTCGACACGATGCTGAACAACAGCCAGCAACGGTCACTGATCAAGCAGACCGAGGAGGACAAGAAGGCCGCCGACGAATCGGTCGAACAGTTGAAGAATCTGGTGAACTACCTGTCCGGGCACGTCGACGACCGGCGGCGGAATCCGCGGGAGGATCTGCTGACGAAGCTGGTCGAAGCCGAGGTCGACGGCGAAAAGCTCACGCAGAACGAAGTCGTCAACTTCGCGAACGTGCTGCTGCTCGCGGGACACATCACCACCACGATGCTGCTCGGGAACACGATGCTGTGCCTGGATTCCCATCCGGACGAGTACCGGCGGGTCCGTGAGGACCGTGCGCTGCTCCCGGCCGCGATCGAGGAATCACTGCGTTTCCTCAGCCCGTTCGCGCTCGTCGCCCGCGCCACGATGACCGAGGTCGAACTCGGCGGCCAGACGATCCCGGCGGACAGCATGCTCGCCGTCTGGATCGCGGCCGCGTGCCGGGACCCGCGCACGTTCACAGATCCCGGCACGTTCGACCCGGCCAGGACGCACAATCCGCATCTGGCCTTCGGCCGCGGGATCCACTTCTGCATCGGGGCTCCGCTGGCCAGGCTGGAGGGCAAGACCGCACTCGGCATCCTGCTGGACCGGTTCCCGGATCTGCGTACCGATCCCGGTGTGCCCCCGGCGTTCATCCCCAGCCCGAACATGACCGGGGTGAACGAACTCCGGCTGCTGTTGAAGCCTTAGCGGTCGGCGAACCGGGAGGCGAGCGGGACCACCACTCGCGGAGTTCGCTTCCCCGGCGTGTACCGCAGTTCGGTGATGTTGCCGTTCGGCACGAGGTAGGTGTCGGCGAACGTGCGGAATCCGCGCATGGCCTCGCTGTCCGGGGTGGTGATCCCGGTCAGCAGCGACCACATGACCGCGCGGATGAAGAGTCCGTGCGTGAAGACGGCGATCGGCCCGGGTTCTCGTTTTCCCACCCTGGCCAGGAATTCCTGGGTCCGGGTGAAGAGCCCGGCGAAGGATTCCGCGCCGTTCACCGCGTGGTGCGGATCGGCCCGGTCCCAGTACGCCTCGGTATACGGCCTGCGGATGGCGGTGGTGGTGACCTGTCCATGGAGTTCGCCGAGAAAGGTGAACTCCTGGACAGGCCACTCCTCGCGGTCCGCGCCGGGGAACCGCTCGATCGTCGGCTCGGCGGTCTGTCGCGCCCGCAAGAACGGCGAAGTCACGATCAACCTGGGCGGTTCGGCCAGCGATTCCGCGATTTCGGCGGCCTGCCGCCTGCCGAGTTCGGTCAGCGCCGAGGCCCCCGGATCGCCACCCGGGAGGCCCGCGTTCGTCTCGCTTTCCCCGTGCCTGATCAACCACACCCGCGCCACGATCGCCTCCTAGACCCCGAGTGCACCGACGATCGCACCGAGCGGAGTTGATCGCGACTTCCAGGATGCCGTAGTCGCCGTGGAAGTGACGCGGTTCAGCGGTCGAACTGCCCCGGCTCGCGTCCCTCACCCGCGGGACCGCGGTAAGCCTGCGCGATGTCCAGCCAGTGGTCCGCCAGCGCGCCTTTGGCACGGACGTCGAGGTCGTCGCGGTGACGGCGCCGCGTCACCAGAAGGCAGAAGTCCTCCGCGCTGCCGGTGATCCGCTGTCCCGAGTCCTCGGGCCCGAACGTCCACAGCTGCCCGGACGGCGAGGTGATCTCGAAGCGGAACTCCTGCTGCGGCGGTGTCAGGCCCCGCGCCTCGTAACCGAAGTCCCGCACCCGGACGGCGAACCCGACGAGGTACGCGAGCCGGTCGGTCCGCTCCGGGCGCACTCCGAGCGCGTCCGCGATGTCCTGGCCGTGCGCGAACAGTTCCATCATCCCGGCGCAAGCGAGGATGGCCGGCGGCAGCGGGTTGACCAGCCAGGGCACGACCTGGTCCGCCGGGACGGCGGCGAGCGCCTTGATCCCGGCGTCGCGTTCGGCCCGCCACCGGTCGAGCACGACCTCGTCGGGGTCCCCGAGGTAGTCGTCGAGGGCCGCGTTGACGGCGGCGTCGAAACCACGCGCCATCGAGGTCTTCGCGAGTTCGGCGAACTTCCGCGGTTCGGCCGCGGACAGCCCGGCGATCTTGAAGATGAAGGACAGATGAGCGATCTGGTGCTTGACCGACCATCCGGCCGCCGGCGTGGGGAGCGCCCAGCCCGCGTCATCCAGACCGGACACCAGGGCGTCGACCTGTTCACCCTCCGTGGTGAGGTCCCTGATCACGTACCGGAAGTCAGTCACCGTGCCGTCCTCTCGCCGTTTCCGCCCGTTCCGATGATGCGGGCCCGGCACGCGGTCGTCTTCTCCTCACGAGCCCCGACGAAAATCCGAGCTTGATTCTGGAGCCGGGTCCAGGTTCTACCCTCGGTACATGCGAACCGAAGCGACCACGGCGCTGACGATGTCCCAGGTGACTTCGCGTGCCGGAGTACGACCGGACACCGTGCGCTACTACGAGCGCATCGGCCTGCTGCCCACCCCGGCGCGGACGACCGGGGCGCACCGGCGCTACGACGAGGACGTCATCGACAGACTGAGGTTCATCCGCGGCACCCAGCGGCTCGGGCTGACGCTGACGGAGATCGGCGACCTGCTGAGCGTGCGCGACACCGGGGTGTGCCCGTGCGAACCCGCCGAAACCATGCTGGAACGCCATCTCGCCGAAATCGACGCCGAGATGGCGCGGCTCGGCGCGCTGCGCGCCGAACTCACTTCCATGCTGTCCGGGATGACCGGCGCGAGCTGCGCCGATCCGCTACCCGGCGCGTGGTGCCCACCCGACCGCGAACCCAGGAAGGAGGTGGCTGACCATGCGTAACGACGACTGGTGCGATTGCGACTGCGGCACCGGCTGCTGCTGACCCGCTTCGGCGGGACCGGCCGGGCTTGACGTCACCCGGCCGGCCATCCGAGGTCAGTCCTGCGGCAGGAGCACCGTCTTGCCGATCCGGTCCTTGCAGACTTCGGCCGAATAGGCCATCAGCCCGCCCGCCTGCGCGTCCCGGAAGAGCCGCTGGATCGGCGAAGCGCGCAGGAAACCCGATCCACCGCCCGCTTTCAGCGCCAGTTGGGCCACATCACGGGCGATCTCGTTAGCGAGCACCTTCGCCGTCATGGTCGCGGGCAGGAACTGCGGCGAGTTCTGATCCGCCAGCCACGCCATGTTCCCGGCGTACATACGCGCGGCTTCGAGGCGGGTGTGCACGTCCGCGACTTCGAACTGAAGCCATTGCATTTCGGCCAGCGACTGCCCCGTCGCCGGAATTACGCGGCCACGGGAGTGCGTGATCAGGGCGTCCTCCGCCGCGTCCGCTATGCCCAGGGACAGGAAGGCGAGCCCCGCCCCGATGTGGTTCGGGCGCCGCCCGGCCGACGGCGGGCACCTGCGGTCCTCCCGCAGAACCGTGCCTTCGAACGAGACGAGCTGACTTCGGCTGGCGCGCAGTCCCATGGTGTCCCAAATGGGCACGAAGGTCATGGTGTCGTCCGGGGAGACGCCGAAGAAGGTGGGCGCTCCGTCGACGAGTTCCCGGGCGTGGAAATGATCTCGCCATAAGCCCGGTTGCTGAGGTCCTCGCCACCGAATCGACCGGGTGACGTCGCCCAGTCGCGTGCGAAGCGCGAAGGCCTCCTCGCCACCCCGAGAATGGCGAAGGAGGCCTTTCACGGTCCGGCCGTCACACTCCGGTGCAGGCGGCCGTGGCGAATTCGCCGGAAGCGGTCTTGGTCGAAACCACCGCGCCGTCGACGGTGATCTTGCAGCTGACCGAACCGCCGGTCTCGCCCGTGCTGACGGTGAGCGTGCCGCCCTTGTAGACGCCCTTGTTCTCGACTTCCTTGTGCCACGGCAGCGCCGGAACCGTTTCGGTGACGGGGTTGAGCACCTCTCCGTAGATGACCTCGACGTTCGTGGCGTCCCCGGTGATCTCGTAGGACACCTTCGCGGTGCGGTTGAGTTCGTTGTTGACCTCGTTCACGGCCGCGTTGAAGACGAAGATCCACACCACGCACACCACGAGCCCGAGTGCGGACAGCGCGATACCGGTGATGGAGAGCCCCTTGTTGGAGGCTTTCCCGTTCTTGACGCGGACGACTCCGATGATCGAGAAGATCAGGCCGAGGATCACCAGCGGCCAGGCGATGACGCCGACGAACGGGATCGGGGAGAAGACCAGCCCCACCAGGCCGAGGACGAAGCCCGTGACGCCGATGCCGTTGCGGGGCGGCATCGGGGCGGCGGGGGCTTGCGGGGCCGGCGTGTAGGGGGTTTGCTGGGTCACGGGGTTTTTTCCTTTCCAAAGGGATGAACGACGCGGCATACAACCAGCGATCGCGGGGCGGCCGCGTCGTCCTCGGCGCTTGAACCCGTTACGACGAAAGTCGTAAATCGCGCTTCTGGAAGGACCTGTTCCGCTGATGCGAAACGCCTGGCGGGCCTGCGTACGCTCAGCGCATGGGAAGGCGTGTGCTCGGTGTGGTGCTCACCGTGGTGGCGGTCGCGGCATGCGTGATCAGCAGCATCTTCGTCTTCAGCGCCCAGGGTTATCTCCCGGCGACCAGATCGTTCGACCCGACCTGGTGGTCCGCGCTCGGCTTCTTCACCGGGATCGCGGCGGCGGTCATGCTCTGCTGGCGGCACAAATGGCCGGAGCTCGTCGTCGCGATCGCCTTGGTGCCACCGCTTTGTTTCCGGTCCGACGCGCTGGCCGCGTTGATCGCCCTCGCCGCGCTGGCCGCGCGCCGTCGCGACCATCTCCTGTGGACGGGATCCGTACTGGTCTATCTCGCCACGGCGTGGGCGTTGTTCGGTGACGCCAACCGCCATCCGGACGTGACCGTCGCCGGGCAGATCGTCGGCAAACAGTTCTCCGCGGTGCAGGTGATGGGGACGCTGACGGTCGCCGTCGTGATGACGGCCGTGCCGCTCACCGTCGGGGTCGTCCGCGGTATGCAGGACAAGCTCGCGGTCCGCGAGGCCAAGGAAGAAGAACTCCGCGCCGAAATGACCCGTCGCGCGGAACGCACGCGGATCGCTCGCGAGATGCACGACGTCCTCGGGCACCGGCTTTCCCTGTTGTCACTGCAAGCCGGTGCCCTCGAGGTCACCAAAGGACCGGCGACGTCGGAAGCGGCGAAGACCGTCCGCACGACCGCACGCCAGTCACTCGAAGATCTGCGGCAGGTCATCGGAGTCCTCCGCGACGGCCAGGGTTTCGCCGGAAACGGCGAGAACGGCCCCCATCCCGAACCGCCGCAGCCGACGCTGGCGGACATCCCCGAACTGGTCGCCAACGCCCGCCGGTCGGGGCTGGGGGTCAACGTGACGATCCTGCTGGACGACGCGGGCGGAGCGCCGGCGTTGCTCGGCTCGACCGCGTACCGGATCGTCCAGGAAGCGATGACCAACATCCTGAAGCACGCGCCTGGCGCCGCGGCCGAGATTTCGGTTCGCGGCGGGCCGGGGAACGGGCTCGTCGTCGAAGTCGTCAATCCGCTGCCCGCGACGGTCACCGCGGGGAAACCACCGGGCGCGGGCACCGGACTGACCGGGATCGGCGAACGCGTCAGCCTGATCGGCGGAAACGTCAGCGCCGGCCCCACCGAGGAGCGCACGTTCGCCGTCCGGGCTTGGCTGCCATGGGGACACCACTAACCTGACCGGGTGAACCAGCGCCCACTGCGAGTGCTGCTCGTCGATGACGACCCCCTCGTGCGAACCGGCTTGTCGATGATCCTGTCCAGCACGGACGACATCCGGGTCGTCGCGGAAGCGGGCGACGGGGACGAGGCCGTGCCGAAGGTGACCATGCACGCCCCCGACGTCGTCCTGATGGACATCAGGATGCGCCGGATGAACGGGCTCGCCGCGACCGCCGCCGTCACCGCGCTGGCCAATCCGCCGAAGGTCCTCGTACTGACCACCTACGATCTCGACGAATACGTCTTCGACGCGCTCGGCGCGGGCGCCTCCGGGTTCCTGCTGAAGGAGGGCTCGCCGCAGGAGATCATCGACGCGGTACGCGTGGTCGCGGCGGGTGAGGCGATGTTGTCGCCGCGGACGACGCGGAAACTCATCGGCCACTTCGTCGAGACCAGGATGAGCCCGCGACGACACCGCGCGCAGGCCGGGCTGGCCACGTTGACCGAACGCGAACGGGAGATCGTCACCGCCGTCGCGCGGGGCGGGACCAACGCCGAGATCGGCGCGGAACTGCATCTGAGCGAAGCGACGGTGAAGACCCACATCACCCGGATCTTCGCGAAACTCGACGCGACCAACCGGGTCCAGCTGACGATTTTCGCCTACGAAGCCGGGCTTGTCGCGCCCTGACGATCCGCGGCGAGCAGCCCGGCGGCGACGGTCGCCCAAAGCACCACCGCGCCACCGAAGCCTGGCACGAGCTGCCACGCGGCCGTCCAGCCCACGATCGCGAGCACGACGGCCAGCACGGCGACGGCGCACAACAGGGCGCTCAGCACCAGGAAACGCCGTGAGCCGAACAACTTCGCGAACGGTAAGAAGTGCAGGCCGACCACGAACAGCACCCACGCGGGCACGGCTTCCGGGACTTCGAAAACCGCCGAGAGCACCCGTGCCCCGGCGAAGATCCCCACCAGCATCAGCAGCACGGCGATGCCGTACTTCTTGCCGAACGGGCTGTTCTCCCGGCCTCCGCCCGCGGGCAGCCCGGCACCCCTGCGGGCGGTCAGGGCGATCCAGCCCGCCAATGCCAGCACCGCGGCGACACCCACGAAGACCAGCGGCGTCGATCCGGCGGAGGAGGCTCCGAAGAACCACCACCCGGCACCGAATCCCACCCCGATCGCGGAACTGATCAGCAAGGTGATCAGATGTCCTTTGGTGAATTGTCCGTCCGTCATCGCTTCCGGGTCTCCTCCTCCCCCCCCCGGCGGAACAATACTTGGGCGGACGACGGTGTCAGGCGAGTCCCGCGAGAATGTCCGCGACCTCCTGTGGCCGGACCAAGAACCCGACGTGGCTGCTCTCGACCGAGTGCACGTCGGTGGGGTTGTCCGGGGTGAGGGCGTCCGCCTCCTTGATGAAACGATCCTGCAGCGCGATCGGCATCGACCGGTCCTCGGTCAGCCTGATGTAGGTGCGCGGGATCCGGCCCCACGTGGCGGCGTCAGCGCGTTCACTACCGACATCGAGACTCTCGTCCGGCTCGAGGGTGTTGAGGTAGGCGAAGAACTCCTGCTCAGTACCGTCTTCGAGCATCGCGGTCTTCAACGCGGTCAGCAGCTCCGGGTCGGCGGTGCGCCAGTTCATCCGGAGCGCACCGAGCGCCGCGGGATCGGCGACGACGACCCCGCCGACGTCGTTGAGCGCGCTGCCCGCGTACTCGGGCCCCTGCATGTATTCGCCGATGGTCGCGGCGGCGCAGCACCACGCGGAGATGTAGACGATCCGGTCGATCAGTTCCGGGACAGCGTTGCCGACCCCGGTGAGCGTGGCCCCGCCACGACTGTGCCCGACCAGGATGACCGGCCCGTGCTCCGCGACCCTGCGCACGACCTCCACCACATGCTCGACGGCCGCGGCGTGCGTGGCCCCAGCCAGCTTGGAAGGCGCTGTGGCCAGCGCTTCGAGATTCTGGGGCGCCTGGTAGGCCGCCGGGAAACCGGCGGCGAAGCCATGCCCCGGCAGGTCGACGGCCAGGGTGCGGTGCCCGAGCAGGGCGAGTTCGCGCTGCAGCGGACCCCAGGTGAACGAGTTGCTGTTCGAGCCGTGTACGAGAAGGTAGGTCGGAGTCACGGTCCACATTCTGGCATCGCGACTTTGCCCCGAGGATCACGCGGGGCAGCTCATGGTTGCAAGCCGGATCGTCACGTTCCGAGGATCGCTCGTCCGGCCTTGCCGGCAGAACACCCGATGACATCCGATATCGGCGTCGAGTGACGAGATGTAACGCGAGGGCCACCGTCTACGACCTAGGTCCAGCAGCACAGCGAAACCACTGGGGAAGGTGCGGCCACCACGCACCTGGGAAACGTTCCGCATGGAGGACATCACTATGGAGATCGCAGAGCGCGCACAGGCTCTGGCTCTGAAAATCCGGAAGCACAAGGCCGACATCCAGACGGAAGAAGCCACCAAGAACGCTTTCGTGATGCCCTTCATCAGCACGGTACTGGGGTACGACGTCTTCAACCCCGCCGAAGTCATCCCCGAATTCACAGCTGACGTCGGCACCAAAAAGGGCGAGAAGATCGACTATGCCATCGTGCACGACGGACAGGTGCAGGTACTGGTCGAAGCCAAGAAGGTCAACGATCCGCTTCGCATCGAGCACGCATCCCAGCTTTTCCGGTACTTCGCTGTAACCAATGCGAGGATCGCCATCCTCACGAACGGCGAGACTTACCAGTTCTACACCGATCTGGACGCGCCGAACCGGATGGACGCGAAGCCTTTTCTGGTCCTGGATTTTTCGGACATAGACGACACTCTCATTCCCGAGCTCGCGAAGTTGAGCAAAGAGTCCTTCAACTTGGACTCGGTCATCAACGCCGCCGAGGAACTCAAGTACATCGGTCAGATCAAACGGATCCTCGCGACCCAGTTCAAGACGCCCGAGGACGAGTGGGTGAAGTTTCTCGCCGGCCGCGTCTACGAAGGGTCCTTCACCCAACGGGTTCGCGACCAGTTCGCTCCGCTTGTCGACAAGGCGGCACGCCAGTTCCTCAACGAACAGGTCAACGACCGCTTGAAGAACGCACTGGGCGGACCCGACTCCTTCGTCAGCGTTTCCGCTGGTGCGCCTGAACTTTCCGGGCAAGGTAGTCCTGCCGAGAACTCCTCCGCGGCTCCCTCGGAAGCGAGACCACATGACGGCAACGGGGACGTGGTCACGACTGAAGAGGAACTCGAGGGGTACCGGATCGTCCGTGCCATCGTCTGCGGAGAGGTCCCGGCAGCGAGAATCGTCGCACGTGACACGAAGACCTATTTCGGTGTGCTGCTTGACGACAACAATCGCAAGCCCATCGCCCGCCTGTGGTTCAACCGTTCGAAGAAGTACCTCGGCATCTTCGACGAGAACAAGGTCGAGACACGTATCCCCATCGCGACAGTCGAGGAGATCTACCAGCACGCCGACCATCTCCGGAAGACCGTGGCTCGATACAACTATCCTGTGGCCTCCGGCTCCAAAGCGGTCGAAGACACCGGGGCGAACGTCGTAGATTCGTCACTCAGTCCGCGATGAACACCTGCCCCGCCCCGTCGAACCGGTAACCGACCCCGCGCACGGTCGCGATGGGTGCCAGCACGGGTTCGAGTTTCCCGCGGATCTTGCGGACGTGGACGTCCACGGTCCGCCCGTTACCGCCGGACAGCCCCCACACCTGCGCCATCAGCGTGAGGCGGTCGAAGACGCGGTCCGGATTCCGGCTCAGGAACAGCAGGAGATCGAACTCCAGCTTGGTGAACTCCAGCACCTCGCCGCACAGCAGCACTCGTCGCGAGTCCGGCTCGATGCGCAGCGGTGGCGCGGACTCGCCGAAGCGTCGCCGTCGTCCGGCGAGTTCGATGACCTGCCCGGAATCCGCCTGGACGGTCCGTGTCGTCAGGGTCACCCCGACAGTGTCCTCAAAGGACTCAAGCAGGCGCGCGGCGATCGCGGCGGCATGCTCCGAGTCGGTGCTCACCCGCAGCGCCAACGTCAGTTCGACGGTCGGCTTCCCGGTCGCCACGGCCGGCTGCGTCATCTCACACCACCCGGACCGGATGCCGGACGACCGCGTCGAAAAGGTAGCCCTGCGTGTTGTGCGGAGTGACGTCCGGCTGGGTGACGCCGGAGATGTCCGCGGCCCGTGCCCGCAGGGTGTGCGCGCCGGAAACCCTGGGGCGCCAAGGGATTTCCCAGCCTTGCCAGCCACGATCCGCCGCCGCGCCGACGAACCTCGCCTGCCGCCAGCCCTTGCCCGTGTCGACTTCGACTCGCCGGATCCGGCCGTTGCCCGACCACGACCTGCCGCGCAGCACCTGCCTGTCGCCGACCCCGAATTCGGCGTTCCACGGCAGTTCGAACGCGCTCTTGACCGCCTGCCGGGTCACGACCGTT
Organism: Amycolatopsis orientalis DSM 40040 = KCTC 9412; assembly: GCF_000478275.1. Classification (GTDB taxonomy): domain Bacteria; phylum Actinomycetota; class Actinomycetes; order Mycobacteriales; family Pseudonocardiaceae; genus Amycolatopsis; species Amycolatopsis orientalis. The sequence goes on from NZ_ASJB01000083.1 coordinate 16,861, forward strand.
CCCTCCGCCGGATAGTCCGGTCCGAGCAGCCGGTAATACTGAGTGTTCCAAGGCGACAGCAAGGGCGTTTCCGAGACTTCGACGCGTCCCAGCCATTTGATCGACGAGATCCCGGCCCACGAGGGCACGACGAGCCGGACCGGATGACCGTGGTCCGGCGGCAGCGGCTGCCCGTTCATCTCGTAGGCCAGCAAAACGTCCTGCAGCGCCTTCGCGACCGGCAGCGGGCGGCGGACCTTGCCCAGGTTGACCCCGCCGGTCACATAGTCGGCGTCCAGTCCTTCCGGCAGGACGTCCACCGCGTGCCGCGTCAGCCCCGCCTTGGCCAGCACCGTGGCGAGCCGGACGCCGCGCCAGCGTGCGACTCCGATCGCGCCGAGCTTCCATGGCGTGCCGGACACCGCCTGTCCTTGCTGGCCGGTGAAGAAACTCCGGCCGTTGCCCGCGCATTCGATGGCGCAGGTGATCGTCTCCGAAGGCAACCGGAGCAAGTCGGCGTAGGTGAACTCGACCGGCCGGTCCGCGGTCGGCGCTCCGCGCAATCCGGTGCCGAAAAGCTTCAGCCGCCACGAAACGGCGTCGATCAGCGGGGTCGAAGTGTGGTTACGGACGAAGAACCTGTCGACCGGCGTCAGGTAACCCTGCCCGCTCAACGCCTCCCACCGCGTCTCCGCGTTCGTGCCGTAGACCTCGAAGATCTCCGGCGGCAAGGGCTTCACGATCGGCGCGGCCGCCGACGCCGTCCCGGCCGGGAACGTCCCGAACGCCGTCAGCGCGAGTCCGCCACCGGCCGCCAGCCGGAGCATCCTGCGTCGCGGCATCCCGTCACCTCGCGCCTGTCCCGTGCGCCGCGCGCGGTCGTGGGTCGCTTCGTCGGTCTGGCCGGTTCCGGTCATGCGGGCCATTGTCGGCAGCGGCCGTCCGCGCGGACCAGCACGTCCACAGAGCGGAACTGCTTGTGCCCCGGACGGGGATCGAACCCGCACTACGTCGATTTTGGCGCGGCACTGCGCAACTCTTGTCGTGCGCTGTCAACATGTGCCGCGACCTGCATGATTAGCAAATGAGAACGCTTGTTACCTGTCGCCCCTTGGGGTTGCTTGGCGCCAAATTCCAGGGGTAAGACAGGGACTATCCACGCCAGCGATCCAGAATGCGCAGCTTGTCGATGCGGGGATCAGGCCAGCGTCAAGTTGCGCTTCGTTGGCGCAAGTCGACGCGTCCCGGTTGCCGCCGACGACGCACGCGATGATGACCGCAGTGCCTGCATCAGGAGAGCAAAGGACTCAGCCCGAACATGGAACCGCTCGGTGAGGTCGTCGAGTGGCACAGACTTGGCGAGATCGAGTATCTCGATGCCGATGACCATGTTGTGCACGTCCAGGTCGACGATGATGTGATCACTGAACTCGACACTGCGCGCCACGTCGCTATCGCTGAACTGCAGGTATGCGGCTCCCGCATCCTGGTCAATCTCCAGTGACAGACTGGGCTCAGTCGTCGTCATCGTCGCCTCTCCACACTGTCGTAATGACGAACTTCATCGCGTCGGTGTCCCGATCGGAAGCAACCATCACCTTAAGCGTACGGCTTCCTACGCCTCCTTGGTAGACGGTAGACTCGCCGCTGACTATCCTCAGTTGCGGGTTACCCAAACAGGCACGAACGTCACTGTCCGTAATTCCGCGCTGTCTCATACGCCGCTTGGCATGACCTGAGTAGATCACCTGCATAGGCGCTCAGTCCTCCGGCCCGTTGATGAACCGGACATCGAACGGCAGCTCTTTGACCAGCTGGCCAGCAACGATGATCTGGACTATGTAGCGCCCCGCTGCCATAACAGGAAAGCCCATGTCAACCGCCATGACGACCGCAGGTTTCGTTACGATCTTCCTGCCCTCGACCTGCGGACTCACGGTGCTCGACAGGCCGAGCGCGAATGAATCGTTGCCTGGCTGATTGATCTTGATTTCGAGCGTCGTTGACGCTTCATCAGGCTCGAATGTCAGACGGAACGCCAGGGCCATTCGCTGCACCAGACCGGGTCCAGGAGCCTCGATCTGGTCGAACGCGCCGCCAGCGACCGTAAGCAGGCCAGCAGGATCGACGCGCGCATACTCCGCGAGCATCGCAAAATCGAGTTCAGCCACAGTCTGGTCCTCCCGGTTGCTCTCCCCAAGTCGATGATGACCAAAGGAACGTTACTCAGCCCCCATCTGCAGGTCATCACCCTGCAAGTGGGGGCCTTTCGTCCATCCCATCGACCTGGCGCCAGCCCGATCGAGCCTGTCAAGGGGGCACGAAGCTGCGGACGGAAGCTCATCGCCGGACTGCCCCCTTGACAGGCTCGATAGCCCTCAGGAGGTCGATGGGATGGACGACAGGCACACACGAACGCGAGTTCCGCGCTCACCTCGCCCATCCCGGAGACCTGCCCGTCCGGCGAGGACATTGCCCTTGTTGACGGAACCTCACCGCAGGGCCACGCCGGCATTGCCGTATCCCCTGGTCCACGGCTCGAACCCTTGTTGACGGCCCCTCCGACGGGTGGGCCGCTGGCTGGCTTTTCCACGGGCGACCGCCGGGGACCGGGCGCCAGCCCGCACGCCCCGGCGGGGCTTGCCCGTGGATCAAACACCCTGGCCAGCGGCCCCGGAGGGGCCGCCTTGAACAAGTAATGAAACTCTGAACACGCGAGCGTCATGACGGGCGACTGGATGACATCAGGCCTTGTCGATCAGAGCACGTAGCAAAGTGTTGATCTCGGCTATGCCCTGATTGACCTCGGCGAAGCTCCGGCGCGTCTCCGCATGATGCTTGGCTTGCATCTCCCGCAGCTCGTCCAGCGCGCGCGTGTAGGCGCTCGATGCCTCCTGGTTCCTGGCCTGATCGGACTCGTTGTCGAACATCGCTTCAAAAGGTGAATGACGGTCGGCAGACGGCAGGGCTTCAAGATCAGCAACGAAGACGCCGCGACGTCGGACGGACCGAACTAGGCCTTGACTTTGCAGGAGCCCAAGAGCCTTCCGGACGACAATGTCTGAGACCCCATGCTCGCTCGCAATCTCCGGGTAGCTTGGAAGCTGAGTCCCCGACCGAAGTTCTCCGGTGCGGATACGACGTGCGTAGGCATCTGCGATCCTGACGTATGCCGGTTCAACCACGAACTTGTTCCCTTCGTCGGGGCCTGGCTTAGGTTCAGACTCAAGCCTCATTGCCTCGCGTCATACGCGAAAGCCCCTGCGCCTGACGCGCCTCCGGCGGAACCGACGGGTCCACAGCCGAATCGTCATCATCGATCGGCCCCGGCAAGTACCGCGTTCGGTTGGCGTGGATCGCATCAACGCGCATCTGAATGAGGCGCCTGCGCGCCTCGTCTTCCTGCGGGTTCCAGTAGTCAGCAGAGGCGGTGGTCTGCGCAGAGTGCTTCCGATAGAGCATGCTTGGTTCGGCAATGAACTCGCCCGGAGTCACCGCTTCTGCGGCCAAGAGCGTGGCGATCGTCTCGGCCCCAGTGAGCGCCATCCACCCGCCCAGAGACCAGATGAGGTCAGTGTGCATCGCGACGTTCGCTGCGAGAACCGAGAGCCTGTCCTCTGCCTGCTCCCTATAGAAGCGACCGGGCTCAATTGGACCATTCGGCGGGTCGTACGGGCCTGGCGTTGTGGTTCCGTCCTCATGCAGATCAAGGCCCGCCGACACGCACCAAGCAACGCGGCGCAACGCGTCAATGTCCCGTGATAGTGCGCCGGGAAGTAGTACGTCATCTGCATCAACGTTGCGAATCACAATCCCCTGCGCCTGCGACAAGGCCATATTTCGAGTGACGGCGGCGCGACCAGCAAGCCCCGTGCCGTAATGCACGCGCGGATCGCCGTCAGGAAGCTCTTGTTTTGGTGTTCCGCTGTTGCCGTCTTCCTGTACGCACCACTCCCACGACCAGCCTTCGGGCATTTCCTGAGCACACAGGGACTCGTAGAGCTCCCTGAGGTAGTGGTGTCCGCCATCGAAAACGGCTGTTACCACAGAAATTAAGCGCGGCGTTGCCATTGCTTACTCGTCCCACTTTCGCAGTTCAGTGATGTAAGACAGTGAAATCCGGTCAGCCGGGGTCAAGAGTTCTGCTACATCTACCGCGCGCCCCGACTCGTCGTAGCTAATTTTCAAAATCGGAATGACGGGGACATTAAAGGGAATGTCATAGAGCGCCACTTCCTCCTCCGTGGGCATACGCGCGGTAACACGGTCCTCAATCGCGCAAACCTCTACTCCCGCCGTATAAAGCTGATGAAGCGTGCCGCCAGGCCAAGGTTCATTTGACGAGTCCAAGAGAGGTGGATGATCTTTGACTAACGAATATGGCAAGTAGGAAATCATTCTACTATAGCCTTCACCGTCACGATACTGCCGCAAATATGTCCGGCGAAGAACGTATTCATCCGACCCAAGACCCAAGATCTTGGCCACTTCGTCAGGCGGCGAGACAACCTCATAGGCTACAGAGTCGTCGTTGACTTCTTCAATTGACACATTGGCGTCACGTTCAGCCGAACCGCGACGGCGTCGAACGTCCTCACTCGCCTTAACGAGATCCTTCTCTTCCTGATAGTTGACGTTCGAGCGAGTCAGCTTCCGCGGAAGCGCGCGGACCCGTACCGGCTGCCCGCGCCCACCCGGAGCAAGGAGCCCCTCCCCCTTCAGGGTCTGCACAGCGGCGGACACGACGTTCTTGCCGACACCGAACCGCTCACGTAATTGATCAGTGTTTGGCAGCGTCTCCCCCGGCACAAACTTGCCGTCATGGATGTCCGCGCGGAGCTGCGCAGCTACGGCCTTCATGTCCATTCGTTCCATGACTCCATCCTCCCACATCATCCCGGGCAGTCAAACTCCATCCCGGGATGGGGTTGACAAGCCACGGATGACGATGGCAAGGTTCTAACCACACCATCCCGGGATGACGACCGGATACCGGGATTAGACGGCAGAACCGACCAACGGAGGCAGACATGAGGAACATCCCGGTGAACCTGGCGGGCTACCGGCTGACGGTCTCGGAGAACCCGGAGATGAAGATGCGCAAGGTCGACGGCCGTGAAGAGGTTGTGACCGACCGCGAAGGGGTCACCAAGTACACGGTGGCGCTCATGGTGAAGGCCAAGGGTGAGAAGGGCGAGGAGATCCGGGTGACCCTGGACGCCGACCCCGGCGAGGGCTTCTCGGAGGACGACATGACCCGCGTCGAGCTGATCGACCCGCGTGTGACGCCCTACTCGTTCAAGAACGATCGGGGCGAGACTGTCTCGGGTGTGGCCTGGGGTGCGGCCGGAATGAAGCCGCTGATCTGATCACGCGTCGCGTGAACCTGCCAAATCGGCAATTTGCCCGCTCGGGCACTGAATTCTTCTGATCATTGACAAATACATAGTGAGCCCAACTATGCCCAAAAACGCGCCTAATACGGCTACGCGCTTTGGTTCCTGACCTCATTTCGTCAGGGACCGGCGGGTGTATCCGTCCTAGCCGAAATGAGGTTTTGAGAATGAGCGAGCACGAAATTTTGGCCGCCCAATTGAACGAGTGGCCGTGGCTGCATTTGACAGAAGGGGATGAGCCGTGATGGACAAGGGTGACGAATTGGCGTCCGAGTTCGACGCGTTGATCGAGGAAATTCGGTATCTGGCGGAACGCGTTGAGCGTATTCGGACGAGCGAGACGCTTCATCAGCGGGCGGATTACCGGGTTCGGGGGGTCGCCTTGGCGCTTGTGGACGCTGCGGGCTCCCTTCAGTCTGCGGCATTCATTCAGGGCGACTGGACAACCGGAGGGAGCGACGAATGATCACGAAAGTATTGAAGGCTGAAATCGTGGAGGCGTACGACGGGGCGTTCAAGGCGCTGCAGAGTGCTGCGCGCAACTTGGAAGAGGTGGCGATGCTCGTGGAGATCGCGGACCGGGATTCCCGTCTCGCTAACCGCAGGATGCTCGATGACCTGGGAAATGTAACCGCTGAACTTGGCGTGATTCGTCGCCGCCTCGGAGAGGTCGAGACCTATGAAGACCGGAGGAAGGAGAAGTGAACGAACGTGTGAGTCTCCTTCTCGGCGCTTACGAGAGCACCTATCGCGGCGTCCGCGAAGTGATCCGGGAACTGGACCAGGCGGTGAGCTTGGCGCGCGGAGTGGATTCTGATGCGCGGTCTCGGACCAATCGAGTGATCGAAGAACTGATTGGAATCAACCAGGAAATTCACGCGATCGGAAAAAGCGTGGAAGGAGTGAAGAGCAATGGCTAAGTCTGCCGTGGACGCTCTGCGGAGTGGTCTTTCATCGTTCGACCCGAACGGCCCGAAGCGGGGTGCGTGATGGGGAATCACGTGTGTTCGGCGAATTTCTGGCTGTCCCCGACCCGTATCGCGACCTGCAACGTGTGCGGTCGCCAATGGCAGATGTGAGGAATGTGATGGAGACGAGTTTCGCGAAGGTGACGTTCTACCCGCTGTGGCTGCTCCTGGTCGCGGCACTGGTGATCGCGATGCCGGTGGCCGGAGTGGTTGCCGTGGTCCTGGGGTTGCTGGCGGTGGTCGGCACGCGGGGGACGCGATGACGGGCGCCCTGGATCTGTTCGGCGATCCGGTGGAGGAACCGGTGGTGGCCGGACCGGCGGCTCCGCCGATCAATGACATGAACTTGATCGAGAAGGTACTTCAGATTGCGGAGAACACCGGATACGTGCTTGTCGGCCCCTCGGAGCGGGTGTATCACCTGGTCGCCCCAAAAACGATCGAGGTCGCCCCCCGGTACGAAGAGGAGGCCGTGCATCAGCTCCTGACCGTGAAGTGGCTGACGAAGGGAGGTGTGCACGTCTACACACACCACGGATACGAAGGGCCGGGTAACGCGGTCCTGGTGCCCAAGGCCACCAAGGTGAAGGCACGTCAGTGGCGCTACCTGGCGCCGATTCCCTGTTCTCGTAAGCGAAAGGCGTCGTGATGACCCGACGATTCGAGGCTGTGCAGGACTGGAACGGCTTCGGCAAGGTGATCGACACCTCGGTGAACGCGAATGGTGTTCCTGGCGTGCATGTCAGTACGCATGGCAGCTACTACAAGGCGCTGAATGAGGCGGACAGGCTTAATCGGAAGAGATCTGGGAGACAGCGCTCACGTCGTGGCGCCGATGCTCCCCTACCGCAAACGAAAGGCATCATGATGACGTCGCAGACGATCAACAACGTCAACAAGGCCCGATTCGCCGAGTTCGAGTTCGCGCTCGATGAGGTCCGCAAAGCGTTCGACGAGGTAGGCAAGCTCGGGAAGGCCCTGGACGACAAGGGCGCCACGGCGGACCGGTTCGAGGGCTGGCAGGTCCCCACCAAGTCCGAGGTACAGGCCGATCTCCGGAAGGCGTCCGGTGCGCTGGACGAACTCCGGGAGGCGGCGCTCAAGCGCAAGGCGGAACTGATCTCGCGGGGCTGGCGAGTCTGATGACCACCCGCGAAGAAGACCTTGTCCACATCGCCGTGGAGCAGTCGTTCTGGTCCGGACAGATGACCGCCGCGTGCGGGATCACCGCGAACGTGTCCGAAGTCGAGACCTCGTGCTTCGGCTACGTGTTCGCGACCTACTGCCCGGAGTGCAAGCGCCTGGCCAACAAGACGTGGTTCTGAACCGAGCACCGAGGAGAAACCGATGAGCACCAACCAGATCGACGGCAAGTTGACCGAGCTGGACAACGCGATGAAGAAGCTCCGGACGGCGATGACTCGCCTGTCCAACCGGGTCGCCGGGTGCGGCAAGCAGCACACCGAAGCCGCCCGCAAGGTCGCGACCGCGATCACCACCGTGGAAGCGGCGAAACCGCTGTTCGCTGGCGGAGCGAAGAAGAAGCCTGCCGCCCGGCGACGCTGACCGCTGGAACGTAGTAGTACCGACAGTCGCATACCGCGTATGACCGATCCGTCTGGACGTAGTGAGGGCCGTAGACCCCGCGTCCAGTGTCCGGGGCTCTGCGGCCCTCCTGTGTCCACCACACACAGGAGATCTACCGATGAAGACCCCGAAGTCCAAGACCCGCCGTCCGAGCGGGAAGACCCCGATCCCGGCCCGATGCGCGGGCTGGATGCTGCGCCACCCCGGCGTCACGGCTATGCCGGCCGTTTTCGGCACGAGCGTCGTTGAGCTGGGCGCGGTCACCACCGGTAGCGCGGTGGCCGGGTTGGTTGGTGTCGGGCTGTCCTGGCGCTACCTGCACAAAGACTCGTATATGGCGCTGGCGTCCCCGCGGCTTCGTGCCGTCCGCCGCCGCTGGACCCGTTACATCGGCAAGTCCTGGAAAGAGTCCCTGGAGTACTGCAACCTGGTCGGGCAGGACCGCCGCACCGGCGAACTTTTGGTTCCCCGGCTGCTGAAGGTCGCAGCGCCCACTCCGTCGATCGACGTCCTCAAGGTCAAGTTCGTCAAAGGACAGTCGCTGCGCGTCTTCCAGGACGTCCAGGAGGAGCTAGCCGCCGCACTCGGAGCGGACGTGATCGCGATCGAGAAGGGCAGCAAGCCCCGCATCTTGACCATCACGCTGGTGCACGGCAACCCGTTCGACGACGTGATCCCTCCGGCGGATATCCCCGGCGAGATGGATGAGGTCGACTTGAAGGCGATCGAGCTGGGCGACACCGAACAGGGCGAGATCTGGACGGAACCGCTGCTCGGTCACCACTGGCTGATCTCCGGCGCGACCGGCTCCGGCAAGGGGTCGCTGTTGTGGAACCCGCTTCGGGCGATGGGGCCGATGATCCGGGAACAGATCGCCCGGATCTGGATGATCGATCCCAAGGGCGGGATGGAGACCGAGCGCGGGAAGCCGATGTTCTACCGGCACGCTACGTCCGCCGATGATGACGTCGAGTATGACGACGGCACCGGCCCTGAGGACGTCGATCCGATGCTCGCGGTGCTACTGGAATTCCGGGACCGGATGCGGGAACGTCAGGCGTACCTGAAGGCGCAGAAGAAGCGCAAGTTCACTCCCTCGGCCGAGACCCCGTTCGAAGTCCTGATGGTCGACGAACTGGCGATGCTCACCGCGCTCGGTGGTAGCCGGTCCACGATCAGCCAGGTGAACAGGATTCTCGCGGAGATCCTGACTCAGGGCCGCGCGGCCGGTTTCGCGGTCGTGGCCTACGTCCAGGAACCGACGAAGGACATCGTCCCAGTGCGGGATCTGTTCACCCGCCGGGTCTCGCTGCGCACCGGATCGGCCTCCTATGTGGACATGGTGCTTGGGGAGGACGCGCGACTTCGTGGCGCTCTCGCCGACGAGATCCCGGAAGAGGGCTGCGAGGGCATCGGCTACCGCACCTCGGAGAAGTCCCGCACCCCGATCCGGGTCCGCGCGGGCTACAGCACCGACGACGACATCGACGAACTCGTCCGGCTCTGCACTCCGCACTTCGACGACGACGAGCCGGGCGGCGTGCTCGTCCCCTTCGCCGCCTGACCGTCCAGAAAGGACATGGACCATGACCACGGCACTCGTACCACTCACCGGGGTCGCCAAACTCGCGGCGATCGCCACTCGCCTGGTCCGGGAGACGCCAGCGCCCGAACCGGCCTCGGTATGCCTGACACCGGGCACATCTAGCATCAGCATTCAGCCGGACGCCGGAACCGACCCGGTCACCGTGATCGGCTCTCTCCTGGTCTGGACACACTCCCTCACCGGACTGCATGGCGACTGGTGGCACACCAGCTCGGGGCAGCTTCATATGACGTTCCGGGGACGTGGGCCGTCTCGCTCTCAGGTGTGCGTTTACGACGCGTTTCCCTACAGCCTCGCCCGGAAACACCTCGCCCTCCGCAAGGGCGACCACGAGACCGTCACGCCAGATGAGCTGTACCTCCTCGCTCTCGAAATCGCCAAACAGAAGGAGAACGACCAGTGATCACCCTCAAGCTTCTCGGACTCTGGCTCAAAATCACCGGTCTCGCCGTTCTCACCGTCGTCCTAGAAGGCGTTCTCATCCGGGGATTCTGGTGGACCTTCCTTGCGGTCGGCGCGACGGTCGTCGTCTACATCGGACTGACTGTCGGGATCTGGAAGGAGTGGCACGCGGAACGAAACGGCGCCGGAACGTACCAAGTCATCCACTACACCCGCGACTGACCAGAAAGGACTAGGCATGTACTCATCGACTTTGACTTTCGGATTCGGCGATTCGTTCGAGGAACTGTACGACGAAATCAATACGAAGATCGGGAAACTGTTGCATGACTTGCTCTATTGGAACTGGAGCTTCACGCATCACGAAGCCGGTCAGTACTCGCCCACTGAGATCGAGACCCTGAAGGCTCAGCGGGACAAAGCGAAGCACGACGTTGAGGAGATGTTGTACGACGCGCACAAGATCCTCAGTCGCGCCCGAACCCTGTGACTCGCCAAGGAGGCGGAACATGACCCATCCGGAAGCCGTTCCGTCGCCTGACTCGGCGGCGTGGCACTCGGCAGTGTCAACATTGGAGGACGGCCTAGCGATCTACCCGCTTCGCTCGATCGAGGGCGTGCGGTTCGAGCGGGCCACGGTCACGAACACGGCCGTCTCCGGAACCGCGTCCACGGTGCTGCTCCGGGTAAGCCAGTCCCCGCCGGGAAAACCGGATCGGGCTTGGGAACTGGCGATGCCCCCGGAGTTCGCCCGCTACCTGGCGGCGCTGCTCGACGCGCAAGCCCGCTACATCCAGACCGCTTCACCGGCATGCGCGGAGTCCTCGCGGGACACGTGAGATCTCCGTCGTGCCACGGGCGCCTCGCCCGTCCACCCCCCTGGAAGGAGGCAACATTATGTTCTGGAAACGCAAGTCCGAGGGCGAGGACACTCCGCCCCGTTCTCGCCGGGTCCGCGCGCTGGCCGATCAGCTCGACGAGGCGCGTGACGTGCACCGGCTGTCCACCGATCCGATGTTGGGCGCGGTGACCGCAGACCGGTTCCGGGCCTCGATCACCCGCACCATGTGGGTGTTCCTCGCGATCGGGCTCGGGTTCACCACTACTGGCGTGCACGACTTCCTTGCCGGGGACCGGCCTATCACTGATCCGCTGTGGTGGGGCGCGTGGCTTGCCGAACCCGCGCTGGCGGGCATCCTGGTGACCCTGCTCCGCTGGGAAGCCTCGATGCTCTCTCATGGCGTCACGGTCGACGTCAAACCCGTTCGCTACCTCAAGCGCCTTCTGCTGGGTGCCACGCTGGTGGCCAACGTCTGGGCCGGTCTCGCACCAGCCCGTGGCGAGGTCTCCAAGGGCATGGTGTTCTTCCACCTGGTGATCCCGCTCGTGGTGTTCCTTCTCGCGGAGGTCATGCCGGTGATCCAGCAGACATGCACCCGCGTCCGCGAACAAGCCCTCGCCACGGTCACGGCCCCGACCAGGGAGAACACCGTGCGGCAAACCGCGGCTTCCCCGGCGGCTATGCCGGCCGAAATCCAGCCCCCCCGGCCCCCGACGTCGGCGACGTTCGCAAAGCTCCCCGCCAGCATCCGCACCACGGTCACCAGCATCACCGACACCGCCCACAGTGCTGGCAGGCCCGTCACGGCCGCCGATCTGACCACCAGGGTCAACCTGCCCGAGGCGATGCTCACCACGCTCGTGGACGAACTGAACGCCTCGATCAACCACCACCCGGTCACCGCCTGACCGGTTCCCTCGCACCACGCACGTTCGCCGGGCAGCCCTCGGTGACCGTGCTGGGGGTCTGCCCGGCTCTCTCGTGCCCGCACGAATGGAGAGCCATGATCACCGAGCACGACGGGTCCTCACTGGCTACCCGCATCACCCGCCACCTCACCATGCGCCACGTCCGCGCCCGCGTCACCGCGACCGGCGGATGCCTCCAGCCGGTGCACCTGTCCGGCTACCGCGTCGTCACCGACCGCGCCACCGGCCGCACCCTCGACCACCACGCCGGGACCGTCTACGCCCCGTGCGGCAACCGCCGCGAGTCCGTGTGCCCCGCCTGCTCCGACCGCTACGCCGCCGACGCGTTCCACCTCATCCGCGCCGGAATGACCGGTGGCAAGGCGATTCCTGAGTCCGTGGCGGACAAGCCCCGTCTGTTCGTCACCCTCACCGCACCGAGCTTCGGCGCTGTCCACGGCCGCCGCACCACCCGCACCGGCCGCCGCATCCCCTGTGGTTGCGGGGAAAACCACCACGAAGCCGATCCCCGCGTCGGCACCGCGATCGCCCCAGAGAGCTACGACTACCGGGGCGCGGTCCTGTGGCAAGGCCACACTGGCGACCTGTGGCACCGGTTCACCATCCGTCTTCGCCGGGAGATCGCCCGCGCGGCCGGAATCAAGGTCAGTGAGTTCGCGGAGTACGCGCGGCTCTCCTACGCCAAGGTCGCCGAGTACCAGAAGCGCGGACTCATCCACTTCCACGCCGTGATCCGGCTCGACGGGCCGGAAGGCGCCCACGACCCCGCGCCCACCTGGGCGGACAACACGCTCATGGAACACGCCGTCCGCGCGGCCGTCGAAACCACCCACGTCACCCGCGAATTCATGCTCGACGGCAAGCTCACCGAGCACGTGTTCACGTGGGGCCAGCAGATCGACATCCGGCCCATCCGGCCCGCGCACGCCGCCCAGATCGAGGGCGACGACGGCGAGATCAGCGACCGCGCGCTAGCCGGGTATATCGCCAAATACGCCACCAAGGGCACCAGCACCAGCGAAGTCCCCGACCGTCCAATCCGGTCCGAACGAGCGATCGAGCACCTGGACGTCCTGCCGCACCACCGACGCATGATCGCCACCGCCTGGGAACTCGGAGCCAGCGAAGACCTCACGTTCCTCCGGAAATGGGCGCACATGCTCGGCTTCCGAGGCCACTTCCTCACCAAGTCACAGCGCTACTCCGTCACTTTCACCATGCTGCGCGGCGACCGCCGCACCCACCAGCACCTCGCCACGCTCGAAGCCCTCGGGACCACTCCCGACGGCGCGATCGTCGTCAACCACTGGAACTACACCGGAAACGGACACAACAACCCCGAAGAACGCGAGATCGCCGAAGCGATCTACGAAGGAAAACGCCTACAGCGCAAGGACAAACTCGCAAAGGAGAACCAGTGATGAACCAGCCACTCATGACCGTCGAAGACCTCTCGGCCCACCTCGGAGTGCCCGTCGGCACCCTCTACCGGTGGCGCACCACCGGCTACGGCCCGGCTGGAAAGCGCATCGGCAAGCACCTCCGCTACCGCCCCGAAGACGTCGACGCCTGGGTCGCCGAACAAGGGGGTGTGTGATGGCACGGCCACCTCTCGATGTGGGGACGCACGGGAAGATCCGGTTCAGCGACACGGCATCCGGCGTCCGGGCTCGTGCGAGCTACCGGGGCTTCGATGGGAAGGTGCATGACATTGAGCGCACCGGCCCGACTCGTCCAAAGGCTGAGCGACTGCTGAAGAAGGCGATCAGTGAGGCCCTGAAGGCGCCCGGAGGCGGCGACATGGATCACAACACGAAGTTCAGTGTCGTCGCCGACAGGTGGATCACACGGCAGGCTGAGCGCGTCGAGGCAGAAGAACGCGCACACGGCACGCTGGACAACTACCGAAGCGTGCTCAAGAACCACGTACTTCCCGCGCTCGGTGATCTCCGGTTGTATGAGGTGACCGTGCCACGGCTGGACGCGTTTCTTCCTGCCGTCAAAGCGAAAACCAGTGCATCGCATGCCCGAACGACCCGTGCCGTGGTGAGTGGCATCCTCGGCTTCGCGGTACGTCAGGGGGCCTTGGGCGCGAACCCTGTCAGGGAGCTTGAGCGGATCGAGGGCGGAAAGCGTAATAAGCCTCGCGCCTTGTCGTCGGCAGAGCGTCGTAGGTGGCTCGAACAGCTCGAAGCCGACCCGAAGGCGGTCGCGCGAGACCTGCCGGACTTGACGCGCTTCATGCTGGCAACCGGCGTGCGGATCGGCGAGGCGCTCGCGGTCTTCTGGGAAGACGTCGATCTTGACGCCGGAACGGTCGCGATCGACTGGAAGGTGATCCGGATTCGAGGGGCCGGGTTGCGCCGCGTGAAGAAGCTCAAGACCGAATCCGGCGATCGGACGCTGCCGCTTCCCTCGTGGGCGGTGTCGGTGCTGAGGGAGCGTCGGCGCCTCGCTGAGGAAGCTGGGCGCGGCCCGGCATCCCCGGTCTTCCCGGACACCATCGGCGGCTTGCGCGATCCTTCGAACACTCGGCGAGATCTCCGCGATGCGCGCGGTACCGAGGATTTCGCGTGGGTCAAGTCGCACGTCTTCCGCAAGACGGCAGCCACCGTGCTGGACGACGCGAAACTCAGTTCCCGGCAGATCGCCGATCAGCTCGGCCACGCTCGGCCGTCGATCACTCAGGACGTCTACATGGGCAGGACGTCGGTCTCCCGGGACAACGCGGTCGCCCTGGAAGGCATGTGGCTCGACGACGAGCAGGCCAATTCCGGGGGTAAACCGGGGGCCGGTCAGGACCAGCAAGATCAGACAGAGCTTTGACCTGCGGGAATGGTGCCCCGGACGGGGATCGAACCCGCACTACGTCGATTTTAAGTCGACTGCCTCTGCCAATTGGGCTACCGGGGCACGGACAGCTTAAGCGATGGCCGTCAGTTCGCCGCTTCAGTACGCCGATATTCGAGCCACTGGAGGCCGCTCTCGTTCCAAACGGCCTGGTACTCCTCGAACTTCTCGGTGATCAACCGGGGATCGATCTGATCAGGCGGGGTCGACGCGATGTAGAAGCTGAGCTCGTCGCGTAGCCGGTAGAGCCGGAATTGGACCTCTTCCATCAGCACCCAAAGAGACCGCCAGGCGAAGAACGGCTCGAGCGCGCCGACCACGGTCGTCGCGGCGACCAGCGCGAACGCCACACCGGTCCAGCCGTTGAGGTTCTGCAATCCGAGAATGATCGTGGATACCGCGGAGAGCGCCAGTATCAGCACCGGTTCACCCTGAAGCCGTGAAGGCCTCCTTCCCTACGCTCAAGGTAGGGAAGGAGGCCTTCACGGCGAACTACGGACTCAGGACTTCGACAGCCTGTCGAACTCCTCGCGCGGGTTGTTGATCTGGCCGAGCGAGATGACCTCGCGCCGGAACAGGCCGCCGAGCATCCAGTCGAACAGGATGCGGGTCTTGCGGTTCCACGTCGGCATCGCCTTGAGGTGGTACGCGCGGTGGAAGAGCCAGGCCGGGAAGCCCTTGATCTTCAGGTTCAGCGCGTCGGCGACACCCTTGTGCAGGCCGAGGCTGGCCACCGCACCCAGGTTCTTGTGGTAGTAGTCCTTCGGCTTGCCGCCGCGGATCACCTTGATGATGTTCTTCGCCAGCAGACGCGCCTGGCGAACGGCGTGCTGCGCGTTCGGCGGGCAGGTCGCGGTCGGGTCCTGTTCGGTGCGCGAGAGGTCCGGCACGGCGGCGTTGTCACCGGCGGTCCAGACGTCGGGGTGCCCGACGACCTGCATCGCGGCGGTGGCCTCGACGCGGCCGCGCTTGTCCAGCGGCAGGTCCGAGCTGGCGAGCACCGGGTTCGCCTTCACGCCGGCGGTCCAGATGATCGTGTCGGTGTCGAACTCGGTGCCGTCCGAAAGGACGACGTGGCCGTTCTCGAACGACTTCGCCGCTGTCGACAAATAGACTTCGATGCCGCGCTTCTCGAGCTGCTCGACGGTGTACACACCGAGCGTCTCGCGCACCTCGGGGAGGATCCGCCCGGCCGCCTCGACGAGCACCCAGCGGATGTCCTCGACCTTGAGGTTCGGGTAGTAGTTCTCCACCGCGAAGCGGGTCATGTCCTCGAGTTCGGCGAGCGCCTCGATACCGGCGAACCCGCCGCCGACGACGGTGAACGTCAGCAGGCGCTTGCGCTGCTCGGGATCGAGCGTGCTGGCGGCCTCGTCCAGCTTCGTCATGACGTGGTTGCGCAGGTAGATCGCCTCACCGATGGTCTTGAAGGCGATACCTTCCTCGACCAGGCCGGGGATCGGCAGGATGCGCGCGACGGCACCCAGCGCGACCACGAGGACGTCGTAGTTCAGCTGCTCGACGTGCCCGTCGGCGGCTTCGACCGTGACGGCCTTGCGCTCGTGCTCGATCTTCGTCACCCGCGCGGTGAGCACGTGGCAGCGCTTGAGCACGCGCCGCAGCGGCACGACCACGTGCCGCGGTTCGATCGCACCGGCCGCCGCCTCGGGCAGGAAGGGGGCATAGGTCATGTGCGGCTGCGGGTCAACGACCGTCACGGACGCTTCGTTGGCCCGGAGCATCTTCTGGAGCCCGTACGCCGTGTAGAGCCCGACGTATCCACCACCAAGGACGAGGATCCGTGTCGGTTCCGACTTAACACCAGCCATATTTCTATAGTCGCACCCATCTGCTG
This sequence comes from Amycolatopsis orientalis DSM 40040 = KCTC 9412, assembly GCF_000478275.1. Classification (GTDB taxonomy): domain Bacteria; phylum Actinomycetota; class Actinomycetes; order Mycobacteriales; family Pseudonocardiaceae; genus Amycolatopsis; species Amycolatopsis orientalis. The sequence continues at coordinate 33,274 of NZ_ASJB01000083.1, forward strand.
AGATCGCTCGTAGACCCCATCCGGCTGTGACCAGCGTCGCCACCGCTTCCGCACCGATTCAGTTCAGGCCGGCCACCGAGGTCGCGGCGGTGAGCACGTCGCACACCATGTCAAGCGTCAGGCGGCCGGTCTGGACATTGCGCTGCGACACGTGATAACAGCCGAAAAGCCGCAGGTCGCCGACGCTCACCTCGGCCCCGTGGCCGAATTTCGGGCGTGGCGCGGGCACCGGCCAGCCCGCCTCGGCGAGCACCGGCAGCAGCGCCTGCCAGCCGAACGCGCCGAGGACCACGACGGCCTTCAGCGTCGGTTTCAGCAACGCGAGTTCGGCCGCGAGCCAGGATCGGCAGGTCTCCCGTTCCTCAGGTGTGGGCTTGTTGGCGGGTGGCGCGCATCGCACCGGCGAGACGATCCTGGTCCCCCGCAACTCCAGACCGTCACCGATATGGGTCGACGTCGGCTGCGAGGCGACCCCGACCCGGTGAAGCGCCTTGAAGAGAACGTCACCGGAGGGGTCGCCGGTGAACATGCGGCCGGTCCGGTTCGCCCCATGGGCCGACGGGGCGAGGCCGACGATCGCCAGTGACGCGTCCGGCGGGCCGAATCCGGGCACCGGCCGGGCCCAATAGGTGTCGCCGGCGAAGGCGGCGCGTTTGACCACGGCGATCTCCTCGCGCCACGCGACCAGCCGCGGGCACGCGCGGCAGCCGATGACCTCGGCGTCGAGTTCGGCGATCGACGAGAACTTCACCGGACGAGTGCCTCCTTCAGCGTGTCGCGGGCGAGGCGGTCGGCGTGCCGGGTCGTCTCCGGCTGACGGAACGCGGGGCACAGCCTCAGCACCTGACGGCACGCGTTGTCGAGCGAGATCTTGTGCCCGACGGAGACGTAAAGCGGCTTCACCCCGTCCTGGGTGCGCAGGACGGCGCCGACCACCTCTCCGCCGTCCATCAGGGGTGCCCGGGCGCCGCGCTCCGGGCCCGGCTCGGCGTGCTCGCCGATGAACCGGGTCTTCCCCACTCCGACGGTCGGCAAACCGGTCACGACGCCGACGTGGCACGCCAGCCCGAACCGGCGTGGATGGGCGAGCCCGTGGCCGTCGCAGATCAGGAGGTCCGGCGTGTGGTCGAGGGCTCGCAGCGCGTCGAGAAGCGAGGGCAGCTCACGGAAGGCGAAAAGGCCGGGTTCGTACGGGAACGAGACCTCGGAAACGACGGTTCGCTTTTCCACGACCCGGAATTCGGCGGTTTCGAGCGTGACCGCGGCGGCGGCGATGAGGCCGCCGCCCTCGTCGTAGGCGACGTCGAGCCCGGTCACCGTGACGATCTCTTGTGGACAGCGATCCTCGCGATCGACCAGGCCACGCAGGGTTTCCTGGATTTCGATCGCTTCGGCGGCCGTACTCGGGCGATCATGCGCCGTGACGATGTCCACCTGTACAGACTGCCAGTAGGTTGGAACCATGCCGGATACCGATCCCGATGAGAAGGCCGTCGACGAGAAGGATGCCCCGTCGACGGAAACCAAGGTCGAGCCGATCGACGACCTGGTCACCACGAAGCACACACTGACGCTCAAGCGCCGGAAGCTCGCGTACACGGCCCAGACCGGCCGGATCGTGCTGCGGAAGGAGGTCATCACCGACGGCAAGTCCGAAGGCCACAAGGCCAAGGCCGAGGTGTTCGTGACCTCGTACACGCTCGACGACGCGGAGCCCGGCACGCGGCCGGTGACGTTCGCGTTCAACGGCGGACCCGGCTCGGCGAGTGTCTGGCTGCACATGGGCCTCCTCGGCCCGCGCCGTGTCCTGTCCGGCGACGTCGACGACCCGGTCGCGCCGCCCTACGGACTGACCGACAACCAGGAAACCCTCCTCGCGCACAGTGACCTGGTGTTCATCGACCCGGTGTCGACCGGCTACTCGCGAGCGGTGGACGGCGAGAAGGCCAAGGAGTACCACGGGTACACGGCCGACATCGAGTCCATCGGCGAGGTCATCCGGCTGTGGGTCTCGCGCAAGCAGCGCTGGCTGTCGCCGAAGTTCCTGGCAGGCGAGTCGTACGGCACGCTCCGGGCGGCCGGTCTGGCGGCGCATCTGCAGGAACGCCACGGGATGTACCTGAACGGGCTGCTGCTGATCTCGTCCGTGCTGGACCTGGGCACACTGCGGTTCACCGAGGGCAACGACCTGCCGTACACGCTCTACGTGCCGACGTACGCGGCGATCGCGCACTACCACGGCCTCCACGGCGACCGCCCGCTCGACGACGTCCTCGCGGACGCCGAGGACTTCGCGGCCAAGGAACTCCCCTGGGCCCTCGCGCGCGGCGCACGTCTGTCCACACAGGACCGCGCCGAGGTCGTGGCGACACTCGCTTCCTTGACCGGTTTGAGCGAGTCCTATGTGGACAGGGTCAACCTGCGGATCGAGCATGTCCGGTACTTCACGGAACTCCTGCGGGACAAGGGTCTCACCGTCGGCCGGATGGACGGGCGGTTCACCACCTGGGAACCCGACGGCGGCCGCGAGCACATGAGCGACGATCCTTCGATCTCACGGATCATCGGCGCCTACGCGAGCGGCCTCAACCACTACGTGCGGGCCGAGCTGGGTTACGAGAACGACCTTCCCTACGAACTCCTGTCGATGGACGTGTTCAAGGCCTGGTCCTACTCCGACTTCGAAGGGCGCTCGGTGTCCTCTGTGGACTCGCTCGCTTCCGCCATGCGAGCGAATCCGCATCTACGGATTCACGTCGCTTTCGGGCACTATGACGGCGCGACGCCTTACTTCGCTTCGGAGCATGTGTTGGCACACCTTCAGATCCCCGAGGAGCTGCGGGAGAACATCGACACGGCGTACTACCCCGCGGGGCACATGATGTACGTGCACGAGGAGTCGCGGGTGCGGCAGTCGAAGGACCTGGCGAAGTTCGTGAAGGCCGCCTCGGGCCAGTAGGGGACGCCTGCCCCCTGGCAAGTGCCATGAAAGGTCCTTTCCTTGCAAATTTTGCAAGGAAAGGACCTTTCATGGCACTCAGGCACCAAGTTCTGTCGGACCCACCCCTGACCATGTTGACATGTACCTATCCAAAGCTCCGATTACGGACTCGTACCTACGTCAACACAGCAGGCATGGCGTCATCCGTGTGGCGTCCTTGGAGAAGCTAGGGGTCACGCAAAGCACGGCGTACCGAAGATGCCAGCCTGGCGGAAGGTGGACTCACCTCCTGCCAGGCGTTGTCCTTCTCTCGAAGGAACAACCGACCGCCCGGCAACGAGTCGAAGCCTCGTTGATGCTCACCGGCGGCCAGGGGGTCATCACCGGCTTCGAGGCCGCGCGCCGATACGGGCTACGGCAAGCCGGGCCTTACGGAACCGTCCATGTGCTCATTCCCCAACAGCGCAAAGTGCGAAGCGTCAAGTTCGCGATCTTCGAAAGAACGATCGCCATGCCGGACCATCGCATAGTCGAAGGGGTCCCGCTGGCCGCTCCGGCTCGAGCGGTCTTGGACGGCGTACGGCGCATCCGCGACCTCGACCCAGTACGCGCCTTGCTGATCGAAACGGTCGAGACAGGTCTGTGCACAGTCGATGAACTGAGCGCCGAACTCGAGTCCGGCAGCAGGCGGGGAACCGCACTTCCCCGCGCCGTACTCCGAGAGCTCGCAGCCGAGGTCAAGTCGGTACCCGAGGCCGCCGCACTGGCGATCTGGAAGCGGGCGGGGCTACCTCCGGCCGAACGGAACGTAAGGATCCTCGACGCTTTCGGAAACTATGTTGGCAAGCCCGATTCATGGTGCGATGAACTCGCCATGGCGTGGGAAATCGATTCGTATGCCTTCCACTTCGGAAGGGATGCCTACCGCAAGACACTCCACCGCAACAATCGGTACGCGGCTGCCGGAATCATCGTCGTGCAGACCTTGCCCTCCCGGATTCGCGACGAGCCGGACAAGGTCATCGCCGAGCTCAGGGCCGCAGCCGAGGCGGCGGCACGACGTCCGAGACCGGCCGTCTCCGTGGTCCGCACCGATCGGGCCGCCTGACTGCCCAGCCCGCAACGCTATGAAAGGTCCTTTCCTTGCAAAATTTGCAAGGAAAGGACCTTTCATAGCACTCTCAGCGGAACCGAAGCATCAGCCTCGCAGGTACTGGGCACCGTGGGTGACGGCCGACCAGGCGTCAACGGCACCGTGACCGTAGAAGCCGTTGAACGAAGCGTCACCGACGCAGGTCGCGGTGAACGACGCGTCCCGGCCTTCGTCCAGGTAGTCGACGGTCCGCGGCACCGGGCAGGCGATGTCGGAGGCCGTGCCCTCGAGCACCCGCTGCACCGCGTCCGGGTCCATCCCGAAGTCACGCGAACCCTTGCCGTACTGCGAAACGATGAGCGCGGCGACACCGGTCGCGTGCGGCGACGCCATCGACGTCCCCTGCAGCCACTGGTAGTAGCCGACGCGGCCGTCGGCGGCGGTCGCCTTCTGGATGCCGGCGGTGACACCGTCGGGCGTGATGTTCCCGGCGGCGTCGATGTTGCCTTCCGCGACGCCGACGTTCCGCGGGTACGTCGAGAGGATCTGGTTCTCGAGCGTCCGGAACCACGGGGTGCCGAAGTAGTCACGGAAGTATCCGCCGGGCGCGGAGACCGAGATCTGCTCGACGCCGTAGTTCGAGTAGTCCGCCTTCGCCTGCGACGGCCCGAAGGACGAGACGCCGATCGTGTGCGGGCCCTCGACGGGCAGCGAGAGGCAGCTCGCGTTGTCGATCTGCCGCGGGTGCGTGCTGTTCGACGGGTAGTCCGGGCTCGAAGCGTCCGGCTGCGGGGCGCCGAGGTCGGTGTGCTGGTTGCCCAGCGACACGACCTGGCTGACGCCCTTGCGGTGCGCGTAGTTCAGCGCACGGGTCGTCGCCTCGATGATGGTCCGCTGTTCCGCCTGCTCCGCGGCCGAGTCGGCCGGGTTGGAAGCGCAGTTGTAGAGCCAGGGGTCGGTGTAGAAGCTCATGTTGACGACGTCGACACCGGCGTCACCGGCGTAGGTGATCGCGTCCACGGTCGGCTGCAGGAAGAAGAAGCCCGAGTCCTGGCCGGCGCGGAGGTTCACCAGCGTCACGTTCGGCGCGACGCCCGAGACGCCGAAGCCGTTCGCGGCGGCGCCGATGGTGCCGGCGACGTGCGTGCCGTGCCCGTTGTCGTCGACGTCGGTGGGGTCGACGCAGCCGCGGTACTCGCACGGTCCGTCGACGGGCTCACCGTTCACGTCGGCGACGATGTCCTTCGTGAAGTTCCGCGACGCGGCCCGGTCGAAGTTCGGCGCGATGTCCGGGTGACTCGCGTCGACACCGGTGTCGATGATGCCGACCTTCACCCGCTTGTCGCCCGGCTGGACGGTGCGCGAAAGGTCCGAACGGACGGATTTGAGACCCCAGAGCTGACCATCGAGCGGGTCGAGCCCGGCGGACTGGGCCGAAGCGGCCTTCGGCGCCGAAGCAGCCCCGCGGCTCTCCTTCTCGACGGCGTTCGACTTGACCTTCGCCTTGTCGCTCTTCGGCGCGGAGCCGATCGGCTTCGCTTTGGCCGCACCGAAAACCGAACGGTCCGCGGAGACGCGCTCGGCGAAACCGTTGGCGGGCGCGGTCGCGGTGATCAGGCCGACCGCGGCGTTGCTGGTCACGACGGTGCCACCGGCGGCACGGATCGCCCGTTCCGCCGAAGCGACGCTTTGGCCGTCACGGGCCAGAACGGAGAATTCGGTCGTCGCCCCGGAAAGCCGCGGTTGGGCGGACGCCGACGGCGCGGCGAGGATGGCACCGAACAGCGGTACCGCCAAGGCGATGACGAGAGATCTGGGTCTTTTCACTTCATGCCTCCTGAAGAACACGATTCGTGCAAACTACGTGAGCGATCTCCGCATATCAACGAAGTCCCTACTAAAGTCAGGGGACGACGGTTTTTTCCTCCGCGAAATGACAGGCCGACAAATGTCCACCGGCCCGCGTGATCAATTCGGGTTCCTGCTCGGCGCAAATGTCCTGCGCCTTCCAGCACCGGGTGCGGAATCGGCAGCCCGACGGCGGGTCCAGCGGGCTCGGGACGTCGCCTTCCAGGCGAATCACCTGCCGCTGCCCACGCAACGCCGGATCGGCGACCGGGACCGCGGACAACAGCGCCTGCGTGTAGGGATGGGAAGGATGTTCGTAGATCTCCTCTTCCGTCCCCATTTCCACGATCTTGCCGAGATACATCACCGCGACCCGCGTGGAAAGGTGACGGACAACGGACAGGTCGTGTGCGATGAACACATAGGAAAGGCCGAATTCCTTCTGCAGTTCACCGAGCAGGTTCATCACCTGCGCCTGGATCGAAACGTCCAGCGCGGAAACCGGCTCGTCGCAGATGATGACCTTCGGCCGCAACGCCAGCGCCCGCGCGATGCCGATGCGCTGCCGCTGCCCGCCGGAGAACTGGTGCGGATAGCGGTTGATGTGCTCGGGATTCAGCCCGACGACGTCGAGCAGCTCCCGCACCTTCGCCGCCCGCGAACCCTTCGGCGCCACCTCGGTGTGGATCTCGAAAGGCTCGCCGACGATGTCGCCGACCGTCATCCTCGGGTTCAGCGAGGTGTACGGATCCTGCAGCACGATCTGGATCTCGCGCCGCAACTTCCGGAGCCCGGATCCCCGTAACGCGAAGATGTCACGGCCTTCGAAGGTCGCGAGCCCGCTCGTCGGCTCCTCCAGGCGCATCAGCACCTGGGCCAAAGTGGACTTGCCGCAGCCGGATTCCCCCACCACGCCCAGGGTTTCGCCGGGCATGAGGTCGAATGAGACCCCGTCGACGGCCTTCACGTGACCTATCGTGCGTTTGACGAGGATGCCGGTCCGCACCGGGAAGTACTTAACCAGGTTCTCGACCCGCAGAATGGGCTCAGACACGGTCGCTCACCACCTCGTCGGCGAAATGGCACGCGCTGACCCGGCCGAAACCGAGGCTTCGCAGGGCCGGCCGTTCGGACTCGCACCGGCTCTCCGCCCGGGGACAGCGCGGATGGAACGGACAGCCGGGCGGGACGTTCAGCAGGCTCGGCGGCAGGCCCTTGATGGTCTCCAGGGTCTGTCCTTTGAGGTCCAGCCGCGGCAGGGAGGCCATCAGCGCCTCGGTGTAGGGATGCCCCGGCGAGCGGAACAACTCGGTGACGTCGGCCTGTTCGACGATCCGGCCCGCGTACATCACCGCGATCCGGTCGGCGACCTCGGCGACCACCGCCAGGTCGTGGGTGATCAGGATCAGCCCCATCCGCCGTTCGGCCTGGATCTCCGCCAGCAGGTCCATGATCTGGGCCTGCACGGTGACATCCAGCGCGGTCGTCGGCTCGTCCGCGATCAGCAGATCCGGGTCCAGCGCGAGCGACATGGCGATCATCGCGCGCTGCCGCATCCCGCCGGAGAACTGGTGCGGGTACTCGCGGACCCGGCGGGACGCGGCGGGGATGCGCACGATCTCGAGCAGTTCGATCGCGCGTTTGCGGGCGTCCTTTTTGGACATCCCCAGCCGGACCCGCAACTGCTCCTCGATCTGGAACCCGACGGTGAAGACGGGGTTCAGCGCCGAAAGCGCGTCCTGGAAGATCATCGCGATCCCGCCGCCCCGCACCTCACGCCGCCGCTCTTCGGTGGCGGTGAGCAGGTTCTCGCCGCGGTACCGGACGGCGCCGCGGGTGACGACGGCGGGCGGGCTGTCGAGGATTCCCATCACGGTCTGCGCCGTCACGCTCTTACCCGAACCGGATTCTCCCAGCACGGCAAGGGTTTCCCCGGCGTGCACGGAGTAGTCGACGCCGTTGAGCACGGTGGCGACACCGTCCGAGGTCCGGAATTCGACGTGGAGGTCTTCCACCTCGAGCAGTAGTTCGTTGTCCACAGCCGCTCACCGGGCCTTCGGGTCGAGCGCGTCGCGGATCCCGTCACCGAGCATGACGAACGCGAGCACGGTGATGGTCACGAACCCGGCGGGGAACAACAGCATGTGCGGGATGACCCGGAAATAGTCCCTGGCGTCGCTGATCATCACGCCCCACGAGACGACCGGTGGCCGCACGCCGACGCCGAGATAGGCCAACGTCGCCTCCGCCCCGATGAAGGCGCCGAGCGCGATGGTCCCGTAGACCAGGACCGGCGCGATCGTGTTGGGCAGCAGGTGCCGGAGCACGATGCGCGGTGTGCTCGCGCCGAGCCCGCGGGCGGCCTTGACGTAGTCGAGTTGCTTGGCCACCAGCGTCGCCGACCGCATGATGCGCATCGCCACCGGCCAGCTCAGCGCCGCGATCGAGATCACCACCTGCACGATGATGGTGACCGCGCCGGGATTCGTGCCGGGAGCGTTGAACGTCGTCAGGATGACGATCGCGCCGAGCACGAACGGCAGCGCCGCGAAGATGTCGCCGACGCGGGAGAACAGGCTGTCGACGAGGCGGCCGTAGTAGCCGGCGATGATCCCGACGACCGAGCCGATCAGGATCGTCAGCACCGTGGCGAACACACCGACCAGCAACGACGCCCGCGCGCCGTGGATGGTCCGCGCATAGACGTCGTACCCCTGGTTGTCGTAGCCGAACCAGGCGTCCGCGGACGGCCCTTCGTTGGCATGCGTCAGATCGCTGAACCCGGCCGGACGGGAACTGAACAGGTCCGGCGCGACGGCGATCAGCACGACCACCAGGATGATGACGGAGGAGATGATGAAGGTGGGCTTGCGGCGCAGCATCCGCCACGCGTCGCCGCCGAGGCTGCGCGGTTTGTGCGCCAGCGCGGAATCGTCGGCGACACCGGCCGCCGCGACGTCCACAGAGGACACGCCACCGGCCACATTGGGGTCAGTCATAACGGATCCTCGGGTCGAGAACGGCATAGAGCAGGTCGACGGTGAGACTCACCAGCAGGTACACCATCACCAGCAGGACGACGACCCCGGTGACGGTGGCGCCCTCCCGGTTCTGGATACCGCGGAAGATGAGCCCGCCGATGCCGTTGATGTTGAACACGCCTTCGGTGACGATCGCCCCGCCCATGAGCGCGCCGATGTCGGTGCCGATGAAGGTCAGCACCGGGATCACCGAGTTGCGGAGCAGGTGCACGCCGACGACGCGGCTGCGCGGCTGGCCTTTCGCGACGGCCGTGCGGACGTAGTCGGCGTGCCGGTTCTCGGCGATGCTCGTCCTGGTGAGCCGGGCGATGTAGGCCATGGACAGGCTGCCCAGCGCGATGCCGGGCACGATGAGTTCGCCGACTCCCGCGTCCTCGGACACGCTCGCGTCGATGAGGCCCAGTTCCGAACCCAGGACGATCTGCAGCACGATCGCGGTGACGAACACCGGGATCGAGATCAGGAACGTGGTGGACATCAGCACGAGGTTGTCGAGGAAACCCTTGCCCCGCAGGCCGGTCAGGATACCGGCGGCGAGCCCGATGATCGCCTCGATGGCCACCGCGATGAGCGCGAGCCGGACGGTCACCGGATAGGCGTTCGCGATCAGCTCGCCGACCGAGACACCGTTGAAGGTCTCCCCCCAGTCGCCGGTGAACAGGTTGCCGAGGTATTTGAAGTACTGGACGAAGATCGAATCGTCGAGATTGAACTTCTCGGTCATCATCTCGATGTAGGCGGGCGGGCAGGCGACCTGACCGCATTTGCCGGCGAAGGGGTCGCCGGGCACGGCCCACACCAGTGCGTAGATGAGGAAAGTCGTGCCGAAGAAGACCGGGATCAGTTGGAGTAGGCGACGGAGGATGTACTGGGACATGGGCGTGCCGTCCTGAAGATCGCGTGGTGGGAACCGGAGGTCCGGCCGGCCGGGAACGACGCTCCGTCGCTCCCGGCCGGCGCGGCCACACGCTTACTTCGCCGCGACCTCGATGGACGAGTAGTCCGCGAGACGGCCGAAGTCGAGCTTCGCGACCTTCAGCCGGTTCGACTTACCGCCGACGCCCTTCTCCTCCCACACCGGGATCTGCGGCAGGTCCTTCGCGATCAAATCCTCCGCCTGCTGGTACAGCTTGATCGCGGCCGCCTTGTCGGCGGTCTGGTCCGCCTGGGTCAGCAGCGCGTCGACGGCCGGGTTGTTGTACGTCGAGTCGTTGGACGAACCGGTGCTCTTGTAGCGCGGGTTCAGGTAGTTCTCGATCGACGGGTAGTCGGCCGACCAGTCGGAGCGGCCCATGCCGGTCAGCTTCCGGCCGTTGACGATGCTGCGCCACTGGCCGAAGTCGGTCGCCGGGACGAAGTCGCATTCGACGCCGAGCGCGTTCTTGATGCTGTTGCAGGCCGCGACCAGCGGTTCCTTACGGCCACCGTCCGCGTTCGAGGCGATGGTCAGTTTGCCGGTGTAACCGGACTTCGCCCAGAACTCCTTGGCCTTCGCCGGGTCGAACTTGCAGAATTCGCAAACGCCGGGCCGATAACCTTCGATACCGCGCGAAACGTAGCCGTCGGCGGGCGAATAGGTGTCGTTCATGACGGTTTTGACGATCTGCTCGCGGTCGATGGCCAGCGAGATCGCCTTGCGCAGGTCCAGGTTGTTGTAACCCGGGACGTAGTACGGGATGGCGAGGGCGCTGATGCCGAGCAGGTTGCCTTCGACCAGCCGCTCACCGAGGTCGGTCTTGTATTTCCCGCCTGCCTTCGCCGCGGGCGGGAGCGCCTCCATGAAGTCGAGGCGGTTGCTCAGGAGATCCTGGTACGCGGTCTCCTGGCTGGTGTAGATGCGGACTTCCAGGTCCTTGAACTTGACCTTGTCCTCGCCCTGGTACTCGTCGTACCGCGTGAGCTTCATGTTCTGGTTGGGCGTGCGCGAAACGAACTTCAGCGGGCCGTTGCCGATGGGCGCCTTGGCGAACGCCTCCGGGTCGGCGAAGAACTTGTCCGGCAACGGCGCGAAGGCGAGATAGCCGATCTTGGTGGCGAAAACGGAGAACGGGCCCTTGAGCGTGACCTGGAATTCGTAGTCGTTCACGACCTTGAGGCCGGACATCTCCTTGACGGCCGGTTCTTTGACGCTGATCTCGTCGTAGCCCTGGATCTGCTCGAAGAACGACGCGTTCTGCATGCCGTTCTTGCCGTTCGCGCTGTAGTTCCAGGCGTCGACGAAGTTCTTCGCCTTGACTTCGGTTCCGTCGTGGAACTTCCAGCCCTTTTTGATCTTGATGTCGAAGACCTTCGAATCGGTCGTGGTGATCGATTCGGCCATCAGGTTGTACGGCTCGGCGGTGTCGGATTTGTAGCCGACCAGCGCCGAGAAGACCGGCTTGAGGGCCTTCGACCCGCCGAGTTCGTTGGTATTGGCGGGAATCAACGAGTTCTCCGGCTCGGTGCCGTAGACCGAGACCGCCGCATTGGAGTCTGTGGCGCCGGATCCCTTGTTCTCACTGGACCCACCACCCCCACAGGCCGTCAGCAGCATGGCCGCCGTGGCCACCACCGCCGTCGCTCCCCAGAACCCGCGTGAACCCCGCATGTCCCCTCCAACTCTCGTCGTCGGATCGTTCGGCGAGCGCGGGTCGCGCTCAGCCGCCCAGAAGGTGAGACGACGCTATGGGACAGGTGAAGCCGATCACAGTGCGTTGGTGTTGCAAATGTGTGACGGTCTCGGGCACCACCCGGTTAGAGCACGACCTTGGTAGGAACGAGGCAGGACCGAATGGGTTAATCCGGACAGGAGGTCACCACGTGATCACCGACAGAAATGGCGTCACGTAAGAGAAATCAGCGAATCAGGCGAGCGAGAGCGCGATGCCGTCCAGGATGTCGTGCTCGGAGACGACCAGTTCGCCGGGACCACTGCGCGTGGCGAACTGCTCGGCCAGTACCTGCACGATCACCGAACCACCGCCGATGACGTCCACCCGGCCGGGGTGGATCACCGGATTCGCGGCCCTGGTCGCGTGGTCGGCGGTCAGCAGGGACTGCGCGACCCGGTCGATGTCGGCGCGGGAGAGCTTGGAGAGGTGGGTGCGCTCGGAGTCGTACTCCGAGAGACCCTGCGCCACGGCCGTCAGGGTGGTGACCGTGCCGGCGACGCCGATCCACGTCTTCGCGGCCGAAACGTCCACGACGTCGAAGGCCTCGGTGAGGACCTTGGCGGCCAGCTCACGCGCTTCGGCGATCTCGCCCGCCGTCGGCGGGTCGGACTTCAGCGCGCGTTCGGTGATCCGCACGCAGCCGATGTCGACCGACTTCGCGGCGATGACCTCGGCCTGGCGGCCGTCCCAGGTGCCGACGACGAGTTCGGTCGAGCCGCCGCCGACGTCGACCACCACGAACGGGCCGTCGTCCGGATCCTGCTCGCCCACGGCGCCGGTGAAGGACAGCCGGGCCTCTTCGTCGCCGCTGATGACCTCGGCCTCGGTGCCGAGCACCTCACGGGTCATCGCGAAGAACTCGTCGCGGTTGCTCGCGTCACGGGTCGCCGACGTCGCGACCATGCGGACCTTCTCGACGCCCTTGCGGCGCGCGGCGATCGTGTAGTCGGCCAGCGCCTTGCGGGTGCGCTCGAGCGCCTCGGGGGCCAGCTTCCCGGTGGCGTCCACACCCTGGCCGAGGCGGACGATCCGCATCTCGCGGTGCAGGTCGCGCAGGTCGACCGTCCCGTCGTGGCGGGGGGTCAACTCGGCGACGAGCAGACGGATGGAGTTGGTCCCACAGTCGATCGCGGCAACACGAGGCATGCCCGGAGATTACAGCGGAGCGAAGCTTCTCCGTTGAGGGTGGTGGCGGGGCATGGATGAAGGCGATCAGGTGGTTTGGGCACCGCCGCTGCTCGGCGACGTCACCGTCGTCGTCGTGGTGGTCGTCGTCGGCGAGCTGCAGGTCGGCGGCGAAGGTGATGGCGTCGTGGTCGTGGTCGCCGGGCTCGTGTTCGTGCTCGGGTGCGTCTCCGTCACGGTGACTGTCGGGCAAGGCGGCAACTTCGAGGGCGTCGTCGTCTTGGACGGCGAAGACGAATTCGTCGACGGCGGCAACGTGGTCGACGGCGGCGGCGTCACCGAACCGGGCGGTGTCGGCGGCACCGGAGGCGGCGGAACCGAAGCGGGCGGCGGAGCGGCGGCGGCGTTCGGCGCGCCGATGGGCACCTTGCTGTCCGGCGTCGGCAGCACCCCCGTGCGGTAGGCCTCGGCCCAGATCAGCACCGTGTTCACGTAGGTGTCGGAGTTGTTGTAGCGGTACACCGCCGCGCGCAACTGATCCGGTTTGGACAGATCCAGTCCACCCGAGCACAGGTAGCGGCCGGTGCCCAGCGCCGCGTCGAAGATGTTGTTGGGATTGGATTCACCGTCGCCGTTCCCGTCGGAGGCGTAGCGGGCCCAGGTCGACGGGATGAACTGCGTCGGCCCGACGGCGCGGTCCCACACCGTGTCACCGTCGTACTTGCCGCCGTCGCTGTCCGGGATGGCCGCGAACGGACCGGCGCCGTTGAGCTGCGGCCCGAGGATCGGTTCGAGGGTGTTGCCCTTGGCGTCGACGAAGCCGCCGCGCGCGTGGTTGGACTCGATCCGGCCGATGCTGGCGATGAGCGCCCAGTCGATGTGACAGCCGGGCTGTTCGGCGATGAGGATGTCGGCGGCGTTGCGGTACGCGGCAAGCGCGGTGACCGGGATGCCGAGCGGTCCGTTGGGGAGTTCGTCCGCGGGGAGCGGGAGCGGGGTCGGCGCGTTCGGCAGGCTTCCGTCGACGCCGATCTGCTGGACGAGCGGGTTCTTCGGGTCATAGCCGCCGACGAGGGCGACGTTGTCGGAATGAATCGTGCTCGCCGTCGCGATCCACGTGCCCGTGCCGATCACCGCGGCACAGGCCGGGACGATGGCGAGGACTCCTCCGGTCACCGCGGCGATCGTGCGGTGCCGGAGACAGAGTCTCCGGACATGACCGTTCACCGCGCCTGGCACGTGCCTCACGCGCATACCTCAGAACCCTCCCGGCGGATCACGACTCGGCGACCCGGTTACTTGCCCACCCCGACAACCCACAACTGGTGCATAGCCTGCCGCATACGGTGACCGGTTTCACCCCATAGGGAGAAGGAGTTGACCGACAACGGGTGAATTAACCCACCTGGAGGAACTATCTGTACAGCGGGGGCGGGTGTTACCCCTGGCAGTCGCCCGACGGCCACCCGTTCGACTTGAGCAGCGCGAGGGTCTCGTCGCCGAAGGGGTTCACGCCGGGGCCGACGGCGAGCGTATGCGCCAGGTGGACGTGCAGGCATTTGACGCGTCCGGGCATCCCGCCCGCGCTGACCTCGTGCCCGAGCGAGTCGATGGCGTCGCGTTCGGCGAGGTAGCTCTCGTGGGTCCGCTGGTAGGCGGCCGCCAGCTCGGGGTCCTCCGCGAGCCTGTCGGTCATCTCCTTCATCAGCCCGGACGCCTCGAGGGTGCCGACCATCGAGGTCAGCTTCGGGCAGGTCAAGTAGTAGAGCGTCGGGAACGGGGTGCCGTCGTCGAGGCGGGGACTGGTCTGCACGACCGACGGGTGGCCGCTCGGGCAGCGCGCGGCGACGGCGCGCAGCGCACGGGGTGCCCGGCCGAGCTGTTCCGCGATGATTTCGCGGTCGGCGTCGGTCACAGGCTCATAAGAAGACTTTTCCGTGCGGTTCACGCCCATAAGGGTAAACAGGGAGCTTCAGCCGCCCGCGACCTGATCCCACAGCTTCTCGTACCAGGAGCCCGCGGGCACCGCCTGCTCGCCTTGCTGGCCCTGCTCGGGCGCCTTGTCCTCGGGCAGCTGCACGATGTACGGCGTCTCACCGGGTTTCACGAAACCGAAGCGCTTCCGGGCCTCGGCCTCGATCTGCGCGGGATCGCTCAGCTCGGCTTTGCGGCCCTCCAGCTGGGCGACGCTCCGCTGCAGTTCGGACTGCAGCTGCTGCTGCTCGCTCACCTCGGACTTCTGGCTGAGGTATGTCCGCAGCGGGACGGCGATGGTGAACGCGAGCGCGCACACCACGATCGCCACCACCGCGGCCCGGCGGGTGGTGGACATGCCGAGCACCTTCGCGGCGCCCGACGCCCTTTTCGCCGCCAGGCTGCGGCGCAGCCGGGTTCGGGCGCGGACCTCCGTCGTCGTGGTCCGCCGGGCGCGCTCCGGTCGGCGGCCCCTGCTGGAGCCACCGCCGTCCGCGCGCCCGCTACGACGGGTCCGCGCCCTCCCCCGGTCCGCCATAACCGATTACCCCTCCGGGGTGAACCGCGGGAAGGCGAGGTCGCCGGCG
The DNA here is from genome assembly GCF_000478275.1 of Amycolatopsis orientalis DSM 40040 = KCTC 9412. Classification (GTDB taxonomy): domain Bacteria; phylum Actinomycetota; class Actinomycetes; order Mycobacteriales; family Pseudonocardiaceae; genus Amycolatopsis; species Amycolatopsis orientalis. Next base: position 48,534 of record NZ_ASJB01000083.1, read on the forward strand.
TAGCGCGCCGCGTCGGCGAGGGTCTCCTCGATCCGCAGCAGCTGGTTGTACTTGGCGATGCGCTCGCCGCGCGCCGGGGCGCCGGTCTTGATCTGGCCGACGCCGGTGGCGACGGCCAGGTCGGCGATGAAGGTGTCCTCGGTCTCGCCGGACCGGTGGCTCATCATCGACTTGTAGCCGTAGGAGGTGGCCAGCGAGATCGCGTCGAGGGTCTCCGACAGCGTACCGATCTGGTTGACCTTCACCAGCAGCGCGTTCGCGGCGCGGCGGGTGATGCCCTCTTCGAGGCGGTCCGGGTTGGTGACGAACAGGTCGTCGCCGACGATCTGGACCTTCTCGCCGACCTCGGCGGTCAGCTGGACCCAGCCGTCCCAGTCGTCCTCGCTCAGCGGGTCCTCGATGGACACGAGCGGGTAGTCACGCAGCAGTTCGGCGTAGTAGGCCGACATCTGCTCGGCGCTCTTCTTCGCGCCTTCGAAGGTGTACGCGCCGTCGGCGAAGAACTCCGTCGCGGCGACGTCGAGCGCGAGCGCGACGTCGCGGCCCGGGGCGTAGCCGGCCTTCTCGATCGCCTGCAGGATCAGGTCGAGCGCCTCGCGGTTGTTCTTCAGGCTGGGCGCGAAGCCGCCTTCGTCGCCGAGACCGGTGGCCAGGCCGCGGCCCTTCAGCACCGACTTCAGCGAGTGGTAGACCTCGGTGCCCCAGCGCAGGGCCTCGCGGAACGACTCGGCGCCGATCGGCGCGATCATGAACTCCTGGATGTCCACATCGGTGTCGGCGTGCGCGCCACCGTTGAGGATGTTGAGCATCGGCACCGGCAGCACATGCGCGTTCGGCCCGCCGAGGTAGCGGAACAGCTCCAGCTCGGCCGACTCCGCGGCGGCCTTCGCGACGGCGAGCGAGACGCCGAGGATGGCGTTCGCGCCGAGGCGGGACTTCGCCGGGGTGCCGTCGAGATCGACCAGCTTCTGGTCGACGATGCGCTGGTCCACGGCGTCGGTGCCGACGAGGTCCGGGCCGATTTCGTCCAGGACGGCCGCGACCGCGCGCTCGACACCCTTGCCGTTGTAGCGGCCGGTGTCGCCGTCACGCAGCTCGACGGCTTCGTGTTCGCCGGTGGACGCACCCGAGGGGACCGCGGCCCGCGCCAGCGTGCCGTCGTCGAGAGCCACCTCCACTTCGACCGTCGGGTTGCCTCGCGAGTCCAGAATCTCGCGAGCGCCTACCTGCTCGATGAGCGCCACGCCATGCTCCTCATGTGGGTTGTGCCTGCGGTGACGGGCCCCAGCCTAGCCGTCGGCGCCGTTCACCCGTTGGAGGCACGCGCCACAGCGCTCACTCCGAGGGCTCACTCCGGGGCGGTTCGTCCGCACGGACTTCGCGCCAGCCCGACGGCAGCTCGACGGTGTCGGAGAACTGCTGCCAGAAAGTCCAGCTGTTGCCGCCGATGTCGGAGACGGTGAACACACGGGCGCCGTAGGGCTGGTCCTGTGGCGCGTCGAGGTCGGCGTCGTCGCCCAGCGCTGCGCGGACCCGCTCGTACTGCGCGTCGACGTCGGGGACGTAGACGATGTTCAGCTGGCCGACCGGGCCGTCGACGCCCTTGGCCTCCCAGTACTCGGGACCGACCCCTGCCAGCTGGATCTTGGCCGGACCGGCGCACAACGTGGCCTGGAACACCTCGCCCGACGCGTCGGCGAAGCGCACTTCCTCGGTGAACCCGAACACTCTGACCAGCCACGCGACGGCTTCGGTCGCGTCGGTGTAGTAGAGGTACGGCGCGAGTCCGAGGTAGCCGGGCTCGCTTTCGGGCCTATCCGCTTCGGCACTGCTCATGGCGAGACAGTCCACCATGACCGTTTCAGCTCCTCGTGAACGACCCTGCCCAGGCGTATCGTGGAGCGGACCATGATGGATGCCGAACCCGACCCAGAACCCGGTCCGGACTCGTCCGGCGAATCCCGGTTCCGTGCCTTCCGGCAGGCGGAGGCACTGGTCGAAAGCCGCAGGCCGCTCGACGCCCTCAAGGCCCTCGAGCCGTTGCTGGAGGAAGAAACCGACAAACCGAGCGTGCAGCTGCTGGCGGGGCGCGCGTACTTCCACTCCGCACAGTTGCGGCGGGCCGAGCGCGCCTTCACCCGGGTGCTGGAACTGGATCCCACCGATCACTACGCCCGGTTCGTGCTCGGGCGGACCCTCCAGCGCCTCGGCCGGTTGACCGAGGCGCTCGCGCAGATGCGGATCGCGTCGGCGATGCACCCGATCCCGGAGTATCTGGAAGCGATCAGCGAGGTCAGCGCGCGGATCGCGCTGCGGGACTGACCCTGCCTTGCGGACGCGTTTAGCCGACTAAACGCGGCAGCTCGTCACCAGCTCTCATTTCGACTTGGCCCGCAGGTGGGCCCGCTCCCCCTGCTTGCCGAACAGCACCAGCAGCTCCACCGGCCCCGGCCCGGCGCTCCCGAACCAGTGCGGCACCCGCGTGTCGAACTCGGCGGCCTCGCCGGGTCCCATCGTGAAGTCACGGTCGCCGAGCACCGCCCGCAACCGTCCACTGAGGACATACATCCATTCGTAGCCCTCGTGCGTCCGTTGCACCGGTTCGATGTCCTCGACCGGGATCAGCAGTTTGAACGCCTGCGGCTGCCCCGGCTGCGCGCTCAGTGACCAGGCGGTGAACCTGCCGAACTTCTGCGGTTTCATCCGGACCCGCGGATCGGACGGCTCGGGTTCGCCGACCAGTTCGTCGAGCGGGACCTGATGCGCTTCCGACAACGTCAGCAGCAACTCCAGGGTGGCCTTCCGCGCGCCCGATTCGAGCCGCGAGAGCGTGCTGGCAGAGATCCCCGTCGCCGCCGAAAGAGCGGAGAGGGTGGTGCCGCGTTCCTTGCGGAGCAGCTTGAGCCTCGGCCCGACCTCGGCGAGTCGCCGTTCGATGTCCTGCATGACCCCAGTTTGCCAAATCGGCAATGAACTTTGCCAGATCCCGGCCGGATGCGGATGCTCGGGATCATGAAGAACGAATTCGACGTAGTGATCATCGGTGGTGGCGTCGCGGGTCTCAGCGCGGCACTGGTCCTGGGCCGGGCGCGGCGGGAGGTCGTCGTGATCGACGCCGGCACCCCGCGCAACACGCCCGCCGCCCACGCGCACGGTTTCCTGACCAGGGACGGCATTCCACCCAAAGAACTGCTGGCGACAGGCCGCGACGAAGTCCGCGCGTACGGCGTGGAAATCGTCGAGGACGTCGTCCACCGGCTACGGCACGACAAGGCGGTGGAGCTGGCGAGCGGCCGGGTGATCAGGGGCCGCCGGATCGTGGTGACCACCGGGCTGGCCGACGAACTGCCGGACGTCCCCGGTGTCGCGGAGCGATTCGGCACCGACGTGCTGCACTGCCCGTACTGCCACGGCTGGGAAGTGCGTGATCAGCGCTTCGGCGTGCTGGCCACCTCCGAGAAGTCGGTCCACCAGGCGCTGATCGTGTGGCAGTGGAGCAAGGATCTGACCTTCTTCACGCACACCCGGCAGATCTCGGCCGAGGACAGGGTGAAACTGACCGGGCTCGGTATCCGGATCGTCGACGGCAAGGTGTCCGAACTCGCCGTCGAGGACGATCGGCTGACCGGCGTCCGGCTCGTCGACGGCGAACTCGTCGAACGCGATGTCGTCTTCGTCGGCCCGAAGTTCGTCCCGCACGACAGGCTGCTCGCCCAGATCGGCTGCGAACGCACCGAAGACGGCTTCGTCAAGGTGGACGCCCAGGGACGCACGAACGTCGACGGCGTCTGGGCGGCCGGGAACGTCGTCGATCCGATGGCGCAGCTCGTCGTCGCGGCCGGCGACGCCTACCGGATGGCGTCGGCGCTCAACTTCGATCTGGTGCTCGAGGATCAGGGCGCGACGCTGGCGTCCGCGTAGGCGTCGGCCGCGCTGAAGACTTCCTGGACGTAAGGGACGGCAGGGTTGAACACCCGCATCGCCTTCCACCAGCCCACCGGGGTCGCGATGTCGTCGCCGTCGGCGCACAGGTAGCGGGCGGTGGCGAGAGCGGCGTCGTCGAGGTTCTGGGGATCCGGCCGTTTCCCGTCGCCGGTGGCGCGCATGGAGTGCTTGGCCCAGACATCGGGGGCGAGCGTGATCGGGCCCGGCCTGCCCTGCGCGGTCTCGACGTGGGAGATCCCGCCGAGGGTCGCCCACGAGAGGTGACAGCCCGGCTTCTGCCGCCGGAGCCACATCTCGGCCCGGCCGTAAGCGGACAGGTCGGCGACCGGGAGCTTGGTCTTCGCGGCGACCCGTTTCGCCCAGGTCTCGAGTTCGGCCGCGTCGGACACGGTGGGCCGGTCGGGCGGGGCGGCCAGCCCGGCGCGCGGCGTCGCCACCCCCGGCTGCGGTTTCTGATCGGGAACCGCGAGCGCGGGCTGGGGCGCCGCCGGCGGGGGCGGTTCCTCCCCGCCCGGCCGGTGCACGCCGACGGTCATGATCAGCACCACGCCGGTGAGCACGAGCCCACCCGCGAACGCGAGCCTGGGGACGTACGGCGGCAGAGGACGCGCGATGCGCTCCTCGGTGTCGATGCTCGACTGGGTGGTTTCGGCCACCCGGTCAGGTTACTTCGCGCCACTCCTGGGCGATGACCCATTCGGTCTACGAAGCCAACTGATGGTTAAACGTATCGCCGGCCGGTCGTCGGCGGCCGATTCGTTATGCGATCGCCCTAGGTCGCGCTGACCTGGGGATGCTTGCGACGACCGCGTCCGATCAAGACCTCATCAAGCGTTTCGTCCGCTTTCAGACCACGTCACTCCCCCTGGACTTTCAGGGAAGCCTTACCTAAAACCAGGAGGTTCAGTCAGGACTACGACCAGGGAGAACGACGTGTGGTTCGCGAGTGCGCTCATCGGCCTGCGTGAAGGTCTGGAAGCCGCCCTCGTCGTCAGCATCCTCGTCGCGTTCCTGGTCAAGACCGACCGGCGGCACGCGCTGCGCTGGGTGTGGCTCGGCGTCGGCGTGGCGGTCGTGCTGTCGGTCGGGGTCGGCGCGATCCTCACCTACTCCACCGCGCAGCTGTCCTTCGAACAGCAGGAACTGCTCGGCGGCACGCTGTCGATCGTCGCGGTCGGGTTCGTGACGGCGATGATCTTCTGGATGCGCAAGGCGTCGAGGACGATCGCCGCCGAACTGCGCGGAAAGCTGGACGAAGCGCTCGACGTCGGCCCGCTCGCGGTCCTCGTCCTGTCGTTCTTCGCCGTCGGGCGTGAAGGCCTGGAGACGGCGGTGTTCTTCTACTCCACGGTGCAGACCGCCCAGGGCGGGACGACCGAACCGCTGATCGGCTTCACCGCGGGCATCCTGGCCGCGATCGTGCTGGCGTACCTGATCTACCGCGGCGCCGTCCGCTTCGACCTCGGCAAGTTCTTCACCGTCACCGGTGTCCTGCTGGTGTTCGTCGCTGCGGGCGTCCTCGGCTACGGCCTGCACGACCTGCAGGAGGCTGCGTTCCTCCCCGGTTTGACCACGCTCGCGTTCGACGCGTCGGCCGTCATGCCGGAGACCAGCTGGTACGGCGCGCTGCTCAAGGGGATCTTCAACTATTCGCAGCAGACGACGGTCCTGCAGGCCGTCGCGTGGCTCGCGTACGTGGCCATCGTCCTGCCGCTGTTCCTCAAGCCCAAGAAGAAGACCGTGGCGACTCCCGTCGCGGCCGCAGTTAAGGAGTGACCCCGTGTCCTTGCCTCATCGGATCCCGCTCGCCGTGCTCGCCGGTGCCGGTGCCTTGGTGCTCACCGCCTGCGGTGGCGGCGAGGGCACGCCCGCGGCCACCGCGGGCGGCCCGATCAAGGTCGAAGCCTCGGACAGCGCCTGCGCCGTCTCGGTGAACACCGCGAACGCGGGCAACGTGACCTTCGAGATCACCAACAAGGGCAGCAAGGTCACCGAGTTCTATCTCTACGCCGAGGGCGACCGGATCATGGGCGAGGTCGAGAACATCGCGCCCGGGCTGAACCGGCGTCTGATCGTCGAGGTCGCCGAGGCGGGCAAGTACCAGACCGCGTGCAAGCCGGGGATGACCGGCAACGGCATCCGGGGCGATTTCACCGTCACCGGCGGAGCGGCGAAGCAGGCGGACCCGAACTCGCAGAAGGCGCAGGCGGTCAAGAGCTACGCGGAGTACGTCGCGAACAACACCAAGGCGCTCGACGAGGAGACGGTCAAGTTCGTCGCCCTCGTGAAGGCGGGCAAGGTCGACGAGGCGAAGGCCGCGTACGCCCGCACTCGCGTCTACTTCGAACGGGTCGAGCCGGTCGCCGAGAAGTTCGGTGACCTGGACCCGAAGATCGACGCACGCGAGGCCGACCTCGAACCGGGCCAGAAGTTCACCGGCTTCCACCGGCTGGAGAAGGACCTGTGGGTGACCGGGCTCCAGCCGGACACCAACCAGATCGCGGACCAGTTGCTCGCCGACGTCAAGGAACTGGTCACCAAGTCGGCGTCGATCGAACTGAACGCGCTCGACCTGGCCAACGGCGCCAAGGAACTGCTCGACGAGATCGCCACCGGCAAGATCACCGGCGAGGAAGAGGCGTTCTCGCACACCGACCTCTCGGACTTCCAGGGCAACCTCGACGGTTCGAAGGCCGCGATCAACTCCCTGCGCCCGCTGCTGCAGGCCAAGGACCCGGCCCTGGTGTCCACTTTGGACAAGGAGTTCGGCAACGTGCAGGCGCTGCTGGACAAGCAGCGCGAAGGTGACGGCTTCAAGCTGTACACCGCGCTGAGCCAGGATCGGATCAAGGAGTTCGCCTCGGCCGTCGACGCGCTGAGCGAACCGCTGAGCAAGGTCGCGGAGGTGGCCGCGCAATGACGGATACGGAGCACACCCGGGTCTCCCGCCGGAAACTGTTCGGCATGGCGGGAGCGGGTGCCGCTCTCGTCGGTACCGGCGCGGCGGCGGGGATCGGCGCCAAAAGCCTCGTCGGCGGCGACAGCCCGGCGCAGGCCGCGCAGAGCGTGGTCGAGTTCCACGGCGAGCATCAGGCCGGGATCGTCACGCCGGTGCAGGAGAACCTGCATTTCGTCGCGCTGGATGTGACGACGAAGGACCGCGAAAAGCTGGTCAAGCTGCTGCGGACGTGGACGGACGCGGCCCGGCGGATGACCGCGGGCCAAGAGGTCGGAACCGGGGGCGCCGTCGGTGGCGCCCCCGCCGCCCCGCCGAGCGACACCGGCGAGGCGCTCGATCTGGCGGCGTCGTCGCTGACGCTGACGATCGGCTTCGGCCCCTCGCTGTTCGACGACCGGTTCGGGCTGGCCCCGAAACGGCCGGCCGCGCTGATCGACCTGCCGCTTTTCCCGCAGGACAAACTCGATCCCGCCCGCAGTGGCGGCGATATCTGCATCCAGGCGTGCGCGGACGATCCGCAGGTCGCGGTGCACGCGATCCGGAACCTGGTGCGGCTGGGCTTCGGCGTCACCGCGGTGCGCTGGTCGCAGCTCGGGTTCGGCCGCAGTTCGTCGACGTCGCGGGCGCAGTCCACGCCGAGGAATCTGTTCGGGTTCAAGGACGGGACACGCAACATCAAGGCCGAGGAGACCGACGTCCTGCGCGACCAGGTGTGGGCGACGGCCGAAGACGGGCAGCCGTGGATGGCGGGCGGGTCGTACCTCGTGGCCAGGCGGATCCGGATGCACATCGAGACCTGGGACCGGGAATCGTTGAAGGGCCAGGAAGGGATCGTCGGCCGGTCGAAGGGCGCGGGCGCGCCACTGGGCCAGGCCGCCGAATTCGACGCCCCCGATTTCCAGGTCGGCGGCGCGGGCGGCGAAAAGCTGATCCCGGAGGACTCGCACGTCCGGCTGGCCTCGCACGAGAACCTGAACGGGGTGCGGATCCTGCGCCGCGGCTACAACTTCGTCGACGGTTCCGACGGCGTCGGGCATCTCGAAGCGGGATTGTTCTTCCTCGCCTTCAACCGGGACACGCGCAAGCAGTTCGTGCCGATGCAGCAGGCGTTGTCCTCGAAGGACGCGATGATGGAGTACCTGCAGCACACCGGATCCGCCCATTTCGCCGTGCCGCCGGGCGTGCGCGAAGGAGGTTTCTGGGGCGAGGGCCTGTTCGCTTGACCTCCAGTTAAGTAGAGGTCGCAGACTGGGTTTCATGTTCAGTGAAGCGGAACTCGACTTCCTCGCCACCCAGGCACTCGGACGGCTCGCGACGGCACAGCCGAACGGGACTCTGCAGGTCAGCCCGGTCGGCTATGCCTACAACCCGGAAACCCGGACGATCGACATCACCGGCTACGAACTGGCGAAGAGCAAGAAGTTCCGGAACGTGGCCGCCAACGGGCAGGCCGCGTTCGTGGTGGACGACATGCCTTCCCAGGACCCGCCGAGGATCCGCTGTCTCGAGATCCGGGGTCGCGCCGAGGCGCTGACCGGCGCCGGCACCGCCGACGGCCATTTCGACGGCGCGGTGATCCGGATCCACCCGTCGCGGATCATCAGCCTCGGCGTCGACGATCCGGACCACGACCCGCTCGACCTCGTTCCGCACAACCGGAACGTCTGACGGAGACGCACGGTTCAGGCGTGAGCGGAGGCTTCGAGGAGGTCACCTAGAGCGGAGCGGGCTTGGGTGAGGTCCGCTATGCGGGCGTCCAGCTCGGCGTACTGGGTTTTGAGGTGGCCGAGAACGCAGGCCTGGAGTCCGGTGCCGTCACCGGCGAAACAGGGCATGAGTTCGTGGATGACCTTGGTCGGGAGCCCGGCGGCGAGCAGGGTGCGGATGCGCGCGACGGCGGCGGGGGCTTCGGCGTCGTAATGACGATGGCCGCCTTCGCTGCGTCGCGAGGTGAGCAGGCCCTGGGCCTCGTAGTAGCGAAGAAGGCGTACGGCCACGCCTGTTTCGCGGGACAGCTCCCCGATCTTCATGTGACCCACCTCATGGGGCAGCGACTTGAACCTGACACTGGTGTCACATTCTACCGTTGATCGCATGACGACGACTTCGACCGCACCGGTTTCGCTCTACGGTTTCCTGACCCCGAAGCCCGCACACGCCGACGAGCTGAGGAAGCTCCTGATGGACCTCGTCGAGCCGTCCCGGGGACACGAGGGCAGCCTTCAGTACCACCTCCACGAGCAGGAAGACGGCCGGTTCTTCCTCTACGAGGTATGGCGTTCGCAGGAGGACCTCGACCGGCACAACGCGACCCCACTGCTGCGAGCCTTCATGGACGAACTGCCTCAGCACCTCGACGGAGCGCCCGAGGCCTACTTCGGCACGATGAGGAGTTCTTATCCGGACGGTCAGCGCCGGGCGCCGAAGACCGCGTAGGTCCCGAACCCCGCCACGGCGAACACCGCGGCCGTCCACGTGGCGGCCGTGACCCCGGCGGGCTGGAAGAGCCAGGCCGCCGCTCGGCCCACGACGTCCGAATCCGCCGACCCGCCCGCCAGGACCGCGAACGCGATCATGAACCCGAGCAACGGCAACGTCCACCCGAAGGCCCCGCCGAACAGCACCGCGGCGATCCCGGCGAGCCCGAGCAGTCCGGCCGCGTTCCGCACGACGACCTCCACCGGCACCTGTTCCGTCTCCCACCACCGGGGCAGCAGCACGGCGACGACGCCGAGGCCGCCGATCAGGAGGAGATGCAGGCCGCGGCGGGGAATCCACCGGATCGCGGCGGTCCGGTCGAGGTCGGCGTCCTGTCCGCTCAACCCGGTGGCCGTCACCGCGATCGCCGCCGTGAGCGCCAGGGAAACCGGCACCTCCGACCAGAAGTCGTGCGCCAGGAACCAGATCACGGCCATGGTCACCACCAGCGCCGCGAGCGACGCGGGAAGGGCCCGCGACCGCGCGTACAGCACCGCCCACCTCATCGGGTGCCCCGGCCGACGAGGATGTCGAGCTGGTTGCCCTGGCAGGTCAGGCCCGCCTGTCGTTGCGCGATGATCCGCGTGCGCCGCACGTCGGGCGGCAACGCCTGGAAGGTGTCCCTGTCCCGGAGGATCTCGTTCTTCTTGTCCTCACTCAGCCAAGAACCCTCGAGCATCTTCCACTCACCGAGGAACCAGCTCGACGTGATCGACCGCGCGGTGAGTTCGTCCAAAAAGGACCTGTCGCCACCGTGGAGGGTGTAACAGGTCGGTGTCCCGGCACCGGCGACCAGCACCCGCGTCAGGTCTCCCGACTTCATGAGCGAACGGACGGACCAATCCAGCAGGTCGACGTAGACGGTGTCGGCGGCACGGGGCGGCACCTCGTCGAAGTCCACCCGCCGGTCCAGTGCCGTGACCTTGACCGGTGCGTCCGGAAGTGTTCCCAGTAGCCGCAACGCTTCCTTACCGGGCCCGGCGATACCGGGAAGGTCGGCCTCCAGCATGCGGGGGACGCAGACCGGGCCGTCACAGACCATCGCCGTCGCGCGCGGGTCGACGACCTTGGCCTCGGCCATGGTCGCGGGCAGAACGGGCACGGCGATCGCCGCCGCCACCAGCGCGGGGACGACGGCGAGCCCCTTCGCCCGCCTGGTGCGGGCCGCCAGCAGGAGGAATCCGGTCACGGCCAGCCCGGCGAACCAGACCGCCTGCCCGAGATCCATCCGGCCCGAGGTCGTCCTGAACGGATCATTGATGACGTCCATCGCGGGCGAGAGCAAGGAGACGCGTGACGGGACGGCTCCGACGAGCACGCTGCCCTCCGAACCGGCGATCTGGAACAGGATCACGGTGACGAAGGCGGCGATGGCCACCGCGGGCGCGGTCAGCGGATGCGGCAGCAACCGGCCGATCCCCAGTCCGATCCAGGCACCCGCGAGTATCGCGAGCACGCCGACCAGGACGATCGACAGCCAGCCGAAGGTGAAGAACCCGCCTTTGAAAGGGACCTGAACGGCACCGACGGCGAAGACGAACAGGTAGCCCAGCGCCAGTAGACCACCCAGCGCGGCGGCGAGTTTCGCGGCCCGGTGCCAGCCCGGACGCGGCATCGTGGCCAGGAGTTCGATCATGCCGGACCGGCTGTCGCGCATGCCCTGGATGGCACCGGCACCGATCGCGATCGGCCATAGGAACACCAGCAGGAACCGGGTCCACTCCGCGGTGTGCGTCCACTGCTCGTCCCAGGCGAGCGGCGCCCTCGTCCACGGACCGCTGAACGAATAGAGGAAGCCGAACGCGACGACCAGGATCGCGAGCGTGGCCCAAGGGGCGATGGAGCGGCGGAGTTCGATCCGCAGGACGCGCGTGCTCACCAGTTCCCCCTTCCCGGCTCGTGCCCCAGCAGCGCCGAATAGCCGCGCTCGATCGGGCTGTCGCCGACGTACTCCTCGCTCCCGGCCGCGGCCAGTTCGTCCGGCGTGCCCTGGAAGACGAGCTTCCCGTTTTCGAACAGGACGACGTCGGTGCAGGCCGTCGCGACGTCCTCGACCAGATGCGTCGAGACGACGACACAGGCGTCCCGGCCCAGTTCCTGCATGAGGTCCCGGAACCGCACGCGCTGCGCCGGATCGAGTCCGGCGGTCGGCTCGTCGAGCAGGAGGATGTCCGGATCGTTGACGATCGCCTGCGCGATCCCGACCCGCCGCACCATGCCGCCGGACAGCGTCTTCATCCGGTCGTCGGCGCGATCGGCGAGGCCGACCCGCTCGATCGACCGCTGCACCGCCGCCGGGATGTCCTCTTTGGACATTTCCTTCAGCCAGGCGATGTATTCGACGAATTCGCGAACGGTGAATCGCTTGTAGAAGCCGAAATTCTGCGGCAGATAGCCGATACGGCGGCGCAGGCGGCGCTGGTCGGTGAATCCCCCGACGGATTCACCGAGCAACGCCAGCCCTCCCTCCGCCGGCCGGAGCACCGTCGCCAGTGCCCGGATCAGCGTGGTCTTCCCGGCCCCGTTCGGGCCGAGCAGACCGTGCACCCCCGTGCCCAGTTCCAGGTCGAGCCCGTTCACGGCGAACTTGCGCTTGCCGACCCGGACCTTCAGTCCCTCCGCTTTGATCTGCCACGCGTAGGTCGTCGGCGCGACCTCCGCGGCCCCGACAGCACGCATCATGATCTCCCCTTCGTTCAACGTTCGGATCCGGTGAGCAGGCCGAAGACGCTCCGCCGGAGCACCACCACGACCGCGGTCAGCGCGAAGATCACGCCCCACACCGGGAGCAGCCGGGGTTCGAGCGCGCTGGCCCGTCCTTGTGAGGCCACCGCGGGCGCCAAGATCACCGCCACCCACACCCCGGCGAGGACATAGGCCGCCCGCACCACCCCGATCGCCCCGCCGAGCGCGAGCGTCCCGGTGGTGAAGGCCAGGCTCGGCAGGAGACCGAGCCCGAATCCGCCGCCGCCGAGCCAGCTCGAGAGGCCCTGTATCGGCAAGACGACCGCGAGGACCGCCGTCGTCCGGCGCAGCAGCAGGTAGAGCCCGGCCCTCGGCGTCGAAGTGACGAGTTCGTACGCGGGGTCGAGGCCCTTCGCCCACGACACCGCTACCCCGAGCACCGGCAACACCGGCGAGAAGAGCTGGACGAACGAGTAGCCCTGGCTCCCGGTGAACCCGATCCGATCCAGCAAAAAGCCGATCGCCGGGATCAGGAGGATCATCACCAGCCACGGCAGCATCACCGGCGTCACCCAGGTGTGCAGCCGTCCGGCCCACCGGCTCCGCATCGGGCTCGGCCCCGTTTCGGCGAGTTTCGGCCCCAGCCCGGCCCAGACGTCGTCCACCAGCGCCGACACCGACGGCAGGCTGACCGCGGCCAGCCGCCCCCGGCATTCCGCGCACGATTCGAGATGGGCTTCGACCGCCCAGACCTCGTCACCGGCCAAGCCGTCGTCCCCGAGGACGTACCCGGTGAGGAGCTGTTCGGACACGTGTTCCTTGTTCACGACAGCGCCTCCCGCATCGCGATCCGAGCCCGCCTTGCGCGGGTTTTGACGGTTCCTTCGGGCACGCCGAGCAGGACCGCGGTCTCGCGGACGGTCAGCCCGTCGAGCACCATGGCCTGCAGGACCTGACGGAGTTCGGGAGCGAGCCGTCGCAGCGCGTCACCGACATGGTCACCGACCGCACCGGCCAGTGCCTCGTCTTCGGCTGCGGGTGAAACGGCCGTTTCCGCGACCGGCGGCGGTTGCGCGTACTTCGCCCGGCGGCGGAAGGCGTCGACCAGTCGCCTCGCGGCGATCGTCCACAGCCAGCCGACGGCGCTCCCGCCGACGGCCGAACCGGCGAACGCGCCGGCCGCGCGCCAGACCGCGAGGTAGGTCTCCTGCATCACCTCGGCGACGATCTGCTCGTCGGCGCAGCGGCGGCGCAGGCGCACGGCCAGCCACGGCGACGTGCGTCGGTAGAGCTCCTCGAACGCCGCGCGGTCGCCTTGGGCGGTGCGGCGGACGAGCTGCTCTTCGTCCGGTTCCGTTCCCTTCACACCCGGCAAGACGCCGAAGTCGTGAAATCGGTTCTCACTCGATTGTGTTCCGGATCACAGCGACTGGGTGGCCTTCGCCGCCTTCTCGTCGAAGGCGGCACGCGCGGCGAAGATCTGGTCGACGTTTTCGACCGCCCATTCGGCGACGGCGTTCGTCAGCTTCCCGACGTCGACGCCGAGCGGGGTGAGGCCGTACTCGACCCTCGGCGGAACGGTCGGATAGACCTCCCGCCGGATCAGCCCGTCGCGTTCCAGGGAGCGCAGCGTCTGCGTCAGCATCTTCTGCGTGATCCCGTCGAGCAAACGGCGAAGTTCGCTGAACCGCATCGGCCGTTCATAACGCCGGATCGCGCCCAGGACGTACAGCGCCCATTTGTTCGCGAGGACTTCGATGACCGTGCGCGAGGGGCAGTCGCGCCCGTGCACGGCCACCCATTCTTCGAACATCCGCCGCTCAGCGAAGGTACCCATGAGGTACCTAGATACCATTCGGGTGCCTACTTCACAACGGGTACCGATAGCCGACATCCTCGTTCGCATGCGAAAGATCCAGCAGGTCTCCTTCGGCGGACCCGAGGTCCTTCACCTCGTCGAAACCGGAAAACCCGTTCCAGGCGACGGCCAGGTCCTGGTGCGCGTCCACGCCGCCGGCGTGAATCCGGCGGATTGGAAGATCAGGAATGGGCTGGTCATCGGCGAACTGCCGCTGACCGTGGGACTCGATTTCTCGGGTGTGGTCGCCTCGGCCGGGACGCGGTTCCAGCCTGGGGACGAGGTCTACGGCGTCACCTTCCCGCCGAACGGCTCGTACGCCGAATACGTCGTCGTCACCGAGGACGCGCTCGCGCCGAAACCGAAAAGCCTCGATCACGTCAAGGCGGCCGCGCTCCCGATCGCAGCGCTGACCGCTTGGCAGCCGTTCACCCGCGTCTTCCCGGTCGGACCGGGGCACCGCGTGCTCGTCCACGCCGCGGCGGGCGGGGTCGGACACCTCGCCGTCCAGATCGCGAAGGCACGCGGTGCGTACGTCATCGGGACAGCGAGGGAGGCGAAGCACGCGTTCCTCCGGGACCTCGGCGCGGACGAACTCATCGACTACACGACCGTCGATTTCGCGAAATCGCAGGTCGTCGACGTCGTCCTGGACCCGATCTCCGGCGATTACGGTCCTCGTTCCCTGGACGTCCTCGAACCGGGCGGTTCGCTGATCGACATCGTCGGGCACGGTCCGGACCGGACGGAGGTCCGGCGGAAGGCCGAGGAACTCGGACTCCGTTTCGACGAATTCTACGTTTCCCCGTCCGGAGCGGATCTGGCCGAAATCGCCACTTTGGCCGACGCCGGCTCAATACGGGTTTCGATCGCCGACGTCCTCCCGCTCGAACAGGCGGCGAAGGCGCACGAACTGAGCGAATCCGGACGCGTTCAAGGCAAACTCGTGCTGACGCTCTATTGAGAGGTAAGGCAAAGATGTCGTGCCCCGGCGAGCGTCCGGACTGGCTGGCAGAAGCCGGGCCGCGGATCCGAGAGACACTCTCCTGAAGACAAGTGTCCAATTTGGGTCGTCTATGCGGTTTCGCGGGGTGGTCGTGAGTGGCAAGGAGCGTTAGAACGCTCTTTGCCACTCACGACCCCGTTCAGGAACGTGCATGTAGGCATCAACCGGACGCCGAGTCGCCGAAAACTCCCCTTTGTGGACAGGTCCCGGTCTCGTGAGAGAGTCCCACGTAGGTCGCCAAGTAGTGAAGGCCTCCTTCGCTACCTTGAGGGTAGGCAAGGGGACCTTCACGCCATCGAGTCGATCACGCCACGTTTGCCTTACCTCTCAAATAGAACTCGCGAAAACGCCCTAGGGCCAGAACTTGCGCCAGCCGTCGGCTTCGAGCGTCGTCGGTTCGAGACCGGCGTCGCGAGCGGCCTGCTCGGCGTCGCGGATGTCGTGGGCGAACCGCTTCGCGACGGCGCGGAGTTCGCCTTCGGGATCGATCCCCGCGCGACGAGCGGTCGCCGCCACCCGGAACAACTGGGCCGCCGCTTCGGAACCGTCGGGGAACAGGTCGAGCGGGATCCCGGCCCGGCCGCTGCGCTGCCCGAGCTTCCCGGCCAGCGCCACGGCGGGCTGCCCGAGCGCGACGCCGTCCACAATGGACTGACGGCTCTTCTCGGCCTGTTTCAGTTCTTCCCATTTGAGGTTCTGGTGGTCGACGGTCTCGACTCGCGGGGCGTCGGTGAAGACGTGGGGATGCCGTCCGACGAGTTTCGCGACCAGGTCGGAGGCGACCTCATCGATCCCGAACGGGTCACCCGCGTCCTCGGCGGCGACCCGTGCGTGGAACAGCACCTGGAGCAGGACGTCGCCGAGTTCCTCGCGCAGGGCCGCGCGGTCGCCCTCCTCGATCGCGTCGAGCAGCTCGTAGGTCTCCTCGACCAGGTACTGGCGCAGCGACTCGTGCGTCTGGACCGCGTCCCACGGGCATCCACCCGGCGAGCGGAGGCGGTCCATCACCTCGGCGGCCTCGACCAGCGGCGGCACGGGCGCTTCGAACACCCGCGCGCCCGCCCTGATCAACGCCGCGGCCTTCGGTTCCCTTCGCGAACCGGCGATGAGCACGAGGTCGCGCACCTGTGCGTCACCGAGCGGGGGAACGCCGAAAACGGCGGGATCGACATCCGATGCCGCATAGACGGCGTCGCTGCTTCGCAGGATCGGGAGTGCCGCGGCGGGCAGGGTCGCCCCGCGGGCGACCACGACGACGGCAGTGCTCACCGTTGTTGCGGGGTGGCACCGTGCACAGGCAGCACGACGCCCTTCTTCGAAGCTTCGTTGGGCGCGAGGTCCATACCCACAACATCCCACACGCCGTAGCGCGGGTTCACCTTGAGGTCGGCCTGCTCGAGGTACGGCTGGAGGAGCCGGACACCGACGCCTGCCAGCTGCTGGGCACTGGGCTGGGCAGCCTGATCCGACGCGACCGGCTTGTCGGCGGTCCGCTCACGCATCACGACGACGACCCACAGCGGCTGCTGCGGAGTCGGCTGGAACGCGGCGACGGTGTTGGGCTGGATACCGAACAGGACGGTGGCCGCGGTCGCGGGCGACTGCATCGCCGGCAGCTTCTGGCCGACGCCCGCCTGCGTGTCGGTCGTCTTCTGGTCCTGCTCGATCAGCTCGGCGGCCGCGTTCGGCGACGCGGCGAACCGCTGCGCCTTCTCGATCGCCTGCTCGCGCAGCTTGTCCGCGTCGCCGCCGGTGGCGTCGGTCGAGGAGACCGAGCTGAAATCGAACGTGACGGTGAGCTTGTCCAGGTACTTCATCGCGAGCTGCGTCTGCAGCGCGGCGTCGATCAGGGCGTCGCGGTGATCCCGCACGCGCGCGACGAGCTGCTGGACGCTGATCGCGGGGTCGTCCTGCGGCTTGGCCTCCATCGGCTTCGCCAGCGGGTCGTTCTGCAACGCGGACACGACGAGGGACTCGTCGACCCGGATGCCCTCGCGCTGGGCGGCGCGTCCGGTCAGCTCGTGGAGGATCTCCTGGCGCACGATCTCGCGGCCGACCAGATCGAGCTTGTGCTCCTTGGCGAGCTGCTGCCCGTACGGGTGCTCACGGACGGCCTTGTCGATCATCTGCTGCACGCGATCCACCGAAACGGACTTGCCGTCGATGATCACCGCCGCACCGACCTGCCCCGGTCCGGCGTTGCATCCGGCGAGAAGGAGAGAACCGGCAAGAACCCCGACCAGCGCGCGACGGCGCCCCATGATCCGCATCACAGCGCATACCCTCTCATACCGGCCCCGGTGTGAGAACCAGGTCGTGAGTCGCGATTCGGTCCCGTCACGCGACGGGCGCCGGCGACTTCATCAGATTCGTCAGCAGTTTCGCGCACCAGTCCAGCAGTTCCTCGTCCCGCAACGCGGGCGCGCCGATGCGGCCACCGGCCGCGCCCTCGGTCGGCTTCGGCACCGAAACCGTGTTCGTCACCGCCTTGTAGAGAGCCTTGGGATACAAGCGCTTCAGCCGCACCAGCTGCGAATCCGCCAACTCCAGCGGCGCGAACCGGATCGAGGAACCCTGGACGGCGACCTCGGTGACCCCCGCCGCGCGGCAGGTGTGCCGGAACGTGGCGACCGCGAGCAGCCGCCGCACCGGGGCGGGCGGCTGGCCGTAGCGGTCGACGAGTTCTTCGCGCACCGCGTCGAGCCCGGCCTGGTCGGGCGCGGCCGCGATCTTGCGGTACGCCTCCAGCCGCAGTCGCTCCCCCGGGACGTAGTCGTGCGGGATGTGCGCGTCCACCGGGAGGTCGACCCGCACGTCGGCCAGCTCTTCCTCCTCCGCCGTGTCCGCGCCCGCGTGCCGCCGGAACGCGTCGACCGCTTCGCCGACGAGCCGCACGTACAGATCGAAACCGACGCCCGCGATATGCCCGGACTGCTCGGCGCCGAGGATGTTGCCCGCGCCGCGGATCTCCAGGTCCTTCATCGCGACGGCCATCCCCGCGCCGAGTTCGGTGTTCTGCGCGATGGTCGCCAGCCGGTCGTGCGCCGTCTCGGTGAGCGGGGCCTCCGGCGGGTACAGGAAGTACGCGTACCCGCGCTCGCGTCCGCGCCCGACCCGGCCGCGCAGCTGGTGCAGCTGCGCCAGGCCGAGCAGGTCACCGCGTTCCACCAGCAGCGTGTTGGCGTTCGAGATGTCCAGCCCGGTCTCGACGATCGTGGTGCAGACGAGCACGTCGTACTCGTTCTCCCAGAAACCCTGGATGATCTTCTCGAGCTTGTCCTCGTTCATCTGCCCGTGCGCGGTGACGACACGCGCCTCCGGCACCAGCTCGCGAATGCGCTTCGCGGCCTTCTCGATCGAGGAAACCCTGTTGTGCACGTAGAAGACCTGGCCGTCGCGCAGCAGTTCGCGCCGGATCGCCGCACCGACCTGCTTGTCGTCGTACGCGCCGACGTAGGTGAGGATCGGGTGCCTGTCCTCGGGCGGGGTCAGGATCGTGGACATCTCGCGGATCCCGGCGAGCGACATCTCCAGTGTCCGCGGGATCGGGGTCGCCGACATCGTCAGGACGTCGACGTGGGTCCGCAGCGCCTTGATGTGCTCCTTGTGCTCGACGCCGAACCGCTGCTCCTCGTCGACGATCACCAGGCCGAGGTCCTTGTACCGGATCCCGGTCTGCAGCAGGCGGTGCGTGCCGATCACGATGTCGACGTCGCCCGAGGACAGCTGCTCGAGAATCGCGTCGGACTCGGTCTTGTTCGTGAACCGCGAGAGGCCCCTGATCTTCACCGGGAACGAACTCATCCGTTCGGTGAAGGTGTTGAGGTGCTGCTGCGCGAGCAGTGTCGTGGGCACCAGCACCGCGACCTGCTTACCGTCCTGCACCGCCTTGAACGCCGCGCGCACCGCGATCTCGGTCTTGCCGTAGCCGACGTCGCCGCAGATGACGCGGTCCATCGGGACCCCGCGTTCCATATCCGCCTTGACCTCGTCGATCGCGGCGAGCTGATCGTTGGTCTCGGTGAACGGGAAGGCGTCCTCGAGTTCGCTCTGCCACGGGGTGTCCTGCCCGAACGCGTGCCCGGGCGCCGCCTGCCGCGCGGCGTAGAGCTGCACCAGTTCGGCCGCGATCTCCTTGACCGCCTTCTTCGCCTTGGCCTTGGTGTTCTTCCAGTCGGACCCACCGAGTTTGTTCAGCGTCGGCAGCTCGCCGCCGACGTAGCGGGAGACCTCGTCGAGCTGGTCGGTCGGCACGAACAGCCGGTCGCCGGGATGTCCGCGTTTGGAGGAGGCGTACTCCAGCAACAGGTATTCGCGGGTCGCGCCGGCGACGGTGCGCTGCACCATCTCGACGAACCGCCCGATGCCGTGCTGGTCGTGCACGACGTAGTCGCCCGTCTTGAGCGCCAGCGGGTCGACGGCGTTGCGGCGCCGCGACGGCATCTTGGTGCTGAAGTCCTTTGTGGACGTCCCGGCGCCGGAACCCCGGCCGGTCAGATCCGACTCGGACAGGACGACCAGCGCGCGCTCCGGCGACACGAAGCCGTCCGAGAGACCGCCGCACGTCACCGTGACGACGCCCGCTGTCAGCGGACCGGTGATGCCTTCCGCGAGCGACGCGGGCACCTCGCCCGCCGACAGCTGCTCGACCGCGCGTGCCGCGGTGCCGTGCCCGGCGACGACGAGCACGGCCGTCCCGCCCGCGGCCGTATGCGCGCGCAGATCGGTCGTCGCGCGCTCGACCTCGCCGCGGTAGTTCGGCGCGGCCTCGACCGAGACGCGGTAGACGTCGGGATCGTCGCTGGCCAGCTGCGTCAGCGTCCACCAGGGGCGCTTCGTCTCCTGAGCGTGCTTCGCGATCTCCGCGAGGTCCTGGTACGCGGAAGCGCCGAGATCGATCGGTGCCTGACCGCCCGCGGCCGCCGTGGTCCAGGACGCTTCGAGGAACTCCTGCCCGGTGCGGACCAGGTCGGCCGCGCGGGCGCGGATCTTCTCCGGATCGGCCAGCAGGACGTGCGTGCCCTCGGGCATCGCGTCGGTCAGCAGGTCCAGCTCGCCCTCGCACAGCACGGGGATGAGCGCCTCCATCCCCTCGACGGGGATCCCGCCGGACAGCTTCGTGAGCATCTCGGTGAGCTGCGCGTCCGCCTCGTACGTCGTCGCCAGCTCGGCCGCCTTCGCCCGCACCGGCTCGGTGAGCAGCAGCTCACGGCACGGCGGGGCGCTGACGTGCTGGATCTCCCCCGGCAGTGACCGCTGGTCGGAGACCGCGAACGCGCGGATCTCGCTGACCTCGTCGCCCCAGAACTCCACCCGCACCGGATGCTGCGCCGTCGGCCCGAACAGGTCGAGGATGCCGCCGCGCACGGCGAACTCGCCGCGCTTCTCGACCATGTCCACCCGCGTGTAGGCCAGCTCGACCAGCCGCTCCAGCAGCTCTTCGAAACCCTGCTCCTCGCCGACGACCAGGTCGATCGGCGCGAGTGAACCGAGGCCGGGCGCCATCGGCTGGATGAGGCTGCGGACCGTCGCGACGACGACGCGCAGGCTGTCGGCGCCGGTCTTGAGCCGGTGCAGCACCTCCAGCCGCCGTCCGACGGTGTCCGCCCGCGGGGACAGCCGCTCGTGCGGCAGCGTCTCCCAGGACGGGAAGTCGGCGACGGCTTCTTCGCCGAGGAACGACTTAAGTGAAGCGGTCAGTTCGTCGGCCTCGCGGCCGGTGGCTGTCACCGCGAGCACGGGGCGGCCGGCGCCCTCGTCCGCGGCGAGGGCGGCCGCGACCAGCTGGCGGGTCGCTACCGCGCCCTGCAGCTCGAGCAACGGGGCGCCGGCCCGCTCGACGACCCCGCGAAGGGCCGGATCGGGAAGGATGGCATGAAGGAGTCCGGACAATGGAGCGTTTGTCACCGTCCCAGCCTACGTGGGGGCACCGACAGTTCGCCGCGCGATTACCTGGGCAGGGCGTCGACGACCTTCGGGAGCTGCTCGTCGAACTCGGCCGGTTCCTGCGTGGCGATGCGGATCAGCACGTGTTCGGCCCCCGCGTCCTGGTATTCGCGCAACCTGTCGGCGACCTGCGCGGGGCTGCCCGCGATCAGCACCTGGATCTTCTCGACGAAGTCCAGCGGGACGCCGTAATTCCGCCGCACGTAATCCTCCAGCCGTTCCCGTGCCCGGATCGGGTCGTCCTCGATGAGGACCGTCGCGAACAACGCGGGTGTCACCGGCCGTACGGCGGTTTCGCGGATCTTCGCGAGTCCGCCGGAGTAGTCCGCGACGTCGGGCGGATACGGCAGCCAGCCGTCGTAAAGCCGTCCCGCGCGTTCCAGCGCGCCCGGGGTGAACGCGGCCAGCCACACCGGCGGGCCACCGGGACGGTGCGGCGCCGGGTACTCCGGAAGGGTGTCGTAGTGCAGGACTTCGCCGTGGAACGGACCGCTGTTCCCGGCCCAGACATGCCGCCACAGCGCGACGATGTCGTCGAGCCGCGCGCGGCGGCGTTCCCACGGCACGCGGGTGAAGGCGAACTCGGGTTCGCTGCGGCCCGCGAAACCCGCGCCGACCGCCAGCGTGATCCGGCCCTGGCTGATCAGGTCGAGGGAAAGGATCGCGTTCGCGGACAGGAGCGGATCCCGCAGGGCCGGGAGCAGGGCGGCGGTACCGAGGGTGACCCGCTCGGTTCTGGCGGCGAACGCGCCGAGCAACGTCAGCGGGTCGATGGGCGCCTTCGCGAGGGTGTCGCCGACCCAGACCGAATCGAGGCCGAGGCGTTCGGCTTCGACCGCGATGGCGATCATTTCCGGCGCGGTGCGCCCGGCGTCGAGGATGGACCGATAAGTGGGGACGACCAGACCGAATTTCATACCGGGAGCATCTCCGCGGCGGGGAATGGCTTCAATTCCTTCGAGGGAATGGCGGCGGCGCCGGCGTCTCGGCCAAGATGACGACCATGGTTTCCGGATTCGGCCCCGCGCTGCGGGGCTGGCGTGAGCGGCGGCGGCTGTCCCAGCTGGAACTGGCGCTCCGCGCCGGAACCACCCAGCGGCACGTGAGTTTCCTCGAAGGCGGCCGGTCGATCCCCGGCCGCGGCCTGGTGTTGCGCGTCGCCGAATCACTCGAACTCCCGCTCCGGGAACGCAACGGGCTGCTGCTCGCGGCCGGGTTCGCGCCGGGATTCCCCGAAACGAAACTGGACGATCCCGGGTTGAAGCCGGTCCTCGACGGCATGCGGCGGCTGCTCGACGGGCACCGGCCGTATCCGGCCATCGTGGTCGACCGCTACGGCGTGCTCGTCGCCCGCAACGACGCGCTCGACCTGCTCTTCGAAGACGTGGCACCGGAGTTGCTGGAAGAACCGGTCAACACCTTGCGGCTCGCGCTGCATCCGAAGGGGATGGCGCCGCGCGTGCGCAACCTCGCGGATTGGGCCCGGCACATCCTGGAGCGGCTGACGCAGGAGATCGCGCACGCTCCCGACGAGCGGCTCGCGGCGCTGCTGACCGAACTCGAGGGATACGTTCCGGCGCCCGGACCGCCCGGCCCGGATCACCTCGGGTTCGCCGTCCCGATGCGCCTGTCCACTTCGGCGGGTGAACTGCGGCTGATCACGGCCATCACCACGTTCGCGACCGCCGCCGACGTCACCGTGTCCGAGCTGAAACTGGAGACGTTCCTGCCCGCCGACGCCGAGACGGCCGAGATCCTGACGCGCTGACCGGCAGTGCCGCGCGGTGCACGAAGGCGGGCGGCAGGTTCGGCCAGACGATCGGCGTCCGCCCGGTCACGGCGAACCGTTCCCGCAGCGCGGCGGCAAACCTCCTGCCGGGCGGCGTCCAGGCCGCGTGCGCGTAGGCGAAGGTCGTGAATCGTCCGTTCGGGACCAGGATCTCGGTCACCCGGTCGAGGATCCGTTCCTGGCGCTCGGCGGACATGACCGTCCACGGCAGACCGGAAACCACGACGTCGGCGGCTTCGCGGACGTACTCGTCCAAATCCTCCGCGGAACCTTCGACGATCTCGACGTCCTGATGCCGCGCCCGGAGCCCGGCGGCGAGCCGGGGATTGATCTCGATCGCGACCAGCCGGGCACCCGGCGGAAGCCGCCGGACGACGGCGTCGGTGAACACTCCCGTCCCCGGCCCCAGTTCGACGACGAGCCCCGCGCTCTCCAGCCCGAGCCCGGCCGTCATGGCTTCGGCGAGTTTCGGCGAACTGGCCGCGACGGCTCCGGTCAGCACGGGGTTCCGGAGGAATTCCCTGGTTATCGACATGATCATGACGTTAGGAACGGTTTCCGTAGCCCGTCGTCGGCCGCGGCGGCCGGATCCGTCCTCCCGCGGGAGGACCCGGGGAGTACTCCAGGACGACGCGCTCCGGTGCGGGACGGGGTTACCTTCGGGACGTGCCCAGGCTGCTCGACCGGATCCGCGCCCACCCGTGGGTGACCGATCTGCCGCTCTTCGCGTGGTTCGTCTTCCTCGCGCCGACAGGCTCGTCGTCGGTCCCCAAAGCGGTCCTGCTGGTGCCGTATCTCTTCGTGGTGCCGCTCCTCTGGCGGCGCCGTCATCCCGAGATCGCCGCGGTGCTGATCGTCGCCGGCGTCGCCGTGCAGAGCCTCGTGGAGATCTGGGCCTACGACCGCGGCCGCGGCGAACTGGCGATGGCCGTCGCGCTGTACACGCTGGTCCGTGCCGGGAACCGGCGGTTCGCCGCGGTGACCGCCGTCGCCATCCTCACCCTCGACATCACGTGGGGCCTCACCTGGGGGACCACCACGGACCAGGGGCCGGAGATCTCCATCGTCGCGACGATCCCGCTGCACGTCGCCGCGTGGGCGCTCGGTGAGTTCTTCCGTGCGCGCCAACGGCTTTCGGACGAGGAAGCGGTCAAGGAGGAACTGGCCGCGTCGGAGCAGGACGCCCGCGCGAGGGCGGCCGTCGCCGAGGAACGCACCCGGATCGCCCGCGAACTGCACGATGTCCTCGCGCACAACGTGAGTGTCATCGTCGTCAACGCCGAGGGCGCGAAACTCATGCGACACAAGGATCCCGACGCCGTCGACCGCACACTCGACACCATCGGCAAGGCGGGCCGGGACGCGCTCGCCGAACTGCGGCGGCTGTTGGAAGTCCTTCATGCGGGCGAAGCGGCCCGAAGCCCGCAACCCGCCGTCGCGGAGCTTCGCGATCTCGTGGACCAGGTGAGCGCGAGTGGTCGCGAAGTCGGTCTCCGGGTCACCGGCGACGCCGACGGGCTCCCGCCCAGCGCCGCGCTCCAGGCGTACCGGATCGTCCAGGAAGCACTGACGAACATGATCAAACACGCGCCCGGTGACGCGAGCGGAACCGTCGAGATCGATTTCGGCCGCGAAGGGCGCCGCCGCGACGTCCGGATCGCGGTGACGAACACCGGGGGTTCCGGTCCGCTCGCACCGCGGCTGCCGTCCTCGGGGCGAGGGCTCGCGGGGATGGCGCAACGCGTCGAGATGTTCCACGGGACGCTCGACACCGGGCCGACCCGCGACGGCGGTTACCGGGTCGCCGCGAACCTGGTGGTGGAGGCGGGATGACGGCGACACCGGTGAAGGTGCTGATCTGCGACGACCAGGAACTGGTCCGGGTCGGGATGGGCATGATCGTGACGAGCCAGGAGGACCTGACCGTCGTGGGCGAAGCCGCCAACGGCGCCGAAGCGGTCGAAGCGGCTCAGAGACTGCGGCCGGATCTGGTGCTGATGGACGTCCGGATGCCGGTGCTCGACGGCGTCGTGGCGACGGAACGGATCTGCGCGTCGCTGCCGGACACCCGGGTCCTGATGATCACGACCTTCGATCTCGACGAATACGCGTACGCCGCGTTGCGTGCCGGCGCGAGCGGGTTCCTGGTCAAGGACGCTCCGGCCGAGGAAATCCTGGTCGCGATCCGAGGTGTGCTTCGCGGGGATTCGATGGTCTCCCCCTCGGTCACGAAACGCCTGCTGGACCGCTACGTGGGCGGTGACCGGGACGGTGCCGAAAGCAAGCGGCTGGAGAAACTGACCGAACGCGAAACCGACGTCCTGACCCTCATCGCGCGCGGCCTGGCGAACGGCGAAATCGCCGAGAAGCTCTACATCGGGGAGACGACGGTGAAGACCCACGTCGGCCGGATCCTCGCGAAGCTCGCGTTACGCGACCGGGTCCACGCCGTCGTGTTCGCCTACGAAAGCGGTTTGGTTCGCGCGGGCGGGTGAGCGCGATGGCATGCTGATGCCATGCGCACTACCGCGGTCGTCGCGTTCGCCTCCCTGTCCTTGCTGGTCACGGCCTGTTCCGGGGCGTCGAGCGAAACAGTGCAGAGCGCACCGCCGGTCACCTCGAAACCCGCCGTGTCGAAACTGAAGGTCGAGCAGGTGACGGCCGGGCTCGAACACGGCTGGGACGTCGGCTTCCTGCCGGACGGGAAGATCCTCGTCACCCAGCGACCCGGGAAGCTGGCACTGGTCGACGGGGGCACGAAGCGCGACGTCGCGGCCGACTTCTCCGACGTCCACGTGCGCGGCGAAGGCGGCCTGATGGGGATGGTGATCAGCAAGGACTTCGCGACGTCGCGCGAGTTCATCACCTGCCAGACCCACAAGGAAGGCGACACTCCCGTCGACATTCGCCTGGTCACCTGGCGGCTTTCCGACGACGGCGCGAGCGCCACGAAGGTCAAGGACCTGCTGACGGGACTACCGCTGAACCCCAGCGGTAGGCACTCCGGCTGCCGTCCCACGTTCGGCGCGGACGGCGCCCTGCTCGTCGGCACCGGCGACACCGCCCGCCCTCAGCACCCGCAGGACCGCACGAGTCTCGGCGGCAAGGTGCTGCGCGTCGACGCGAAGACGGGGAATCCGTTGCCGGACAACCCGTTCATCACCTCGGCGAACCCGAACGAACAGCGCTTGTTCACCTACGGGCACCGCAACGTCCAGGGCGTGACGGTCCGGCCGGGCTCCGGCCAGGTGTTCACCGCCGAGCACGGGCCGACCATCGACGACGAGGTCAATCTGGAACGGGCCGGCGCGAACTACGGCTGGGACCCGTCGAAGGGCGGCACCGAGACCAGTTACGACGAAAGCGTCCCGATGACCGACAAGCAGCGCTTCCCGGACGCCGTCAGTCCTTTGTGGACGACCGGTGAGATCACCGAGGCGATCTGCGGCGCCGAGTTCCTTTCCGGATCGCAGTGGGGCGCGCTCGAAGGCTCGCTCGCCGTGACCGCGCTGAAGGGACAGAAGCTGCTGCTGTTCCGCCTCGACGACACCGGCAAGGTCACCGAAGTGACGCTGCCGCCGGAGTTCGACGACAAATTCGGCAGGCTGCGTGCCGTCCGCAGCGGCCCGGACGGCTCCCTCTACATCACGACCTCGGAAGGCGAAGACGACAAACTGCTGCGAGTCACCCCGGGTGCCTAGCGGCCGAGGTACGCGCCGCCGTTGACGTGGACGACCTGGCCGGTGACATGCCGCGCGGCCGGGCTCGCCAGGAACGCGACCACTTCGGCGACGTCGGCGGGTTCACCGGCGCGTTTGGTCAGCGTGTTGCCGATCAGCGTCGCGCGGCGCTCGTCGGAAAGCTTGCCACGGAAGAACTCGGTATCCCCGACGAGACCGGGCGCGACGACGTTCGCGATGATCCCGCGCGGCCCGAATTCCCTCGCCACGTCGGCGTTCCACGCCTCCAGCGCGGCCTTGGCGGCGCCGTAGGAACCGGCTCCGGTGCGGGCGGCGATGGAACCGATGGTGACGATCCGCGCGCCGTCGGCGAGCCTGTCCCGCAGGGCGCGGGTGACCAGGACGGCACTGAACACGTTCGCGTCCAGATTGGCCTGCCAGTTCGCGGCGAACGCCTTCAAATCATCGGCGGGCCCGGTCTGGAAATCGGTGTTTCCGCCGGCGTTGTTGATCAGGACGTCGACCCGTTCCGGCAGATCCGACAGCGCCCGTTCCACCGCGTCCGGGTCGGCGGCGTCGAACGGAACCGGATTCGCGCCGAGCAACGTGGCGGCTTCGGTGAGGACCTGTTCGCGGCGGCCGGTGATCGTGACGCGGTCGCCCTGCGCGGCGAACGCCGCCGCGACCGCGTATCCGATTCCCGTTCCACCGCCGGTGACCACGACTTCCCTGTGCTTCCCCATATCTCCAGCATAGGGACACTAGGCTTCCCCGCATGACGAAGATCGACCCGGCGACGACCGCGCTCGTCCTGATCGACCTCCAGACGCGGATCGTCGCGCTCGAAACCGTCCCGATCGAAGGCGCCGAAGTCGTCTCGAACGCCGTCCTGCTGCGAGACGCCTTCAGCGCGGCCGGTTCACCGGTCGTCCACGTCCGGGCGCACCGGCCGGGCGTCGACGAACAGCCGCCCGGCAGCGAACTGGTCACCGAGCTGACGCCTCGCGAAGGCGAGCATCTGATCACGAAGCACACGATCGGCGCGTTCTACCGCACCGGACTCGACGAACTCCTGCGTCGGCTCGGCGTGAAGACACTCGTGCTCGGCGGGATCGCCACGGAGTACGGCGTCGAATCGACACTGCGCGCGGCGATCGACCACGGCTACGAGACCATCGCCGTCTCGGACGCGATGGCCGGGATCGCCGTGATCTCCCACGAATCCGCGATCACGAAGGTGTTCCCGAGGCTGGGCGAAGTGCTCACGACCGCCGAGACCGCCGCGGCGCTGGGCTGAACCATGATCGACAAGATCGCGTGGCTCCACCTGCGGGACGGTCGGATCCTGAGCACCCGCTCCCGCGGCAAGTCCGTGTTCTACCTGCCTGGCGGCAAACGCGAAGCCGGTGAAAGCGACGCCGAAACCCTGATCCGGGAGATCCGCGAGGAACTGACCGTCGAGATCACCCCGTCGAGCATCGCGCCCGCCGGGGTTTTCGAGGCGCAGGCCGACGGGCATACGACGGGCGTCGTGGTCCGGATGACCTGCTACACCGCCGAATTCGCCGGAACGCTCACGGCCAGCAGCGAGATCGACGAAGTCGCGTGGCTCGGCTATGAGGACCGGGGCCGGGTCTCCGCGGTGGACAAGATCATCTTCGACCACCTGCGGGAGACCGGCCTCCTGCGCTGACGACCGTTACTTCTTGAGGTCGTCCAGGCACAGCACCCGCTCCTGCGCCAGCGCGCTACCGGCCCTGCGCCAGGAGAGCTTCGCGTCGGCGGACGGCACCTGCGCGCAGGTCTCGTCGTTCAACGCGACAGCGGGCTTCTTCTCGACCGCGAGCACCTTGTATCCGGCTCCGGCGCAGTCGACCTTCGCGAGCTTCTTCGCCTCCTCGGCGTCCCCGGGAAGGCAGTCACCGACGACCGGCGCCCGCTCTCCCGGGTTCTTCAGGTCTTCCAGGCAGAGCAGGGTGCCATCAGTGGCGCCCTTCTTTCCCTGGAAGAAGTAAGCGTCCGTCGTCGGATAGTCGTCGCATTCGGATCCGCCCGAGATCCGGAGTCCGATTTCCGACTTGTTCTCCTGTTTGCCGACGACCTTGAAGTTGGCGTCCGGCGTACCGCATTCGGTGTTCTTGACGCTTTCCGCGTTGTCGACACTGCCCTTGAGGCAAGCGCCGACCTCGGTGCTCGACGCCGTGAACGGATTCGCGACGAAGAACGCGATCAGGGCGATGACGCCGAAGATGCCCAAGCGGATGACCGGTTTGAGCCAGGTTCTCTTCTTCGGCGCCATCGGTTCGACGGCGGGCGCGAGGTAGTTCTCCACGGTGGTTCCCCCAGTTAGATGATCTCTATGGGGGACGTAGCGCTCATCGCCCGGGAAACGTTACAGCCGCGCCACCGACGTCTCAGTACAGCCGCAGCTTGGGCTTGTGCTCCAAATTGGACAGACCGTTCCAGGCGAGGTTGACCAGATGCGCGGCGACCTCGTCCCGCTTCGGTTTCCGGGCGTCGAGCCACCATTGCCCGGTCAGCGCGACCATCCCGACGAGCGCCTGCGCGTACAGCGCGGCCAGCTTCTCGTCGTAGCCCCGCGCGGCGAACTGCTGCGCGAGGATGTGCTCGACCTGGCTCGCGATGTCGTTCAGCACCGTGGAGAACGTGCCCGTCGAACTCGCCACCGGTGAATCCCGCACGAGGATGCGGAAACCGTCGTGCGAATCCTCGACGTAGGAGAGCAGCGCGATCGCCGCCTGCTCCAGCATCACCCTCGGATGTCCACCGTGGAGGGTGGAGACCATCCGGTCGAGCAGCAGTTGCGTCTCGCGGTCGACGACGACCGCGTAGATGCCTTCCTTGCCGCCGAAGTGCTCGTACACCACCGGTTTGGAGACGTTCGCGCGATGCGCGATCTCCTCGATGGAAGTGCCCTCGAAACCCTTCTCCGCGAAAAGGGCCCTGGCGACGTTGAGCAGTTGCTGCCTGCGCTCTGTCCCCGTCATCCGTACCCGGGCCACCGGGGCGACAGGACGCGCCCCGGTGACCGCTTCACGTTTGCTTCGCCGTCTCCCCGCCATTCGAGAAGACTAACGCGACCTCGCTATTTGCTTTCGGCGGCGATACGCGCGAGGCGCTGCGGGGTCGGCCAGCGCACGTCATAGGCCCAGCCGAACTTCTCGAAGATCCAAATGAGCCGCGCGGAAATGTCGATCTGGCCGCGCTGCACGCCGTGCCGGGCCGAGGTCGGGTCGGCGTGGTGCAGGTTGTGCCACGACTCGCCGAAGGAGAAGATCGCCAGCGGCCAGAAGTTGGCCGACTTGTCACGGGCGGCGAACGGGCGCTCACCGATCATGTGGCAGACCGAGTTGACCGACCAGGTCACGTGGTGCAGCACGCAGACCCGCACCAGCCCGGCCCAGAAGAACGCGGTCACCGCGCCCCAGAACGACCAGGTGATCAGTCCGCCCAGGATCGCGGGCAGCACCAGGGTGAGCAGGCTCCACAGCCAGAACAGGTCGTCGACCTTCTTGATGGCCGGATCCTTCACCAGGTCGGGCGCGAAACGCTCCGCGTTGGTCTGGTCGCGGTCGAACAGCCAGCCCATGTGCGCGTGCCAGAAACCCTTGGCGATGGCGACCGGTGACGTCCCGAACAGCCACGGCGAATGCGGGTCGCCGTCGCGGTCGGAGAAGGCGTGGTGGCGCCGGTGGTCGGCGACCCAGGTGATCACGGGGCCCTGGACGGCCATGCTGCCGGCGATCGCCATCGCGACGCGCAGCCACGGCTTGGCCTTGAACGAGCCGTGCGTGAAGTAGCGGTGGTACGAGACGGTGATACCGAGTCCGCTGATCGCGTAGAAGACCACGAAAAGGCCGACGTCGACCCACGTCAGTCCCCAGCCCCAGGCGAACGGGACGGCCGCGAGCAACGCGGCGAGCGGGAAGATGACCCCGAGGTAGACCGAGAGCTGCACGCCGCTCGATCGATGTCCTTCCAGTACCGGCTTGGGGCCCTTCGCGGGCGTCTGGGAACGGTCGAGGGTAGCCGTCATGCAGTCACTTCTTTTCTCCGTGCAGCCCTGAGGTGACCCTAAGGGTGTCCTTACCTACGATGCCGTAAGTTACGGTACAGGAGGTTTCGCCCCCTGGGGAGAGGCCGCGGCCGTGAGGTAACCCCCGGGCGCGCGCGGGCGTCTCCGGCATGGCTATCCTGACCAGGATCGATCCGCCGTAGTGTAATCGGCAGCACTTCAGATTTTGGTTCTGACAGTTCAGGTTCGAATCCTGGCGGCGGAGCAGACGAACAGATGACCAGCGGCGTTTTCAACGGTGGGGGTGTGTGCGGCTGACCGAGGACGCGATCGACCCGACGACCAGCAGGCGGCCGGCGCTTGCGGAGATGTCCGACGCCTGGCTCTACGGTCGCGCGCGCGAACTCGGTGCGGCTATCCAGCGCGTCGGCTTCACCGAACAACTGGACATCGTCACCAGCCTCGACGAACTCCTCGACGAGACGCAGCGCCGCGGCGAACCCCTGCTGGTAGCCCAGTTGCTGCGGTACTCCGCGATGGCCAGGCTGGTCACCCGCGGTCTCGCCGCCGAAGCCGAACCCAGGCTCGACGAGATGCTCGCGCACACCCGGCGGCACGGTCTCGCGCTGATGCGGGCCGATGCCCACGCCATGCGCGGTCGTCGTCTGGTGATCGCCAAGCAGGAGGACGCCGCCCTCACCGAGATCGCCAGGGCGCTGGCCATCCTCGACGACTCCGCGGTCCCGGACCGCCAGGTCGGCAGGCGCAACTGGGACCGGATGCTGTCCACGACCCTGGTCGACTGCTGGCTGGTGCTGAACCAGCTGGGCGTCTACGAGGCGGCCGAAGAGGCCATCGCCCGCGCCGCGCAGGCGATCCGCGACAGCGCGAGCCCGCACGAGATCGCCCTCCAGCTGATCAACCGGGTCAAGATGCTGCTGGGCTGGGGCCTGCGGCTCGAACGCATCGAGCGGTACGACGAGGGAGCGGACAAGTTCCGCACCGCGGCGTCGATGGCGCAGGCCGCCGAAGGCCCGTTCACCGAGTCGCTGTTCCCGCGCAAGGCCGGGGTGCCCGCGATCGACCAGGTCGGCGTGCTCGCCGCGGCCGCCGCACTGGCGTCACCCGATTCGTCGCATATCGAACGGCTGCACGGGCTACTGCATCCGGAACTGGTCTTCCCGCACGAACGCGAGATCATCGCCATCGCGCTGGCCCGCTGCCTGGACAACTCCGGTCGCCGCGAAGACGCGCTGCAGGTGCTCAAAGAGGTTCGCGAGGACAACGAAGAGGGCTCGCTGCCGTCGATGCGCCTGAACCTCGCCCGCGAGCTGGCCAGGCTCGACACCACGCCCGACTACGCGTCCGGCGCTAGCCAGTCGCTGATCGACTACGCGACCATCCTGGAAGCGGAGATGTGGTCGCTGCGGGAATCGCAGATCGCCACGCTCAACGCGCGCCGGGAACACGAACGCCTGTCCGCCGAGCACGGCGCGATCACCCAGCAGGCCCTGCAGGATCCGCTCACCGGCCTGCCGAACCGGCGCGCGCTCGACGAAAAGCTGCGTTCGCTGGCGTCGTCCGCGGACGCCCAGCCGCTCGCGGTCGCCCTGGTCGACCTCGACGGTTTCAAGGATGTCAACGACAAGCAGTCGCACGCCGAGGGCGACAACGTGCTCCGTGTCATCGCGAGCACACTGCGCGACGCCCTGCGCGGCGACGATGTCGTCGCCCGGTACGGCGGTGACGAGTTCATCGTGCTTCTACCTGGGGCTCCGGCCTCGGCGGCGAAGCAGGCGCTGGGTCGTTCTGTGAATGCCGTCGCATCTCTGCCGCACCATCTTTCGCACGGCGTCACCCTCTCCGTCGGCCTCGTTTCGCTCCGCCCGCAAGAACGGGCCGAGCAGGTCCTGGCACGCGCCGATGCGGCCATGTACCAGGCGAAACGCGGCGGCGGGAACCAGGTTTCGTCGGTGAACTCGATGGCCATCGATCCGGTGACCGGATGGCCCGGCGAGGATGCTCCGACCGACCCCGCGTGGGACGCCGAGCACCCCACGTAGGATCAATGCCCGACAACCACCGTTGGTGAAATGTTGGGAGCGCCGTGACCGGCCCGCTGAGCACGTTGATCCTCGCCGCGGGTGAGGGCACCCGCATGCGTTCGTCCACCCCGAAGGTGCTGCACCCGATCGCCGGCCGTCCTCTGGTCGAGCACGCGGTGCGGGCCGCCGCGGGGCTGAACCCGGAACACCTGGTCGTGGTCATCGGCCACGGCCGCGACTCGGTCGGCGCGCGGCTCGCGGAGGTCGGCGAGGCGCTTGGCCGCGAGGTCGTCACCGCCGTCCAAGAGGAGCAGAAGGGCACCGGCCACGCCGTCTCGTGCGCCCTCTCGGCGCTGCCGGACGGACTGACCGGCACCGTCGTCGTCAGCTACGGCGACGTCCCGCTGCTCGACACCGAAACGCTCGGTTCCCTGGTCGCCGAGCACAACTCCACCGGTAACGCCGTCACCGTGCTGACCGCGGTCGTCGCGGACCCGACGGGGTACGGCCGGATCATCCGGGACGAGAACGGCGTCGTCACCTCGATCGTCGAGCAGAAGGACGCCACCCCCGAACAGCACGAAATCGCCGAAATCAACTCCGGCGTCTACGCCTTCGACGCTTCGGTGCTGGTCGACGGGCTCTCGAAGCTGTCGACCGACAACGCGCAGGGCGAGCTCTACCTCACCGATGTCCTCGGCATCGCCCGCAGCGACGGCAAGGGTGTCGGCGCGCTGGTCATCGACGACCCGTGGGTGACCGAAGGCGTCAACGACCGCGTGCAGCTCTCCGTGCTCGGTGCGGAACTGAACCGCCGGATCGTCCGCGGCTGGCAGCGGGCGGGCGTCACCGTCGTCGACCCGTCGAGCACCTGGATCGACGCGGGCGTGACCCTCTCGCGCGACGTCGTCATCGAACCCGGTGTCCAGTTGAAGGGTTCGACGTCGGTCGGCGAAGGTGCCCAGATCGGCCCGGACAGCACGCTGGAGAACGTTTCCGTCGGCGCGGGCGCGTCCGTGGTGCGGACCCACGGTTCGGATTCGGAACTGGGCGACGGCGTGAAGGTCGGCCCGTTCACCTACCTGCGGCCCGGCTCGAAGCTGGGGACCAAGGGCAAACTCGGCGCCTTCGTCGAGACGAAGAACGCGGACATCGGCGCCGGGACGAAGGTTCCGCACCTGACCTACGTCGGCGACGCGACCATCGGCGAGAACAGCAACATCGGTTGTTCCAGCGTCTTCGTCAACTACGACGGCGTGAACAAGCACCACACCACGATCGGCTCCCATGTGCGGCTCGGCGCGGACAACACGTTCGTCGCCCCGGTGACCATCGGCGATGGCGCTTACAGTGGGGCAGGCACCGTGATCAGGCAGGACGTGCCCCCGGGCGCGCTCGCCGTGTCGACCGGGCCGCAGCGCAACATCGAAGACTGGGTGTCCCGGCGCAGGCCGGGTACACCCGCGGCGGAAGCAGCTTCCGCCGCGAAGCAGGACACCACCGCCGTGTCCGATTCAAATAAGGGAAACGACGGGGAGTCGCCAGCATGAGTTCGAAGTCCGGCACACCGAAGAAGAACCTGATGCTCTTTTCCGGGCGCGCGCACCCGGAACTCGCGGAGGAGGTGGCCAAGCACCTCAACGTGGCGGTCGTCCCGCAGACCGCGCACAACTTCGCCAACGGGGAGATCTTCGTCCGGTTCAACGAATCGGTGCGCGGGACCGACGCGTTCGTGATCCAGAGCCACCCGGCGCCCATCAACGAGTGGGTGATGGAGCAGCTGATCATGGTGGACGCCCTCAAGCGGGCGAGCGCCAAGCGGATCACCGTGATCATGCCGTTCTACCCGTACGCGCGGCAGGACAAGAAGCACAAGGGCCGCGAGCCGATCTCCGCGCGCCTGATCGCGGACCTGTTCAAGACCGCGGGCGCCGACCGGATCATGACGGTCGATCTGCACACCGCGCAGATCCAGGGCTTCTTCGACGGCCCTGTCGACCACCTGCTCGCGCAGAACGTGCTGGCCGCGCACATCAACAAGACCTACCACGGCGAGAACATCACCGTCGTGTCGCCGGACTCGGGCCGCGTGCGGCTCGCGGAGAAGTGGGCGGCGCAGCTGGGTGACCGGCCGATCGCGTTCATCCACAAGACCCGCGACCCGGACAAGCCGAACCAGGCCGTCGCGAACCGCGTCGTCGGCAAGGTCCGCGGTCAGCTGTGCGTGCTGATCGACGACATGATCGACACCGGCGGCACGATCGTGAAGGCCACCGAGGCCCTGCTAGACGAGGGCGCCGCCGACGTCGTCATCGCCTCGACCCACGGCATCCTGTCCGACCCCGCCACCGAGCGGCTGTCGAACTGCAAGGCGCGCGAGGTGATCGTCACCAACACGCTGCCGATCCCGGAGGAGAAGCGGTTCCCGGGCCTGACCGTGCTGTCCATCGCGCCGCTGCTGGCGCAGGCGATCCAGCAGGTCTTCGAGGACGGGTCGGTCACGTCCCTCTTCGACGGCAACGCCTGATCCGAACGCAGCAAGGGACCTTTGCTATCGCTCTCTCCCGGAGAGTGACAGCAAAGGTCCCTTGCTTCGTTTTCGGCCCCCCGCGAAACCGGGAGCGCCGGACCGCCCGGCATGGCTAGGTTGCCGCTCATGGGGAAATTCAAGTTCGGCGTGAACCTGTGGGGCGCCGAAAACCACGCGGACTGGGTCAAGAAATGCCACCGCATCGAGGCCCTCGGCTACGACGTCATCTCCGTGCCGGACCACCTCGGCCCAGGACGGAACGCACCTTTCCCGGCGTTGACGATGGCGGCCGCGGTGACCCAGCGCCCGCGCGTAGGCACCCTCGTCTCCAACGTGCCCTTCTACAACTTCGCGCTCTTCGCCCGCGAAGTCGCGACGACGGTGAAGATGACCGGCGACCGGCTGGATCTCGGGCTCGGCTCCGGGCATATGAAATCGGAATTCGACGAAGCCGGTCTGCCGTGGATTCCCGCCAAAGAACGCATCGAGTACCTCGCCGAGAGCCTCGGCCACCTGCGCGAACACTTCGCGAGCGAAGGGGTCACGCCTCCGCCGCTGCTCCTCGCGGGCAACAGCGACGGCGTCCTGTCCCTCGCCGCCCGCGAGGCCGACATCGCCGGCTTCGCGGGCCTTCGCCAAGCACCGGGAAAACCGCCGGGCACGTTCCGTCTCGACGACGCCGAGCGCATGGACGAACGCGTCGCCTTCTTCCGCTCACACGCGAACGGCCGGGATCCCGAACTGAACATGCTCGTCCAGCGAGTCGTCGTCACGGATGACAGGCGCGCGGCCGCCGAGTCCTGGCGTGACCAGGACGACGACGGCCTCGACGTGGACAGGCTGCTCGAAACGCCGCAATTGCTGTTCGGGACCGTCGGCGAGATCGTCCGGCAGCTCCAGGAGCGTCGCGAAAGGTACGGCTTCTCCTACATCACGGTGTTCGAACCGATGCTGGACGTGTTCGCGCCGATCGTGAAGGAACTGTCCGGTCAGTAAGCGACGCAGAAACGCTGACGGCGGCGCTCCGGCTTGTCGATCTCGTCGACGAAGGCGATCGCGTAGTCGGCGCCGCTGATCTTCGAATCGCCGTTTTCGTCGGTCAGGAGCACGTCGCTCCCGAGCCGGAATTCACCGGTCCGCTCGCCCTCGGCCCACGCACCGAACTCGGCGGCCGGGCTGAGGTAGAACCAGTCGATGTCCTCGGGAAGCGCGCGGAACGCTTCCAGCACCTTGGCGTGGGATCCCGCTTCGCCCTTGTACTCGTCCGGGAACTCGGGAGTGTCGATCAGCCGCGGGCCGCCCTCGGCCACGTGCAGGCTCCCGGCGCCGCCGACCACACCGATCCGGGCGCCGTTGTCCTTCGCGACCCGGGCGATCGAGGGCACCGCGTCCAGCAGACCGGTTTGCCCGTGAACCGCGATCACCAGGACGTCGGCGCCCTTGGCGACTTCAGCCAGGAACGCCTCGTCGTACAGCGACCCCTGGCGGGTCCCCTCGCCCGCGGCGTTCCTCGACACCGCCAGCACCTCATGCCCACGGCCACGCGCTTCGGCGGTGATCTTCCCGCCCGCGTACCCGGTTCCTCCGAACACGACCAGCTTCGCCATCACGTTTCTCCTTAGATCGGTGTCGACACCGATGCTAAGAACGCAAGATCGGCTACTTCAACGTATGCAACGCACCCCGAGGTGAGTGTGCAGGTCAGCCGCCCAGCGCGGCGAACTCGGACTTGAGCTTTTCGCGTACTCCGTTCACGTCGACCGGAGCCCGGACCTCACCGCGGGCCGACGGCTTCGCCTGGACCTGGTAGCTGGCGTTCCGATTCGGCAGCCTGAACTTGACCTCGCAGGTCATGCTCGTCGTGGTGTCCGGCGCCGCGTTGGCGTCCGCCGTGCAGGTCTGGGCCCCAAGGGACTGGGCGCTGAACTCGACGGTCAGCATCAGATGCACGGGCGTCCCCCTCGCGTCGCCGATCACGGTGTTGGCGACGTCGATGGTCGCCCGGCAGGTGCCGACGTAGTCCGTGCAGTCGAGTTTGTCGTTGACCACACTGACGCTGACCTGGGTGAGCGCGTCGAATGGCTGTCCGACCCCGCCGATCGCGCCGTCGAGATCGGCCTGGAGCTTTTTGAGCGCGTCCCCCGTGAGCGGCTCGACCCGCATCTCGGCACCGAGCGTCTTGCCGCCCGCCGGGTCGATGAGGGCAGGCGCGAAACTGATCACGCGGTGCGGCGCCGCGGTGGTCACCCGCAGCGCGCCGAGCCCGCTGCCGACGTCGTAGACCTCGGTCCCGTCGGGCAGCTTCGACCGAACCGGATCGGTCAACCGGTTCATGGCGGACACCGCGGTCCGAAGTGTCGACGCGGCCTTACGCGGGTTGAGCACCTCGACGGCGTTCACCGGCAGGTCGGTGCTGTCGGTGCGGACCCAGTTGGTGCCGTACTGGTCGCTGTTGCCCAGCCCGTGCGCCTTCCAGTACTCCGGCGTCGCCGAGAGGTACAACTGCTTGTCGGCCGCGACCACGTTGATGGCCTGGCCATCGACCGGCAGCGCACCGTGCGCGCTGCCGTTGCGGGTGATCCGGAACTGCAATTCGGCGGGTTTGCCGACGGCGTCCTTGATTGTCGACTTGTAGACAACGGCAGGCGCCTGCTCGAGGGCCTTCAACGCGCTCTCGACGGCGCCGCGCTGCTCCGCGCGCCGGTCCACCCGCTGCTGCTCGGCCGGCGAGATCCCCGCCGCCCCGTCGATCGCGACGTCGCAACCGGCAACGAGGCAGCACAAGACGGCGACCGCGCCGATCCTCAACCGTCGTGCCGGCATTTCGCCCCCTGTGTCTCGCGTGCGAAGAGATCACACCTTAGAAAAGGGGTCGCGCACCACCGCATCCGCGGGTTCCCGAAGCAGCTGTCACCGACTTGTCACCTGAACGAGCCACCCGGCGGGACCCCCGCACGACCGGTTGGTCTACACTTTCCCGGTCTCGGCGAGGCGGGTTCCGTGAGCACCTGGTGCCCGACGTGATCGACGCGGCGGCTTGAGTGGCCACACGCGGTCGAGCACGCCTGTGGAATTCGCCGCCGAACACCAGAACCGCCCCGAACCATCCCCACCTCAGCATGCTTTAGCTGAACATGTTGGTGAATTGAAGGAGTGCTACACCGTGTCCGAGGTACGTCTGTCCGTCGAGCCCCGCACCGAATTCGGCAAGGGTGCCGCGCGCCGCACGCGTCGCGCCGGCAAGATCCCCGCGGTGCTGTACGGGCACGGCTCGGACCCGCGCCACTACGCCCTGCCCGCCATCGAGTTCGCCCGCGTCGTGCGTGAGAACGGCAGCAACGCCGTCATCACCCTCGACCTCGAGGGCAAGAGCGAGCTGGCGCTGACGAAGACCATCGTCGTCCACCCGCTGAAGAACTACATCGAGCACGTCGACCTGCTGGTCGTCATCCGCGGCGAGAAGGTCACCGTCGACATCCCCGTCGTCGTCACCGGCACCCCCGGCCCGGGCACCCTGGTCACCACCGACCTCGACGCCATCCAGATCGAGGTCGAGGCGCTGCACATCCCCGAGCAGGTCGAGGTCTCGGTCGAGGGCGTCGTCGCCGGCACCCAGATCAACGCCTCGGACGTCGTCCTGCCGAAGGGCGCTTCCCTGGTCACCGACCCGGACGCCCTGGTCGTCGCCGTGAACGAGGCGCCGTCCGAATCCGCCCTCGAGGGCGACGAGGGCGAGGCGGAGGAGACCCCCGCCGAGGCCGCCGAATAAAGTCACTCGTGTGACCGAAGCAGTACTTCCCGGGGCCGGCGAGCAGATTCTGCTCGCCGGCCTCGGCAATCCCGGGCCCCAGTACGCAGGCAACCGGCACAACGTCGGCTTCATGGTGCTCGACGAACTCGCCGGCCGCGTCGGCGGCAAGTTCAAAGCCCACAAGAGCGGTGCCGAGGTCCTCGAAGGCAGGCTCGCCGGGCAGCGTGTGGTTCTGGCCAAGCCGCGCTCGTACATGAACCTCTCAGGCGGCCCTGTCGTGGGCGTGGCCCGGTTCTACAAGATCCCGCCGGCCGGTGTCGTGGTCGTCCACGACGAGCTCGACGTCGATTTCGGTGCACTCAAGATGAAGCTGGGCGGCGGCGACAACGGACACAACGGTCTCCGCTCGATCACCAAATCTCTCGGCACGAAGGACTACTACCGCGTCCGTTTCGGTGTCGGACGTCCTCCGGGACGACAGGATCCGGCGGATTTCGTGCTGAAGGACTTCTCGACGGTCGAGCGTAAGGAGCTCGCTTTCGAGATCGATCGTTGCGCCGACGCCGTTGAAGCGCTTATCAGCACGGGGCTCGCGGCGGCGCAGAACACCTTCCACGCTGGGTGAATCAGCTCACGTGGCGGTGCGTTACCTCTCATCACTCGAAGGCGTTTCACCACGCCCCTGATCGAGTCGTGGAATAGCGTGAGCTCTTCCGGGGAACTCTCAAACCCGTTAGGACGGAATGCGGAGATCGCATTCCCCACCGAACCGGAGAGAGTTTCATGTCGTTTACGGCCGAAGACATCACCGGCGCCAGTTTCCCGAACGCCCCGATCGGGCGGCGCGGGTACGCCAAACACGAGGTCGACGCGTTCCTGCAGCGGATCGCGGACACCATCTCGGACCGGGACGACCTGACGGCGGCCGAGGTCCATCACGTCATGTTCTCGCGTCCCTTGATCGGGAAGCGCGGCTACGACGAGCGCGACGTCGACGCGTTCCTCGACAAGGTCGAAGAGCAGCTCGCGCACAGGACCGGACAGCAGGTGCTCGGAGTGCCTGGCGCCCGTGAAGAGGACCAGATGACCGCCGAACGCGCAGTTCCGGACCGCGGCCCCGTCGAGTTCCTCCAGGAGCGCTAGTGCCCGTCACCGCGTTCGAGGCGAGAACCCGGCAGTTCGACCGGGCACCCATCGGCGCCCGTGGTTACCACGAACCCGCGGTCGACGCCTTCCTCGAACGCGTCGCGGCGACCCTCGACGGCGAAGACGACCTGTCGGTTTCGGACGTCCACAACGTGGCGTTCGCCAAAGCGCCGCTTTCGAAACGAGGCTACGACCCGGCGGCCGTCGACGCGTTTCTGCGGGACGTCGAAGGCACGCTTGCCGGGCTCTCCCAGTCCGCCGGCTATCACATCGCGCCGCCCTTGGAACACACCCACACCCGCAAGCCGCTCTGGCGGCGCCGCTGACGCACGGGAGGTGCCGCGAGAGGGCCGGGTCCGCGACGTTCGCGGACCCGGCCTTCTCGTGTCAGCTGGTGGCCGCGTTCTTGGCGATCTTGTCCGCGAACTGGATGGCGGTCGCGGCCCGCTTCACCTTGCCCGAAGGCGTCTTGGGCAGGCTTCCGGCAGAAAGGACGACGACCGCGAACGGCCGCATGTCGACGGCGTCGCGCACCTTGGCCGCGACCTCCTTCGCCAGTGCCTTCTCGGTGTCGGGATCCCCGGCGAGCTTCGATTCGACGACGACGGCGAACCGCTCCCGACGGCTGCCCGCGTCGATCCGCACGGCCACGGCGTTCCCCGCCCGAACCCCTTGGACCGACGTGGCCGCCCGTTCGATATCGGTCGGGTACAGGTTGCGGCCGCCCATGATGATGACGTCCTTGCGGCGACCGCAGATCACGATCATGCCGTCGACCAGGTAGCCGAGGTCGCCGGTGAGCAGCCAGCCGTTCTCGTCCTGTGTCGCGAGCGGACCTTCCATCGTCAGGTAGCCCGGCGTCACGGCCTCGCCGCGCAAGCGGATCTCCCCGACCTGACGCTCGCCGAGAACGGTGCCCTTGTCGTCGACGATTTCGGCCTCGAGCCCGTCGAGCGGTGGTCCGAGCACGGCGAAAGAGCGGACCTCATCGGTCCCGCGCCGCGGGTCGTCCTCCGGCACCGGCACCGCCCGGTTGTCCGTTTCGAGCGCGTCGGCTTCGACGACGTCCAGCGTCAGCCCGGTGAACAACGGCGCGAACGAAACCGCGAGAGTCGCCTCCGCCATGCCGTAGGCCGGGAAAACACATTCGGCGGGCATCTTGAACCGCGCCCCCGCCTCGACGAACGCCTCTACGGCCGTTTCGTCGATCGGCTCGGCGCCGTTCAGCGCGATCCGAAGCTTCGAGAGGTCGTAGGCGTTGTCGTCCTCGACGCGCGCCATGCGCCTGCCCACGATCGCGTACGCGAAGTTCGGCGCGGCCGTGGTCGTCCCGTTGTACTTGCTGATCAGCTGCGGCCAGATCAACGGCCCCGACAAGAACTCGAGCGGCGTGATCTTGACGAGTTCGACGCCGAACGTCATGGGAACGGTCAGGAAGCCGACCATTCCCATGTCGTGGAAGGTGGGCAGCCACGAAACCATCACGTCGACGTCGAAATCGAACTCGGCGCGATCGACCATCGCCTTGACGTTCGAGTACAGGTTTCCGTAGGTGATCTGAACGGCCTTCGGATCGGCCGTCGATCCACTGGTCAGCTGCAGGAGCGCGGTGTCGGACTCGGCCGTCGGAACGGCCTCGGTCAGGGGTTCGGCCTCAAGCAGTTCGGTGATCACCTGGAAGGCGATCCCATGCTCGGTGAGCACCGGCGCCAGCTGATCGAACGGCTCACCGAGCAGGACGAGACCGGATCCGATCATCCGCAGCACGCGAACGGTGTCCTCGGCCCACTCGGCCAGGTCGGTGCGCTGGGTCGGCTGGTGCAGCATCGTCACGCTGCCGCCGGCGAGCCATACGGCCTGCACCGTCGGCGCGATCAGCGATGGCGCTCCCGCCAGGACCGCCACCGCCTTGCCCGGCTCCAGCCCGCCGGCGACCAGGCCCCCGGCGACCCGCATGGCCTGCTCGTGAATCTCGGCCCAGGTACGCCGAACCGGCTCCTTGGGCTCACCTGTGACCATTCCTCGCTGCTGACCTCGCCCCGCCGCGGTGGCGACGAGCGTGTCCACGAACCGACTCATGCGCGTCACAGTACTGTCCGCCCGAGAACGACCGCTCGCCGTCGAGTGAACTCACTCGATCGCTTCGGAGGTCTCCAGCCATTGGGCCTCGACCTCCTCCTTCTCCGTTTCGACGGCTTTCAGTTCAGTGTTGAGCTCGATGAGCTTCGCCGGATCGGTCGCGGCCGCGAGCAACGCCGCGTGCAGCTTGCCTTCCTTGGCGTGCAACTGGTCGAGCTTGCGCTCGAGGCGGGAGAGTTCCTTCTGTGCCGCCCGCTGTTCCGCGGCGCTCTTCTTGGGCTCGGAAGCCTGCCCGTTGCCCGATTTCCGGTCGGCACCGGCCTTCGCCAGGCTCTTGGTCCGCCGATCGAGGTACTCCTCGATGCCGCCCGGCAAATGGGTCACGTGCCCATCTCCGAACAGGGCGACGATGGTGTCGCAGACTCGTTCCACGAGGTACCGGTCGTGCGAAACGACGACGAGGCTGCCAGGCCACGAATCGAGCAGGTCTTCCAGCTGCTGCAAAGTGTCGATATCGAGGTCGTTCGTCGGTTCGTCGAGCAGCAGCACGTTGGGTTCGGCCATCAACAGCCGGCACAACTGCAGGCGGCGCCGTTCACCACCGGACAGGTCTTCGACCGGTGTCCACTGCCTCGACGCCGGGAACCCCAGCTTTTCGGCCAGCTGCGACGCGGAAAGCTCCTGCTTGCCGAACACGACCCTTCCGGAGACCTCCTCGATCGCCTGGAGGACGCGAAGGTCGCCCGGCAGATCATCGAGCTCCTGCCGTAGGTGCGCGAGACTGACTGTCTTCCCCTCGATGCGGCGCCCTGTCTCGGGCTCCGTGTCACCGCCGAGCAACTTGAGCAACGTCGTCTTACCCGACCCGTTGACGCCGACCAGCCCGATCCGGTCGCCGGGTCCGATCCGCCACGTGACGTGGTCGAGCAAGGTGCGGTCACCGGCGGTCAGGGTGGCGTCCTCGACCTCCAGCACGGTCTTCCCCAGCCGTCGCCGCGCGAAGGCCTGCAGTTCGACCGAGTCGCGCGGCTCCGGGACGTCGGAGATCAGGGCCTCAGCGGCTTCGACGCGGTAGCGCGGCTTCGAAGTCCTGGCCTGCGGACCGCGACGCAGCCACGCGAGTTCCTTGCGGGCCAGATTCTGCCGCTTCTCCTCGGCCGTCGCCGCCAACCTTGCCCGTTCCGCCCGCGCGAAGATCCAGTCCGCGTAGCCGCCTTCGTACTGTTCGACGCGACCGTTGGCGACCTCCCAGGTCACACTCGCGACGGTGTCGAGAAACCACCGGTCGTGGGTGACGACCACGACCGCGATCTTGCGGTTGAGCAGGTGGTCCGCCAGCCACCGCACACCTTCGACGTCCAGATGGTTCGTCGGCTCGTCGAGAACCACGAGGTCCAGCTCGCCAGTCAGAGCCGCGGCCAGCGCGACTCGACGCCGTTCACCACCGGACAGGTTCTTCGTCGGTGTGTCGACACCGAGAGCGGTGATCCCCAGACCATCCATAATGGACCTGACTCGGACGTCAGCCGCCCATTCGTGCTCCGCGCCGTATCGCTCCAGCACGACGTCGCCGATGGTGCTGCCGCCGGGAAGTTCGGTTCGCTGGGTGACGACGGCCATCCGCAAGCCGCGGACGTGACTCACCCGTCCCGTGTCCGGTTCGCTGATACCGGCGAGAACTTCCAGCAATGTCGTCTTCCCACCCCCGTTGAGACCGACGACGCCGACGCGCTGCCCCTCCGCGACACCGAGCGAAACACCGTCGAGCAGCGGGCGCACCCCGTAGGACTTGCTCACCGACTCCAGGTTGACCAAGTTGGCCATTCCTCAGCCGATCCTTTCCAAAAAGCTTGCACCACAAGGAATTAGTCGACGTCCGGTTCGGACGTCCTCACGCATGCACTCGAGGCGGCGCCGGGCGCGGCGCGTCATCCCCACCGACCAGCCGGGCGCCGGGTACCGGCCCATGTGCGACCCGCACCGTCCGGCACACTCCCGCTCCGGACAACTCCGCGGCGACCTCGACCGCCGACTGGGCGTCCGCGCAGAGGAACGCGCAGGTCGGCCCGGACCCGGACACGGTGCCCGCGAGCGCCCCCGCGTTGACCCCCGCCCTCAACGTGCGCCGCAGGCCAGGACGCAACGAAACAGCGGCCGCCTGGAGATCGTTGCCCAGCAGCAGTGCCAGCTGCCTCGGATCACCGGACGCCAGCGCTTCGACCACCGGCGTATGCGAACCGATCCGCGGCGGGGTGCCCTCTTCACGCAATCTGTCCAGTTCGCCGAACACGCGAGGGGTCGAAAGACCACGCTGGTCGAACGCCAGCACCCAGTGGAAGGTGTGCCGAGACAGGACCGGTACCAGTTGCTCACCCCGGCCCGTACCCAGTGCGGTCCCGCCGTAGAGAGCGAAGGGGACATCGCTACCGAGCTTGGCGGCGATTCCTGCCAGCTCATCGCGGGAGATGTCGAGCTTCCAGAGTGACGCGAGCCCGACCAGAGTCGCGGCGGCGTCAGCGCTACCACCGGCCATCCCACCGGCGACCGGGATGCCTTTGCGAAGT
Organism: Amycolatopsis orientalis DSM 40040 = KCTC 9412; assembly: GCF_000478275.1. Taxonomy (GTDB): domain Bacteria; phylum Actinomycetota; class Actinomycetes; order Mycobacteriales; family Pseudonocardiaceae; genus Amycolatopsis; species Amycolatopsis orientalis. Next base: position 93,031 of record NZ_ASJB01000083.1, read on the forward strand.
ACCACGCGGACCTTGGATTCGCCGTCCGCCCTGCCCACGTGGGCCGCCAGCGCCTGCGCCGCCTTCCACGCCAGGTTGTTGGCCCCGGTCGGTACAGAACCCTCACCCTCGCCATAGACCTCGACACCGGGGTCCTCGGTGACCGCCACGGTCACCTCGTCGGTCAGGGAAAGCGCCTGGAACACGGTCACCAGCTCGTGGTAGCCATCCGGACGTACGTCACCGACCGACAGGTGCAGGTTGACCTTGGCGGGAACCCTGACGGTGACTGGGGGCGGTACGACGGCGAGCACGAGTCAAGCCTACGTGGCCGCTCCACTTGTGCTGCCGCCAGGAGAAAAGAGAACAGGACGAGTCAGACACGAGCGGGTCGTCCTGGACGAAATCCGTCCAGGACGACCCGCTCGTGAAGGATTCAGGCAGCGACGCCCTGCGGCCCGCGGACCGGGTGAGTCACGTGACCGCCCCGTTCGGCGATCCAGGCGAGCGCGGCATCCGCGTGCTCTCCGCGCACGCCGAGGCGGAACCGCCCGACCGGCGTGTCGCCGATCCGGGTCAGACCGCCCCCGATGGTGGCGAGTTCGACGTCGAAACGCCCGGCGGCCTCAGGCAGCAGCGCGCCGACCGACGCGAAGCCGACAAGCACGACGTCCACCGCGCGGTCGTACTTCGAAGCCTGCGCCCGGCTGGTCTCGATCGAAGGCAGCAGCGCTTGCGCGGTCCGGCTGTTCGGGTCGGAGACCAGGTCGAGCACGGTCCCACGTTCGATGATCGCGCCGGCCTCGAGAACGGCCACGTCATCGCAAACACGGCGAACCACTCCGGCGTCAGGTGTGGTGAGCAGCACGGTCACGCCGAGCTCCGCGCGCGCACGGTCGAGCACGGTCAAAACCGCGCCGGACTCCTCGGGCCGCACACCCGCGGTCGGGTCGTCGGCCAGGAGCACCGACGGCCCCGCGGCCAATGCCTTGGCGATCGCCACCCGGCGCAGCTGTCCTTCGGACAACTCACCCGGTCGCTGCCCCGCGCGCGGGGTCAGTCCGACGAGGTCGAGCAGGTTGCCGACCCGAGTCCGGCGCTGCGGTCCGTCAAGGCCGAGCTGCTCGAGCGGCGACGCGATGTTACCGGCGATGGTGCGCTCCGCGAGCAGCTCCGGCTTGGTGTTCACGACACCGACCTGGCGGCGGATCTCGCGCAGGCGGCGCCCGTCCAGGGTCCCGGTGTTAAGACCGTCGAGCCGGACGACACCCCGGTCAGGGCGCTCCTGCAGCCCGATGCAGCGAGCGAGGGTCGACTTGCCGGAGCCCGCCGGACCGACGACTCCGAACAGCGAGCCAGCTTGGATGTCCACGCTGACGTCGCGCAGGGCGACGACGGGATTTCCGTTGAGCGGGAAGGACTTGGACAAGTTTTCGACAGTGATCACGAAAGGCTCCATGCGAATGGGGCGCCGCTTCTTTCGAGCGCGCCAACCGTCACCGATTAACCGTCCAGACCGGACGGATTTCAGAGGTAAGGGGAAGACTCAGGCAGTAACGGTGGAGCGTCGACACGCACTTACCGTGCGGCGACCTTCATCGACGACACGTCGCCTGGTCAGCAGGAGCGGGTGGGTGACCCTGTTCATTAGGCACAGCCTCCATCGGTCCTGGCGGTAGCACCTGCCCTGTGGAGGGTGGTTGCTGCGACTTCGGCGAGCCAGGTCTCTCAGTCGCTCGGGATGGCTCACTGAGTAAAACCGATCCCACTGGATGAAAGCAAGCGCGTAGGCGCAGATCACACGTCTGGTCGCGTCCATACTACAGGATCTGATGTCCATATCATGAGAACGCTGTGGCGTTCCCGAATACGCGTCAAGGCTCCTGCCTGCTAAGACAGGCTAGAGCAGCGCAGTGCGAGAAGAGGGCTTATGCGTTCGTGCTGACCTCAGCAGGCATCCGCCGAACAGCACTCGTCATGCCCAGCCGCTGGTCACTCGACCGCTGCGGCGATACGAGCGAATTGATGAACATCCAGCTGCTCGCCGCGAGCCTTGGGGTCGACACCCGCCTTCTCGAGCAATTCCCCCGCGCGTTCGGCCGAACCAGCCCATGACGCCAGCGCCGCACGCAAGGTCTTTCGCCGCTGCGAGAAGGCGGCGTCCACGACCGCGAACAGTCGCTGCCGATCCACGGACCACACCAAGTCGCCGCGTTCGAAAGCGACCAATGCGGAATCCACATTCGGCACGGGCCAGAACACTGATCGGGGCACTGCGGCGACTTTGCGCGCCTTCCCGTACCACGCCAGCTTGACGCTGGGCACGCCGTACGTCCGGCTTCCCGGCCCGGCGGCCATCCGGTCCGCGACCTCGGTCTGAACCATCACGAGTCCGCTGGTCAGCGACGGCAGCTCGGCGAGCAAGTGAAGCACGACGGGAACGGCGACGTTGTACGGCAGATTCGCGACAAGCGCCGTTGGCCGTTCGGGTAGGTCCTCCGCCTTGATCCGCAGCGCGTCCGCCCCGACGACCGTCAGCCTTTCGGCCCCGCCTCGCTCTGCCACCGTGTGCGGCAACCGTCCGGCCAGGACGGGATCGATCTCGACCGCTACGACCTTTGCGCCGGTCGCGAGCAGACCGAGCGTCAACGAGCCGAGCCCCGGTCCGACTTCCAGCACGACGTCGTCTTCGCCGACTCCCGAAAGGTCGACGATACGGCGCACGGTGTTCGGGTCGTGCACGAAATTCTGGCCGAGCTTCTTGGTCGGACGTACGTCCAGCTCGGCCGCCAGCGCCCTGATCTCCGCAGGCCCGAGCAGTTCAGTCACCTGACGATCGTAGCCAGCCCCGGTGGGCCACGATTGGCCGGTGGACAACGTCGCACTCGAAGGTGAGAAAGTCCGGCTGCGTGATTGGCGGCCGTCGGATATCCGATCGCTCCGCGACCTACTCGATCCCGCGCGGCCATGGCATAGGACGAACGGCCCGTACTTCGGCCTTCCGACAGCCGCGGATACCGAATCGGCGGCACTCAAGCTCACCACGGCCGAGTCGGAACTACCCGACCCTCGCAGCAGCCTTGCGGTGACAGACCTGAGCGACGGCCGGTTGATCGGTCAGGTCAGCTGGTACTGGGAGAGCAGGCAAACCGACTGGCGACGGCTGGGGCTGGCCATCTATGACGAGCGCTATTGGAACGGCGGGTTCGGCACCGAGGCCTTGCGGCTGTGGACGACCTACCTGTTCTCCCGCACCGACGCACTCCGCCTGGACTTCGCCACGTTCTCGGGCAACCCGGGAATGATCGCCGTCGGACGACGGCTGGGGTTCGTCGAGGAAGGCCGGTTCCGGCGCGCTCGGCGCTGGTCTGGCGGCGTGCACGATGCCGTTGTCTACGGAGTCCTCCGCGAGGAGTGGGAGCAGATGAATGGCACCAGGCCCCGTTCCCCCGGACCTCGACCGCATCATCCTTCGGACGTCTCCGACGCAACCTAGGTCCCACTACGGAGTGATGGCAGCAAGTTCGGGCTGCCGGAGCGTGATCATCATCCACCCGATCGATACCGTGCACTTGTTCGAATCTGGCCCGACAATCGAGGGATGACCAGTACAAACACCCCCAAGACCTTCCCGCTCAATCTGCCGGAAGGTGACCCCGATCTGCTTCTCGACGAGTTGCAGACACGGCTACGCGAAGGGCGACGCCTGTTCGCCGAAGTCGGCCAGATCCTGGCCGAGATCGAGTCACGTGGTGTCCGAGACCTCTACGGGTACAACTCGATCGCCGTCTTCTACGAGCATGTGGCCCGGGTCCCCCGTGCCGAGGCGAAGAAGGTGGCCGATCGAGCGCTGGCTCTCAACTCGAGACGGACGCGCGACGGGACTTCGACTCCACCCGTCGCGCCTTTGACCGGAGCCGCGGCCGCCACGGGCGCACTGGCCGATGGCGGCATCGACCGGATCGTCACTGTCATGAGAAGGCTGCCGGAGCACATCGCCCCGAGGGCCCGCCTCGAAGCCGAAAAGGACTTGGTCGATCTCGCCAGTGTCGCAAGACCACGCGACGTCACGATTGCCGGAACAGACCTGCTCGCGCGTCTCGCCCCTGACGGCAACGACACCCACGACCCGACCCTGAGAACTCCGCGAAGCGAGTTCTGGCTGCGTCAGAAACGCACCGGTCGCTGGGATATGCGGGGCAACCTCGATCCTGAGACAGGCGCTCGCCTGAACGCGCTTCTCGTGCCGTTGGCACAACCGGCCCAGGACGGGAAAGCCGAGAACCGTACGCCGGCGGAGAGACGCGGCGACGCCTTCGCAGAGATCGTCGATCTTGCGGAGAGCAGCCCGGACGTTCCCATGCCTCGGCAGTCGCCAGAACCGGTCACCGAGCGGCCTGAGCCCGCGGAGCCGGTCGAGAAACCGGCGAACAGCTCAGGTACCGCCCAACCGCGAGAACAAGGCGGCCAAAGCCGGCACAGAGGCGACGACAGCGTGCGATCGGACAAGGCTCGCGATGTGGCTCACATGCGACCGCCGCGGTGGTGGTTCCGGCTATCGAGATCAAGATCCGGCACGGAAATCCCCTCGACGGCGCTCGACAGATCGGTCGCGCAGATCTCCGATAAAAACGCTACGCACTCTCAGCAGCGAAAAACGGCCTGAAGGCCACCCTGCGGGAGAAACCCACACGATGGCCTTCAGGAAAGGAGAACGATCTGGCGTCAGGCCTTCTTGCCGCAGTGCGGCCAAGCGCTGTAGCCGCCACGGTCGTCGCGAACCTTCTCGGCGACGGCGATCTGCTGGGCCTTGCTGGCCTGGTGCGGGTACGCGGCGTACTGCGCGCCGCCGTAGGCATCCCAGGTGCTCTTGTTGAACTGCAGGCCACCGTAATAGCCGTTACCGGTGTTGGCGGCCCAGTTCCCGGTCGACTCGCACTGCGCGATGCGATCCCAGGCGCCGGCGTCACCGATGACCGGGTCCGCGGGCTTCTTCGTACCGACCTTGATGATCTTGGGCTTGGCCTCGGTGATGACCTCTTCGGAGACCTTCTCGCGGCCGACCTCTTTGCCATTGCGCTGGGTGACCTTGTAGGTCACGGTCTTCTGGCCAGGGGTACCCGGGTCTTCGACCTTGGTCTTGCCCTTTTCGAGCTCCGGATCGTCGACCTTCTGCTCGGGCGGCGCGATTTCCTCGTTCTGCTTGACCATGGTGACGCCGGTCCGGCTGACGTGGACCTCGGCACCGTCGACCAGCTTGACGTCGAGACCGCCGACGGCCTCGTCGTCCGGGCCGAGGGTCATCCGCAGCTCACCAAGGAATTCCTTGGTGGTGACCGAGTTGGTCTGGACCTTGCGCGGTTCGTTCGCGCCGTCGTAGAGCGTGACGTTCTTGAGGGTCTTGACCTCGACAGTGGCGCCCTCGAGCGGGAGTTCGCCGTTCTGCGGCATCGAGGTCCAGGTACCGGACTTCGCGAGATCGGAGCGGCCGAGCTGATTCAGGGCCTCGCCGAGGTTGGTCGCGCGAACCCAGGACTCCTGAGCTACGCCGTCGACGACCAGGTTCAGCTTGCGGCCGCGCTCCAGCTTGATGACGCCACCGTCGCCGACCTCGGCCTGAGGCGAGGGCGAGAGCGAGTCGTGCGCGCCGACCGAAAGGCCGGCGTCTTCGAGGACCTCGCCGACCGTGTCGCCGAAGCTGTGAACGGTGCGCTGCTGGCCGTCGACGTCGAGCGTGACGCTCTTGTTCATCGCCATCGCGGCCGCGCCGCCACCGCCGAGGGTGAGCAGCACCGCCATGACGGTTCCCTTGAGGAAACGCTTCTTCCACACTCGGGTCGAGTTCGAGATGACCTCGTCCTTGGTCGCGGCCTTCATCGGCGCGCCCGCGGTGCGGTCCTCGGCCATCTCGTCCGGAATGACGATCGGCGGCAGCATGGTGGTCTCGGCGCTGATGAGGCGGATCAGCTCGTCGACGTCGACGTCGATCTCGGCCATCAGAGCATCGGCGTCGGGGCCGAGCGCGGCCAGGACGTCCTGGTGCGTGATGCGCGGATCGTCAGAGTAGTCCAGCTCGCCGTACTGAGTGTCGCGGTCGAGCACGGCAACCGAACCGGCGGAAGCGAAGGTGTTCGTCTCGGCGCCGAGGCGCGAGCCATCCTGCCTACTGCTACCAGTCACTGGGTCGTTCCCTTTCCCAAGACGTCAAGGAACTCGACAACCGCTCCATAACGTCCTTCGTCTCGATGCGCACTTTGGCACACCTCTAGAAGTCCGACACCCGCAGCCAGCGCCATCGTCACGGTTCCAGGCCGTACCGCTCCCGGTTCCGCTTCCCCGACGTGCACTGACGTGACTGTGGGCGTAACAGCCGGAGACCGCATGAACGGGCACCGACCGGCACGATCACGGGACAGTAACGAACCTCGCCGGGTTGCGCAAACACCGCCCGGAGTGTCGTGACGTTGGTCACTCATCAGAGTGGACCATTGATGATCACTAATGTCGCAATCCGTTCAACTGGAGGTGACTCTCGGCAAACGGAAGACCCGCTCGGCGGTCACTCGCACCGATTCGGCCACCTCATGCACAGCCTCGCCCCTGAACGAGGCGAGGTGGCGGACGGTGTAGGCGGCGCAGTAGGGCTCGTTCGGCCGCCCACGGAACGGATGAGGCGTTAAGAACGGCGCGTCCGTTTCGACGAGGTACTGGCCGGCCGGAACGATCCGTGCCGCCTCATGGAGCCCGCGGGCGTTGCGGAAGCTGACCGTTCCAGCGAACGAAAGTACGTATCCCGCGTCGATGCAGCGACGAGCTATGTGCTCGTCCCCAGAGAAACAGTGGAAGACGACCTGCTCGGGCGCGCCCTCTTCGTCAAGGATCCGGAGGACGTCGTCGTGGGCGTCTCGATCATGGATCATCAGGGGCTTACCGATCCGCTTGGCGAGATCGATGTGCCACCGGAAGGCGTCCTGCTGCGCGTCGTGAGGTGAGTAGTCCCAGTAGTAGTCGAGGCCGGTCTCGCCGACCGCGACCACTCTGGACTCCTTAGCGAGACTCTCCACTTCGGATTTCTCGGCTTCACCGAAATCCTTGGTACGCGTGGGATGGATCGCGACAGCGGCCCAAACCCGAGAGTCCCAAGTGGACGCCTGCGTAGCCCAGCGAGCGGCCGCGAGGTCGTCCGCGACGGTGATCACCCGCGAGACACCCGCGCGTTCGGCGCGGTCGACCATGGCGGTGACATCAGCCGCGGTGACCGCGCCGCACGCGTCGAGATGGGTGTGCGCGTCCACCACCGAAACCGGCAGCCTGTCCGGGATCGGCGGCAGCTCCTTCTTCTCTGCGCTCATCGACTGATCACTTCGAGATCGGCGCCCATTCGGGGCCGGTCTCGCCGAGTTCCGGATCCAGTTTGGCGAACAACGGAGTCGGCTTCTCCAGCGGCTTTCCGACCTCGATCGGCACGGACTTCCAGCGCGCCTGCTCGGCCTTGTAGTCCCCGGTCAGGATGGGGTTGATCCGGCCGGGGATGTCGAGGTCCTCGACTTCCTGCAGTTCGGGCTGGGCCGCCCAGACACCGGAACCGCCGAGTGCCTCGTGCACCTTCTGAGCCGAGTGGGGCAGGAAGGGGGTGAGCAGTGTGTTGGCGTCCGAAACGACCTGCAGAGCGGTGTGTAGGACGCTGTCACGACGAGCGGGGTCGTCCTTGAGCTTCCAGGGCTCCTGATCCGAAAGGTAGCGGTTCGCGGCGGTGACGACGCGCATGGCCTCGCTCGCCGCCGCTTTGAACCTGGACCGCTGGAGGTGAGCGCCGGCGGTGTCGAATGCCTTGCGGGAGAGCGCCTTGAGTTCCTCGTCGGCGGCCGTGGGGGCGTCCGGACGCGGAATGGCGCCGACGTTCTTGTGCGCCATCGAGATGGACCGGTTGACGAGGTTGCCCCACTCGTTGGCCAGCTCGAAGTTGGTCCGGCGGACGAATTCGTCCCAGGTGAAGTCGGTGTCCTGGGTCTCGGGACCCGCGACCGAGATGAAGTAGCGCAGGGTGTCCGGACCGAAGTCCCGCAGGAAGTCGTGGACGTAGATGACCGTGCCACGCGAGGTCGAGAACTTCGAGCCGCTCATGGTGAGGAACTCGCTGGAGACGATCTCGTCCGGCAGGTGCAGCTTGCCGTACTTGCCGGGCTCTCCGCCTCGATCGCCCTCGCCGTTGTGGCCGAACAGCAGTGCCGGCCAGATCTGGGCATGGAAGGTGATGTTGTCCTTGCCCATGAAGTAGTAGGAGCGGGCGTCCGGATTGCTCCACCACTCCTGCCAGGCATCCGGGTTGCCGGACCGGCGCGCCCACTCGACGCTCGCCGAGAAGTAGCCGATGACCGCGTCGAACCAGACGTAGAACCGCTTGAGCGGCTGGTCACGCCAGCCTTCCAGCGGGATCTTCACACCCCAGTCGAGATCACGGGTGATCGGCCGCGGCCGCATGTCGTCGATCAGGTTCTTGGTGAAGTTGAGGACGTTCGGACGCCAGTCGGTCTTGCTGGACAGCCACTTGCCCAAGGTGTCGACGAACGCGGTCAAGTCGAGGAAGTAGTGCTCGGTCTCGACGAACTTCGGCGTTTCACCGTTGATCCGCGACTTCGGGTTGATCAGCTCGGCGGCGTCGAGCTGGTTGCCGCAGTTGTCGCACTGGTCACCGCGGGCGCCGTCGTAGCCGCAGATCGGGCAGGTGCCTTCGATGTACCGGTCGGGCAGCGTGCGGCCGGTCGAGGGGCTGATCGCCCCCCGGGCGGTCTTGGGGACCACGTAGCCGTTGCGGTGCAGCGCGAGGAAGATCTGCTGCGTGACCTCGGCGTGGTTACCCGTGGTGGTGCGGGTGAACAGGTCGTAGGTGAGACCGAGCCCCTGCAGATCCTGGCCGATCTGACGGGTGTACTTGTCCGCCGTCTGCTGGGAGGTCAGGCCTTCCTTGTCGGCTTGGACGGTGATCGGGGTGCCGTGTTCGTCGGTGCCGGACACCATGAGCACCCGGTTGCCGACCATTCGCTGATAGCGGGAGAAGACGTCGGACGGGACGCCGAATCCGGACACGTGGCCGATGTGGCGGGGGCCGTTGGCGTAGGGCCAGGCCACCGCAGTCAACACTGGGGTGCTCATGCTTGTTTAGCCTACGGACGTCGTCTAAGGCATTGTTGTCCGGGAGAGGATCGGAGGCCTCGGTGTCCGCCACGCGTCTGCTGGTGCTGGGTGTCGTGCGCATGTACGGGAAGGCACACGGCTACCAGGTCCGGCGCGAGCTTCTCTCGTGGGCGGCCGACAAATGGGGCAATGTCCAGCCTGGGTCGATCTATCACGCGCTGAAGAAGATGACCTCTGAAGGCCTCCTGGAACAGGTCGAGGACGTCGAGGCGGGCGGTGGGCCCGACCGGACCGCCTACAAGCTGACCGAAGACGGGGAGACCGAGTTCCTCGTGCAACTCGGCAGGGCCTTGTCGAGTGATGACGCGACCGGGTACTCGCTGTCAGCGGCGGTAACGTTCATGCCGAGCCTGCCCCGCGCGCAGGTGCTGACCCTGTTGAAACAGCAGCTGGCGAATATGGAAGCGCACGCTCAATCGACCCACTACGCCCGCGAGCACGCGATCGACCTGGGGAAACCGCCACACGTCAGCGAGCTGTACCGACTGTGGAGCGCTCACGCCGAGGCGAACGTGACCTGGATGAGGGACCTGATCGGCCGCCTCGAAGCGGGCGAGTACGTGATGCTGGGCGAAGGCGACGACGAAGTCGTGTTCGGCACGCCGCCCAAGTAATCAAATTTGACTGCCGAACACCTCTTAGGGCACAGTGCGTCCGTTCACTAGTCAAGTTTGACTAGCTGGATCCCGAAAGGAGTACTCATGATCAAGGCACGCGGCCTTGAGCGGCGGTTCCGCCGCAAGGGCCGCAATGGGGGCGAGGTCCACGCCGTCAAGGGCGTCGATCTCGACGTGTCGGCCGGAGAACTGGTCGGCTTCCTCGGACCGAACGGTGCGGGCAAGACCACGACCCTGCGCATGCTCACCACGCTGCTCAAGCCCACGGCGGGCGAAGCGACCGTCGGCGGTTGCGACCTGCTCGCCGACCCTCTGGGGGTGCGCCGGCGAATCGGCTACGTCGCACAGGGCGGCGGCACCGCTCCGGAAAGCAAGGTCGTCGAAGAGATCGAGTTCCAAGGGCGGCTGTACCGGATGAGCAAGGCGGAGGCGCTCGCGCGCGGGGCCACCCTCGCGGAACAGCTGGACCTCGCCGGACTCGACCAGCGGGCGACCAAGACCCTGTCGGGCGGGCAGCGCCGTCGTCTCGACATCGCGCTCGGGCTGATCCACTCGCCCGGTCTCGTCTTCCTCGACGAGCCGTCGACGGGGCTCGACCCGCAGAGCCGCGCCAACCTGTGGGATCACATCCGCAGGCTGCGCGACGAGCAGGGAGTCACGGTCTTCCTGACGACGCACTATCTCGACGAGGCCGACGCGCTCTCCGACCGGCTGATCGTCATCGACGACGGGAAGATCGTCGCCGAAGGCACACCGGATTCGCTGAAGGCGAGGGTTTCGGGCGACAGCGTGGTCATCGGGGTTCCACCGGAGTCGGCGGCGGAGACCGCGGAGGTCGCGAGCCGGCTCGAAGGGGCGCACGAAATGACCGTCACGGACGACACAGTGCGTTTCCGGGTGCCGCGCGGGGACACCGCGATGCCCGAATTGCTGCGCGCGCTGGACGCGCGGGGAATCACGATGACGTCCATGCAGGTGCACCGGCCGACGCTCGACGACGTCTTCCTGACCCTGACGGGCCGCAGCCTGCGTGACGCCGAAGAGGGCGCGCCGGTCGGAGACGAGCCGGCGAAGGAGGCCACGCATGTTGCATGACACCTGGTTGATCTTCCGCCGGGACATGCTCGCGGCGTTGCGTAATCCGACGTGGATCATCATCGGCATCATGCAGCCGTTGCTGTATCTGTTCTTCTTCGGACCGCTTCTGGTGAAGGCGCTCAACGCGCAAGGGCTGTCCGATGTGGACGGCTGGATGATCTTCACCCCGGCGATCATCGCGCAGCTCGCGCTGTTCGGCAGTTCGTTCGTCGGGTTCGGTCTCCTCGCGGAGTACCGCTCGGGCGTGGTCGAGCGCATGCGGGTCACTCCGGTGAGCCGGGTGGCGCTGTTGCTGGGCAAGGTGTTCGCCAACGCGCTGCAGACCGTCGTCCAGGCTTTGCTCATCATCGCGCTGGCGTATCTGGTCTTCGATTTGAACGCGCCGTTCGGCGGGGTCGTGCTCAGCCTGGCGATCGTCTTCCTGCTGTCGATCACGCTGGCGTCGTGCTCCTACGCGCTGGCGCTGACCCTCAAGAGCGAGGAAGCCTTCCCGGCCTTGCTCAACGCGGTTCTCATGCCGTTGCTGCTGCTTTCCGGAATCCTGATCCCGATCACCGCGGGGTCGGCGCCGGATTGGCTGTACACGATTTCCCGCATCAATCCGTTCCGGCATGTCGTGGACGTCGAGCGGAACAGTTTCCGCGGTGACTTCTCGATGGACGCGCTGTTCACCGGGAGCGTCGTGGTGCTGGTGATGGCGGTTCTGGCCATCTGGTGGGGCTCGCGGACGTTCCAGCGGGAAAACGCCTGAGACACGCTGTACCGAAAGGTCACCTTGCGGCCGCTCCGCGGACGTAAGGTGACCTTTCCGGCGTACTGGGGCGAAATTCGAGGCAGGTGACTTTGATCGATCCGGAAGGTGAACACGGCGTCACCCTGTCCCACCGAGAGACGGTGACGGACTGGGCGGCGGTGCGTGGCGCCGACATCCGGTTCGCCTCGGTCACCGTCAGCGAGAACACCAACTGGCGGGACGTCGCCGCGGAACGCAATCTGGCGGGCGCGCAGCACGCCGGAATCCACACCGGCGCGCGGCACTACGCGCGCCCCGGCGCGGTCCACGATCAGGCAGACCATTTCGTGCGGACGGCCAGCGCACTCGGGGCCTTCGCCCCCGGTTCGCTCGCGCCCGCGCTCGAAGTGGAGGCGCCCAGCGTCGACGACCGGTTCATCAAGGCGTGGATCAAACATGTCAGGCACGCGGCACGTATCGAACGAGTCCTGGTGTACGCCGGACTCGACTGCTGGACGAACCGCCTGCACCCGGACAAGTGGGCGGACAGCGAAGTGGTGTTGTGGCTGGTGAGGCACAACGAGATCCCGGGAAGACCTGGATGGTTCCATTCCCGGTTGGGCCTGCATCAGCATGGCTTCGGCACCGGTCTGCCAGGGGTGCAGGGGCCGATAGCCCAGGACGCCGTGGTCTACCCCTTCACCCTCGGTGACGTGCTCCTGTAGCGATTCACTTGTGACGGCGGGGGCGCACAGTGTCACCGACGTGGGTCCTCGTGGTCGCGGATGTCACTTTCCGGGAGGCGCGGGTTGCCTTTTCGACCGCTCGGGCAGCGACAATGTCGCGTGCGGTTGATGTGCCGGAAACTGCGGACGGACGTCGCGCCCGAGCGGGCGCTGGCGGCTCTCGGCCTGCGTGCCAAGACTCTCGGCTCCGCTCCCCCGGCGGCGCTGTGCGGAGACTGGTTCTCCTCACGCGCGGTCATCGCGCTGAGTGCTTCCCCGTCTCCTGTCCGGAATGTGGCCGAAGCGTTCGCGATTCCCACTCGTCTGCCCGTGGTCCGTGACGCCGTGCCCGGCGCGGTCGGGGGCGGCTGGTTCGGTTACCTGGGTTATGACCTGACCGATCCCTCGCACCGTTCGGGCGACCTTCCACCGGCGGCCTGGGGCTGGGTCGACCGGGTACTGCGGCTGGACCTGGACGGTTCGTGGTGGTTCGAGGCTTTGCTCGCCGACGACGACCCGGATCCGGTCGGCGAGGTTTCCACGGTCGAATCCTTGCTCGACGAGCCCCTCGAAGCCACGAGATGGAACTCCGGTCCGCTGTCGCGTCCGCTGCCGTCGGAACATTACGACGCCGTCAAGGCATGCGTGCACGCGATCGAGGCCGGCGAGCTGTTCCAGGCGAACATCTGCGCGCGCTTCACCGGCGAATTCGACGGCGATCCGATCGCGTTGTTCGCCGAAGGGGTGCGGTGCCTGCCCGCCCGGCGGGCGGCGTTCCTCAGCGGCGAGTGGGGATCGATCGTCTCGTTCTCCCCTGAGCTTTTCCTTGCGCGGCATGGACGAAATGTCCGGTCGACGCCGATCAAGGGCACCCTGCCCCGGCGGAACGCCGACGACGATCACCTCGCGCAGCGGCTGCGGGAATCGACCAAGGACGTCGCCGAGAACGTCATGATCACCGACCTCGTCCGCAACGACCTCGGCCGGGTCTGCGCCACCGGCAGTGTGCGCGTACCGGAGCTGCTCAAGGTCCGGCCCGCGCCGGGGGTCTGGCATCTTGAGTCCACTGTGGAGGGATTGCTCGCAGACGGGGTCGGCGACGCGGATCTGCTCGCGGCCACCTTCCCGCCGGGCTCGGTGACGGGCGCGCCGAAGATCCGGGCGCTGGACCTGATCGCCGAACTGGAACCCACGGCGCGCGGTGTCTACACGGGCGCGATCGGGCTCGCGTCGCCGATCGCGGGCCTGGAACTGAACGTCGCGATCAGAACCTTCGAAATCCACGACGGCACGATCGCACTGGGAGTCGGCGGCGGGATCACCGCCGACTCCGACAGCGAAGCGGAATGGCAGGAATGCCTGCACAAATCCGCTCCGCTGGAGCGGTTGCTCGGCTGACCTACTTGGCGGGGTCCAGCAGGAGCTTGCCGGTGGTCCCGCGCGAGCGCAGGGCTTCGTGAGCGACGCGGGCGTCCGAGAGCGCGTACTCGCCACCGGCGATGGCACGCACCTGCCCCGCGAGCGCCAGCGAGAAGAGATCGTCCAGCGCGCGACCGAACACGTTCCCCGGCAGTTTGAAAACGTGCGGCAGCCACATCCCCGACACGGTCGTACTGTGCCCGAGGAGGTTGCGGGCTTCGATCGGCTTCGGCTGCCGACGGCTGGCCATGCCATAGAACGCGAGGCGGCCGAACGGGGCGAGCGCCGCGATGCTCTGATCCGTCACAGAGCCGCCGGTCATGTCGAGAACGACGTCGACGCGTTTACCGCCGTTCGCTTCCCGAAGTGCGTCGGTCATGTTCTCGGCGCGGGAATCGATGGCGACGTCGGCTCCGAGCTCGAGCGCGAGCGCGCGCTTCTCGTCACTGCTGGCGGTCGCGATGACCCGGCCCGCTCCCCAAGCCTTCGCCAGCTGGACGGCGATGGAGCCGACACCACCCGCGGCCGCGTGCACGACGACGGATTCGCCAGGTTCGAGGTGCACGTTCTTGCGCAGCAGGACCGCGGCGGTGGTGCCCTGGACGATGAAGGAGAGCGCGGTCAGGTCGTCGACCCCGTCCGGCACGCCGAAGGTGGTGACCTCGTCCGCCACCGCGCGCTCGGCGTAGCCGCCGCCTCCGTTGAGCAGGGCGACGACGCGCTTGCCGTCGGCGGTCCGGCCGACGACCTCGCCGCCGGGCACGAGCGGGAGCTTGCTCGGCGCGAGGTAGGAGTTCTCGGCTTGGTGCGTATCGGCGTAATTGACGCCGATACGGTCGACGTCGATGAGCACCTGACCAGGGCCGGGAACGGGATCGGGCAGGTCGACGAGGTTGAGCACCTCGGGTCCGCCGAATTCGGTCACCTGTACTGCACGCATCCGCATCCTCCTCATCGAGATGAGACATTCTTGCATATGTCTCATTCATGAGACAGGTCGTGATATGTTTCACTCATCGAAACCGCACTTGAACGCCAGCTGACTTCGCCGCGCCCGGACGCCGTGCGCGCGTTCACGATCGCGCGCTCCTGGTTCCTGGCGGGACGCCGTGTGGACATGCGCGACCTCGCGGGCGAGCTGGAGATCAGCCGCGCGACGCTGCATCGCTGGGTCGGCGGCCGGGACCAGCTGCTGGGCGAGATCCTGTGGTCGATGACCGTGGAGGTGTTCGAAGCACGGGTCCCCGGCAAACTCGGCCGCGGCGCGGAAGGGATCGCGGAACTGATCGGCACCTTCGTGCGGACCGTGAACGACTCGAAGCCGTTCCGGGAGTTCCTGCGCAACGAGCCCGAGCGGGCGCTGAGGATCCTGACGACGAAGGCCAGCGTGGTGCAGAGCCGGGCGATCGCGAAGTTGAGCGAGTTCCTCGACGAAGAAGTCGCGGCCGGGCGGCTCGCCCCGCCGCTGCCGGTCGAGGACCTGGCCTACCTGCTGGTCCGGATCGGGGAGTCCTTCATCTACACCGACGTCATCACGGGTGCCGAGCCCGACTCCACGAAGGCTCACGCGGCCGCGAAGGCCTTGTTGACCTAGCCCTATTTGCGGGACGCGAGGACGGCGTCGTAAAGCTCCTTCTTCGACACTCCGGTGGCCTCGGCGACTTCGGCGGCGGCGGACTTGAGGCGTTCGCCTGCGGCGACTCGCGACGAAACTTCCGAAACCAGGTCCGCGACGCTCACCGAGCGCGGAGGCGCACCCGCGAGGACGACGGTGATCTCCCCCTTGACCCCGTCGGCGGCCCAAGCGGCCAACTCCGGAAGATTGCCGCGTTTGACCTCTTCATACGTCTTGGTCAGCTCGCGGCAGACGGCGGCGCGACGGTCGGAGCCCAGGACTTCGGCGGCGTCGGAGAGCGTGCTCGCCAACCGGTGGGGCGACTCGAAGAAGACGACGGTACGGGGCTCGTCCTTCAGCGAACCGAGCCACTTCGCACGTTCGCCGGGCTTGCGCGGGGCGAATCCTTCGAAACAGAAGCGGTCGCACGGCAGGCCGGAGAGGGCGAGCGCCGTGGTCACCGCGGACGGGCCGGGCAGACAGGTCACCGGCACTTCCGCCTCGACGCACGCCGCCACCAGGCGGAATCCGGGATCCGAGACGCTCGGCATCCCGGCGTCGGTCACCAGCACCACCGTTTCGCCCGACCGGAGCGATTCGAGCAGTTTCGGCAGGCGGGCGGTCTCGACGTCCTCGTAGAAGCTGACCACGCGTCCGATCGGCGAGACGTCGAGGGCGGCGGTCAGGGAACGCAGGCGGCGGGTGTCTTCGGCGGCGATCACGTCGGCGGTCGCGAGGGCTTCGGACAGGCGTGGCGAAGCGTCGCGGACGTCTCCGAGCGGGGTGGCTGCCAGCACGAGGCGTCCTTCGGTCATTCCCGAAGGTTAACCGGTTCACGGATCCGGACACCGAGTTCACTCTTCCGCCCGTAGGATCAGGCCCCGTGACCGCGCTGCTGACCCGTGACAACGAGAGCGTGCGGCCGGATCCGGTCGACGCGCTCCGGCCACCGAACGACCGGGAGGCCACCCTCCTCGGCCGCGGCATGCCGACCGACCGCCTGCGCGGCTGGATCGTCACGCTGGTGTTGACGCTCATCGGCGGCATCGTCCGGATCCAGAACCTGGGCACGCCGACGGACAAGGGCACCCCCGTCTTCGACGAGAAGCACTACGTCCCGCAGGCGTGGCAGATGCTGCGCAACGGCGGTTACGAAGACAACTACGGCTACGAGCTGATCGTGCACCCGCCCCTGGCCAAGCACCTCATCGCGATCGGTGAATGGCTGTTCGGCTACAACGCCTGGGGCTGGCGGATCATGCCCGCGCTGGCCGGCACGCTGATCGTGTTGCTCACCATCCGGGTCGCCCGGCGGCTCACCCGGTCGACCCTGCTCGGCGCGGTCGCCGGGATCCTGGTGATCAGCGACGGCGTACTGCACCTGCAGTCGCGGATGGGCATGCTCGACATCTTCATCGCGCTGTTCGTGCTGGCCGCGTTCGCCTGCGTGCTGTGCGACCGCGACCAGGTGCGGCGGCGGCTCGCCGTCGCCGTCCGCGAAGGCTGGATCAACGAATCGCGGTTCGGCCCGAAGCTGGGTTTCCGGTGGTGGCGGTTCGCCGGTGGCCTGATGATCGGGCTGACCTTCGGCGTCAAGTGGTCGGCGCTGTACTACATCGCCGCGTTCGGGCTGCTCACCGTCTTCTTCGACGTCGCCGCCCGTCGCGCCGCCGGGGTGCAGCGCCCGTGGGCGGGCACGCTGCGCCGCGACGTGCTGCCCGCGCTGTGGGCGATCGTCGTCATCCCGGTCCTGGTGTATTTCGCCTGCTACTGGGCCTGGTTCGCGAGTGAGACCGCGACCGACCGCAACTACGTGGCGATCAAGGACATCGACCCTGGTTTCTGGGCCTGGATGCCACCCGCGCTGCGCTCGCTCGGCGACTACTCGATGAACGTCCTCGACTTCCACGCGAACCTGGTCACGCCCAAGGACAAACCGCATCCGTGGGAGTCGAAGCCGTGGACCTGGCCGATGGGATTGCGGCCGATGCTCTACGCGTACGCGGGCGGGACCGAAGCGACCGGCTGCGGCGAGTCGACCTGTGTGCGGGCGACGATGCTGATCGGCACCCCGGCGATGTGGTGGCTGGCCCTGCCGATGCTGGGCTGGAGCCTGTGGCGGTCGTTCTTCCGCGCCGACTGGCGCTACGCCGCCGTGCTCGTCGGCTACTTCGCCGGTTACCTGCCCTGGTTCACCAACCTCGACCGCCAGATGTACTACTTCTACGCGACCCCGCTGGCGCCGTTCCTGGTACTCGGGTTGACGTTGATCCTCGGCCAGATCCTCGGCAGCGCGAAACGCGGATTCGAGCGGCGGGGCACCGGTCTGCTCGTCGTCGCCCTCTACGTGGGCCTCGTCGTGGCCAATTT
Organism: Amycolatopsis orientalis DSM 40040 = KCTC 9412; assembly: GCF_000478275.1. GTDB lineage: Bacteria > Actinomycetota > Actinomycetes > Mycobacteriales > Pseudonocardiaceae > Amycolatopsis > Amycolatopsis orientalis. Next base: position 110,782 of record NZ_ASJB01000083.1, read on the forward strand.
CGCCTGGTTGTGGCCGATCCTCAACGGCAACGCGATCACGAACGAGCACTGGAACGCCGAGTTGTGGCTCCCGTCCTGGAAGTGACCACGACCGGTTGACCCAAGACCCAGCGAAGCCGCTGAAAGCGACTTAGACTCCCGTCCGAAATTGAGGACTACGGGGGGTCACCATGTCTCGTTGGCCGTATTTCGTGGCCATCGCCCTTCTGCTCACCGGATGCTCCAGCGCCATCGACGGCACGGCTTTCCGCGAAGGTTCGGCACCGGGTGCGAGTGAAACGAAGTATCCGAAGTACAAGCCGCCCGCCGACGGATCGGGTTTCAGCGATCAGGTGCTCGATCAGCCGCTGGCCCTGCCGTCCAGGCAGGGTGAAGAAGGCTGTACCTGGCTGGACGCGGTCAAACCCGACCTGCAGCCGCTCGGCCTGATCAGCACCAAGGGCGTGCTCAGCGGCTGCCAGTTCGTGTTCCCGAACAACAAGGGCGCGCAGGTGCACGCCTACAGCCCGTACAGCTGGATCACGCAGGACTCCCCGGTGATGGAACCGGTGGAGATCGCCGGGATCAAGGGCCGGACCTACGCCTTCGATCCGGAACCGGCGACGTTCTGCTCGGTCAACATGGATGTCCGCGCCTACGCCTCGATCGCTGTCGACGCCTACGACGTCGACAGCGACGAAGCCGGCAGTCGCGCCGAACACTGTGAACTGGCGAAGAAGGTCGCCGAAGTGGTGCTGAAGAAATTCGTGCCGCTCGCCGGTGGCAAGCCCGCGCCGGGCACTGTTCAAGAGCCGCCCGCGGAGGCCCTGAAGGACGCCGACATCTGTGAGGTCGTCAAGTTCACTCATACGAACTATGCCGGGATCAACGCCGGCCGCGAAGGCGCGCAGAAGGGCGAGAGCCCGCTTGGGCCGACTTGCACTCACGAAGTCGCCTACGCGAAGGCCGTGGGGATGTACACGACCGGCACGGGCGGTCTCGAGGCCGTGCCGCCGAAACAAGGCGCGGAGGTGCGGAACGGGATGTTCGGCACGCTGAAGGCCAGGTTCGAGCAGACCGAGGAGACCTGCGCCTTGAGCGTCCAGCTGAGCAACGGCCAGGTCGTGCAGGTCGACTTCATCGGCAAGAAGAAGGAAGCGATGAACCGGACCTGCGTATCCGCCCAGCTCATCTTGTCGGTGTCGATGCTCGCCCTGATCAACGGTGACGGCTGATTTCCCGATTCAAGTGTGACACTTGGGCATTAGTTGTTACTCTCTCCTGGTCAGTAGCAGTTCGACAGGGGGCACCATGACTATCCGACCGCTCGGAATGACCTGCGCGGCAGCGGCACTGTCCTTGCTCGCGGGCTGCGAAGAGCAGACACCGGGAACCGCGGCACCGCAGCCTTCGGTCGTTCCGAGCACTTCGGTGGCGCCGAGCAGCAGCTCGAGCGCGCCTACGTCGACTACGACTCCCAGCGCGACAGTTCCTTCGGCGACCGCCGCGACGGTCACCAAACCCGCCACCGGCGGCGCGGTGGCGCACACCCCGGAAGGGGCCGCGACCGTGATGGAGGAGTACCACCACGCGTTGGGCGACAAGGACCTCGACACCGTCTGCCGGATCACCGCGCCGGCGTTCGACGGCGGGATGAAGGAGTGCCGCAGCCTTACCCCGATCCAGTTCGAGATGTTCACGCCCGCGGATTTGAAGAATCTGAAAGTCACCCGGGTCGACCGGGCGAAGGTGAAGAGTCAGGGGCCCGACCAGGTGATCGTCCCGCCCGAGGCGATCGCGCCGAAGGCGACGATCATGGACGGCGACCCCAAGATCTTCACCATGGGCTGGCGCGGGGGGACCTGGGTCATCATCAAGTGAGAGAGCAAGGGACCTTTGCTAGCGTTCGTTAGCACACTAACTAACGACAGCAAAGGTCCCTTGCTCTCTTTGCGCAGGTCAGCGCGGGTGGCGCTGCGGCTGCGGCTGGTGGTGCGGTTGCGGCGGGCGGCGCGGAACGATCTGCGTCACCGGGCCGTCCGGCGATTTACCCGCGCGGGCCAGCCAGCCTTCGACGTCGCGCCGCACGGCGGCTAGCGTCGGACGGCGGCGGGGTTCCTGGTCCAGTGACGCGATGAGGATCCGCGCGTGGGCGCTGCGGTTCGGCAGCTTCGACACCGGTTCGGCGCGGGCGGCGGCCATCAGCGCGGCCATCGGGGTCTCCCGGGTGCCGCGCGGCGGCTGGCCCGACAACGCGTAGCTGACCGTCGCCGCGAGCTGCCAAGCGTCCGACGCCGGGCTCGCCGGGGAACCCATCGCCTGCTCGGGGGCGACGAAGTCCGGCGTGCCGATCATCATCCCGGTCGCGGTCATCTTCGAGTCGCCCTGGCTGCGGGCGATGCCGAAGTCGATGAGATGCGCGAGGCCGTTGCGGTCGAGGATGATGTTCGACGGCTTGAGGTCGCGGTGCAGCACACCCTTCTCGTGCGCCGCGGCGAGCGCGCCGGCCATGGTCGACCAGAGCCGCCCGGCGGCGATGTCGTCGAGCGGGCCCTGCGAGTCGACGATCTCGGCCAGCGACCTGCCTTCGAGGTATTCCATCACCAGCGCGAGCCCGTCGGGCTCCTCGACGAGGTCGTACACGCGGACGCAGTTGGGGTGGTTCACCACGGCCAGCGCACGGGCCTCGCGCTGCATCCGCTCCTCGGTGTCCCGGTCCGGCGCGTGCGCGATCTTCAGCGCGACAGTGCGGTTGAGCTGGGTATCGACCGCTTCCCAGACGGTGCCGAAACCACCGTGGCCGAGCCGCCGGACGCGGTTGTAGCGGCTGCCGCCGGAGTTGCGGGAACCAGGGGGCGCCGGGACCGGACCCGGCATCGCGGCCAACGCGGGCGGTTCGGGTGTCTGCGCCAGCGCGGTCGCCGGGTACTGCTTGGGCGGCGGGGGCAGCTGCTGCTGCGGCTTCGGGGCGGGCGGCTCCGGGCGGTACGGCTCGACCTTCGGCCGGGGCTGCGGCTCCGGCCGGTTGATCACCGACCACGGCGGCGGGCCGACCAGCGCGACCGGGATCAGGCCCAGCACGCTGAGCGGCAGGAAGCCGAGCCAGAAGTGCACGGCGGTGTTCGCGCCCATGCCGACGCTCGCCAGCACCATCAGCACGAACGGGATCCAGAAGAAGCGCGAAGGCCACTTCGGGCCGCGACGGAACGCGGTCCGTGCCTGCAGCATGACGAACAGTAAGGACAGCGCGGGTAGACCGACCAGCAGGATCAGGTAGAAGATGTAGCTCAGCTGCATCCCGTTCGGATAGAACAGGACCTCGTACACGTTCTGGCCACGCCCGAGGTACTCGCTCTGCGCGCCGACCAGTGGGTTGTATTCCGTGTTGAAAGTCGACAGGTCACTGCCGGAGAAACCGGACTGCCCGCCCGATTTCGTCGAGGCGGCTTCCTGATAGGTCTGCGAAACACCGGTGGCCAGCAGCCACGGCAGGAGGAAGACGGCGACGACGCCGATCCCGCCGAAGACGGACAGGGTCACCACGTCGTAGCGATTGCCGGTGCCTTTGCGGATGATCGCGACGATCATCGCCCCCAGTGCGGGCAGCAACGCGACCAGCGCTCCCGCGGTGCTCGTCGCCCACACCCAGTCCCCAGGCCAGATACCTGGCCCGAACAGGCCGTGCGCGAACGAAAGCAGCGCGCTCGCTAGTCCCATGGACCCCGCTCCCCTCGCTAGTTAAGGCCGTTTCCGGCCGTTTTTCCCTAGTTCAGCTTAGGACGCTCTACGCCCTCACAGGGTTGCCGGGTTGTCGCGGCCGTCTCCTCGCCGTTACCACCAGGCATTAGCGCTGCCGGAAGTCCATGATGGGGTCCGTATCCGAGCGCGAAGGAGCATTCGATGTACGCGGAGTCGTACCAGCGGAGCCTCGAAGACCCGGAGGGTTTCTGGCTCGAAGCCGCACAAGCGATCGAGTGGACCCGCCCGCCGACACGGGCGCTCGACGCGTCGAAAGCGCCCTTCTACCGCTGGTTCCCGGACGGGGAGCTGAACACGGCGTTCAACGCGCTCGACCGGCACGTGCGGGACGGCCGCGGCGAGCGGACGGCGCTGATCTGGGACTCCCCGGTGACCGGTTCGGTCCGCCGGTTCACCTACGCGGAATTGCTGGACGACGTCGCCCGGTTCGCCGGCGCGCTCGCCTCGCTCGGCGTCGGGAAGGGCGACCGCGTCATCGTCTACCTGCCGATGGTGCCCGAGGCCGCCGTCGCGATGCTCGCGTGTGCCCGGCTGGGCGCGGTGCACTCGGTGGTGTTCGGCGGGTTCGCGCCCAAGGAACTGGCGGCGCGGATCGAGGACGCGAAACCCAAGGTGATCGTGGCGGCCTCGTGCGGAATCGAACCGACCCGGGTGGTCGAGTACAAGCCGATCATCGACGAAGCACTCGCGGGAACGGCACACCAGCCGGACAAGGTCGTCGTGCTGCAGCGAGAGCGGGCCCGCGCCGAACTCGGCGAACGCGACGTCGATTGGCACGAACTGGTCGCGAAGGCGGTTCCCGCCGATCCGGTACCGGTCGCCGCGACCGATCCGCTGTACATCCTGTACACCTCGGGTACCACGGGGAAACCGAAAGGCGTCGTGCGCGACAACGGCGGGCACGCGGTCGCGCTGGCCTGGTCGATGGGCACGATCTACGACATCGAGCCCGGTGACGTGTGGTGGACGGCGTCCGACGTCGGCTGGGTCGTCGGCCATTCCTACATCGTGTACGCGCCGCTCCTCATCGGATCGACGTCGCTGATGTACGAGGGCAAGCCGGTCGGCACGCCTGACGCGGGCGCTTTCTGGCGCGTCATCGCCGACCACGGAGTGAAGGCGTTGTTCACCGCGCCGACGGCGTTGCGGGCGATCAAGAAGGTCGACCCGGACGCGGACGAAATGAAGAAATACCAGCTCGGCGGGTTCAAGACGCTGTTCATGGCGGGGGAACGACTCGATCCGGAGACCTACCACTGGGCGCACGAGAAGCTCGGGGTCCCGGTGATCGACCATTGGTGGCAGACCGAGACCGGCTGGCCGATCGCGGCGAATCCGCGCGGTCTGGAGCCGATGCCGGTCAAACCCGGTTCCGCGACGAAACCGGTGCCGGGCTGGGACGTGCGGATCCTGGACCAGGCGGGCGAGCCGCTCCCGGCCGGGAAGGAAGGCGCGATCGCGATCAGGCTGCCCCTGCCGCCGGGTTCGTTGCCGACACTTTGGCAGGACGACGAGCGGTATCGGGAGGCGTACCTTTCGCGGTATGACGGGTACTACCTGACAGGTGACTCCGGATACGTCGACGAAGACGGCTACCTGTTCGTCATGGGCCGCACCGACGACGTCATCAACGTCGCGGGTCACCGGCTTTCGACCGGTTCGATGGAGGCCGTGCTGGCGTCGCATCCCGCCGTCGCCGAATGCGCGGTGATCGGGGTCCGGGACCAGCTCAAGGGGCAGCTTCCGCGTGGTTTCGTGGTGCTGAAGTCGGGGGTCGACGCCGACGCCGAAACGCTCAAGGCCGAATTGGTCGCGCTGGTGCGGCGCGACATCGGCCCGGTCGCCGCGTTCCGTGACGTGTCCATTGTGGACGCGCTGCCGAAGACGCGCTCCGGCAAGATCCTGCGGAAGACCATGCGGGGCATCGCCGACGGCCGCGACGAACAGGTGCCCTCGACGATCGAGGACGCGAGCGTTCTCGATGCACTGAAAGCGGTGTTACGCGGCGAGTGAACCGGTGACCGGTACGCCGTCGTAGTCCGATCGGGTGTTGTCGCGTTTGCCCTATTGGTCTATACCTCTAGGAGAAGAGAGTCTCCAGTTCCCCGACCGGAGGTGCTCCATGAGTAAACGCCTGTCCACCACCGTGCTCGGTGTGGCCGTCCTGGGTCTCGTGACCCTCGGGCTGCCCGCCGCGGCGAGCGCGGATCCCGCGGCGGAGCGGTACGCGAAGGCCGAACGGACGGTCGCCGACGTCGTCCCCGCGCCGGTCGACGCGAAACCCGACCCCCGCGCCGACTTCCGGCTCAGCCCCGCGACCGTGATCCGCACCGACCGCGACGGCAAGCAGGTCGCCGACTACCTGGCCGGGCTGCTCCGGCCCGCCACCGGCTACCGGCTGCCCGTCGTGGCCGGGCACCGTGGCGGCGGACCCGCCATCTCGCTCGAAACCGGCCACGCGGGCGGCCGTGTCGGCACCGAGGGCTACCAGCTCAAGGTGTCCCCCGCCGGCGTGACACTGAAGGCGAACACCGACAAGGGCCTCTTCCTCGGCGTGCAGACATTGCGTCAGCTGCTCCCGTCGGCGATCGACGCGAAAACGGTCCAGCACCGTTCGTGGGTGGTCTCGGGCGGCACCGTGCTCGACTACCCGCGCTTCGGCTACCGCGGCGCGATGCTCGACGTCGCCCGGCACTTCTTCACCCCGGCGCAGGTCAAGCTCTACATCGACCAGATCGCGCAGTACAAGATCAACACGCTCCACCTGCACCTGAGCGACGACCAGGGCTGGCGGATCGAGATCAAGAGCTGGCCGAAGCTGGCGACCGTGGGCGGGCAGACCGCCGTCGGCGGCGCTCCCGGCGGGTACTACACGCAGGAGCAGTACAAGGACCTGGTGCGCTACGCGGCTTCGCGGCACATCACGGTCGTTCCCGAGATCGACATGCCGGGGCACACCAACGCGGCCCAGCACTCCTACGCCGAGCTGAACTGCGACGGTGTCGCGGTGCCGCCGCGCACGGACACCGAGGTCGGCTACAGCTCGCTGTGCATCAACAAGGACATCACCTACAAGTTCGTGGACGACGTCCTCCGCGAACTGTCCGCGATCACCCCCGGGAAGTACCTCAACATCGGCGGCGACGAGGCGCACGCGACCACCCCGGCGGATTACCAGACCTTCGCCAAGAAGGTCCAGCCGATCGTCGCGAAGTACGGCAAGCAGATCACCGGCTGGCACGACATCGCCAAGACGAACCCGCCCGCTTCGGCCATCCCGCAGTACTGGGGCACGACCGACACGGACGCCAATGTCGCGGCGGCCGCGCAACGGGGCAACAAGATCCTGATGTCGCCCGCCAACAAGGCGTACCTGGACATGAAGTACAACCCGCAAACGCGCCTCGGCCTGGACTGGGCCGGCTTGATCGAGGTCAAGACGGGCTATGACTGGGATCCGGCCACGTACCTGAAGGGTGTGACGGAGCAGAACGTCGCCGGGGTCGAGGCGCCGCTGTGGTCGGAAACGCTGGTCACCAGTGACGACATCGAGTTCATGGCGTTCCCGAGGCTGCCGGGTTACGCCGAGATCGGCTGGTCGCCGAAGGCTTCCCGGACCTGGGACGCGTACCGGCTCCGGCTGGCGAAGCAGAGCCCGCGGTGGGTTCAGCAGGGAATCGACTTCTACCGGTCCACTCAGGTCGACTGGAAGTAGCGCCTCGCGAATGCCATGAAAGGTCCTTTCCTGGCAAATTTTGCCAGGAAAGGACCTTTCATGGCGCGACCGCGGCGTCGAGGCGGGCGGTGATCGCGGCCCGCGCCAGCGCGTACGGCTCCGCGCCGCCGAACATGACCGAGTCCGCGTTCGCGGCCCGGCCGAGGGCGTGCAGTTCGAAGGCCAGCCGGTCCACATCGACGGATTCACGCAGCTGCCCGGCCTTCCGGGCTTCCATGACCGTCGACCGGATGAACTTGGCGAAGGCCCGGCTCGCTTTCGCGACCGCGTCGTGGACCCGGCCGGTCCGCGCGTCGAACTCGGCGCCGGTGTTGAAGAAGAAACAGCCGCCGGGGAACACCCGGCGTTCCGAATAGTCCAGCCAGTTCGCGCACAGCGCGCGCAACCGGGCGATCCCGGGCTCGACCTCCATCGTCGGGACGACGACGTTCTCCGCGAAGATCGCGCTCGCCGTTTCGACGGCCGCGAGCTGCAGGTCCTCCTTGGAGCCGAACAACGCGAACACCCCGGATTTGCTCAATTCGAGCTCGGTGGCGAGCCTGCCGAGGGACAGTCCGTCGAGCCCTTCGACGGAGGCGATGTCGACGGCACGCCGCAGCACGATCCGCCTCGTCGCGTCGCCGCGGGCCACCCGGCCGTCAACCGGCATGCCGTTCCTCCCGACGCCGTTTCGCCGATTCCAGGCCGTCACGGTACTGCCGGGAGAGCGCGGGCGCCGCGAGCACCCGGTCCAGCAGCGCCCAATAAGCGGCCTGGCGATCATCGGTCAATTGGGCGACGTTGGTGAACGACGCGACATACACCTCGGCGATCGTCGGGTTCGCCGGATCGGATTCTTCGAGCGTCATGCGTCCCGAAGTCGGAACCTCACCCGTCCGCAGTACGCGCAGGTACCACCCGCTGCGGCCGGAATCGATCATCGCCGGGATGACGTCCTTGCGGCCGGTCTTCATCGCGAGCTTGAAACACGGCGTCCGCGGCTGGGAGACCTGGACCAGCGCGTCTCCCCAAGCCCAGATGTCGCCGACGCGCACGTCGTACTCGTCGGCCCCCGCCACCGACACGTTCTCCCCGAAATCGCCCGCGGCCACCGGGAAACCCTGCTCCGTCCAGGCCGCGTAGTGCGTGGCGGGATAGACGTAAACCGCCTTGTCGACGCCACCGTGGACGGTGCGATCCGCCTGGTCGTCACCCGCCAGATTGATCTCGCCGAGCCGCAGAACGGGCGTCTCCACCCGCGATTTCGCGATGGCGCTGTACACCGGGACATCGCGCTTCGTCCCCAGCACCGACGGCCGCCCCACGAAGACCTCGTTCACTTCCAGAGTGCTCACACCCTAGAATATAGCACGATCGTTCGTATATTTTACCTCCATGGACTTCCTCGCCTTGACGACCCGGGCCCATCACGCCACCGGAACCACGATCGCCGGAATCGGCGCGGACGACTGGGACCGCCCGACCCCCTGCGCCGAGTGGACCGTCCGCGACATCGTGGAACACCTGATCGACAACAACGAGCGGGCGGCCGCGCGGGCGGCAGGCCGTCCCCGCACGACCCGCTCGACGACACCCGACAACCTCGTCAATGCCTATGAAGAAAGCTCCGCCGAGTTTCTCGCCGCCTTCGACGAGCAGGCACTGAAGAAGACCTTCGACTTCGGCAAATTCGGCCCGCTGCCGGGCAAGAACGTCCTGGCCGTCCTCTTCGCCGACAACCTCGTCCACGGCTGGGACCTCGACGTCGCCCTCGGCCGTGAGCATCGCTGGGACGACGAACTGGCCACGGCCGCTTTGGGCGTGGCGAGCCGCTTTCCCGACGTCGCGCCGGTACGCGGGCCCGGCGGCGCCTTCGACCACGCTGTCGAGGCACCGCCGGACGCCGGTCCGGGCGAACGGCTCATCGCGTTGCTGGGCCGTTCAGCTCCGCCGATTCCTCGTCGCTGAACAGCCGGGAACGGACCAGGAAGCGAACGCCTTCGGGCGCCTCCAAGGAAAATCCGCTCCCCCGGCCGGGCACGACGTCGATGGTCAGATGCGTGTGCTTCCAGTACTCGAACTGGGGTCCCGACATCCACACCGGAACGTCGTCGATGCCTTCGACGCTCAGGTCACCAAGGTGGACATCGGACGCCCCGGTGCGGAACTCGCCCGCCGGGTAACACATCGGGGCGCTCCCGTCGCAGCATCCGCCGGACTGATGGAACATCACCCGGCCATGGAGCGACACCAGCCGCCGCAGCAGATCGGCGGCGGCCGGTGTCGAACCGACCCGCTCGGCCATCAGAAGAACCCGAGCGCACTGTCCGAATAGGACACCAGCATGTTCTTGGTCTGCTGGTAGTGATCCAGCATCATCTTGTGGTTCTCGCGCCCGATCCCGGACGCCTTGTAGCCGCCGAAGGCCGCGTGCGCGGGATAGGCGTGGTAGTTGTTGACCCACACCCGGCCCGCCTGGATGTCGCGGCCGGCGCGGTACGCGGTGTTGCCGTCGCGCGACCAGACACCGGCGCCGAGGCCGTACAGCGTGTCGTTGGCGATCTTGAGCGCGTCGGCGTAGTCGTCGAACCTCGCCACCGAGACGACAGGGCCGAAGATCTCCTCCTGGAAGATCCGCATCTTGTTGTCGCCCTCGAACACCGTCGGCTGCACGTAGTACCCGCCGGACAGTTCGCCGCCGAGGTCGCTGCGCTCGCCGCCGGTGAGGATCTTCGCTCCCTCCTTCACGCCGATGTCGATGTAGGAAAGGATCTTCTCCAGCTGGTCGTTGGACGCCTGCGCGCCGATCTGCGTCTCGGTGTCGAGCGGGTGCCCCTGCTTGATCTTCTTGACCCGCTCGACGGCGTCCCCGAGGAACCGGTCGTAGATGCCGGACTGGATGAGCGCCCGCGACGGACAGGTGCAGACTTCGCCCTGGTTCAGCGCGAAGAGCGCGAAGCCCTCTTGCGCCTTGTCGTAGAAGGCGTCGTTGGCCGCGGCGACGTCGTCGAAGAAGATGTTCGGGCTCTTGCCGCCGAGTTCGACGGTGACCGGGATGATGTTCTCGCTGGCGTACTGCAGGATCAGCCGCCCGGTGGTGGTCTCGCCGGTGAACGCGACCTTCCGCACGCGAGAGCTCGAAGCGAGCGGTTTGCCCGCCTCGACGCCGAAGCCGTTGACGATGTTCAGGACGCCCGGCGGGATCAGGTCGCCGATGAGCGACATCAGCAGATGGATCGACGCCGGGGTCTGCTCGGCGGGTTTGAGCACGATCGCGTTGCCGGCGGCGAGCGCGGGCGCGAGCTTCCAGACCGCCATCAGCAGCGGGAAGTTCCACGGGATGATCTGGCCGACGACGCCGAGCGGCTCGTGGAAGTGGTACGCCACGGTGTTGTCGTCGATCTGCGAGATGCCGCCCTCCTGGGCGCGCAGCGCGCCGGCGAAGTAGCGGAAGTGGTCGATCGCGAGCGGGATGTCGGCGGCGAGGGTCTCGCGGACCGGCTTGCCGTTCTCCCACGATTCGGCGACGGCGATCGCTTCGAGGTTCCGCTCCATCCGGTCGGCGATCCGGAGCAGGACGTTCGCCCGCTCGTCCACCGACGTCCGGCCCCAGGCCGCGGCGGCGCCTTCGGCCGCGTCGAGCGCCCGGTCGATGTCGGCGGCGGTGCCGCGGGCGACCTCGGTGAACACCTGCCCGGTCACCGGGGTCGGGTTCTCGAAGTACTGGCCGCTCGCGGGCGGTACGTACTCGCCGCCGATGTAGTGGTCGTAGCGCGACTCGTAGCTGACGACGCCGCCTTCGGTGTTCGGTGCCGCGTACTTGGCCATCTTTCCTGCCTCATCGCTAGGGGTGACGGATGGCGGCGAAGGTAGGCCGGGAGAGGTTGCACGCACGTTGCAACGAAGTGAGGCGGGTCACCTATTCTCGGAAATGTGGCGGAGCGGCCCGGTGGTGAGGCGTCGCCGCGTGACCCTCAGGCGTACGCGCGGCTGCTGAAGGACGTCCACGACGCCGTCCTCTCCGGTGGTCCCGCGCCGCGGTCGCCCAGGTCGATCGTGTCGGCGTCGTGGGATCGCTCGCTCGCCGCGCACGTCGACCCGGACACGGGCGTCGCCCCGCTGGTCTACGACTCCAGCGAACTCAACGGGCTTCGCGAGGAGCATCCGCTGGCGCCGGTGCTGCCGATCCTGCGGCAGACGCTGGTGAGCATCGCCGACGACGCCGAGCACATGATGATCGTGACCGACGCGGCCGGGCACATCCTGTGGCGCGAAGGCGCGTCGGGCGTACTCCGGCGCGCGGACGGCGTGATGCTCGCCGAAGGCACCCGCTGGAGCGAAGACGTCATCGGGACGAACGCGATGGGCACCACGCTCGCCACCGGGGAGCCGGTGCAGATCTACTCGGCCGAGCATCTGGTGCGGACCTATCACGGCTGGACCTGCGCGGCGGCGCCCGTGCACGATCCGGAGACCGGCGCGCTGCTCGGGTCGATCGACGTCAGCGGTCCACTGCGGACGGTCCATCCCGCGATGCTCGCGCTGGTCACGGCGGCGGCCCAGCTCGCCGAAGGCCAACTGCGGGCCCGGCTCGCGATGCGAGACGAACGGTTGCGACTCGCGAACATGACCCACCTGGAAGCTCTGCGCGGTGCGCCGGGAGCCCTGCTGTCGGCGCAGGGACGGGTGCTGGCGGCCGAATCCTGTGGTGATCTTCCCTCCACTGTGGACATCCGGTGGGGCGGCGGCGAGGTCACGCTGCCCGACGGACGACTCGGCACGGTGGAGCCGCTGAGCGAGGGTTACCTGCTGCGACTGCGGAACCGGGGCCCGGCACGACGGCCGCGGCTCGCGCTGGAATTCCTCACCGACGGTCCGCCGTCGACCACAGTGGACGGTCGCGAGGTGCCGTTCACCTTGCGGCACGCGGAGATCCTCACCCTGCTCGCCCTGCATCCCGGCGGTCTCTCGGCGGAACGGCTGGCCCTGCTGCTCTACGGCGAGAGCGGCAACCCGGTGACGGTGCGCGCGGAGATCCACCGGCTGCGGACGCAACTCGGCTCGGACATCGTGCGGACGCGGCCGTACCGGCTCTCGGCCGACGTCGACGCCGACTTCCTCCGCGTCCGGGCCGCCCTCAAACGAGGTGACGTCACCGGCGCCGCCGTCGCTTTCCGGGGTCCGCTGCTGGCCGAGTCGGAGTCGCCGGCCGTGCGCGAGGAGCGCGAGTCGGTCACCGCGTCGGTCCGGCGGGTCGTGCTCGGCGGCCGGGACGCGACGGCGCTCTGGTCGTACTGGGAGACCTCGTGCGGTGCCGACGACGTCGAGATCGTCGACGCACTGTGCCGGGTGCTCCCGGAAGACGATCCGCGACGCGCCGTCGCGTGCGCGCATCGGAGCCGCCTGAACCACTGAGTAGACAGCGTCTACGTGAGTTTGATAGACAGTGTCTACAAGGTGAACTCGCGGTTACGGAGATCTGGATGGGCTACCAACGTTTCGTCGTGCTCGGCGACAGCTGCGCCGAAGGGCTGGCCGACCCGCATCCGTCCGGTGGCCACTACCGAGGCTGGGCGGACTTCGTCGCGGGACGCCTCGCCGAGGACGAGCCCGGATTGCGCTACGCCAATCTCGCGGTCCGCGGCCGCAGGCTCGACCAGATCCACGCCGAGCAGACACCGGCGGCACGCGGGCTCCAGCCGGATCTGATCGCGCTGTTCGGCGGCGGAAACGACGTGATGAGCCGCGGCTGGGACGCGCGGACCATCGCCCGCCGCGTCGACACGGCCATCCGCGCCTGCACCGAGATCGCGCCCGCCGTCGTCACCTTCACCCTCAGCGACATCTCCCACCGCATGCCGATGGGCCACCGCATGCGACCGCGCATCACCGCGTTGAACGACGCCGTCCGCGAAGCGTCCGTCAGCTACGGCGCGACGCTCGTCGACCTCTGGCCGGACCACGCCGCGCACGATTCCCGCTACTTCGGCCCGGACCGGCTGCACCTGTCCGAACAGGGTCACCGGCGCCTGGCCGGCCACGTACTCGGCAAGCTCGGTGTCGACCACGACCCGGCCTGGCTCGCACCGCTCCCGGGTTCGGCCGGACGCCCCGGCCTGCGGGCCGATCTGCGCTGGATGACGCGGGAGGTGCTCCCGGTCGCGTTCAGCCGGTTCCGCAACCGGCTCATCGGCCGCCAGCCCGGCGACGGCTTCCTGCCCAAGCGCCCCGACCTCCTTCCCGTCCTCGAGGAGACCCGGTCGTGGGCGCCCGAACCCGCCTGATCGACACGGCGGCGAACCTGCTGGCCGAGGAAGGCGTCGCGGCCGTGACGCTGCGTGGGATCGCCAAGGCGGCAGGCGTGTCGCACGGTGCGCCCCTGCGCCACTTCACCGGCCGCGCGGCCCTGCTCTCGGCCGTCGCCACCCGCGGTTACACCGAACTGCTCGACCGCGGCACCGGCCTGCCGGCCACGACGCCACGCGAACGGCTCATCGCGGCCTGCCACGGCTATCTCGACTTCGCGCTGGCCAATCCGGCGATGTTCGAGCTGATGTTCCGCCGCGACCTCATCGATCCGGCGGATCCCGAACTCACGCGGGTGAGCAGCGCGGTGTTCGACTTCTTCGCCGTGCTCGTCGGCGACGTCCAAGACGACGGATGGCATCCCGCCACCGATCCGCGGCTGCTCGCGGCCTCGCTGTGGGCGTCGCTGCATGGCCTCGCCCAGCTGTGGCTCTGGGGCGGGCTGGCGGGCGCCAGCTTCGCGCCGTCCCCGGAGAGCGCCCTCGCCGTCACGCTCGACGCCTATCTCGGCCCGGTCAGCGGGATCCCCTCACCCTGACGGCCGCTTGTCCAGACCATTCGCACGGGTTCTCATGGAGACGCCGGTTTGTTGCCGGTAGCAACATATCCGCCGTCTCCGTCTCTCCGCCAAGCAGAGGAGCGTGCGATGAGAACCCGGAACCTGTTCGGCGTCACGGGAGCGGTGGCCGCCGTACTCGTGCTGATCGCCGTGGCGATGCCTGCCGTCCCACTCGGACACGGCACCCACGACGGCAAGGTGAACCACAGCGCCCACTTCTTCGTGCCGTCCGCGGAGCAGACCGGGGCGATCGTCGCCCAGCAGGCGCTGGCCCCGGTGCGCGGTTCGGAGTTCCGCGCCGACTGCTTCAGTTCCCATCGGAAGGGTGACGACCCGATCGTCTTCCCCGGTCAAGCCGGGGTCTCCCATATCCACGAGTTCTACGGGAACCGGACCGCGAACGCCGGTTCCACCCTCGAATCGCTGAGCGCGGGCACCACGAACTGCGATCCGGTCGTGGACCTTTCCTCGTACTGGACGCCGACGCTGTACAAGAACGGGCAACCGATCGCGCCGGACCGCGTCACCGTCTACTACCAGGGCATCACCCAGATGGGGAACGCGATCGCGCCGCCGCGCGGGCTGCGTTACGTCATCGGCAACGCGGGAGCGACCAATCCCGACCAAAATCCGTACGCCCGCTGGTCCTGCCTGGGCGCGCCCGAGTCCAGCCGGGACTTCCTGACCTGCCCTCCCGGTTCGAAACTCCAGACCTATCTGGACTTTCCGACCTGCTGGGACGGGGTCCGGCTCGACTCGCCGAACCACCGCGACCACATGGCTTTCGCGCTCGGGCAGACCTGCCCGGCCGGTTATCCGAAGGTGGTACCGCGAGTCGAGCTGCTGATCACCTATCCGGTGAACGGTGGCGGGCTCACCCTCGCCGGGACGCGCGACGGCGCCCTGGTCACCAACGCGCCCGGGTACACGTTCCACGGCGATTTCTTCAACGCCTGGAACCAGAACGAACTCCAGCGCCGGGTGAGCACCTGTATCAACGGCGGTTACATCTGCGGTACCGACGGCGAGCCGATCCAGCAATGACCTTCCGGCGGGTGCTCGCTCAGCCGAGCACCCGCCGGAAGTCCTTGCCCAGCAAGGCTTTCGCCGCGTACCAGCCGCCCATCCCGTGTACGCCCGGTCCCGGCGCCGTGGCGGCCGAGCACAGGAAGACACCGCCGAGCGGGGTCCGGTGCGTGTTCCACCGCGCGACGGGCCGTCCGAGCACCTGCCGCAGGTTCACCGCCCCGGTGGCGACGTCGCCGCCGGGGTAGTTCGCGTTGTACGCCTCGAGTTCGGCGGCCGGGAGGCATCGGCTCGCCAAGATCGTGTCCGAGAACCCGGGCGCGAACCGCTCGATCCGCCTCCGCACGATGTCGGTGACATCGCGCGGATCCCCGTTCGGCACATGACAATACGCCCACACCGGCCGTTTGCCCGGCAGCCCGCGGGACGGGTCGATCGCCATCGGATCGGACAGCAGTACGAAGCGGTCGTCCGGATCTTCTCCGCGCACGATGGCGTTTTCGGCGGCGTACACCGCGTCACGCGTCCCGCCGAGATGGACGGTGCCCGCCTTGCCGACCTCCGGCACCGACCACGGAACCGGTTCGGACACCAGGAAATCGACCTTCGCCGCGCCGGGTCCGTAGCGATAGGACTCCAGCGCCTTCCGGTATCGCGGCGGCAGCAGATCGCGGGCGATGTCGAGGAAACCGCGCGGGGCGATGTCGAGAATCACCGTGCGAGACTTCGCCAGCTGCCGCAGATCCGTGATCCGGCTGCCGGTGTGGATCCTCCCGCCGTGCGCGCGGAGGTCGGCGGCGAGTGCCTCGGTGATGGTCTGGCTGCCACCGCGGGCGATCGGCCAGCCGGTCGCGTGCGCGAGATGGGCGAGCAACAGCGTCGCGCCGCCAGCGGCGAGCGAAGGCTGACGGCTCATCACATGCGCGGAGACGCCGGAGAGCAGCGCGGGCGCCTCCGCACCGGTGAACAGGCGGCGCTCCAGCCCGGAGGCGAGCATCGCCATCCGGGCGGGCAGGAGTGCGGCGACCCGGGGGGCACGGGGTGGATGGCGGAGGTCGCCGAGCAGGAGTTCGGTCAGGTCCTGGCTGCGTTCGGCGAGCGGGCCCAGCAAGCGGCGCCACCGGGGGCCGTCCGCGCCGAGTGCGTCACAGGTCCGGTCGAGATCCTCGTACGCGAGCCCCGCCCGGCCGCCGTCGAGCGGATGCGCGTACGCGATTTCGGGCCGCAGGAGTTCGACCCCGTGCGCGGCGAGGTCGAACCAGCGGAAGAACGGGGACGCGGCGGCCATCGGATGCCCGGTCGCGCAGATGTCGTGGCGGACGTCGTCGTCGAACAACGGTGCCGTCCGCGTTCCCCCGCCGATCACGGCCGCCGCCTCGTGGACCTCGACCGACCGTCCCGCCCTGGCCAGTAGGACCGCCGCCGCGAGCCCGTTCGGACCGGAACCGACCACCGATACCTCGGCCGACATGCCACCCCCTTGCCGGGTTCCGAACATCTGGTCGAATATTGTCGGACCCCTCTCCTAGGGTGACCCACTCCAACCCAATCAGGAAGGGGGGCCATGCCCGACCATGACACGCTGCTCGCACGCGTCCGGAAACTTCTCGCCAAGGCGGAGGATCCGGCCGTCACCGAGGCCGAAGCCGAGTCGTACAACACCAAGGCCGCCGAACTGATCGCCCGGTACGGCATCGACCAGGCACTGCTGGCCGCATCCGGGGCGAAGGCCGACGAGATCACCCAGGTCTCGATCCGGATCGACAACCCGTACAGCCGGGACAAGGCGGGACTGCTGACGAACATCGCGCATCCGCTGCGGTGCCGCGCCCTGCTGCACCGGCTGGGCCAGTCCGTCACCGCGGTGACGGTGTTCGGTTTCCGGTCCGATCTGGAGCGGGTCGAACTGCTGTACACGAGCCTGCTGCTGCAGGCGACCACCCAGCTGACCAGGGTCCGTCCGGAGAACCGGGTGTTCGCCGGCGAATCGCTGGCCGCGTACCGGCGCACCTGGCTGCACGGGTTCTCCGGCGCGGTCTACGAACGGCTCCGCAACAGTGAAGACACCGCGGCCCGCACGCATGGCGCCACGCCGGGCCACCGCTCCGCCGAACTGGTGATCCAGGACCGGACGGCGATGGTCAAGCAGGCGTACGACGAACAGTACGGCGACCTGCGCTCGGCACCGCCGAGGCGGCTGTCCGGCAGTGGCTATCTCGACGGGCACTCCGCCGGCGAGCGTGCCAACCTCAACACCACCGGCCTCACTGGACGGCGGCGCGCGCTGCCGGTACGTTAGGTCATCTGAAAACCACCTCGTGAGAGCAGGTGTCCTCGGGTCTACTGAGGACATGATCGTGATCGAAGACCTGGCCACCCGGCCTGAGCTGCGCGAGCCCGCGCTCGGCCTCGGTGGTGTCGGCGGCGAATTCCTCAAGCACGACCAGACTGGCCTGCTGGCGAAATCGTCCCATCTGGCCGCTCGCTGGCCGGAGTACTTCCTCGTCCTACTGGAGGACGGCGTCCCGGTGGCGAGAGCGGCCGCCGTCCCGGTCGGCTTCCCGACGGCCGAACGCCCGGAACTGCCGGACCACGGCTGGGACGCCGCCCTGATCTGGGCCGCGGAAGACCTGATGAGCACCCGTGAGACGAATACGCTGATGGCACTCGACGTGATGGTCACGCCAGGCCGCCGCGGTGCCGGCCTGGCCACAAAAGCGTTGGCAGCATTGAAAGAGCGCGCCTTGACGAAAGGGATGCGCAACCTCGTCGCGCCGGTCCGCCCGGCCGGGAAGGAGAACGAACCCGGACTGTCCTTTGAGGACTACATTGGCCGCCGTCGTCCGGACGGACTGCCCGAGGATCCGTGGCTGCGCACGCACGAGCGGCTCGGCGCCCGGTTCGTGAAGGTGGCGCCGTTCGCGATGACGGTCACGGGCACCTTCGCGCAGTGGAAGGCGTGGACCGGCGTGGAACTCCGGGACGGTCTCACGGCCGTTCCGGGCGGGATCGCGCCGGTACTCGCCTCCTCGGCACTGGACGTCGGTGTCTACGTGGAACCGAACGTCTGGATGGAGCACCTGGTAGCCGAAGTCGGCACCTGCTAGATTTCTTTGGCATGTGCAGGAGCTCGGCATGACCGCCACCGGACCGACCGGCGACGAGTTGCTGCGACTGCTGGGGACCCTGGCGAATCCGCACCGGCTGCGGATCGTCGCGGCGCTCCGCGCGGAGCGCGCGTACGTGAGCCAGCTGGCGCGAGAACTCGGCATCAGCCGGGCGCTCATGCAGCTCCACCTGCGCAAACTGGAGGCGGCCGGGCTCGTGTCGGCCACCCTCGAGCTGTCGGAGGACGGGAAGGCGATGAAGTTCTACGAGGTGAAACCGTTCCTGGTCGAGCTGAGCCCGGACGCCATCGCCGCCGCGGCGCCGACGCTCAGTACTTCGGCACTCGGTACTTCCACACAGGACGGCGAGCAGGGGGAACGACCGTGAAGTGGCATCAATGGCAGGAGGTCGCCGGACTGGTCGGCATCTTCGTGTTCCTCACCGTGGTGATCACGGTGGTCGTCTGGCAGTTCGGCGCGACCGTCCGGGCCAGGGGCGCGCTCGCGCGGGAACAGGAATACCGCAGGCTCGCCGAGAAAGCGGTCCAGGCGCAGGAAGAGAACGAACGCAAACTCACCGAACTCGACGGACGTCTCGCCGATCTCCAGAAGAGCGTGGGGTCGGTCGAGCGGATGCTCAAGGAGGTCGACTGACCACCCGTACACCGGTGTGAAAAGGCCCTGGGCCGCCGAGCGGCAACTCGACGGCCCAGGAAAGAAGAAGCAAAAACCTCGCCCGAGGCATCTCACTCCTTCACGCAAAGGACTGTAGTTCATGCTGCCCGAAAACAACTCGCGCGCTCCGGTGACCGAGCGGATCGCCACCTGGTCCCTGAGGCATCGCGCGCTCACCCTCGTCGGCTGGGTCGCCCTGGTACTGATCGCCCTGGCGGCGGGAACGCTGCTGGACGGCGAAAGCCGTCGCAGTACCGATCCCGGGGAATCCGGCCGCGCGCAGACCGCCTTGAACGCCCAGAACACCTTCGATCCCTTACGCGAGAACGTTCTCGTCGAGGCGAAGAACCCCGGTTCGCCGCCCTTCGCCGCCGACGAGCAGGTCAGGCGGGCGACCGAGGACCTGGTCACCACGCTCACCCGGTCCGGCGCCGTCGCCGAGGTCCGGTCGCCGCTGGCCACCGAAGGCGCCGACCGGGTCTCGGGTGACGGCCGGTCCGGTCTGGTCGGCTTTTCGATCGCGGGCGGGGAGAGGGACATCCGCTCGAACTTCGAGACCGCGGCGGCGCGGGTCGAGGAGGTTTCGGCCCGGCATCCGTCGGTGCGGCTGGGCCTCTCCGGCGATCTCAGCCTCTCCTCCGTGGTCGACAAGGGCATCCGGCAGGACGTCCAGCGGTCGGAGTTCCTTTCCCTGCCACTGACGCTGGTGATCCTGCTGATCGTGTTCGGCGCGCTGGTCGCCGCGTCGGTCCCGTTGCTGCTGGCCGGCACGAGTGTCGCGGCGACGTTCGGGTTCCTCTCCGTCGTCGACGACCTCACCCCGATCAACAGCGCGACGACGGTGATCACCCTCCTCATCGGGATGGCGGTCGGTGTCGACTACTCGCTGTTCTTCCTCAGGCGGCAACGAGAAGAACGGTCGCGGGGCCACTCCGTCGACGACGCGATCCGGGTCTCGGCGAGGACGTCCGGACACGTCGTGGTCGTCTCCGGCGTCACGGTCGTGCTGTGCGTGAGCGGGCTGGCGATCACCGGGCTCGACAACTTCACCGGACTAGCGATCAGCACGGCGTTCGTGGTCGGCCTGGCCGTGCTCGGCGCGGTCACCGTGCTGCCCGCGCTGCTCTCACTGCTGGGCGACAAGGTCGATCGCGGCCGGATCCCCTGGCTGGGCAAGCGGCGCACCGCCGCGGAGAACTCGCGGTTCTGGTCCGCGACGGCACGGGTGGTCACCCGGCGGCCGGCGCTGTGGGGCGGGCTCGCGACCGCGCTGCTGATCCTGCTCACCTTGCCCGCGCTCGGTATGCGGCTGCAGGATCCGACACCGGCGGAAAGCCTGCCGCGATCGCTGGCGACGATCGACGCCGCCGTCCGCACCCAGGAAGCCTTTCCCGGGGTCGTCTATCCGGCGACGGTGGTGCTCACGGCGAAGGGCGGCGGACCGGTCGACAGTCCGGCGTTGCGGTCGGCGATCGCGGATCTCGACCGGCGGATCGGCGAAACCGGTGGCGCGCTGAACAAACCCCTCGCGGTCGCGAATGTCGACGAGGCGGTGGTCCTCCGCGTACCGCTGTCCGGCGCGGGCCGGGACGCCGAGGCCGACGCCGCGCTGGCGAAACTGCGCACCGAGCTGCTGCCCGCGACGGTCGGCGAGGTGACGGACGTCGAGTACGCGGTGTCGGGACGCACGGCGAACGCCCGCGACTTCGCCGACCGGGTCATCGAGCGGATGCCGCTGGTCTTCGGGTTCGTCCTGCTGGCCGCGTTCGTGTTGCTGCTGCTGGCTTTCCGGTCCGTGGCGGTGTCGCTCGTGTCGATCGCGCTCAACCTGCTCTCGATCGGCGCGGCCTACGGCGTGCTCACCTGGATCTTCCAGGACGGGCATTTCGCTTCACTGCTGGGTTTCACCCCGTACGGCGGGGTGGTCGGCTGGCTGCCGATGTTCATGTTCGTCCTGCTGCTCGGCTTGAGCATGGACTACCACATCTTCATCCTCAGCCGGATCCGTGAACGCCGGGCCGACGGCGCCGTCGCCGCCATCATCCGCGGCACCGGCACCAGCGCGGGGGTGGTCAGCAGCGCCGCGGTGATCATGGTGGGCGTGTTCAGCGTCTTCATCACGCTGAGCGCGATCGAGTACAAGATGATGGGCGTCGGAATGGCGGTCGCCGTGCTGATCGACGCCACACTGGTCCGCGGGGTGCTCCTGCCCGCGTTCCTCGCGCTGCTGGGAGAACGGCTCTGGCAGCCGGGCCGTAAATCCCTCGCACCCGCACGCGTACCGGAACTATCGTCGCCGAATGCCTGACGCGCTCTTCGCCCACGCCCGGCTCGCACCGATCTACGACGCTTTCGACGGCGCTCGCGACGATCTGGACCACTATCTCGCCATCATCGGCGAGCTCGGGGCCAGGAGAGTGCTCGACGTCGGCTGCGGTACCGGCTGCCTGGCCGTTCTCCTGGCCGGACGCGGGATCGAGGTCGTGGGGGTCGATCCGGCCGAGGCGTCACTGGAGATCGCGAAGGCCAAGGACCCGGAAGGGAAGATCACCTGGATCCACGGTGACGCCGGAACGGTGGGCGAGGTGGGTGCCGATCTCGCCGTGATGACCGGGAACGTGGCTCAGGTCTTCCTGACCGACGACGAATGGAGGCGGACTCTCGAAGGCATCCACACCGCGCTGGCACCGGGTGGGCACCTGGTGTTCGAGATCCGGCGTCCCGGTCGCCGCGTCTGGGAGGACTGGGCCGTCGACACCGCGCACGACACGCGTGACGTCCCGGGCGTCGGCGAGGTCGAGCAGTGGCGTGAGGTCACCGAGGTGAACCTGCCGTTCGTCTCGTTCCGGTACACCTACCGGTTCTCCGACGGGGAGGTCGTCACCTCGGATTCGACCCTGTGGTTCCGCGAGCGCGAAGACCTGGAGGCCTTGCTGGGCGAACACGGCTTCCGCGTCCTGGACGTCCGGGACGCCCCGGACCGTCCAGGACGCGAGTACGTGTTCATCGCCCAGCGTGGCTAGAGGACTTCGCCGTCCGGAATGGTTTTCGGTCCGGTGACCTTCACGTCGCCCCGGACGACGACGTTCTTGCCGAAGGTGACGTCGCCTTCCACTTCAAGGCTCGTGCACTCCTTGAGCGAAGGGGCGGAGGGGATACGCGCGTCGAAGTCCGGCAAGAGCTTGTAGAACTCCTTGCTCAACGAGACGACCGGCGGGGTGGTGAACTCCGGGATCAGCTCCCCGCCGGGGTCGAGCACGTAGGCGTCGGAGCGGACGACGAGCAGGTCGTCGGTGGTCTTGACCGGCGCGAACCGGCTGCGCGGGATCTCGATGGCCCGCGCGCCCTCGACCGAGCCGATCGCCGCGCCCATCGCCGTTTCGAGCTGGATCACCGGGGTGCTGGCGGAATCGGCCGGATCGACGGTCTTCCGGTTCACGATCAGCGGCAGCACCGGGGCCGCCGGATCGGCGTCCTGCAGTTCCTTCAGCCGTTCGAGGTCGAACCAGATGTTGTTGGTGTTGAAGAAACGCCATTTGGCGACATCGCCGAACGAGTCGTCGCCGTCGGGGACCTGCGCGGATTCACGCAGCACGATCCGGCCCGCGCGCAGCGCGAGATGCCCGCCCTTGCGGTCGGCCGCGGTGCCGAGCACGGTCTCCATCGCGAAGGGGATGTTCTCCTTGGCGAGCCACGCGGCGATCCGGGCGTCCGGGAGCGCGCCGAGGTTGTCGGCGTTGGACACGAAGCACCAGCGGATGCCCTGTGCCAGCAGCAGGTCGAGCATCCCGCTCACCGCGAGCGCGATGTAGATGTCGCCGTGTCCCGGCGGGCACCATTCGAGTTCCGGGTTGGCGGGCCACTCGACGGGCCGCCCGTCGGCGGTGATCTTCGGTTCGCGGCCCTGTAGGAAGTCGGCCGGGATGACCTCGTCGGCGAGATCGGGATACTTCTTCAGCAACTCGAGCGAAGGCTCGCGCGTGCCCGCCGAATTCATCAGGATCAGCGGAAGCCGGGCGTTGTACTTCTCGCGGGTCGAGAGCACCTGCATCGCGATGACGTCGAGGAACGTCTTGCCCGGTTTGATTTCCAGCAGCGATTTCGGCCCGGTGAGCCCCATGCTCGTGCCGAGTCCGCCGTTGAGTTTGAGGACGGCGGTGCGGTCCAGGACCCGGCGGGCTTCCCCGGCGTCCGGCTCGGGCAGATCCACGAGCCTGCTGATGTCATCGAGAGGTTCGAGTTCGTTTCCCGGCAATTCACCGGCGCCGGGTTCCGACAGCTGCTCGATGCGCCTTCGCAGGGCGGCCAGTTCCATGGCGTGTGCCCCGGCGGAACGCATTTTCGACAGCGTTTCGGCGAACTGATCGGACAGGTGCGCGTCAGAGCTCATTGTGCCCTTTCTGAACCACTGCGTCGGGGCGTCAGTGTATTACCGGTCGCGGGGCCGCCCCCTGATCCGGGGTCAGCACTCCGGTCATCCTGACGTCGTGCGGTTCCGACGGCAGCGCGTGCACGAGTTCGGCGTCCCGGACGACGGC
The DNA here is from genome assembly GCF_000478275.1 of Amycolatopsis orientalis DSM 40040 = KCTC 9412. Lineage (GTDB taxonomy): Bacteria > Actinomycetota > Actinomycetes > Mycobacteriales > Pseudonocardiaceae > Amycolatopsis > Amycolatopsis orientalis. The sequence continues at coordinate 134,446 of NZ_ASJB01000083.1, forward strand.
GATCAGCGCGGCACCCGGCGCGGCGAAGGAGAGCGACCGGTCGTAGTACCCGGCACCGCGGCCGAGCCGGACGCCCTCGTCGTCGACCGCGAACGCGGGGATCAGCACCAGATCGGCCGTCCCCAGCGTGTCGGGACCGAGCCGTCGGCCCGTCGGTTCGAGCAGTCCGCGAAGCCGGCCCGGCGCGAGACTCGACGGTCCCTCGTAGGCGGCCCAGCCGAGCGGCCCCGGTTCGGCGGGGACGATCGGCAGCAGCACTCGTTTGCCCTGGTCGGCTAGTTGATCAAGGAGCAGTGCCGAGCCCGGTTCGGTCCCGAAGGGGACGTACGCGCAGACGACCGCACCCGGCAGGAGAGCGGCCGCGGCGGCCAGCGAAACCGCCTCCCGGGCCCGGTCTTCCGGCACCTGCGAACGTCGTTCGGCGGTTATCCGGGAACGCCACTCCGCTTTGCTCAGGTGCTCATTGCCGGGCTTGCCCACGTGGCCAGGTTAGGCTTCACGCCTATGACAGGCGCAGCGACCACCCCGGCGGCACGAACCATGAGGAGCTTGCCCGATCGGGCGATTTCCACGGCTTCGGACCGCATCACTCCTGGTAACGGTGGTGAACTTCAGTTCACCGACGGGCCTTCATCGCGTGCCTGGTCGAACGAACGGATCGAGATCCCGCAGTCATGACGGAGCCCATCGCCGAAGCGGCCGAGACCGAAGACGCGGGACCCTTCCGTTCCGTCGAGGATCAGATCGCGCTGACCCTGGACGCCGCGGTACGCCCGCGCCCGGTCCGGGTCGCCATCTCCGAGGCCCAAGGCCTCCTGTGCGCCGAAGAGGTCGTCGCCGAACACGCGCTGCCCGGTTTCGACCAGGCGGCCGTCGACGGTTACGCGGTGCGAAGTGTCGACGTCCGCACCGCGGGCCAGGAGCCGGTGGTGTTGCCGGTGGTCGGTGAGATCGCGGCCGGTTCGCGCCAGCCGCGGCGGCTGCAACCGGGCCAGGCCGTGCGGGTGGACACCGGCGCGCCGCTGCCCACCCTCGCCGACGCCGTCGTCCCGACCGCCTACACCGACGGTCACCAGGCCAAGGTCACCGTGCACAAGTCGGTGCCGTCCGCCGGTTACGTGCGCCGCACCGGCGAAGACGTGCAGATCGGTGACGTCGCCGTGCGCAAGGGCGACACCATCGGCTCGGCCCAGGTCGGCCTGCTCGCCGCGGTCGGCCGCGCGAAGGTGCTCGTCTACCCGCGGCCGCGGGTTTCGATCGTGTCCGTCGGCGACGAACTGGTCGACATCGACCGCACCCCGTCGGTCGGGCAGGTCTACGACGTCAACTCCTACGCCCTGTCCGCCGCCGCGCGGGACGCGGGCGCCGAGGTGAGCCGCGTCGGCATCGTGCCCGGTGACCCGAAACGGCTGCGCGAGATCGTCGAAGGCCGCCTGCTGATGTCGGAGATCGTCGTCGTCGCGGGCGGCGCCGGCGGGAGCGCGGGCGACGAGGTGCACGCGGCGCTGTCCGACCTCGGCCACATCGATATGACCCGCGTCGCCATGCACCCCGGTTCGGTGCAGGGTTTCGGCAGGCTCGGCCCCGATTCGGTGCCGACGTTCCTGATCCCCGGCAACCCGATGAGCGCGCTCGTCGTGTTCGAGGTCCTGGTCCGCCCGCTCATCCGCGCCGCGCGCGGCACCCGTAACCCGCATCGCCGGATCGTCGGCGCGCGGTTGCTCTCCCCGATCACCTCGACCAAGGGCCGGAAGGGCTTCCTGCGCGGGCAATTGCTGCGCGACGAGGGCAACGGCGAGTACCTGGTGCAGCCACTCGGCACTTCCGGCGCGCATCTGCTCGCGTCGCTGGCCGAGGCGAACTGCCTGATCAACATCGACGAGGACCTCACCGAGGTCGCCGCGGGCGAGCAGGTCAAGGTGACCTTCCTGGCCCAGCGAGCGTAATGGGCGCACCGATTTCCGGCGTCGCGTATCCGATCGAGAGCAGGCACCCGGGCTGGCCCGCGAAACTCGGGCCGCTCCGGGTGCCCGCCGGGGTACTGGCCGTCCGGCCGGTCCGGCTGCGGGACGCCGGCGACTGGAGCCGCATCCGGCTGCGGGACCGCGAGCACCTCGAGACGTGGGAACCGACCGGTGTCGGGCCCTGGCCGGATCGCAACGCGTTCTGGTCGTGGCCGTCGCAATGGGTCGCCCTGCGCGGACTGGCCCGGCGCGGGCAATGCCTCCCGTTCACCATCACGGTAGATGGACGCTTCGCCGGGCAGATCACTGTGGGTAACGTCATCCGGGCTTCGCTCCGGTCCGCCTGGATCGGTTACTGGGTGTCATCGGACATCGTCCGCGGCGGCGTCGCGACCGGCGCCGTCGCCCTCGTCACCGACCATGTCTTCGATTTCGGCGGGCTGCACCGCCTCGAGGCGACCGTCCGCCCCGAAAACACCCCCAGCCTGCGGGTTCTCACCAAAGCGGGGTACCGGCAAGAGGGCCTTTTCGAGCGCTATCTCGACGTCGCGGGCGGCTGGCGGGACCATTTCTGCTACGCCATCACCAAGGAGGAGACCGGTCACGGACTGGTGTCCCGGCTCGTCGCGAAGGGCCTCGCGGAGCGCGTTTGACCCCATCACGGGGCCGTTTCAGTGACCGCGTTACCACAAACTGTGAGATTCACCTAATTTGGTGATGCATTTTCCGTGATCGAAACCGGCGAGTCTGCGCGTCGTGTGTGACTGTTGTGGCTAGCGTGACTACAGCAGTGGATCGGGGGAGGTGACGGGAGATGCCCAGTTCGGTGATCATCGTCGCGCTCGCAGCGGCATGGCTCGTCGTTCTCGTGCCCATGGTCGCCCGCAAGCGCCAGCAGGTCGCGCGGACGGCCGACTCGGCCTTGGCGGCGCGAGTCGTGCGGAGCGGGAGCACACGCCACGAGGGACCGGAGGAGTTCGCCATGGCGGAGAACACGGAACCATCGGTAGAAGACGACCTGGCCGAGCTCGAGGCGGAACTCGACGCCGACCTCGAAGACGAGGAACCGGAAGCCGAACCGCTTCCGCAGCCCTCTCGCGCGCCCCGCACCGAAAGAGAACGCCAGAGCGCGGGCTACCGGCCCGGCCGAGGCGGCTTCGACCCCGAGGCGGCGGACATCGCGGCGCGGGCCAAGTACGCGTTCCGGCAACGGGTCGTCATCGCGCTACTGGTACTCGTGGTCACCACCGCGGTCGTCGCCGGCTTCCTGACGCCGATGGTCTGGTGGGCCAACGGCGTTGTCGACGCCGTCCTCATCGGCTACCTCGCCTACCTGCGCCGCCAGGTGCGGATCGAGAACGAGATCCGGCAGCGCCGCCTCGCCCGCTACAACAGCACCCGCGCCCCGCGCCGCCCGTCGATCGACGACGACGACGAATCCCACGAGGACATCGAGGTCGTCGCCGCCGAACGTCCGGAGGTCGTGGAGCGCAAACCGTCCCCGATGTCCCGTATCCGGCGCCAAGCCGTCGTCGTCGACCTCGACGACGAGGACCCGGCCTTCCACGAGCTCGACGAGCCCGGGACCAGGCCGTTCCGCCGGGCCGCCGGAGAGTGACCCCCCGTTTTGGGGCTCCATGAGCCACTGATAGGCTCATGGAGCTTCAAACAAGGGGCAAGCTTCACCAGGGGCTGTAGCGCAGTTGGTAGCGCGTCTCGTTCGCATCGAGAAGGTCAGGGGTTCGATTCCCCTCAGCTCCACAACAGGTCGAAAGGCCCTTCCCAGGGACATGGGAAGGGCCTTTTTGCTGCCCGTACAGCAGCGAAGTACAGCAGCAGCCCGTCGCGGCAGCCGCTCGACGACCGGTTCGCAGGAATTCTCGACCGCGCTACTTCCAAAGCAACAAACACCACCTGGTGCGAACCCCGTGTGAATCCACCCCCTTGAGAAGCAGGGAAAGAGGGCCTTAACGGCATCGGAACCCGACCGGACACCGCGCATTTTCGGAGACGCCCGTGTCCGCCTGGCGGGACGATGATTCTCGGCACAGCCCATTGTCGAGCCGAGGGACGAGGCCATGTCTGTCGCCTGGAACCAACCGACGACCGTCCCCGCCGCCGCGTTCTACGAGGGGATACGGCAGGCGATGGCCGTGGTGCGGAGGTCCCGTTCCGCGGTCGAGGATTTCGAACCCGAGTTCGCCCTGCCGGATCTGACGCCCGAACTGACCGAATTCTTTTCGGTGGCGGAGCTCAGATTCGCGGAACTCGGCACCGCCGGCCCCGCACGGCTCGTATTGCTCGATCTGATGGCGAATCCGGGGACCCGCACGGTCAAGACCCTGGCTTCACTGGTGATCGTGGCCAGGGCGGTCCGGCATATCGACCGGACCGGCGAACGGGTGATGATCCTGACGCCGTCGTCGGCGAACAAGGCGACCGCGCTGCGCGACGCGGTGCTGCGCGCCCACCGGTACGGGCTGGCCCGGCCTGACGACCTCCAGATCGTCACGCTGGTCCCCGACGCGGCCCGGCCGAAGCTGTGGGCCTCGACGCTGTCCGACGACGCCTGGCTGGCCGCGCGCAATCCGATGTGCGTGCTCGATCCCGAGCAGCCCTCGCACGTCAAGGAAATCGCCAAGCAGGCCCTGCGGAACAGCGCCCGGGAACTCTTCCGCACCAGCGGGGTCCGGCTGTGGCACACCCTCGATCTCGCCAACTACCAGGTCGCCGACACCGCCCGCGCGTTCGCCGAGCACGCCACCGCGCCCTTGCGCCCCGGGGTCACCAGGGCGCACGCGCATTCGGTGTCCAGTGCCTTCGGCCTGCTGGGCCACCACTTCGGGACGACGCTGCTGCCGGACGTCACGGAGACCTCGCAGTACTTCCTCGTGCAGCACCTGGCCACTCCGGACATGGTGCTGAGCCTGCACGGCATGACGCCGCCGGACTATCGCGCCGACCCCGGAACCGGTCTGTTCCACCAGGAAACGACACCGAGATATCCGCGGACGACGTTCGATCCCGCCGAGAACCTCGAAACGACGTTCTACACCCGCTCGCCCGCGACGTCGCCCGCCATGAACGAACTCATCCGGCGTCAGGGCGGCGGCGGGATCGTGGTGTCCCTGAACGAATGCCTCGGCCGCTACGCCGAGGCTCGCGCGCTGCTCGGGAACGCCGGGGTCACCCTGCCCGCGGATCCACGGGTAGTGCGTGAATGGTCGCTCGTGATGGCGATGACCGGGGTCCTCAACGCCATCGACCGGGGGCTGCTCGACGCCGACGAGGTCGTCGTCCACGGCTCCGGTTCCTACAGCGCCACGGACTACCGGCCGCTACCGGACCACGCGGTGCGCACGGTCGCCGACGCCGCCGATCTCTCCGCGGTGATCGCCGAAGCCGTGAGACCGGTCAGCTCGATCACCAAGGCCGCCTGATGGTCTCCCTCGCGCCCGCACTCGCCCGCCTGAAGTACCAGTGGACCGCGGGTACGGGAGCCTGGGCTCGCGGTCACCAGCTGTGGACCGGCCTGCCGGGCCGACGGTTCACGTCGGTGCTGTCCACCGTCCCCGACCGCTCGCTGTCCGTGGCCTACCAAGGGCTGCCGTCCGGCCTGACCTACATCTTGCCGTACCTGGCGGAACAACAGTCGGCACTGGCCGGACGAGTGTCCACAGTGGCCGGACCGCCGGTCACTTGGCGGCGGCTGCGCCACGGCTCACCGGACGCCGACCTCGTCGCCCTCGGCTGCTCGCGACGACGGGCGCTCGACCTTCCCACGGCACACTCGGTACTGCTCCCCTTCCGCGTGCACCAGCTGCTGGACATCGTCGGTGACGCCGAAGCCATGCACAAGACGGTGTCCGCCAACGAGCGGCGGCAGTTCGCGAAGCTGCGGCGGAAGTACGAATGGACGGCCGAGGTCGGCACCGGTGAAGAGGATCTCCTGTTCTTCTACGAGCGGATGCACCTGCCGACCATGGCTTCGAGGCACGGTGGAAGCGCCCGCAGTGTCGACCTCGACGTGGCGACGCACGAGCTGTTCCACAAAGGACGGTTGCTGTTCGTGACCGAGGGCGACAAACGGGTCGCCGGTGTCCTGGCCAGATTGGAGGACGGCGGCAAGGTCATGCGCATGCGGCTGCTCGGTGTGCTCGACGGGGACGAAACCCACTACCGCAGCGGCGCGGTGAAGGCCGTGTACTACCTGGCGATGGAATGGGCGGCGGGCAACCGGGTCTCGCGCATCGACTTCTCCAGCGCGGATCCCTACCCCGGCAAGGGTGTCTTCCAGTTCAAGCGCCGGTTCCATCCCACCCTGGTCCACGCCGAAAACCACTACCGCGACTACCGGGTGCACCTGCGGGCGACCAGGGACACGCCGCTGGTCCGCGATCTCCTGGTCGCCACCCCGATGCTCACGGTCGACAGCGCGGACCGGCTCGTCGCGGTCCACTTCTTCGACGGAACCCGGCCCGCCAAGGAGAACATCCGCGGCGACGGCCCCGGTGTCCACGCCACCCGCCTGGTCGACCTGGACGAGTTCCTGGCCGGACTGCCGGTCACTCCCCCTACCGAACGGACGACCCGCCGATGACGACCACAACTCAGGCTCCCGAAGCCGTCGATGTCGCACACCAGCTGTGCCACGATCTGACCAGCACGGGTTTCGGCCCGTTCTTCGGTACGCCGTGCGGGATTCTCGCACCGCTCTACCGTGCATTGGACGACCACGCCGGGCTCCTCACCGTCGCCAGGGAGGACAACGCGGTCGGTATCGCCGCGGGCGCCGTGCTCGCCGGGCGGCATCCGGTGGTCCTGATGCAGAACTCCGGCCTCGGCCAGTCGGTCAACGCGCTCGCGTCACTCGTCGAGCCCTACCGCCTCGGCATGCTGCTGATCGTCAGCCTCCGAGGGGTGGACCCCGACCCGACGCAGGAGAACCTGGTGATGGGCAGGCTCACCGAGCCGCTGCTGGCGGGTCTCGGGGTCGCGACCACCACACTCGGGCGCGACCAGAATCTCGCGGAGTCGGCCGGCTGGGCCGCGGACGTCGTCCAGCGGCAGGGCCGGACAGCCGCACTGCTGGTGCCGCCGCCGCTCTTCGGGTGGCACGCATGAACAAGACCGAAGCCATCCAAGCGATCCTCGACGCGACCTCGGTCCAGCCGATCGTGTTCACCACCGGCTTTTCGTCCCGGATCGCCAGCGGACTCGACGACCGGGCGAACCATTTCTACATGACCGGTTCGATGGGCCTCGCGTCCTCGGTCGGGATCGGCATCGCGCAGGCGAGCGGGCTGGCGACCCTGGTGGTCGACGGCGACGGCGCCGTGCTGATGAACCCGGTCGGCCTGATCACCGCCGGGGCACACGATTCGCTGCCGCTGGCGCATATCGTCCTCGACGACGGCCAGTATGCCTCGACGGGCGGCCAGGCTGTCCCGTCGCGGCCCGACCTCGGCGCGCTCGCCCGGGACTGTGGTTACCTGGAGGTCCACCGGGTCCACACCGACGGCGAACTGTCGGAGCTGCTGCGTGGCGTGCTGGCCCGCTGCTCCTCGCCGGTGTTCATCCACTGTGTGCTGCAAGGTGCCGAGCCCCCGGTACCGCCGAGGGTGGAGGCCGATCTCGGCGACCACGCCGCCCGGTTCGGCGCCAAGATCCGAGAGTTGGCGAAGGAGCGAGGGTGACCAAGGTCAAGCAGGTCCCAGGCAGGCCGGGCTACACGACGCTGGACTGGTGGCGGCGGCCGGTGGGCACGATCTACCTGGCCTCGCTGGTGCTGTCGGTCGGCAAGGGCGCGTGGTTCACCTGCTGGGCCCTGTTCTTCACCCAGTCAGCGGGGCTGACGACGGCCCAGTTCGGCATCGGCATCACGGCCGCGGGTCTGGTCGGCATGTTCGCCGGTGGCCCGTTCGGGTACTTGGCCGACCGGGTGGGCGCCCGTGAAGTCCTTTTCGGACTGCAGCTGGTCGAAGGCATCGCCATGCTCTGTTACCTGTTCGTGCGGGACTTCTGGCCGATCGCGCTGGTGACCTGCGTGATGGTCGCGTGCGAGCGCGCGGCGCCGGGGATCCGGATCGCGGTGATCTCCGGGCTGACCACCGGCCAGGAGCGGCTCGAAAGCATCTCCACCACCCGGGTGATGACGCAGGCGGGGATCGTGGTCGGCGCCGGGTTCGGCGCGATCGTGCTGTCGATCGACACCCGGGCCGCCTATCTCGCGCTGATCGTGTTCTGCGGAATCGCGAACCTCGGCTGTGCGGCACTGCTGCGGCGGGTGCCGCACGTGTCTTCGCTGCGCGACCTCAAGATCAAACGCGGGGTACTCGTACTGAAGGACCGGCCGTATCTGCTGATCACCTGTCTCAACGGATTGCTGGCGCTGTGCTTCGGCATGCTGACCGCCGGCGTTCCACTGTGGATCGCCGCGCACACCGGCTCGCCGCCATGGGTGATGGGCGTGCTCATCGGCTTCAACGCGGTGATGATCGTCCTGTTCCAGAACCGCGTTTCCCGCGCGGGCGCGACCGTGCGCGGCGCCGGGCGGCTGGGCCTGTGGGCCGGGATCCTGCTGACGGCGTCCTGTCTGGTCTTCGCGGCCAGCTACCACGCCACAGGCACCTTCGTCCTGATCGTGCTGATCGTCGCGGCCGCCATCCACGTCGCAGGCGAACTCTTCTTCATGGGCAGCGGCTTCGGGCTCTCGGTCGGGCTGACGCCAGACGACGCGCACGGCGAGTACCAGGGCCTGTTCAACACCGGTCAGGCGGCGGCGATCGCGCTCGCCCCGGGGATCATGACGGTCCTGCTGGTCGAGTGGGGCGTCACGGGCTGGTTCGTGCTCGCCGTCGTCTTCCTGGTCGCGGGCGCCGGAACGAAGCTGGTGGGCGACTGGGCGCTGAACAGGCGATCGGTGGAGGCCTGAAATGGCGGCCGCCGTCCGGCTCGGCGTACTCGTCCTGCCGGAGCATCCCGGACGGAGCGTGCTCGAAGTTTGGCGCCGGGCCGAGGGGCTCGGCTTCGCCCATGCCTGGGTCCCGGACCACCTGACCTGGCGGACCCCGCGCGACGAGCCGTGGTTCGACGCGCTGACGACGCTGGCGGCCGCGGCGGCGGTGACGAACCGGATCGGGCTGGGCACGCTGGTCGCGTCGCCGAACTTCCGGCACCCGGTGCTGCTGGCCAAACAGACGATGGCGGTGGACCAGCTCAGCGAGGGCAGGTTCGTGCTCGGCGTCGGCGCGGGCGCGAGGGACCTGGACAACAAGGAACTCGGCGCGCCGGTTCCCTCCACAGTGGAGCGTGGCGAGCGGTTCGGCGAGTTCGTGAGACTGCTGGACCTCTTGCTGCGTAACCATTCGACGACCTTCCACGGCCAGTACTACACCGCCGAAGACGTCAACCTCGCGCCCGGTTGTGCCCAGCGGCCCCGGTCTCCCCTGGCCATCGCGGCGGCGGGACCGCGCGGGATGCGGCTCGCGGCGGAACTCGGCGATGTCTGGATCACCACCGGCGACGCGGCGCGACCGGGCTGGCGCACCGACGACGAAGCCTTCGCGACTTGGGCACGCCAACTGGACCGGCTGGCCGCGGCCTGCGCGACATCGGGCCGGACGCCGCGCAGGCTCGTCCACCTCAGCCGCGTGACGGACGCCCCCTACGCCTCCCCCGGCCGGCTGGCCGATGTCGTCGGGCGCTGCGGCGAACTGGGGTTCACCGACGTCGTGGTGCCGTATCCACGGGAAGACGGGATCTTCGCCGGCGACCAGCGGGCGTTCGAGAAGGCAGTGCTGCCGCTGGTGTCGGCGGCACCCGGTGCGAAAGCGAGTGACTGATGTGCGGTTTCGTCGGATGGCTTGACTACTCCAGGGATCTGCGCGCCGAACAGCGCGTCCTCGACGTGATGACCGATACGATGCGCGAACGGGGCCCCGACGACCGCGGCACCTGGCTCGGCACCCATGCCGCGCTCGGGCATCGGCGGCTGGCGGTGATCGACGTCGCCGGTGGCGCCCAGCCGATGCGGGCGGAGCTGGGGCCGGATCGTGCGCCCGTCGTCCTCGCCTACGCGGGTGAAATCTACAACTTCCGCGAACTGCGCACTCAGCTTTCCGCTCTGGGACACACTTTCCGCACCGCGTCGGATACGGAAGTCCTGCTCCGTGCCTACCTCGAGTGGGGTGCCGGCTGCGTCGAGCGGTTCAACGGGATGTTCGCCTTCGCGGTGTGGGACTCGGTGCGCGACGAGATGGTGCTCGCCCGCGACCGGCTCGGCGTGAAGCCGCTGTACTACGCGCCGCAACCGGCCGGGGTGCTGTTCGCTTCGGAACCCAAGGGGATCATGGCGAATCCGGCCTACCGGGCGACGTTGTCCGCTGACGCGCTGCCGATCCTGCTCAATCCGCGGCTCGCCGTACCCGGCCAGACCCCGCTGAACGGGCTGCGCGAGGTCAAGCCGGGCCACGTGGTCAAGATCGACCGGCGCGGCTGCCATGAGTACCCGTACTGGCGGCTGACGAGCCGGGAGCACCGGGACGACCTCGACACCACCGTCCACAATGTCCGCGAGCTGCTTGAGGACATTGTGGACCGTCAACTGGTCGCGGACGTTCCGCGCGCCACGATGCTGTCCGGCGGCCTGGACTCCAGCACGGTGACCGCGCTCGCCGCGCGAAGCCTCAACCGGTCCGACGAAGGACCACTGTCGAGTTTCTCCGTCCGGTTCGAGGGCGAGGAGGACGATTTCCGCCCCACCGCGCTGCGGCCGGAGCGTGACGCGCCCTACGCGGCACTGGCGGCCAAACACCTCGGGACCGATCACCACGACGTCGTCATGGACACCGCGGCCGTCGAGCAGGCGATCCCGCTCAGCCGTCGCGCCCGCGACCTTCCCGGTCTCGGCCATTTCGACGCGTCGATGTACCTGATGTTCGCCGCGCTGCGCGAGCGTTCGACGGTCGCGCTGTCCGGCGAGGCGGCGGACGAGGTGTTCGGCGGCTATCCGTGGTTCCACGACGAGCAGACCGTCTGGCGCGACCGCTTCCCGTGGATGGGCGACGCACCCCGCCTCGCGGACTGCCTCCACCCGGACCTGCGGAAAGCCTTACGCCCAGCCGAATTCGAAGCGGACTGCTACTCCACCCTGCGCGCACAGGTGCCACACGTGGCCGGGGAAAGCCGTCTCGACGCGCGTATGCGGGAGGTTCTGTTCTTCAGTCTCCACGGCCCGCTCGCGATGCTGCTCGACCGCAAGGACCGGATGAGCATGGCTGTCGGGCTGGAGGTCCGCGTACCGTTCTGCGACCACCGCCTGCTCGAGTACGTGTGGAACGTCCCCTGGTCGATGAAGACGGCCGACGGCCGCGAGAAGAGCCTCCTCAGGATGGCCGCCGCGGACCTCCTGCCCACCGAAGTCCTCACCCGTCCGAAGTCCGGCTACCCGGCCATGCACGCCCCCGCGCACGAGGCGGCGATCCGCGACACGGTGCTGGGTCTCCTCGACGACCCGGCCTCCCCGCTCGCCGGCCTGCTGGACCACCAGCGCGTCCGCGATCTGGCCGGTGGCCAGAGCGTGACGATGACCCATGTCAGCACCGCCCATCTGCTGATCCCTTTGCTGGAAGTCGACACCTGGATGCGCACCCACGCCCTGTCGATCGCGTAGGGCTTGCGAGGTAAGGCATAGGTGGGGTGTTCGCGGCGGGCTCGCCGATTGATGCGCGTGAAGGCCCCCTTCCCTACTGTCAGGGTAGGCAAGGATGCCTTCACGGACAGGGTCCCGGCAAAGTCGGCGGGCTGCTGGTCAGTGCTGTTCTTGGTGGTCCGGATGTGGCATCGCTGGTGCCTGCGGGTGCGAGTGTGGAGGATTTGGGACGTTGAACGTCCCAAATCCTCCACACTCGGGGTGTACCGGGTCCCGGGGAATGTCCCCGATCCTCTGTTAGTCAAGCTTCGCAACTGGCGTGACCCGTTCGACGATGTAGGAATTGGGACGGTGAGTGTCCTGATTTCCCGCATCGTCGGAAGGGTTGCCACCCGACCACCAGCCGCACCAGTGGGTGAACAAAGACGAGTCACACAGGAAAGGCCCTCGGTACCGAAGCAGGTACCGAGGGCCTTTCCTTCGCCGGTGGCGGGCTTTCGCCGGTATCGGCCTACGCCGCCTCCGCCTCCGCGGCCGGGCGGAGCGATTCCGTGACGTGCTCGGACAGTGCCGCCACGGTGGGCCTGGCCCACAGGATCGTCGGCGGGAGGTCCAGGCCGTAGCGGCGCTGGAGCCGGACGCGGAGCGCGACCGTCATGACCGAGTCGACGCCGAGTTCGACCAATGGCCGCTTCAGCTCGACATCGGCCGCGTCGAGGTTCAGCTCGGCGCCCACCTGCTCACGGACGTCCGCCGTGACACTTTCGAGGGCCTCGCTGTCGGAAAGGCCTTCGAGGTCGAGCCCCGGTCCCTGGCCGCCGGTGTCGCCGGCGGCCGCGTCGGAAGCCGTGAGCTCGCGGAACATCGGGACCCGCGGGAGGTTCGGCGGGGTCGGCAGTACGCGCAGCACTGCCTGGTAGTCCGCCTGGAACCGGTCCGCGAACGCCCATGCCCGGAACGCTTCGGCCACCGAGACGGCCTCCAGCCCCCGCGAGTTGGCCTCGAACATCGTGGTCGCGATGTCCTCCGAGAGGCCGACTCCACGCCAAGCCGTCCAGCCGAGGCTGATCGTCTCGGTGTGCCCGCCGGAGTTGCGGTGCGCGGCCAGCGTGTCGAGGAACGAGTTGGCGGCCGCGTAGCTGGTCTGCCCGGAGAGCCGGGCGAACTGGCCACAGGAGGAGAACATCACGAAGAAGTCGAGCTTGCCCGGCGGGAAGAGCCGGTGCAGGACCATCGCGCCGTTGGCCTTGGGGGCCAGCACGTCCCGCAGGCCGTCCTGGTCGACCTTGTCCACCAGCGCGTCGTTGACGACACCGGCGGCATGCACGACACCCCGCACCGGCGGGAGCCCGTGGGCACCGGGGGCCAGCGCCGCGGCGACCTGGTCGGCGTCGGTGATGTCGAGCGCCACCGCGCCGACGGTCACCCCGAGCGCCTCGAGCCCGAGGACACTGTCGATCTGACGCCGGACGTCGGGATCGGTGACGGTGTCCCAGTCCGCCCGGGGCGGAAGGCCGCGGCGGCCGGCGAGCAGCAGCCTGCGTGCTCCCCGGTCGACCAGCCACCGGGCGACTTCGAGGCCGAGTGCCCCGAGTCCGCCGGTGATGAGGATGGTGCCCGACGGCGAGCACTGCAGGGGCGAACCGTCCGCGCTGCGCTCGATCTGGCTCAACCGGGCGACTTCCGTGGCGCCGGCGGTCAGGGAGATGACGTCCTCGGTGCCCCTGCCCGCCGAACCCCGGAAGAGGTCCAGCAGCCGCGAGCCCGTGTCACCGGTGACGTCGCCGATGTCGACAGCACCGCCCCACAGCTCGGGGTGCTCGCCCGCGGTGATCCGGGAGATGCCCCACAGCGGGCCGTGTGCGACCGACCGCTCTTCGATCGCCAGCCGCACGCCGCGGGTCAGCGCCCACACCCGCTGCGGCTCGACCTGTCCGGCCGCACTGGCCTGGATCTCGGCGACCCGTTGCACCGTGCGGATGAGCGTCCACGATGCCCGCTCCGCCACCTTCTCGACATCCTCACCCGGCTCCCCGAGCGAAGGCACGACGAGAACGGCGCCGGACCGGCCGAACAACTCCGGCCGCAGCTCGTCGGGTTCGTCGCCGACCCGCACACTCGGCATCCCGGCGTCCGCGAACTGGCTCGCCAGCCGCGCCGTCACGTCCGGGTCGCCGACCAGCACGAGCTGCTCCAGCGGCTCGCTGCCCACCGCGGGCTCGACGGGCCGCCAGGTGATCTCGTGCACCAGGTCTCTCGCGAGGACCTCGGTGCCCAGGTGCTCCACGGCGGCGAACTTCAGGCCGAGGACCTCGCAGACGATGTCGCCGTTCATGTCGGCGACCCACACGTCGACCGTGTCGTGCGGCGACTTCGGCGAACGCGTGCTGTGCACGATGACCCTGGCGGGTGGTTCGCCGTGCCAGGACACCTTCTCGATCGAGCGCGACATCCACAGCACCGTCGCGTCACCGGGCGACACGACCGCCGCGCTGATGGTCAGCGCGCCGTCGATGACGTGCGCCCAGCTGGTCGCCCGCGTCGCGGGGGCCGGCTCGACGACCATCAGGGCGAGCTGCTCGTACTGGTCACGGCGCAGTTCGTCGAGGGTCCAGGGGAACGCGTAGCCTTCGACGCCCATGTTGGCGAACATGTCGTCGATCTTGGTCAGCGAGCCGACCGGCAGCCTGGCCCGGATGACCGCGTCGTCGATGCGGCCGGCCGGGCGCTTCGCCGACGAGTCGATGGTGGCGGTGGTGTGCGTGATCCACTCGTCGCCTTCGTCCGCCGCGCCGTCGTTCGCGATGCGGGTCGCCAGTGAGAGCGACCGGCCCTCACGGACGATCTGCACCACGCGCGGCGGCTGGACCGCGAGCGGGGTGCGGAGCACGATGTCGGTCAGGGTGGGCGAATCATCCTCGCCCGCGGCCTCCGCGAACGTGTTGATGATCGACGCCGCCGGGGTGACCTCCACGCCGACCAGGCCGTGGCTCTGCGGATACGGACGGGTGTCCATGTCGAGCCGGGTCTGCCAGACCTGTCGCGAAGGCGCGCCGCTCACCGTCATCCGGCCGCCCAGCAGGCTGTGGCTCTCCGGGTCGTGCCCGCTGCCGAGGCCCGCGGAACCGGCACCCTCGGGGAAGATCCAATAAGGACGGTGCTGCCAGGCCGCGGCCGGCAGGTCGAGCAGGCGGCCGGCCGGGAAGTCCAGCTTCCAGTCCACGACCGCGCCGAGGCAGTGCATCCTGGCCAGGTTGCTCAGCAGCGTCTCGACCTCGTCGGCGTTGCGCCGCAGCGTGGCCGTTCCGGCGGTGTCCTCGATACCGAGGTGGTCGCAGGTCTCGATGATCGAGTGCGAGACCACCGGATGCGAGGAGATCTCGATGAACCCGCGGTGCCCGTCCGCGAGCGCCGCCTCGACGGCTTCGGCGAAGCGCACCGGTTGACGCAGGTTCGCCGCCCAGTAGGCACCGTCACGGGCCACGGTGGACCGGGGGTCGGTCATCGCGGTGCTGTAGAGGCTGATCTTCGGTGTCCGCGGGTCGAGCTCCTGTGCCGCCGCTTCGACCTCGGCGAGCACCGCGTCCACGTGGCTGCTGTGGAAGGCGATGTTCGTGTCGACGACGCGCATCTCGATGCCGTCCGCACGCCACTGCTCCACGACCCTGGCGATCGCGTCCTTGTCACCGGAGATGACCGTCGAATGCGGACTGGCCGAGATCGCGGCCTCGACGCCGTTCTCCGTCGCGAGCCGCTGACGTGCGTCCTCAAAGGACAGTGCGGCCATGGCCATACCGCCTTCGCCCTCAAGACGCTGCAACGCGGCCGCGCGGCGGCAGGCGAAGCGGGCGGCTTTGAGCAGGTCCAGTGTCCCGGCCGCCACCGCCGCGGCGATCTCGCCGACCGAATGCCCGATGACCGCCACCGGCTCGACGCCGTGACCGCGCCACACCTCGGCGAGGCCGACCTGCATGGCGAACGTCAGCGCCTGGACGTGTGCCGCGGTCCAGGGGCCGCCGTCCAGGATCGCCTCCCGCGGGGTCCAGCCGAGTTCCTCCTGGAACACCTCCGCCAGCGCGTCGATCGTGGACGCGAACGCGGCGTCCCGCGCGAGCAGTTGCCTGCCCATGCCGGACCACTGGGCGCCGTGCCCGGAGAACACCCAGACGACGTCGGCCGCGTTGCCGGACACCGTCCGCGCGGAGAAGACACCGGGCGCGGTCTGGCCGTCGGCCAGCTGACGGAGCCGTTCGGCCAGTTGCCCGGTGGAATCCGCCACGACGGCGCCGCGCTGGGACAGGTGCGAACGGTGCAGCGCCAGCGTGTGGCCGATCTCGGACAGCGGGGTTCCGGGGTGTTCGGTCACCCAGTCGGCCACGGAACCGGCCAGCGCGCGGAGTCCGGCTTCCGACATCGCGGACACGCCGAACACCCCGGGGATCCGGGCGTCCGCGGCGGGCAACGCCTGCTCGACCTCGTCGTGCCAGCCGAGCGTGGGGCTCTCCTCCAGGATGACGTGGGCGATCGTGCCGCCGACACCGTAGCTGGACACCCCGGCGCGGCGGGGCTGCTCGCCCGCGGGCCACGGCCGGAGTTCGCCGACCAGGCGCAGACCGTTGGTCTCCCAGCCATAGGCGGGATTGGGTTCGTTGTGGAGGCTGGGCGGGATCTGTTCATGCTGCAGGGCGAGCACGGTCTTGATCACCCCGGTGATACCGGAACCGCCCTCGACGTGCCCGATGTTCGGCTTCACCGAACCGATCAGGCAGGGCTCACCCGCCGCGCGGCCCGCGCCGAAGACCTTGGCCAGCGCCTTGATCTCCTCGCCGTCGCCGGTCGGCGTTCCGGTGCCGTGCGCTTCGACATAGTCCACTGTGGAGGGATCGATTCCCGCGCGCTCGTAGGCTTCCCGGAGCATGTGCTCCTGCGCCTCGCCGTTCGGGGCCATCATGCCGTCGGACCGGCCGTCCTGGAAGATCCCGCCGCCGCGGACGACCGCCTGGATCGGGTCGTTGTCGCGCAGCGCGTCCGAGAGGAGCTTGAGCACGACGACACCGGCGCCCTCACCTCTGCCGTACCCGTCGGCGTCGGTGTCGAACGCCTTGCTCCGGCCGTCCTCCGACATCGCGCCTGCCCCGTTGAGCGCCACGTTGAGCGCCGGGGTGGCCATGATGTTGAGGCCGCCGACCAGCGCGAGCGGTGTCTCACCCGCGCGCAGGGCCTGCGCCGCCAGGTGCAGCGCGGTCAGCGATCCCGCGCACGCGGTGTCGACCGCCATACTCGGCCCGCGGAGGTCGAGGAAGTACGAGACCCGGTTGGCGATGCCGTAGAACGTCGTCCCGTTCACCGCGTAGGCACCGGTGTTGGGGATGTCCTCCAGCAGCCGCCTGCCGTAGTCGTTGGAGTTCGCGGCGACGTACACACTGGCGTCGCTGCCACGCAGCGAAAGCGGCGGAACCCCGGCGGCGGCCAGCGCCTCCCAGGTGAGTTCGAGCATGAACCGCTGCTGCGGGTCGAGGAAATCGGCCTCCCGCGGTGAAATCCCGAAGAAGTCGGCGTCGAAGCCCTCGATGTCGTCGAGGAACGCGCCCTTCAGCACGGTGTCCCGGATGATGGCGGTGGACTGCGGGCTGCCGGCGGCGTACGACTTCCAGCGCTTCTCCGGCATGTCGGAGACCGTGCTCTTGCCGTCGGCGAGGAACTCCCAGAACTTCTTCGGCGAGTCGAGGTCGGGCGCGAACCTGCAACTCATACCTATGATGGCAATCGCTTCGTCAGATGATGCTGCGTTCTCGCTCAAGTCCTCGCTCCTCTTCCCGCACCGGCCGGACACGACAGAGATTCCGGCCGGCGATCGCCGGCCCTTTTCCGTGCTCACCGAAGAACCCAACGCGAGGGCAAACTCCCCCGCTCTACGACAGGTTCGGCCCGGTGCGTCACCCGCGACTACTCCTGATTTGCGACCTGGTGCCGTCACCACACCCAGCGGACCGATTCCGCATTTCGCAAGCACAAAGACGTCCCGGATGCCCGGTCTGCCTACGGTCGATGGCAGAGTCGTCCTTCGAACCCGGGAGCCATCATGCCCAAGACCGCGGTAGAACCGAGCCGGACGGGAGTCGCTCCCTGGCCCGCGGAGGCAGTCGCCCGCTACGTCGCGAACGGTTACTGGGAGGGGCGTTCGCTGGGCTCGCACCTCGCGGACGCCGCCCGCAAGACCCCGGACGCGATCTGCCTCGTCGACGGGCAGACCCGGATCAGCTTCGGCGAACTGCTGGAACGCGCGGACGGCGCGGCCGCCCGCATGCGCGAGCTCGGCATCGGTCCCGACGACCGCGTCGTCGTGCAGCTGCCGAACTGCTGGGAACACGTCGTCATCTCGGTGGCCTGCCTGCGTCTCGGCGCGCTTCCGGTGTGGGCGCTGCCGCAGCACCGGATGCACGAACTCTCCGGAGTGGTCGCGCACGCCGAGGCCAGGGCGATCGTCGTGCCCGACACGTACAAGGGTTTCGACCACCAGGCGCTGGCCCACGAAGTCGTCGGCCTGGTGCCGAGCGCCGAGCACGTCTTCGTCACCGGCACCGACATCCGTGACGACAGCGTCAACCTCCGGGACCTGCTCGCGCCCGCCGAAAACCCGGGTGAACTCGCCACGGCGTTCGACGCCGCCGCGCCCGCCGGGGACGCCATCGCGATGTTCCTGCTCTCCGGCGGGACCACCGGGCTGCCCAAGCTGGTCGCCCGCACGCACAACGACCTCAGCTACATGATCAAGCGGGCGATCGAACTCTGCGAGTACACATCGGACACCGTGTACATGGCCACTTTGCCGCTGGGCCACGGGTTCCCCAACACCGGGCCGGGCGTCATCGGCGCACTCCTGGCGGGCGGCAGGGTCGTCATCGCGTCCTCCCCCGCGCCGGAACTCGCGCTGGCACTCATCGAACAGGAAGGCGTCACGACGACTTCCGCGGTGCCCGCGATCGTGCAGCGCTGGATGCGGCACCACGAGGAGCACCCCGGTACCGATCTGAGCTCGCTGGACGTGGTGCAGGTCGGCGCGGCACGGCTGTCCGCCGAGGACGCCGAGGAGATCGGACCGAAACTCGGCTGCCGGTTGCAGCAGGTTTTCGGGATGGGCGAAGGACTTCTGTGCGTCACCCGGCTCGATGACCCGCCGGAGATCGTCAACCACACCCAGGGCAGGCCGATCAGCGAGGACGACGAACTCCGCGTCATCGACGAGGAGGGCCGTCCGGTGGCGCCGGGCGAGCCCGGGGTCCTGCTCGTCCGCGGGCCGTACACACCCCGGAGTTACTACCGCTCGCCGGAGATCGACGCCCGCTCGTTCGTCGACGACGGCTGGTACCACACCGGGGACATCGTCCGGCGGACACCGGAGGGCTACCTGATCATCACCGGCCGGGAGAAGGACCTCATCAACCGAGGTGGCGAGAAGATCAGCGCCGAAGAGATCGAGACCTTCGCGCTGCAGCTCGACGGCGTCACCCACGCGGCGGCGGTCGCCATGCCGGATCGTGAACTCGGTGAGCAGGTCTGTCTCTTCGTCGTGGTGACCGAGGGGACGAAGGTCGAGCTCGCCGACGTGTGGTCAGTGATGATCGCGGCCGAATCCGCCAAGTTCAAACTCCCCGCGCGGCTCGTCACGATCGACGCCCTGCCGCTCACCCCGATCGGCAAGGTGGACAAGAAGGCCCTGCGCGCGGACATCGCACGGGCAGCGGGGTAGCGGGCCCAGCGCGTCGGCTCCCTCGCGAGCGCCGCCGAGCCGCGGATCGGGCCATGGCACCGGGTGTTTGAATCTGACATGCGCACGACTTCAGGGGAAATTCTCCGATTTCCCTGTTTTCCCTGCGCACCGCAGAAGGTGCCAAGGCCGGATCCGCTGCCGAGAATGATTCCAGACCCGTCATTCCCGCCGCTCGCGAAGGAGCACCCCCGTGGCACGTCCAGTCGAGAAGGTCGTCATCGTCGGTGGTGGTACAGCCGGCTGGCTGTCCGCCGCGTACCTGAACCGCGCCTTCGGCGAGAAGGTGGACATCACACTCGTCGAGTCGGAGCGGATCGGCCGGATCGGCGTCGGCGAAGCCACCGTGCCGACACTTCGGACCACGTTCGCGTTCCTGGGAATGAAGGAAGAAGAATGGATGCCGCGCTGCAATGCGGCGTTCAAATCCGCCGTCCGGCTCAACGACTGGCGTAAACCTCACCCCGGCAAGGAAAGTCACACTTACTTCCACCCGTTCTTCACCGTCCCCGAACCGCCGGTGCCGAATTACGAGAAGCCCTTCCACAAGCGCTTCGGCCGCGGCGTCTCACTGGCTCATTTCTGGCTGAAGCAGAAGCTGTCGGGCGACACGCGGCTGCGCGATACCTTCGGTGACGCGGGCATGCCGTTGCAGGGCCTGTGCGAGCTCAACAAAGCACCAAGACCCATGCCCGGTTCCGACGGGCCGAATCCGGGATTCCGCTACGCGTACCACTTCGACGCGGCACTCATGGCGGGCTACCTCAAGGAACTGGCCACCGGCCGCGGCGTGCACCACGTGATCGCCGACGTCAAAACGGTGGCGCTCGACTCTCGCGGCCACATCGAAAAGGTGGTCACCGAAACCGGCGCCGAACTCACCGCCGACCTTTTCCTCGACTGCTCGGGCTTCCGCGGCCTGCTGATCAACCAGACGCTGAACGAGCCGTTCATCAGCGAGAAGGACGTGCTGCTCTGCGACTCCGCGATCGCACTGCCGTCGGATCACCACCCCGACGGACTCCGGCCGTACACCTCCGCGACCGCGCGCAACGAAGGCTGGATCTGGGAGATCCCACTGTTCGAACGCGAGGGCTCCGGCTATGTCTACTCAGGACAGTTGACCACCCCGGACAAGGCGGAGAAGGAACTGCGCGACTTCCTCGGCACCCGCGCCCACGACGTGGAGGGCAACCACATCAAGATGCGCGTCGGCCACAACCGTCGCTCCTGGGTGAACAACTGCGTGGCCGTCGGCCTGTCCAGCTGCTTCGTCGAACCGCTCGAGTCGACGACGATCGCGTTGATCGAATACCAGCTCGCCCTGCTGGTCCTGCACTTCCCGGACACCGACCTCGACGAGCGCCGCGCCAAGCGCTACAACGAAACCATGGTCAGCGCCTTCGAGGACATCCGCGACTTCATCGTCATGCACTACTGCCTGACCGACCGCGACGACACCGAGTTCTGGCGCGCTGTCCGCGAGGCCCCGATCCCGGACAGCCTGGCGGAAAAGCTCACGGAGTACGCGGAGAGCGTGATCATCCCTGACGGCAGTCAGCTCCGGCTGTTCGAAACCCGCAGCCTTTGGGCGATCCTGTCCGGAATGGACTTCGACTTCAAGAAGGCGCCGCCGTCGGTCGATCTGATGAACGACGCCGCGGCCTGGGAGATGTTCGAACAGATCGACAAGGAACGCGAGATCTACTCGGCCAGTCTCCCGGACCACATGGACTACCTGAAGGCACTCCACGCCTTGGGTGCCAAGAGCTGAGCACGTTCCTGGCCGAGCGGGTCGTGAGTGGTAATGACGGTTCTAACCCTCATTACCACTCACGACCCTCTTTGCGGAGCAGAGCCGCACCGACGTACTTGAGAAACACGGCAACGGCAAAGTGCCCCGCCCCGTGTGGACGGGGCGGGGCGGGGCACTTCGCCGTGGATCAGCTCGCGAGAGGTAGGTCCTTCTCCTTGACCGGCAGCTGCTCGACGTCCGCGGTCCGCGCCTTGCCGCGCAACATGGTCAGCGTCACCACCAGTCCGATGACGACGAACACCACGCACGCGACGAACGCCGCTCCCAGCCCTTGCGCCAGCTCGGCGGGTCCGCCCGGCGCCGGGGTGAACATCGTGGTCACCGAGGTGACCACCGCGACACCGAAGGCCCCGCCGACCTGCAAGGCGGCGACATTGAGGCCGGAGGCGACACCGCTGGCGCGTTCGGGCACCCGAGCCAGTGCGGCCACCGAGGCGGCGGCCGTGCCGGCCCCGAGGCCGGGTCCGAACACGACGAGGCCCCAGAGCATGTCGGGCACGTAGCTGCCGTCGGCACGCACGAAGGAGAGCAGGAAACAACCCGCGCCCATCAGCACCAGACAGACTCCGACCACCGGGCGGAAGCCGATCCTGGTCACCACGGTCTGCCCCACGTAGGCACCGGCGAAGGCGAGCATCGGCATCACGGACTGCATCACACCGAACTTCAGCGGCCCGTATCCGAGCACGATCTGCGCGTACTGGGAAATCGTCACCGAAAGCCCGAACACCGTCATGCCCATGGTCAGCGCGACGAGGTTGCCACCGGCCATGGAACCCTTGCGCAGCAGGGCAAGGGGCAACAGCGGCGAGGACGACCGCCGCTCGATGGCCAGGAACAACACCACCAGCAGCGCGGCGATGCCGAACAGGCCGAGGGTGGACGCGCTGCCCCAGCCGGAATCGGTCGCCTGGCTCACCGCGAGGATGATCGCGACCATCGCGACGGTACTGGTCAGCGCGCCGGCGAGATCGTAGGTGCCTTCCCGTTGCGCGCCGCGGCTTTCCCGCACGAACATCGGCGTGAACAGCGCCACGAGCGCGAGGATGGGCACGTTGATGATGAACACCCACTGCCAGCCCAGCGACTGCGTGAGCAGGCCGCCGATCAGCAGACCCGCGGTGGCGCCGATCCCGCCGATGCCTGCCCAGCCCGCGAGCGCCATGTTGCGGCTGCGGCCTTCCGGGAACGCGTTCATCAGGATCGACAGCGCGGTGGGCACCATCAGTGCCGCCGCCGCGCCGCCCAGTGCCCGCGCGATGATCATCACTTCACCGTTCCAGGAGAACCCGCAGACCCCGGAACTGATCATGAACAACACTGTTCCGGTCATGAAGACCCGGCGGCGACCCAGCCGGTCGGCCGCGCGGCCGCCCAGCAGCAGGAAACCGCCGAAGGTGAGCAGCTTGGCGCTGAGCACCCACTGCGCGGTGCCGGCGCTCATGCCGAGGTCGGCGGTGAGCGAGGGAAGCGCGAGCATGACGCTCTGCGAGTCCAGGAGCACCGTGAAGTTGGCGGCGCACAACAGGACCAGCACCACCAAGGGGAATCTTGTGACAGCGGTACCGGCAGTGCTCGACTGCCGGCCCGCTGATCTCAACTGGGTCACCGGGAACTCCTCGAACCTCGGACGAAGAAATGAACGAGCAGGCGTCAGGCGGCGGGCCGCTCGGCGTCGTTCTGCGCCGCCTTCTCCGAAGGCGGGAGCGAAACCACGGGCGCGACCGTCGCGTTGGCCGGGTTTTGGAGCTTGCCGCGCGCACCGGGTCCGAAAAGGACCCGGCCGATCATCGACGGTTTCATCAGCGACTGCGGTGAGTCGATCAGCGAGATCGTGCGGATGAACGCGCGCGCCACCAGCGGGTCGTTCGCCGCCACCGCCTGGACCCTCGGCATGTAGAGGTTCGCCATCTTGGTGGCGACGGTCCGCTTGCCGCGCACTTCGGGATACCCGAGGTCGGCGGCGGCGGACATCGTCCACGGCGCGTTGGTGACGCTCGCGAGGTCACGGAAGTAGGCGGCGGGGACCGGCTCGACACCCTTGGCGAGATGCTTGCCCAGCACGGTCGCGCCGAGCGCGGCGACGGTCATGCCCTGGGCGTAGACCGGGTTGAAGATGCACGCCGCGTCGCCGATGATCAGGTACCCGGCCGGGAACCGGCGGAGCCGCTCGTAGTGCCGTCGGATGCTTGCGGGGAAACGGAAACTTCCCGCCGGGGAACGCTGTTCCGCGTCACGAACGGCTTCGTAGACCTCCGGACGCGGCAAGCTCTTGGCGTAGGCGAGGAATCCCTCGCGATCGGTGGGCGCACGGTCACCGTTGATTCCGGTGAGCGTGAGCGCGTAGCGGTCGGCCAGCCGCGCGAAGATCGCCCCCCGCGGGAACGCCGGTGTCGCGGTCGGGACGAGTGCGATGTCGTCGCCGAGCGGGTCGTACTCCAACGGGCCGACGAAATCCATGGTGGTATAGGTCAGGTCCATCTGGACCTTCTCCTCCGGTGCCCGCTCGTAGCCGAGTTCCTCGAGCCAGCGGGGAGAACGTGAGCCGCGGCCGGTGGCGTCGACGACCAGGTCGGCGGTGATGACCTCTTCGGCGCCGCTGTTCCGGCCCTGGACGCGGACGCCGATGATCCGGCTCCGGTCTTCGGACGCTTCGAGTCCCACGATGTCGGTGCTCTCCCGGAGGGAGACTCCCGGGCGGACCAGGGTCCGGCTGCGGAGGAAGTGTTCGATCACCGGACGATTCGCGGCCACGCAGGCCATCCCCGTCTCCGTCTCGGCGAACATCTGGCCGTTGAAGCAGTAGTGGCAGGTCGAACCGTAGTCACCGACGGGCACGCCGACGGCGAGCATGTCTTCGACGAACCCGGGGAACAGGTCCTCGATGATCTGGCGGCCGCGTTCGAGCAGGGCGTGGATGTGGACGGCCCACGGGATCGCCGGGCGCAGTCCGGTGCCCGCGGCGGTGAGGTCGTCGCGATCGATGACGGTCACTCGGGTGTAGGAGTCCGAAAGCATGCGGGCGGCGAGCATGCCCGCCACGCTGCCCCCGAGCACCACGGCGTGATCGCCGATCTTGGTTCCCATGGACGTCCTCCCATTGGACTGCGGTGTGAGCGGTTACGCCGCAACGCTAGATCCGGGGAAAGGCGCTCCTCTTCTCCTTCGTTGCGACGTCAACGCGGTTCTCCGTTCCTGCTCGGAGCACGCAGAGAGCTGCGCCCACCCGCTCCGGGGTTGTAGCTTCCGACATGGACGACCACCGCGTTCCACGCGCCGGGTGTCCCATTTCCTTTCCCCGGAGCCAGAAATGAGGACCACGTGATGCGCCCGTTCCGCGTCGAAATCCCGCAGGAGGACCTGGACGACCTCCACGCGCGGCTCACCGCCACGCGCTGGCCCGCCGAAACCCCTGACGTCGGCTGGAGCCGTGGCACCCCGCTGGGCTACCTGCGTGAGCTGACCGAGTACTGGCGCGGCGGCTTCGACTGGCGCGCGCTGGAAGCCCGGATCAACTCCTACCCCCAGTTCGTCACCACCATCGAGGGCGAGGACATCCACTTTCTGCACGTCCGCTCCCCCGAGCCGGACGCGGTGCCACTGCTGCTCACCCACGGCTGGCCGGGATCGTTCCTCGAATTCCTCGACGTGATCGGCCCGCTGACGGACCCGCGCTCGCACGGCGGCGACCCGGCGGACGCCTTCCACGTGGTCATCCCGTCGCTGCCCGGTTTCGGTTTTTCCAGCCCCCTCAAGCAACACGGCTGGACGCTGCCCCGGGTGGCGGGCGCCTGGGCCGAGCTGATGTCCACGCTCGGCTACGACAAGTACATCCCGCAAGGCGGCGACCTCGGCGCGACGGTGACGCTCCTGCTCGGCCTGATCGACGCCGAGCACGTCCTCGGCACCCACGTCAACTTCCTGTTCGCGCCGCCGACCGGCGATCCGGCCGAACTCGGTTCGCTCCCGCCGTCGGACCTCGCCCGGCTGGAGCGCCTGGCGCACTTCGGATCCCAGGGCTCGGCCTACATGAGCCTGCTGTCGACGCGGCCGCAGACCGTCGGGTACGGCATGACCGACTCGCCGGTGGGCCAGCTCGCCTGGAGCGTCGAGAAGTTCAAGGAGTGGAGCGATTCGGACAAGACGCCCGAGGACGCCATCGACCGCGACACGCTCCTCGCCCACGCCACGCTGTACTGGCTGACCGGCACGGCCGGCTCGTCGGGGCACATCTACTGCGACAACGTGGAGTTCATGCCCACCTCCGGGGGCGAACCGCAGCCGCTGCCGCCGATTCCTGGCCCGGTCGGCGTGGCCGTGTACGCCCACGACCTCGCCCAGCCGATCCGGAGCCTCGCCGAGCAGGCACTGCCGAATATCGTGCAGTGGAACGAATTCGACCGTGGTGGCCACTTCGCCGCGATGGAGGAACCCGATCTGTTCGTCGACGACCTGCGGTCGTTCCGGCGGGCCGCCCAGGCACAGCGGTAAGGAAGGAAACAA
The DNA here is from genome assembly GCF_000478275.1 of Amycolatopsis orientalis DSM 40040 = KCTC 9412. GTDB lineage: Bacteria > Actinomycetota > Actinomycetes > Mycobacteriales > Pseudonocardiaceae > Amycolatopsis > Amycolatopsis orientalis. The sequence goes on from NZ_ASJB01000083.1 coordinate 160,149, forward strand.
GAAATGGGTTCAGCGTTCGTCGTCCGGTACGAGACGACACCGGAAGCCGCCGACGAGAACCAGAAACTGGTGGAGGCGGTCTTCGCCCAGCTGGCGGAGCAACGACCGGACGGCCTCAGCTACGCGTCATTCCGGCTCGACGACGGGGTGAGCTTCATCCATGTCGGTTACGTCGACGGTGACGACAATCCGCTGAACGCGTCAACGGCGTTCCAGGAGTTCCAGCGCGAGTTCCGCTCCCGCGCCCCCGGTGGCCCGGTCTTCTCCGGCGGCGCCCTTGTCGGCTCCTTCGGCTTCGGCACCCCAGCCTGACAGCGCGTGAAGGCCCCCTTCCCTCGGCCATGGTTTTGAGTGACCAGCCGAGGGAAGGGGGCCTTCACGCGCGTCACGACCCTGTGCTGAGGACCTTGCGCAGCACCTGGGCGAATTCTTCAGGGTAGGGCAGGAAGCCGGTGTGCCCGCCGGGGAACTCGACCGGAGGCTCGCCGAGGCGCCCGGCCAGTGCGTGGGACGTACGGAACGTCTGCAGACCGCCGGAATCCGCCCCGATGCCGACGACCACGCTGCCGGGGCCCGCGGTCAGTGCGTCGACGTCGGGCACGTACCGGGTGGTGGCACGGAGCTCGTGGGCGAAGAACCGGGCGCCGTCGACGAGGTCCTGCTCCGAGGACGGGCCGACGGCACCGGGGGAACCCTGCTCTTCGGTGTCCAGGCCGGAGTGAGCCGCGAACTTCGCGAACGCCGCCATCGGCCCGTGCCGATGGAAGGTGTCGACGACGTCGTCGACCCCGGCCCGCTGTTCGTCCGCGTCGGGCAGGAGTTCCAGGACCGGCGGCTCGTGCGCGACGACCGTCCGCACCCGGCCGGGATGCCGCGCGGCCAGCGCGAGGACCGTCATCGCGCCGCCGCTGGTGCCGAACACGTCGGCGGACTCGGCGCCGACGGCGTCGATGAGGGCGGCGACGTCGTCCGCGCGTTTCTCCGGGGTGGAGTCCTCGTCGGGGTCGTGGACCGGGCTGCCCGAGATGCCCCTCGGGTCGTGGGTGAGCACGGTGTGGTCGTTCGCGAGCTCGTCGGCCAGCAGCTCGAAGGCCGCTGCGCCCATCGGCGAGCCCATGAGCAACAACAGCGGTCCCGCGCCGCGAACCTCATAGCGCAGGCGTGCGCCCGGGACGTCAAGCGTATGGGTCGTGGTCATAGCCAGCCATTCTGCTACAGGCCACATGCCTGTACCGATCGGGCGAAAAGCCTTGACACGCCAGAAGAAGCCCGGTCCGGCAAAGCCGAACCGGGCCCTGACCCAGATCAGATCCGCTAAGCCGCCGGGATCTGCGTCGCTTCTTCCGGGGAACGGAACACCTTTTCCATCACGCGGCGGGCGATGGCGCGCGGCGCGTGGTCGAGCGCCGCGGTCATCAACCGGGTGACGGTGCCGGGGACGGTGACCACGCGGCCGGCGTCCCAGGCCCGGAGCGCGCCCGCCACCACTTCGGCGGCGGTCGTGTGCCCGGGGGTCTTTTCCACCGCGTCACCGAGGCCGGCGACCTCGCTGAACTCCGTGATGGTCGGCCCCGGGCACAGCGCCATGGCTTGGACCCCGGTGCCCTTCAGCTCGGTGGACAACGACTCGGCGAAGGACAGCAGGAACGCTTTGCTGGCGCCATAGGCGGCGAGGTTCGGTGTCGCGAAGAAGCCCAGCGACGACGCCACCACGATCACCCCGCCCGAGCCGCGCTCGACCATCCGGGGTACCACCTGGGAGGCGAGGTCGACGCTCGCGAGCACGTTGAGCCGCAACATCTCGAGGGTCTCGGACCGGGCCGTCTCGACGAACCGGCCCTGCAACCCGCGGCCGGCGTTGCAGATGAGCAGATCGGCGCCGCCGAGTTCCTCGGCACGGGCGGCGACACTCTCGATCGCACCGTCCGCGGTGAGGTCCTGGACCTCGGGGATCAGCCGCCCGTCGGTGCCCTCCGCGAGCGCGGCGAGCCGGTCCGCGCGACGGGCCACGGCCAGCACCCGGTACCCGCGGTCGAGCAGGACCCGGGCGAACTCCGCGCCGATACCGGAGGAAGCCCCGGTCACGACGGCAAGTGGTGCGTCGGTCATGGCCCTACCCCTCGACGTGGAAGATCTCGAGCGCGACGCCGTCCGGGTCGGTGAAGGTGAACAGCGCGAACGGAAGCGGCTCGGTGTATTCACGCAGGTCGCTGCACTCGACGCCCTTGCCGACCAGGAAGGCGTGCCAGGCACGGAGTTCTTCGCGATCGGTGGCCGCGAACGTGAGGTGGTCCAGTCCGGTGCGGTGCGCGCCGAACGCCTCACCCTCGTTGCCGTCGTGCGAAGCGAGCCCGAGGAAGACCTGGGTGCCGGGGCGCATCAGACCCGCGGCGCGACCACCCGGGAACTCCTCCTTCATCCACTGCACCATGCCGAGCATCTCGCTGTACCAGGCCACACTGCGGTCCACGTCGGTGACGGTGATGGTGGCGTGGTGCAGACCCGGCAGACCCGGCGGGGTTTCGGGGATCGGGGTGGCCGGCGGCGGGACGAGTTCGATGTCCATGTGCGCTCTCCTGAAGTCGGGCGTGACGGAAAGGGTTCTTTGACGCCTACCGCGCCGTTTTATTGATCATTTGTGAGATTACGGCGCGCGGACCCCGGATTTCTTCTCCAGGACTGCCAGGAGGAGGAACTGGTGCGAAAGCCCATGGCAGGCCCGCAATTCCGAAGACGTAAAGCCGCCGAAACCGGGTTTAGCTTGAAAAGCCAATCGGTCACCAAAATGGACCACCACTGGAGGTCGTGTCTCATGTCAGACGCCGTGTGCCCCTACGTCCTCAACCCCGAAGGCACCGACACGCACGGCGAGACCGCTCGTCTGCGTGAGCAGGGCCCGATCGCTCGGGTCGAGCTCCCGGACGGCGTGCTCGCCTGGTCGGTGCACGACTACGAGCTCACCAAGGAGATCATGGGCAACGAGGCGCTGTTCTCCAAGAACCCGCGCCGTAACTGGCCCGACTACATCAACGGCAAGATCTCCGACGGCTGGCCGCTGATCACCTGGGCCGCCATGGACACCATGGCGACGCAGGACGGCGCCGACCACGCCCGGTTGCGCAAGCTGCTCCTGAAGGCGTTCACCCAGCGCCGGGTCGACGCGATGCAGGAGCACATCGACAACACGGTCAACGAGCTGCTCGACGACCTCGCCGCCACCGCCCCCGACGAGGTCGTGGACATCAAGGGCCGCTTCCACATGGAGCTGCCGACCCGGCTGATGTGCGACCTTTTCGGCGTTCCGGTGGACGTCCGCGCGGAGGTGCTCGAAGGCGGTCACAAGAACATCGACACCCGCATCAGCGCCGAGGTCGCGGAGGCGAACCTGGCGAACTGGCAGGTGGCGATCTCCAACCTGGTGCAGTACAAGCGCGAAAACCCGGGCGACGACCTCACCACCGGCATGATCGCGGCCAAGGAGGAGGACGGTTCGCGGCTGAGCGACTCCGAGATGATCGGCACCCTGCACCTGTTGCTGGGCGCCGGCTCCGAGACCCTGGTCAACGCGCTCGCGCACGCTTCGGTCGCGTTGATGACCGACCGTGAGCTGCTCACGAAGGTCAAGGCCGGGGAGATCTCCTGGGAGGACGTGTTCGAGGAGACCCTGCGGGTGGAGTCGCCGGTCGCGCACCTGCCGTTCCGCTTCGCCACCGAAGACGTCGAGCTCGGCGGCGTCAAGATCGCCAAGGGCGACGTCATGCTCGTCGACTTCGCCGGTGTCGGCCGCGACCCGAAGATCCACGGGGAAACGGCGGACGAGTTCAACGCGCTGCGGGAGGACAAGACGCACCTTTCGTTCGGCTTCGGTGTGCACTACTGCATCGGCGCCCGCCTGGCGAAGAGCGCGTGGATGACCGGCATCCCCGCCCTGTTCGACCGTTTCCCCGACATCGAACTCGCGGTCGACCGCTCCGAGCTCGTCGGACAGGGCAGCTTCGTGGTCAACGGCCACGAGAGCCTTCCTGTCCTGCTCAAGGGCAAGTCCGCGGTCGCCGTCTGACCCCCGTAGCAGTCGAAGGAGTCCGAACATGGCAGACAAAACGGCGGAGAGCGGAGGCGGGATCCTCGGTGACCTCAACGTCGACTACGCGGCACACGAAAGCGTGCTGGAAAAGGCGGTGTCGGCGGACGGCACGCTGATCGCGTACGAGCGTTTCGGGGACACCGGCCCGGCCGTGGTGGTGGTCGGTGCGGGACTGAACGACCGCGCCATGTTCACGCCGCTCGCGACGGCCATGTCCGAACGGTTCCGCGTCTTCAACTACGACCGGCGCGGCCGTGGCGAGAGCGGCAACGGCGATCCGGACCAGTGGACGATCCAGCTCGAGATCGACGACCTGCGTGCGGTGCTCCAAGCCGTCGGCGAACCGTGTCACGTCTTCGCCAACTGTACCGGCGGCGTCATCGCGCTGCTGGCCGCGGCCGGCGGCGCGCCGATGGTCAAACTCGCCCTGTACGAACCCCCGTACTGGTCCCAGACGGCCACGGCCGAGCAGGTGGCGAAGCTCAAGCAGCTGATCGCCGAGGACCGTCGCGAAGAGGTCGTCACGATCTTCGCGCGGGACGTCGTCGGATTCATCAAGGACGAGAACATCGAACACTTCAAGAGCCATCCGGCTTGGCAGGCGTTCGAGTCCATGGCGCCGTCGACGTACTACGACGCGATGATCAGCAAGGACCACCTGGACATCCCGTACGAGGAGATCCGGAAGATCACCGTGCCCACGCTGCTCATGCGAGGGGACGACGGGATCAAGGAGATCCACGACGCGTGCGCGAGGATCGCCGAGGAGATACCTCGCGGTGAACTCCTTACGCGGGAGGGTTTTGACCACCTGTTCGACCAGAAGGCATGGGCGCCCACCTTGATGGAGTACTTCGAATCGTGACGCCCGGGAACTCCGGGAGGGTCACGGTGCCGGTTCCCGGCGCTGTGGCCCTTCCGGCTTTTTTGGTGCCTTACTGAGGGGTGAGGCAAAGATGTCGTGCCCGGGCGAGCGTCCGGACTGGCTGGCGGAAGCCGGGCCGCGGGCTCCGAGAGACACTCTTCTGAAGACAAGTGTCCGGCTTGGGTCGTTTGTGCGGTTTCGCGAGGTGGTCGTGAGTGGTAAGGAGCGTTAGAACGCTCTTTGCCACTCACGACCCCGTTCAGGAACGTGCCTTCAGGCATCAACTGGACGCCAAGTCGCCGAAAACTGTCCTTTGTGGACAGGCCCCGGTCTCGTGAGGGAGCCTCACGTAGGTCGCCAGGTAGCGAAGGCCTCCTTCCCTACCGTGAGGGTAGGGAAGGAGGCCTTCACGGACAGGGTTTCCGGCGAAGTCGGCGGGCTACGTGAGGGGTCCCGTGACGAAACCGTGCGCGTTACTCAAAACGGGGCGCCTGGATCCCGGCTCACCTGCCCGACGGCTCCCTGCCCCAGCAGGCTCACCAACTCACCACGAATGCGCGTGAAGGCCTCCTTCCCTCGGCTGAGCCGAGGGAAGGAGGCCTTCACGCGCATCACCCGGCGGGAGGCCCGAACCGGGTCTCCCGCCGAAAGTTCAGGAAGAGCTCTTGATACCGATGTTGTAGCCGTCGAGGTCGGTGAACGCCGCGATCCGGCCGTTGGGGGTGTCGACCGGCTCCAGAGTGCGCTTGCCGCCGAGCTTTTCGGCCCGCTCCAGCGCCGCGTCGACGTCGTCGACCGGGAAGTAGACGACCACGCCGAGGTACGGGCTGTCCGGCCCCGCCTGGCCGATGCCACCGGTGGGCGGGCTGTCCGGGGCGCCCACCAGCGCGTAGGTGCCGTCCAGCGCGAGGACGTTCCAACCGAACATTTCGTTGTAGAACTTCCGCGCCCGTTCGGAATCCGGGGTGGAGATGTCGAACCAGGCCGGAGTGGCGCTAGCGTCGGTCATTACTGTTCACACCTTTCTCAAAGGATCAGCTGAAACGCTGGCTGAGGTGGACCTTGACGTCGTCACCGACGTCCTTCTTCAGGGTTTTACGCAGGGCGGCCTTGACCGGCATCATGTGCGTCCCGTCGCCGAGCGGCAGCATGGTCGCCTGGAAGTCCTGACCGTCGATGGTACCGCCGATCTTGACGGCCTTCCTGGTCCCGAAGAGCTCGCCGGATTTGGGCACTACCACACAGATCCAGCCGCTTCCGTTTTCCTTGATCAGCGGCAAGGTGAATTGGTGGTCGATCTTCTCCGGGCTTTTGGGTGCAGCCGGCATGGGGTTCGGTCTCCTTGTTCTCCGGACTTCAAAAACGGGACAAGCCTGCGGGGAGGTCGAGAACCTCCCCGCAGGACCGGTTACAACGAATTCATCATGCCGCGTCCTCGACCTCGAGGCGCTCGGCCGTCGGGTCGCGCAGTTCGGTGGCGACCTTTTCGAACAGCACCGCGATCAGGATACCGCCGAGCACCATCAGCGCGGCGCCGATACGGAACGCCAGCGTGTAGCCCTCGGTCGCGGCGATCCGCGGGTCGGTGCCGGTCGCGATCGCGTCCCCGGCGTACCGGATGGCGACCGTCACCAGCACGGCGAGGCCGAGTGCCGAACCGACCTGCTGCATGGTGCTCTGCACGCCCGACGCCAGGCTGGAGTCCTGGACGGTGACGCCGTGCAGCGCGGCGTTGGTCGCGGCGGGCATGGTGGCGCCGGCGAACAGCCCGAACACGATCATCCCCGGCATAAGCCCGCCCACGTAAGAGGAATCGAGGTCGACCATACTGGTGATGAACAGTCCCGCGCCCGCGCCGACGTACCCGACGGACGCGACCACCTTGACCCCGAGCTTCGGGATGAGTCCGGTGCCGAGGCCGATGCCCGCGCCGATCCCGAGTCCGAGCGGCAGCCACGCCAGACCACCTTGCAGCGGCGAGTATCCCAGGATCTTCTGGGCGAACAACGTCATCATGAAGGTGTAGGAAATGAACGCCGCCATGAAGAACAACGTCACGAAGTTGATGGCCGAGCGGGTCCGGTTGGCGAAGAAGTCCAGCGGGATAAGGGGGTTCTTCGCCCGGCGTTCGATGAGCACCGTCGCCACGAGCAACACCACCCCGCCGATGAGCGGCACCATCACCAGCGCCGAGCCCCAGGGGTGCTCGGCGGCGTGCAGCAGGCCGTAGACGACGCCGACGAGACCCAGCGTCAGGGTGAGCGCGCCGGCGATGTCGAGCCCGGCGTTGTTCTCGCGCACCATGCGGCTTTCATTGACCAGCCGCGGCAGGAGAATCAGCACTACGGCCGCCACCGGAAGGTTGATGAAGAACAGCCATTCCCAGGACGCGAGGTCGGTCAGGACACCGGAGATGACGTATCCCAAGGTGCCGGCGAGAGCGATGATGCCGCCCCACAGCCCGAGCGCCTTGGTGCGTTCCTTCGGGTCGTGGAACAGCAGCGCGATCAGGCCGAGTGCCGCGGGGGCGGCGATCGCCTCGGCGATGCCCTGGCCGAACCGGCCGATGACCATCATCCACGGCGCGACGGCGAAACCGGACAGCGCCGAGGAAATGGCGAAGATGGCCACGCCGGTCAGCAGCAGGCGGCGCCGTCCGAACACGTCGGCCAGTCTGCCGCCGAGGATCAGCAGCCCGCCGGCCATCAGTACGTAGCCGTTGACGACCCAGGCCAGGCCGGATTCGGTGAAGCCGAGATCCTGCTGGATCCGCGGCAGCGCCACGTTCACGACGGTCATGTCCAGCAGGATCATGGCCTGCAGCCCGCAGAGGAGGATGAGGGCCCACCATCGGCGCGGATCCGCCGCCTTGGGGGACTCGACCCCTTCCGGACTCGAACTCGAGTTGATTGTGGTCACGCTCGTCTCCCTAAATTATCTTTTCCGGCGCGTGGCGCGACGCTCAGCGGGCCGACACGGCCACGCCGCCTCTGGCAGGCACTTGAAAGTGTGGCAGCCGGTACTCTCCGTCACTAGTGAACAGGACATGAGTGCGACATGTGATCCTCATGCCCCATGCCCCGGCCCGGTCGTCCGGACCCGCACCGGCAGCGAGTCCCATGCCCGGATCGTGTTGTTGAGCCGCCGCCGTCCCCGCCCCACGAGCTCGATGCTCGCGACCCGCTCCACCAAGGCCGTGAGCAGGCATTCCGCCTCCAGCCGGGCGAGATGCTGGCCCACGCACTGGTGGACGCCGAACCCGAAACCGACGTGCCCTGAAGGATCACGAGACAGGTCGAACGTGTCCGGAGCGGCCCAGCGCCGCGGGTCACGGTTGGCGGCTCCGACGCTCAACAGGACCTTCTCGCCGTCGGGAATCGTCGCGTCGCCGACCTGGACATCACCGGTAGTGGTGCGGAAGAACGACTGAACGGGTGACGCCCAGCGCACCGCCTCGTCCAGCGCGACGTGCACCAGCTCCGGCTCGGCGCGCAGCCGCTCCCACTGCTCGGGGTGCGTCGCCAAGGCGTAGAGCATCGACGCGAGCGCGTGAACCGTGGTGTTGACGCCCGCCGCGAAGAGCGAACGGACCACCAGCGGCGCCTGTTCGTGGGTGATGTCCCCACGGTCGGCGGCCGCCCAGATCTGAGCCCCGAAGCCGCCCTCGGCGAGCGCTTCCCGTTCGCAGTGGGCGTTGACCCATACCGAACGTTCCCGCGCTCCCACCGCGCCCGCCGCCACGAGGTCGTTACGGGGGCCGAAGGCGTTGAGCAGAAAGTCACTGAAGGGCAGCAGGTTCTCGCGTCCGGCCTCGGGAATTCCGACGGCGTCCGGGAAAACCCGCAGCGGGAACGCCTCGGCGAGCGACGGAACGGCATCGAATTCCACCACCGGACGGCCGGCCAGCATACTGTCCACCATGGACTCCGCGACGACTGTCCACTCAGTACGCAACCGTCGTTGCGAACGCGCGCTGAGCAACTCCGCCAACACGCGGCGCGGGGCGTCGTGATGCGGCGGGTCGGCCTCGATCACCACGCTCAGCGGCCGCCAGATCTTGCCGGTGCGGAAGTTCGACAGCCCCACTCCCGCACCGGACTGAAAGCCTTGCCAGTCCCGCAAAGCGGCGTTCACGTGTTCATGGCGCGCGATCGCGTACACGCCGTAGGTGCTCAGATAGACCAGCGGCCCCGCGTCGCGCAGGAGTGCCTCGTGCGGATGCGGGTCCGCCAGCACTTCGTGGCTGAACGGGTCGATGTCGAACGTCGGCAACGACGGCCTGACGCCGGTTGTCGCGGTCACGATTCCTCCGTCGGTGTCAGAGATCCAGCACCAGCCGGTCGCCGCACGAGCGGGACACACACGGGAACATGCAGTCGCCCGTCGCCCGCTCGTGGTCGGTGAGCAGCGCGTCACGGTGGTCGACCACACCGTCGACGACGGCGGTCTCGCAGGTGCCGCAGGTGCCCTCCATGCACGAGGCCAGCACGTGCACCCCCGCCGTGCGCACGGCGTCCAGGACGGTGACGCCGGGTGAGACGACAACGCTTTTTCCCTGTCTGGACAGCACGACCTCGAACGGCGCGTCCCGCACCGGTGCCTGTTCCCGCGCCGAGAACCGCTCGACCCGCAACGCCGTCGGAGGCCAGTGGGCACAAGCGATCCGGACGGCTTCGATGAGTCCTGGCGGGCCACAGCAGTAGATCTTGACGCCGTCGCGCACCTCACCCAGCCAGGCGTGCAGATCGGGCCTGCCGAGTTCGTCCTCGGGTACGAGGTGGACGCGGTCGCCGTAGCGGGCGAGTTCGTCGAGGAAAGCCATCGACGCCCGGCGGCGGCCGCCGTACACCAGGTGCCAGTCCGTGCCGAGCAGTTCCGCCTGGTGGATCATCGGCAACAGCGGCGTGATACCGATTCCGCCGGCGAAGAACAGATAGCTTTCCGAAGGTACCAAAGGAAAGTTGTTGCGCGGTCGGCCGACGCCGACGCCGTCGCCGAGCCGGAGCCGGTCGTGCACGTACGCCGACCCGCCTCGTCCGTCCGGCTCCCGCAGGACCCCGACCCGGTAGCGGTGAGCGTCCCAGCGGTCCCCGCACAACGAATACTGGCGGGTGATCCCGCCCGGCAGCACTAGGTCGATGTGAGCACCGGGCGTCCAGTCGGGCAGGCGTTCGCCACCGGGATGCTCCAGGCCGAGGACGACCACATCGTCGGCGACGACGTCCTTGGCCGTCACCGACAGCGCCAGTACCCGTGACATCAGCCGCGGACCAGCTCGACGATCGACACGGTCGGCCGGTCCCCGACCGGATGCACCGCGCGCACCACCAGACCCGCGCGCTCCGCGAGCGACCGGAGTTCGGTGAGGCCGCGCTCCTTGCCCGCGACGTAGGTGAGCATGCGGAGGTCCATCTCGGTGTTGGGCGATTCGCCGTCGGTGCCGACGTTCTCCAGCACCAGCACGACACCGTGCTCACCCGCCGCCGTGGCGCACCGGCGCAGGATCGCGACGGCCGGTTCGTCGTCCCAGTCGTGGATGATCGCCGACAGGACGTAACCCCCGGCGCCCGAAGGCAGCGGCTCGAAGAAGTCGCCCTCCACGGCCGATCCCCGATCCTGCACCCCGCGCTCCTGGAAGGTCCGGCGCGCGCCCGAAACCGGGCCCGGCTGATCCAGCACCGTGCCGCGGAGTCCGGGATGCGCCTGGAGCAGCGTGGCGAGCAACGCGCCACTCCCGCCGCCGACGTCGATGACGTGACCGAGTTTCGCCCAGTCGTACGAGACCGCGATCTCGTCGTTGTCGAGTTCGATGTGGTGGCCCATCAGTGCGTCGAACGACGCCGAAAGCACCGGGTCGGACCGGAGATCGTCCCAGAAGGGAGTGCCGTAGCGCTCCACGTACGCGGGCTCCCCGGTCCGGACCGTGTGCAGTAGATCGACGAACGCGAGGTCACCCCGGCCGACCGCGCCCGCGATGTCCAGCCAGGCCCGCCGCGACTTCGGGTGGTCCTCCCGCAGCGGTTCACCGGCCGGGGTCAGCGCGTAGGTGCCCGCGTCGTCCCTGGTGAACAGCCCGATGGTGACCAGATGCCGCAGCAACCGATCCATGGCGCCGGTGTTGGTGCCGGTCGACGACGCGATCTTCTCCGCGGTGTCCCGGCCCTCCGCGACGTGGTCGGCGACCCTCAGTGTCGCGGCCACCCGGATCGCCATCGGGGACGCCAGATCAGCCAGTGCCCGGAGCCCGACGCGGCCTGAATCGTCCGACATGCGTCTTCCTCATCGGTAGTAGGTGTTTTCCGGCTGGACCGCCAGGTGGCCTCAGTGCTGGAACTGGCCGGGAGCGCGTCCGGCACCCTTGGGGCCGCGATAGGCCTGTGCGATTCCGAGCCACTCGTCGGCCGCCGCCGTGTCGCCCTTGAGGTCGAGGTCGTCGCGATGGCGACGGCGGGTCGCGAGCAGCACCAGGTCCTCGGCCGGACCCGTGATGAGTCCCGTCTCCGCGTCGTCCGCACCCGCGTACCAGGTCTCCCCGGACGGGCTGGACACCTCGAATCGGAACGGCTTCGACGGCGGTGTCAGTCCGTTCGACTCGTAGCCGAACTGCCAGGTGAGCGCGACGAAATCGACGATGCGGCGAAGCCGGTCGGTCCGCTCGCGGCGGATGCCCAGCGCATCGGCGATGTCCTGACCGTGCGCGAAGGCCTCCATCATCCCGGCCGCGCAGAGCACGGTCGGCGGAAGCGGGTTGACCAGCCACGGCACCGTGGACTCGGTGGGGACGGCGGCGAGCGCGCCCACCGCGGCCTTCCGTGCCGCCTGCCAGTGCCCCAGCAGTGCCGCGGGGCCTTCGGCGAGATGCTCGGCGGCGGTGGCCGCCACGACGGCGTCGAAGCCACCGCGCTCCCCGATCGTCGAGGTCATCGCGGTGAACTTCTCCGGGGCGGACGCGGCCAGTGCCGCGATGCGGTACACGAAGGTGAGATGGCCGACCTGGTGCGCGATGGACCAGCCCACCGCGGGGGTGGCCTTGGCCCAGTCCTCTTCGGACAGTCCGGTCAGCAGGTCCTCGAAGCTCCCGGCCTCGGCCGAGAGATCGGCGATGACGGCCTCGTGGCTCATCGCTTCAGTCCCGCGGGGTGTTCTGGTAGGCGGCCAGCCGCCATTCGCCGTCCTCGCGCACGGCGAGCCAGGAAGCGCGGACGACGTTCTCCGGCTTGACCTCGGTCTCCGTCTTGCTCCGGACGCCGCCCTCGGTCAGCAGCAGGATCGTGTCGGGACCGATCTGCCGCAGCTCGAACGGGGTGCCGACGACCTGGGTTCCCTGGTAGGGACCGGCGAAGGCGCCCGCCATGAAGTCGCGGATCTGCTTCTTGCCCTTGACGTGCACGCCGGTGATGATCATGGTGGCGTCGTCGCTGAACACGGAGGCGAAGGCATCGGCGTCGTGGGCACCCCACGCGGCGATGATGCGCTGCGGCAGCGCCGCGACGGCGGCCTGGTCGGCGGGCGTTGCAGTGGGGCGTTCAGTCGTGGTCACGTCTGTTTCTCCTCGCACACCGGTGGTTCTTCCGTCCGCTCCAGTGTCCCGAGCCCACCCGGAAGGTGTCCTCTTCCATGCTGCTACAGGTGTGCCGATGGCCGGGTGGCAGGTACGTGAACGCGTGAAGGCCTCCTTCCCCTTTCGGATCTGGTCGCATAGGGACGGGCGTGTGGCACTGTGTGGATTTTGATTCATCTAACGCAACAAAATCCACACAGTGAAAGACGACGTCCGCCCCCAGAACGGCGACTGAGGGTGAGCCGAGGGAAGGATGCCTTCACGCGCAGCCGCTGTGCCTGATGGTGCGGCTGTAACAGCACTGGCCTGCGTCCGGAACGCGAGTGAACGCCATCAGAGGACTGAATGCGGTTCTACGCGGCCCGGGAAATCACCGGCTCCGTCGTCGAAGCCGCCGCACGTACCGAAGCGGGAGCCGTGGCCGCGGCGAAGGCGGCGATCACCCCGAGCGGCACCAACAGCAACGTCAGCGCCGCACTGATCCCGAACTCCTGGGCGAGCCAGCCGAAGATCGCCGGACCCGCGAGCACGCCGGCGTTGTGCAAGGTGCTGTACCGCGCGATCGCGAGGCTGGTGTTGGACTTCGTGCCGTGCCCGACCGCGCTGGAGATGATCGGGATCGCCACGGCGAGCCCGATTCCGGCCATCGCGAGCCCGGCGAGGCCGAACCACACGCTCGGCACGGCGACGGCCACCAGGACACCCGCCCCGGTCATCGCCATACTCCAGCGGACCAGTGCCACGGCGCCGAATCGCCGGTGCAGGCGGTCACCGACGAGCCTGGTCCCGGTCTGCGCCACGATGAACGCGAAGTAGCCCAGCGACGCGATGTTCGCCGCCGCCCCGCGTTGCTCGCTCAGGAAAACGCCACCCCAGCTGGACACCGCGCCTTCGCACAGCGCGACGGCCGCGCCGAGGCCACCGAGGACGATCACCGCGCGAGTCCAGCCGGTCAGGAAACCGACCTTCGGTTCCTTTTTCTCCGCGGGCGAAGAAGTACGCGCCTCGGTCAGCAACCAGCGTCCGCTGGACAACGCGATGACGACGAGCACCGCCGAAACGACCCAGAAATGCGAACTCAGCGACCACCCCGCGCGCACCGCCAGCACCGTGCCGCCCGAGCCGAGCAAGGCCCCGATGCCCCAGACCGCGTGCAGGCTGTTGAGCACCGGCCGCCGCGCCCGCCGTTCCACCTCGACGCCCTGCGCGTTCATGGACACGTCGAGGAGGCCGGCGATGACACCCCACGTCAGCATCCCGAGCCCGGCGGTGATCGCGCCCGGCATCGCCGCCATGAGCGGCAGGAACCACGGCAGGACAAGGGACGTGACGCGGATGACCGCGCGGCTGTCGAGATGGTTCGACAGATGACCCGCCAGCTGCATCGCGATCAGCACACCGACGGTCTGGGCGAGCAGCACCAGACCCAGTTCCGCGAAGTTCAGCCCGAGTTCGATCCGCAGCTGCGGTACCCGCGCGAACCAGGAACCGAGCATGATCCCGACCATCAGGAAGATCCCCGAGATCGCGATCCGTTGCCGCCGCACTTTCTTCACCGGGTGGATTCCCACCCCGCTACTCATCGCCGCTCGCCACGCCGGACGTGTCCCCGAAACCGGACTCGCCGGTCCAGCTGCCCACCTCCACGTGCGCGTTGAACGGTTTCCCCTCGGCGTCGCGCATCGGCGGCCGCCGGTGCGCGAGGTGCAGGAAGACGTCGTCGTACTGTGTGACATCGCCCGCCGCGGAGATGCGGTAGAGCATGTCCTCGTCCTCGCCGCCCCAGCCCTTGTAGCGTTCGTCGAAGCCGCCGATGCGGTGGAAGATCTCCGGCCGCGTCCACAGGCACGCGCCGGGGACGTCGCGCAACAGCAGTCCGCGTGCCCCGGCCAGCGGCGCCTCCGGGGTCTTCTCGCCGCATCGCCGTTCGATCAGCCAATCGCTCGACGGCGCGTCCAGCGACAGCATTTCGGTATGCGGCAGATGCGCGTCGGCGCGCCGGTCGGCGAAACGCGCGTGGTTGCGCTCCAGGAATTCCCGGTCCACCAGGATGTCCGCGTCGAGCAGGCACAGGGTCTTCGCCGCACCGAGGGTTTCGCGTACGCCCACGTTCAGCGTCCAGGACTTGTTGAACGGTCCCTCGCCCTTGATGTGCACGTAGTGGTCGGCCAGCGGCTCGACGACGTGCTTCCAGCGCGGTTTCCCGTCGAACTCGACGACGGTGACGCGGTACCGGTCGGCCGGGAAGGTCTGGTCGCGCAACGCGAGCAGGCAGGCGGTCAGGTTACGGATCCGGCCCGCGCCGTCCCGATCGGACAGTGGGACGACGACGAGGATCTCGTCGCCGGTGCCGGACGGCCGTGACCGCACGCCGTTCGCGAGTTCGACCAGCCGGTCGAGACCGGCGGGCCCGGCTTCCGGTTCGTAGAGCCTGCCGCGGAAGTAGTTGATGTAGACGTTGTCGTCCGCGGCATCGGCCGCAGGGGCCAGTTTTCCGGCCAGTTCGGGGTTTTCGTCGAGCAGCGCGACGACACGCTCTTCGAGCCGGCGTTCGGCGAAGGTGTCGGTCGGCCGCGCGACGAGCCGCCGGTACACCGGATCGTGGCCGATGACGGCTTCGAGCGGGTCGACCACGGCACGGTAGAAGCGTTCGCTGTGCATCCAGTAGTCGGCGGCGACGTCCGGTACCGCGGGATCGTGGGCCAGGACGACGTACCGGACGATCCGGCCCGCGAGATCCGCGCTCCCCGGCTCGGCCTTCCGGTAAGCCGATGCCGAGGCGAAGGTCTTGCCGCCGGTGCGGGTCGGCCGGATCCGCATCGGATTGGTCGCCCGTAACACGCACATCGGGCTGCAGTCACAGGGATGTGGTTGCACCGCTCCTCCACCCTTCGATTTCCTGATGACTCGGATACCGAGCGTGACAGTCGGTCGCGGAGCGGTACGTCTTCTCAATTGCCGACAATCTCGAAGACCTCCGGCTTCGAGGCCGCCTTTTCCCGGCGGGTGAGGAACCGCATCAACGGTCCCGTGACCGCCGTGGTGACCACGGCGACCAGAACCAGGATCGTGAACCCCAGCTGGTTGACCAGTCCGTATTTCAACCCGATGGTGGCGACGACGAGTTCGGTGACACCGCGGCAGTTCATCAGCGTGCCGAGCTGGATCGCCTGTCTGCCGGGCAATCCCGCCAGCCTGGCCGCGCCGCCGGCACCGATGAACTTGGTCAGCTGGGCCACCACCAAGATCCCGGCGAACAGCAGCCAATGCGAGAGATCCGTACCCAGCAGGCCGATCGACGTGCTCAGCCCGACCAGCGCGAAGAACAACGGGAGCAGCACGACGACGGTGAAGCCGCGCAATTGCGCGCTGATCCGCTCGACGACGGGGCAATCACGCGGGACCGCGGTCCCGAACAGGAAAGCGCCGAGCAACGCGTGCAGTCCGAGCATCTGGGTCAGCACGGCGAAACCGATCGCGCCGACGAGCAGCAGTACCGTCATCACCTTGTCGGACTCGATCCTGGTGACCAGCCTGCCGAGTATCCGGCGCACGACCAGCTGCGTGAAGACCACGAGCACCACGGCCAGGATCGCCGTCATGACGACGTTCCCGCCGCCGTGCTGCCCGATGCCCACCAGGATCAGGGTGAGGGTGAGCCAGGCGATGCCGTCACCGATCGCCGCGCTGGTCAGGGAAAGCGCGCCGAGCCCGGTCCGGTCGAGGTCGAGATCGACCAGGATCCTGGCCAGTACCGGCAGCGCCGTGATGGCCAGCGCGAGCGCGAAGAACAGCACGTAGCCGGCTTTCGGGGCGTCCGCGCCCGCCAGTACGGACGCCGCCGCGAACGCGACGCCGATCCCGGCGGCGAACGGCAGCCCCATCCCGCCCAGTACCACCGCGCCGACCAGGGACTTCCGCTCGATCCGGTCGGTGCGCAGTTCGCAGCCGAGCAGGAACATGAACACGACGAGACCGAGCTGCGCCGCTCTGTCCAAACTGGACAGGACGTCGGCAGGGAAGAGCCATGCCCCGGCCGAAGGCCAGATCAGCCCGAGCACGGAAGGGCCGAGCAGGAGGCCGCCGACGATCTCGCCGAGCACCGGCGGCTGGCCGATCCTTCGCAGGACCTCCCCGCAGAAATGGCTCACCAGCAGGATCGCCCCGACGGCGAGCAGGAATCGCGTGATCGGTTCGATGGCCATGAGCGCGCCTCTCTGGAGGAACTACGGACGCCGAAGGGCGTGGGCGGCCATCGAGGCCACCCACGCCCTTCGACTGGGGAGATCAGGCCGCTTCGGCCTGGTTTTCGCCCGCCCCGGCCAGTTCGGCGAGGCCGGTGTGGATGTGGTCGGCCATCGCGGCCACGGTGGGCCTGGCCCACAGGATGGTCGGCGGGAGGTCCAGCCCGTAACGCCGCTGCAACCGCACCCGCAGCGCCACCGTCATCACCGAGTCGACACCGAGTTCGACCAGCGGCCGCTTCAGCTCGATGTCACCCGCCTCCAGGTTCAGCTCCGCCGCCACCTGTTCGCGGACGTCGCCGGTGACCTTTTCGCGAGTGTCCTCTTCGGACATGTTCGCGAAGTCGACGGTGAACCCGTTGCCCGCGTTGGCTTCGGTGCTCTCGTCGACCACCGTGAGTTCGCGGAACATCGGCAGCTTCCGCTGGTGCGGCGGCGTCGGCAGCACCCGCAGCACCGCCTGGTAGTCGGACGAGAACCGGTCACCGAACGCCCACGCCCGGAACGCCTCCGACGCGGAAACGGCTTCCAGGCCACGGGAGTTCGCTTCGAGCATGGTCGTCGCGATGTCCTGCGACAGACCGACACCGCGCCACGCCGTCCAGCCGAGGCTGATGGTGTCGTGGGTGCCGCCCGAGTTGCGGTGCGTGGCCAGCGCGTCGAGGAACGAGTTGGCCGCCGCGTAGCTCGCCTGCCCGGAAAGGCGGGCGAACTGGCCGCACGAGGAGAACAGGACGAAGAAGTCGAGCGACCCCGCCGGGAACAGCCGGTGCAGTACCAGCGCACCCCCGACCTTCGGCGCGAACACGTCGCGCAGCCCGTCCTGGTCGACCTTGTCCACCAGCGCGTCGTTGACCACACCGGCGGCGTGGATGACGCCGGTCACCGGCGGGAGACCCAGCGCGCCGGGCACCAGCGCCGACGCGACCGCGTCCTCGTCGGTGATGTCGAGCGCCAGCACGCCGACCGTGACACCCAGCGCTTCGAGCCCGAGGACGCTGTCGATCTGGTGCCGCACGTCCGGGTCGGTCACCGAAGGCCATTCCACGCGCGGCGGCAGGCCACGGCGGCCTGCCAGCAGCAGACGGCGGGCGCCGCGGTCGACCAGCCAGCGGGCGACCTCGAGCCCCAGCCCGCCGAGACCACCGGTGATCAGCACCGTGCCCGAGGGCGAGCAGTGCAGCGGGGAACCGTCCGCGCTGCGGGTGATCTGGCTCAACCGGGCCACTTCCGCGCCTCCACCGGTCAGCGAGATGACGTCCTCGTCACCGGCCGGGCCGCGGAAGACCTCGATCAGCCGCGCACCGAGGTCCGGCGCCGCGGGGTGCTCGACGTCGATCGTGCCGCCCCACAGTTCCGGATGCTCTCCGGCGATGATGCGGCCGACACCCCACAACGGGCCGTGCGCGACGGAACGTTCGTCGGTGCCCTGGCGGACGCCGCCGGTCAGCGCCCAGATCCGCTGGGTCGCGACCTCACCCTTCGACGTCGACCGCAGTTCCGCGAGCCGCTGCGCGGTGCGGAGGAGCGACCACGTCGCGCGTTCGGTCGCGTCCTCCAGCCGCTCGCCTTCCGCCGCTCGCGAAGGCGCGACGACGACCGCGCCCGGGTTCGCGAACAGTTCCGCCGTGAGGTCGAGCGGTTCGCCGTCGACGGCGACCTCGACCGCGCTGGCGGTGACGCCGGCCGCGGTGAACTGCTCGACCAGGGTGCCGGTCGTGGCGGGCGGGCCCACCACGACGATCTGGTCGAGATCCGAGGCCAGCGTGGCTTCGGGCAGTTCGTGCCAGGAGATCTCGTGCACCAGGTCGCGCGGCAGGACCGCGGTACCCAAATGCTCGACGGCGGCGAACTTCAGGCCGATGACCTCGGAGACGATGTCGCCGTTCTCGTTGGCCACCAGCACGTCGACGGTGTCTTCCGGCGACTTCGGCGAGCGCACGGCGTGCACGATGATCCGCGCGGGCGGCTCACCCTTCCACGCCACCTTCTCGATGCCGCGCGACATCCACAGCACGGTGGCGTGGCCGGGCGAGACCACCATCGCGCTGATCGTGAGCGCGGCGTCGATCACGTGCGCCCAGCTCGTCGCCAGCTTCGCGGGCGGCGCGACGCAGTCCATCAGCGCGAGCTGCTCGACGTCGTCGTAGTACAGCTCGCTCATGTCCCACGGGAACGCGTAGCCCTCGACACCCATCCGGCCGAACATCTCGTCGGCTTTGGTGAGCGAGCCGTTGGGCAGGCGGTCGCGGATCGTGGCGAACTCGATCCGGCCCTCCGGCACCTTCGCGCTCGTGTCGATCGAGGCGGTGGTGTGCGTGATCCACTCGTCGTCCTCGGCGCTGGTCTCGTCCGCTACCCGCGTGGCGAGCGTGAGCGACCGGCCCTCCTTGATGACCTGGACGATGCGGGCCGGCTGCACGGCGAGCGGGGTGCGCAGCACGATGTCGGTCAGCGCCGGCGCGACCTCTTCCTCCGCCGCGAGGGCGAAGGTGTTGATGATCGACGCCGCCGGGGTGACCTCGACCCCGACCAGGCCGTGGCTCTGCGGGTACGGACGACTGTCCATGTCGAGCCGGGTTTGCCAGACCTGCCGCGAAGGCGCGCCGGCTACCGTCATCCGGCCACCCAGCAGACTGTGGCTCTCCGGGTCATGCCCGCTCCCGAGACCCGCGGAACCCGAACCCTCGGGGAAGATCCAATAAGGACGGTGCTGCCACGCCGCGGCCGGGATGCCCAGCAGCTCACCCTCGGGGAAGTCGCACGTCCAGTCGATCTCGACGCCCTGGGCGTGCAGCTTGGCGAGGTTGTGCAGCAGGGTGCCGACCTCGTCGGTGTCGCGCCGCAGGGTGGCGCAGCCCGCCAGGTCGTCGATACCGAGGCTCTCGGCGGTCTCGATGATGGAGTGCGAGACGACCGGATGCGACGAGATCTCGACGAACACCCGGTGCCCGTCGGAGAACGCCGCCTCGACCGCTTCGGCGAAACGGACGGGGTTGCGCAGGTTGCCCGCCCAGTAATCGCCGTCGCGGGCGACGTCGGAGCGCGGATCGGTCAGCGCGGTGCTGTAGAGGCTGACCGACGGCGTGCGCGGGTTGAGCTGCCGCGCCGCGGCCGCGACCTCTTCGAGCACCGCGTCCACGTGGGTGCTGTGGAAGGCGATGTCGGTGTCGACGACCCGCATGTCGATACCCTCTTCACGCCACCGCGTGACGAGTTCCGCGATCGCGCCCTTGTCGCCGGAGACGACGGTCGACGTCGGGCTCGCGGAGATCGCCGCGACGAGGTCGGGGCGGTCACCTAGTTTGGCCTGGACGTCGGCGAAGGACAGGCTCGCCAGCACCATGCCGCCGTCGCCCTCCAGCCGCTGCAACGCGGCCGCGCGGCGGCAGGCGAAGCGGGCGGCTTCGAGCACGTCGAGCGTCCCGGCGGCCACCGCTGCGGCGATCTCGCCGACCGAATGCCCGATGATCGCGCCCGGTTTGACACCCCGGCTGCGCCACACCTCGGCGAGACCGACCTGCATGGCGAAGGTCAGTGCCTGGACGTGTGCCGCGGTCCACGGGCCGCCGTCGAGGATGGCCTCCCGCGGCGTCCAGCCCAGCTCCTCCTGGAAGACGCCGGCCAGCGAGTCGATCGTGGCGGCGAATCCGGCGTGCTCGGCGAGCAGCTGACGGCCCATGCCGGACCACTGCGAACCGTGCCCGGAGAAGACCCACACCGCGCCGTCGCTCTGCTGCCCCGCGCGGGCCAGCAGGATGCCCGGAGCGGGTTCGTCGACGGCGATCGCGCGGAGCCGCTCGGCCAGCTGTTCGGTGGAGGCGGCGATGACCGTGCCCCGCTGCGGAAGATGCGAACGCCGCTGCGAAAGCGTGTACCCGATCGAGCCGAGCGACGCGCCGGGGTTGGCGTCGATCCAGTCCGCGACCGAACCGGCCAGCCCGCGGAGACCCGCTTCCGACATGGCGGAGATCGGGAAGACCTTCCGCGTGCCGTCGTCGCCGTCCTTGCGTGGCCGGGTTTCCTCCGGCACGGGGCCCTCTTCGAGGACGACATGGGCGATGGTGCCGCCGACGCCGTAGCTGGAGACACCGGCACGGCGGGTGTTGCCGCCCGCGGGCCACGGGGTGTTCTCGGCGACCAGTTTCAGACCCGAGTCCGGAGCCGAAATGGCGTCGTTGGGCTCGGTGTGCAGGCTCGGCGGGATCTGCTCGTTGCGCAGCGCCAGCACGGTCTTGATCACGCCGGTGATACCGGAACCGCCCTCGACGTGCCCGATGTTCGGCTTCACCGAGCCGACCAGGCAGGGGTTCTCCGCCGACCGCACGGCACCGATGACGGCGGCGAGCGCCTCCACCTCTTCGCCATCACCGGTCGGGGTGCCGGTGCCGTGCGCCTCGATGTAGTCCACAGTGGACGGATCGACACCCGCCCGCTGGTAGACCTCGCGCAGCATCTGGGCCTGCGCGTCGGCGTTCGGCGCCATCATGCCCTCGGAGCGGCCGTCCTGGAAGACGCCGCTGCCGCGGATCACGGCCTGGATCGGGTCGCCGTCGCGGACCGCCTCCGAAAGGAGCTTCAGCACGATGACGCCGGCGCCCTCACCGCGGCCGTAGCCGTCGGCGTTCTTGTCGAAGGCCTTGCTCGTGCCGTCCGGCGACATCGCGCCCGCGCCTTCCAGCGCGACGTTCAGCGCCGGGGTGGCCATGATGTTGACGCCACCGACGAGCGCGATCGACGTCTCGCCTGCCCGCAGGCTCTGCGCCGCGATGTGCAGGGCCGTCAGCGAACCCGCGCAGGCGGTGTCGACGGCCATACTCGGGCCGCGGACGTCGAGGAAGTAGGAAACGCGGTTCGCGATCCCGTAGAACGTCGTGCCGTTGACCGCGTACGCGCCGGTGAGGGGAATGTCCTCCAGCAGGCGGCGGCCGTAGTCGTTCGAGTTCGCGGCGACGAACACACCGGCGTCGGAGTCGCGCAGCGAAAGCGGCGGGACACCCGCGTCCGCCAGCGCCTCCCAGGCCAGTTCCAGGATGAATCGCTGCTGCGGGTCGAGGAAGTCCGCCTCACGCGGAGAAATGCCGAAGAAGTCGGCATCGAACCCCTCGATGTCGTCGAGGAAGGAACCACGGATCGTGGTCCCCCTCAGAATGGCCGTGGCCTGGGGACTGCCCGCGGCGTAAGCCTTCCACCGCTTTTCGGGCATGTCGCTGACGGTGCTCTTGCCATCTGCGAGGAAATCCCAGAACTTCTCGGGAGAGTCGAGGTCTGGAGCGAACCTGCAACTCATACCGATTATCGCAATGGCTTCGTCGGGTGCTTTGTACTCGCTCAAGTCCTCGCTCCTCGAAATAGGTCGCCCGATCGGAGACAACACAAAATCCCGGCGCGTCTATGTAGGGAAAGCTTCTGCCCTGACGGCCGTCTCCGGCATCTCCTCGACTGCTTGCGCGAGATCCTCGAGCGATCCCCGAGTGCGAGCGCAAGCTTCGAGACGCCCACGTGCGGGGCCCGTGGGAGTGTCCGATCGGGACCCATATCGAGGAGGAGTCATGCCGGCATCAGCGGGTCGGTCGACCGGGACGGGAGTCGTGCCGTGGCCGAGAAGCGTCGCGGACCGCTATTTCGCCGAGGGCTATTGGGAAGGCCGGTCGCTGGGGACGTGGCTGGCCGAGACCGCGCGCAAGTACCCGGACGAGGTCTGCCTTGTCGACGGGGGCGTGCGGCTGACCTTCGGTGAGCTGCTGGCGAAGGCCGACGGCGCGGCGATCCGGATGAGCGCGGCGGGTATCGGCGCCGACGACCGGGTCGTCATCCAGTTGCCGAACTGCTGGGAGTTCGTCCTCACCACGGTCGCCTGTCTACGGCTCGGCGCCGTCCCGGTGTGGACGATGCCGCAGTTCCGCGCGCACGAGATCAGGGGCATCATCGCCAACGCGGAGGCGAGCGCGATCGTCGTGCCGGATGTCCACAAAGGATTCGACCACCAGGTGCTCGCCAGTGAAGTAATGCCGGATGGGCTCGTGTTCGTGGCGGGCGATGATCTCCATCCCGGCAACATCGACCTCCGGGCGTTGTTCGTCGCTGACGAACCCGTCGAGGTCTCGCAAGCGCTCGACGCGGCCGCTCCGGGCGGCGACGCCGTCGCGACCTTCCTGCTCTCCGGTGGGACGACCGGGCTGCCGAAGCTGATCCCCCGCAGCGGCAACGACCTGAGCTACATGATCAAGACGGCGTCGGAGATCTGCCGGTTCGGCCCGGACACCTCGTACCTGGCGGTACTGCCGCTGGGGCACGGATTCGCCAATACCGGGCCGGGAATCCTGGGCGCTCTGCTCTCCGGCGGCCGGGTCGTCATCGCGCCGTCTCCGGCCCCGCACCACGCGTTGCCGCTGATCGAACGCGAGCGGATCACCGCGACGTCCGCGGTGCCCGCGATCCTGCATCGCTGGATCGAGTACCTGGACTCGGAACCGGGCATCGATCTGTCCACTTTGGAGATGATCCAGATCGGCGCTGCCGAACTGGATCCTTCGCTGGCGGCGCAGGTGCGGCCGAAGCTCGGCTGCACGTTGCAGCAGGTCTTCGGGATGGGTGAAGGACTTCTGTGCCTGACCCGGCTCGACGATCCGGACGAACTGATCCTGCACACCCAGGGCAAGCCGATCTCACCTGCGGACGAAATCCGGCTCGTGGACGAAAAAGGCGTCCCGGTGGCGCCTGGCGAGCCCGGGTTACTGCTGGTCCGCGGCCCGTACACCACGCGCGGCTACTACCGCTCCCCCGAGCTGAACGCGCGATCGTTCGTCGACGGCGGCTGGTACGACACCGGCGACATCGTCCGGCTGACACCCGAGGGTTATCTGGTGGTTTCCGGGCGCGAGAAGGACGTCATCAACCGAGGCGGGGAGAAGATCAACGCCGAGGAGCCGAAGGGTGCCCTCGCCGCATAAGGGCCAGGTAGGTCGTGAGTGGTAATGAGGGTTAGAACCGTCATTACCACTCACGACCCTGGACGGAGAACGTTCCCGTAGGCCAGTCCGCAACGGCTCGCAATCCGGAAGAGGCCGGACCCCGTCCGGGGCCGTTACCGTCGTTGCCGAGGAGAGGGCCGTTCCCCGGACCGGAGGTCGCATCCCGTGGCACACCACGATTTCGAACGCCGGCTGCCGATCCCCGGACGCGGAGCCGTGGCGCTGCCCGAACTCGCCGGAACGCTCAGCGTCCGCGACCGTGACCTCGCGGACGCTGAGCGGGACTTCGGCGGCCACGTCCACCGGCGGCCGCTCGCCGTCGCCTTCCCGGCCACCGCGGTCGACGTGGCGGCGCTCGTGAAGTTCGGCCGGACGCACCGCATCCCGGTCGTGGCCCGCGGCGGCGGGAATTCCGTCGACGGACAGGCCCTGGTCAGCGCCGGGATCGTCATCGACATGTCGACACTCGGCGGGGTCCGCCCGTTCGGCCCCGACCGGATCAGTGTGGACGCCGGGGCACGCTGGCGCGCCGTCGTCGACGCGACCCTGCGCACCGGCACCGTCCCGCCGGTACTTCCGGACTATCTGGAGCTTTCCGTCGGCGGATTGCTGTCCACCGGCGGTTTCGGCGGCGCGAGTCACCGGTTCGGCTCGCAGGCCGACAACGTCCACGATCTCGACGTCGTCACCCCCGACGGCGAACTGGTGACCTGTTCGCCCACCGGCAACGCGGACCTCTTCGACGCCGTGCGCGGGACGCAGGGACGGCACGGGATCATCACGCGCGCCACCGTCGCGCTGACCCGGGCGCCTTCGACGGTCCGGCGGCATCGCCTGACCTACCACGATCTCGGCGCCTACCTCGGTGATCAGCGGCGCCTGGTGGACGAACTCCGTTTCGAGCACGTCGACGGCCAGGCGCAGTACGCGGACGGACGCTGGCGTTTCGTGCTGGAGGCGGTTTCCCCGCAGTCGCCGCCGATCGACGACCTCCGCCACGATTCCGCCGAGATCTTCGAGGTGACCTACCGGGAGTTCGTCGACCGGCTCCGGCCGATCGAGGCACAGCTGCGATCGGCCGGTTCGTGGTACCACCCGCATCCGAGGGCGAACGTCCTGCTTCCCGGCGCTCAGGCCGAAAAGGTGCTCGGTGACGCTTTGGCGGACCTGACACCGGAGCTGCTCGGCGTCGGCGGGAGCGTGCTGCTGTATCTGTTCCCGACGGCGCGTGTCGCCGCGCCCCACGTCCCGAAGGCACGGGATCCGTACACCGTGCTGTTCGGTGTCCAGCGCACCGCGCCGCCCGGCGATCTCGCGACGCTGCGACGGATGCGTGAGGCGAACGCCGCCCTGCACGCGACCGCGCGACGTCTCGGCGGGGCGAGCTACGCCTACCCCTTGGCCGCCACGGACGCCCAAGCCGCTTGAATCGCGGCGACACCGCGGTCGACGTCGGCTTCCGTGGTGGTCCAGTTGGACACGGCGATCCGCATGAGCCGCCGCCCGTGCCAGGTGGTCGCGCCCAGCCAGCATTCGCCGGACCGCTGTACGGCTTCAACCACCTCGTCCGTCTTGTCGCCGAAACTCACGAGCACCTGGTTCAGCACCACGTCGTTCACGACCGTGACACCTTCGATCGCTTCGAGCCGTTCGGCGAACCGGCGGGCCAGAGCGCAGCAGCGGTCGACCAGCTCGGCGAGCCCCGAGCGGCCCAGCTCGCCGAGCGCCGCCCACGTCGCGAACCCCCGCGCCCGGCGCGAGGACTCCGGCACGAAGTCGCCAGGCGCGCGCACGCCACCGTCTCCCTGCCCGGTCAGGTAGGCGGCCGTGACCGACATCGCGGCCCGGTGGGACTCGGGGTGGGCACAGAAGGCGTACCCACTGTCGTAGGGGACGTTGAGCCACTTGTGCCCGTCGACCGCCCAGGAGTCGGCCTGGTCCACTCCCGCCACCAGAGGACGAAATGCGGGGCTGGCGGCGGCCCACAGCCCGAACGCGCCGTCGACGTGGACCCAGGCACCGTGCTCATGGGCGATCCGGATCGCGGCCCCGAAGTCGTCGAAGGCGCCACTGTTCACGTTCCCGGCCTGAAGGCAAACGATTGCGGGCCCGTCGAGCACCCGTTCGAGATCGGTGACGTCGATGGCGCCCTGCGCGTCCGCGCGTACCGGATCGACGGCGTCGGCGCCCAGACCGAGGAGGCGCAAGGAACAGTCGATCGTGGCGTGGCGCCCCTCGCCGGCGACGACCCGGAGCGGCGGCGCCCCGTTCAGTCCGCGGCGCTCGACGTCCCACCCGGCCTTGGCCAGTACGTGATGACGGGCGGCGGCCAGGCAGACGGTGTTCGCGCCTTGCCCGCCGGTCACGAATCCGAAGGAAGCGGTGGACGGCAGCCCGAGGACGTCCTTGAGCCATTCGCCCGCCACCTCCTCGACGATCGCGGCGGCCGGTGAGGTGACCTTGTTGAACGCGGGCTGGTCCCACCCTGTCGTCAGCATGTCGGCCGCCGTCGCGGCGTCGAGCGCGCCACCGACGACGAAGCCGAAGTACCTCGGCCCGGTGGTCGCCACCAGCGCGGGCTCCACGGCGTCGGCCAGCCGCCGGATCACGTCGGCGGGCGGGGCGGGCTTGTCGGGCAGGTCACCGAGCTTCTCCCGGACACCGGTCGTGTCCTCCGGGAAGACCGGCGCCCCGGCCACGCTTTCGCGGTAATCGGCCACCCGGGCGGCGACCTCGGCCAGCAAACCCCGCAACTCACTCATCCGACGGCTCTCTTTCGATCGTCGCGAACCAGGCGGGCGCGCCGTTCTCGTCGTGGAACCTGGTCCGGACGCGCGCCTTTTCGATGGTCTTCACCCGCCATCCTCGACCGAAGGGGGCCGTCAGCGCTTCCCGTTTTACGGGGTGGGGCCCGGTGTTCTCGCCTTCGTCGCTGAAGCACAGGATGAACAGCGTCCCCTTGGTGACCGCTTCGAGGCTCTTGACGTACCGGACGCGCTCGTCCGCGTCGAAGGTATGGAAGAGCCCGCAATCGAGCACGGTGTCGAATCCGCGCCCAAGCCGCTCCAGCCGGAGCGCGTCCGCCGTCGCGAACTCGGCGTCGAGCCCACGCTCCCCGGCCATTCGCCGTGCGCGCCGCAGCGCCGTCTCGGCGACGTCGACGCCCAGCACCCGGAGACCGAGCGAGGCGAGATGGAGCGCGTTCTCGCCGGAGCCGCAGCCCACGTCGAGCACGTCGCCAGTGAACCGGCCTGCCGCCTCGACGACCGCCGGCTGCGGTCCGCCGAAGTCCCAAGGAGCGGGGCCTTCGCGGTACGACGCGTCCCAGGGCAAGCCGGTCATATGCTCATGGCTTGTCGGACTTCTGCCGCCGAAGGGATCCTCGCCGTCTTTCGACATGGCGACTTCCTTTCGCCGCGGGGTCGGCGACTCAACCGCCCGCGGTCGCACTCTTCCCTTTGATCACACGGGTCACTTTGCCGACGGCGGCCGTGCGCTTCGCGGTGCCCGCCCTGCCGGAGCCACCGATCAACTGGCTCACCCGCTGCGGTGTCATCCCCAGCACCGCGGCGATCTCCCGTCCGGACAAACCGGCGCTTCCGAGTTTCTTCGCCACTTCACGTTGTTTCGCCGCGGCCTCGCGCTGCCTGCGCTCCGCGTCCCGCACTTCGGCGCGAGCCGACCTCACCTGCTCCGCCAATTCGGCTTCGAGCTGGGGAACGACGTCCACGTCGAACGAGTTCTCCTCCTCGATATCGAGGGCGAACGCGATGTACTCGCGGGCGACGGCCTCCGCCTTGGACAAGGTGCCCGCCTGCGTGACACCGACGCCGTCGATATGAAGTTCCCACCCGCGCTTCCAGCGCTTGGCCAAGACGATGTAGGTATCGGTCATTGCAGCCACCCCTCCGGCAGACACGTGAGCTTCTTGATGACGTCGTCCACGACACCGGGTGAGACGTTCTTGTGGTGGGGCACGATCGCCTGATGCCGACCGCACGGGCAAACCCACTTCTCATGACTCCCCCGGGTCGACTTGTGAGTGCAGCCTTCATCAAGAAGGGCCCGCCGCACATCCCGGTACTTCATAGCCTTCACCACGCAGGCTAATCTAGCCCCTCTAGATATACAACATCTAGACTGGCTAGATTATTCGGAATCACACAGGCCGAGGCCGATTTCGCCTCCTGCGCACCGCACCGGGGCCACCGACCAGGCTCATGTCCGATTCCGGCTCGGCCCGGAACAGGCACGGGACAAGTAGCGTGACCAGGCCGTCATGTGACCTTGGGAAACCTTGTTTGACCTGCGCCGGAATGCCCCGGTACCGTGTTGTGTTAGCACTCTTGTCGGCTGAGTGCCAATGCACGAAGGAGCAGCAGTGCCCACCTACCAGTACGCCTGCAAGGAATGCGACCACGCTTTCGAGGCCGTGCAGTCGTTCTCCGACGCGAGCTTGACCGTGTGCCCGCAGTGCTCGGGCCCGCTTCGCAAGGTCTTCAGCTCGGTCGGCGTGGTCTTCAAGGGCAGCGGTTTCTACCGCACCGACTCGCGCGACTCGAAGGCCAGCACGACCTCGGCCCCGGCCAAGAGCGAGACCAAGTCGGAGTCGAAGACCGAGTCGAAGTCGGAGAGCAAGAGCCCGGCATCCTCCTCCACGGGTACGACGAAAACGGCCGCCGCCGCTTCCTGACGTCCCGAGTTGTCCACAGGCCCCCGGTTATCCACAACCGGGGGTTTTCGTTCTTTCCAGGTCCGGCACCGGCCCCTAGCGTCGAGATCATCACCGATCGACGAGGGGGAATCCCGTGCTCCACGATCTGCCCGTCCTGCGAAGACTCCACGGCAGGCCCGCGCGGCTGCTCCGCCGCTGGCTCGCCCTGTCCCTGCTGCTCAGCGGCCTGGTCGCGCTCTTCCTACCCGCCTCGGCCCGCGGCACGCCCGGCACCGCGACCGTGGTCGCCGCCCGTGACCTGCCCGCCGGGGCCTTACTGCGGCCCGGAGACCTCAAGCTCGTCGACCTCCCGGAGGACGTCCGTCCACAGGGCGCCCTCGGCCAGACCATCGCGGCCGAGGGGCGGCTGCTCGTCGGAGCGGCGCGGCCGGGTGAGCCGCTGACCGACGTCCGCCTGCTGGGAGCGGCCATCCCCGGAACGGGTGATCCAGAAAGTTCGGCCGTCCCGGTGAGACTCGCCGACGCCGGGGTCGCCGAACTCCTGCGGCCGGGTCAGCGGGTCGACGTCGTCGCGGCCGCCGAAGCCGGACGGGAGGCGTCTGTGCTGGCCAGCGCGGCCGTCGTGGCGGCCGTCGGCGAGCAGGAGGC
Source organism: Amycolatopsis orientalis DSM 40040 = KCTC 9412 (assembly GCF_000478275.1). Taxonomy (GTDB): domain Bacteria; phylum Actinomycetota; class Actinomycetes; order Mycobacteriales; family Pseudonocardiaceae; genus Amycolatopsis; species Amycolatopsis orientalis. The sequence goes on from NZ_ASJB01000083.1 coordinate 189,200, forward strand.
CGCCGGGACGAGGAGCCCCAAAGCCGGGAGCAAGGGACCTTTGGTGCTGCTTTCCCTGCCGTCCGCGATCGCGACACGGGTGGCGGCCACCTCGCTGGAACGGTCCATAACGGTTACCCTCCGCTAGCTCGCGCCTGCCCCGGCGGGCGCCTGCGTCCCCCCGGTACGGACGGGACGGTCGGCACCGTCCCAGGTGAAAGAGGAGAGCGTCTTGCTCAAGGGTTTCAAGGACTTCCTGATGCGCGGGAACGTCGTCGATCTCGCGGTCGCGGTGGTCATCGGCGCCGCGTTCACGTCGATCGTGACGGCGTTCACGAACGGCCTGATCAAGCCGCTGATCAACACCATCGGCGGTTCGGACGCCGCCAAGGGGCTGGGCTTCAACATCCTCAGCGCGAACGACGCCACGTTCCTCGACTTCGGTGGCGTGATCAACGCGGCGATCAACTTCGTGCTCGTCGCCGCCGTCGTCTACTTCGTGATCGTGTTGCCGGTCAAGCACATCCAGGAGCGTCGCAAGCGCGGTGAAGAGGCGGGTCCGACGGAGCCGACCGACGTCGAGCTGCTCACCGAGATCCGCGACCTGCTGCGCGCCCAGCAGAACCGCCAGGGCTGAGCCGGATCACCGGTCGTGGTGAGGCGGCCGGTTCTCCAGGTACCACGAGTCGGAGTCCGGGGTCCGTCGGCCCGGCTCCCGCTCGTCGGAGGTCGTGTCCGGCAGGACGTCGCCGAAGATCTCGTCGACCCGGCGGCGTGCCTCCGAGGCCGCCTTCGAAGGGCGCTTGTCTTCGTCTTCACCTGGCATGACGTCCATTTTCGCACCGGTCGCGGGTCCCGCCGACCAGTGGGACCATCAGCGCATGAGCATTGTCGACAAAGCGAAGGGGCTGGCCGCGCAGGCCATCCACAAAGCGGAAGAGGTCGCGGGCGAAGTCCGCGAGAAGGCCGGGCCGCTGGCCGAGAAGGCGGGCGACGTCGCGGCCAAGGGCGTCACGGTGGCCTCCGCCGGGGCGAACAAGGTCACCGGCGGCCGGTTCGAGGACAAGATCGGCAAGGTCACCGAGAAGGTGGAAGGGGTGCTGCACCAGGACAAGCTGCATCAGGACAAGAAGGACGAGCCCGGGACTGAGCCCGGACCCGCCCCCAAGAGCTAGGCCTCTTCGAGACCGGAAAGCTCGTCGATCACGTACGGCACCAGCGACGAGAGCGTCGCCATGCCGTCGCGGACGGCCGCGCGCGAACCCGCGAGGTTGACCACCAGCGTGCTGCCGGAGACGCCGACGAGCCCGCGGGAGATACCCGCGTCCACCGCGCCGGCGGCGAGGCCGGACGCGCGCAGTGCCTCGCCGATGCCCGGGATCGGGCGGTCGAGCACACCGGCCGTCGCGTCGGGCGTGCGGTCGCGCGGGGAGACCCCGGTGCCGCCGACGGTGATCACGAGGTCGGCGCCGCCGATCACCGCGGTGTTGAGCGCGTTGCGGATCGCGGCCGTCTCGGCCTCGACCACCACGACACCGTCGACGATGAAGCCCGCTTCTTCGAGCAGCTCCGTGACCAGCGGTCCCGTGTTGTCCTCGTGTTCGCCATGGGCGACGCGATCGTCCACGATGACCACCAGTGCGCGGCCCAGCCGTTGTGCGCTCCGTTCCATACGCACACCGTATCCGGTTTCGGCTGATCTTCGCTCCCGCGGTGTCACGGGCCACGAGTTGTGACGATTCCCTGACGTGAACGGCGGATGCGGGGCCGAAGCCGAAGATCGCCCCTAGCGTCGGGAGGGTGCGAACACTGGTAACCGGCGGGGCCGGGTTCATCGGCTCCCATATCGCCGATCTGCTGTCCGATCAGGGCCATGAGGTCGTCGTCCTCGACAACCTCCTGAGGACCGCGCACGGTTCGTCGCGCCCGCCCGGCTACACCGAGCGCCACCGGTTCCTGCGCGGCGACATCACCGACCCGGACCTCGTCGCGGGGTTGCTGGAGGGCGTCGACGCGGTCTGCCATCAGGCCGCCGTCGTCGGGCACGGGATCGACCCGTCCGACGCGCCGTCGTACACGCTCAACAACGACCACGGCACCGCCGTACTGCTCGCCGCGATGCACGCCGCCGGGGTACGGAAACTCGTGCTCGCCTCGTCGATGGTCGTCTACGGCGAAGGCCGCTACGAGTGCCCGACGCACGGGATCGTCCCGCCGTCGGCGCGCGAACGGTCCGATGTGGACGCCGGGCGCTTCGAGCCGGCCTGCGCCACCTGCGGGAGCGAACTCGGCCGGCGACTCGTCCCCGAGGATGCCCCGCTACAGCCGCGAAGCACCTACGCGGCCACGAAGCTCGCTCAGGAGCATCTGGCGGCGGCGTGGGCGCGCCAAACGGGCGGAACGGTCTGGGCGATGCGCTACCACAACGTCTACGGACCGCGGATGCCGCAAAACACCCCGTACGCCGGGGTCGCGTCGCTGTTCCGCTCCTCCTTGCTGCGCGGCGAGGCGCCCCGGGTGCTGGAGGACGGGAAGCAGCAGCGCGACTTCGTCCACGTCCACGATGTCGCGCGGGCGAACGTCCTCGCGCTTCACACCGAAGGCCCCGAAGGCGAACTCACGCCGCTGAACGTCTGCTCCGGCGAGCCGCACACCGTCGGCGAACTCGCCGACGAACTCGCGAAGGCGTGCGGTGGCCCGGCACCGGTGATCGCCGGTGGCGCGAGGCCCGCCGATGTCCGGCACGTGGTCGCCGACCCGGGACGCGCGGAACGGCTGCTCGGGTTCAAGGCGGAGACCGGTTTCGCCGAAGGCATCGCCGGCTTCGCCACCGCTGAGCTGCGGGAACCGGCAAGCCTCTGAAACCGGGAACAGACCGGGCCTCCGCGCGGTTGTCGTTCGCGGACAACGTGGAACGACCTTGGGGGTTTTGTGGGCATCACCGTCGGCGACATCGAGATCGAGGCACTGGGCGACGGCCTGATCAGGCTGCCGCTCGCCTTCTTCCCCGGTCTCGACCCGGACGCCCACCCGGACGTGCTCGACGAGGATGGCACCGTGCACGTCCCGACCGGCGCGTACCTGATCCGCGGCAACGGGCGCACGATCCTCGTCGACACCGGACTCGGCCCGCGTGAATTCGCCTTCCCCCAGGGGATGACGCCCGCCAAGGGCGATCCCACCCCGCCGATGGGCACAGGCGGCGACCTCGCGGCCGCGCTGGACAAGGCGGGCTGCCCGGTGGGCGAGATCGACACGGTCTTCCTCACCCACCTGCACAACGACCACATCGGCTGGATCGCCCCGGAAGGCGAGCTGACCTTCCCCGGCGCGCGGGTCGTGTTCGGGCAGCTCGACTGGGAGGCCCTGATCGAACCGGCCGGGACGGGCGAATGGGGCCGGGTCGGCATGGAGACCGCCCGCGGCGCGGGCCTGACCGAGGCGATCAGCGGCGACGACGTCCCGATCGCCCCCGGCATCGTGGCCAGGCACGCTCCCGGCCACACGCCAGGCCACTACGTCCTCGATATCACCGCGGACGACGAACGCCTGCTGCTGCTCGGCGACGTCCTGCACACGCCCGCGCAGCTGACGGACACGCGGGTGAGCTTCCTCAGCGACGTCGACCCGGACCTCGCCCTCCGCACCCGGCAACGGTTCCTCGCCGAAGCCGAAGAGACCGGCGCGATCATCGCACCGGCCCACTTCCCGGACATGGGCTTCCTTCGCCTCTGAGCCCCGGTTGCCGAAGGGCCCTTTCCCCTCATCTCACGCGGTGAAGGGCGCTTTCCCCACGTCGCATGCGGGGAAAGCGCCCTTCACCTCCGGGCCCCGGTCACTTGCCGCAGAGCACCTTGTCGGTGAGCATCTGGTCCGCCTTGTTGTACGCCTGCCCCAGGTCGGCCGCGGAGTCCCCGTAGGTCATCGACAGCTCGTAGGTCCTGCTGCCGTCAGGCGTGCTGGCCATCAGCGTCCCGTAGCCGTGGAAGCCGCCCATGCCCTTGAGGACGGTTCCGCAGCTCGACTCCTGGACGTACAGCCCGAGGCCGTAGCCGCCCTTCGGATGCGGTTTGCGCATCTCGGCCAGCAGCGGGGCCGGCAGGAGCCGTCCGCCCAGCAGCGCGGAAAAGAACGTGTGGAGGTCCTTGGTGGTCGAGATCAGCTCACCCGCGCTGGACGCCCAGGAGGGGTTCTGCTCGGTGATGTCGACCGTCTTCCACTCCCCGGCCTCCTGGTAGCGGTAATACCCGTGGGCGTGCGGCCCCGGGATCCCCGGCCACGTGCCCGGCACCAGGGTGTCCCGCATCCCGAGCGGCCGCAGGATCCGCCGTCCGATCTCGTCGCCGTAGGGACGCCCGGTGACCTTCTTGATCACGAGCCCGGCCAGCACGTAGTTGATGTTCGTGTAGGTCCAGTCCGTCCCCGGCGCGAAGAGCGGCGGTTTGGACAGGCCGAAGCGCACCAGCTCCTCCGGCTGGTAGGTGTGGTAGCGGTTGTCGAGGAATTCCTTGCCCTGCAACGGGATTCCCGGCACGATCGTCCCGTCGGGCAGCATCGCGCCGGTGTAGTCGAACAATCCGCTGGTGTGCTGCAACAGCATCCGCACGGTGATCCGCCGGTCGAGGCCGAACTCGGGCAGGTAGTCCGCCACCGGCGCGTCCAGGCCCACCTTGCCCTCGCCGACCAGTTGCAGCACGACGGTGGACACGAAGGTCTTGGTGTTGCTGCCGATCCGGAACCGTCCGTTCGTCGGCGGTTTCGCGGCCTCGCCCAGCTTGCGCACCCCGGCGCTGCCGGTCCAGTCGCCGCGCGCGTCGTGCACCCGCAGCTGCGCTCCGGCGAAACCCGAGGCGGCGATCTCCTGGACCATCGCCCGCAGCTCCGGGCGATCCTTCCCGGCGGTGTCCGCGGCCGCCACCCCCGGCAGGGCCGCCCCGGCCAGCAACGCCGCCGCCAACGCCGTGACCCCCACTCGCCGGATGGCCCGGCGCTTGTCGTTCTTGGCTGTGATCGCTGAAGTCGTCATGGCCGCTACGTTCGCCGGGCGCGCTGACACCGCGGTGACACGGCACTGACACGGTCAGGACGTCGAGAGCGGCAGCCGGACTTCGAAGCGGCAGCCGGGGCCGTGATTGCGGACGCCGATCCGGCCGCGATGAGCCTCGACGAGCCCCTTCGCGATCGCCAGCCCGAGCCCGCCACCGCTCGCCAGCCCGCCGCGCTCGGGCGTCCGCGCCCGCGTCCCGCGGAACGCGACGTCGAAGACGCGGCCGATCTCGTCGTCGGGGATCCCGCCACAGCCGTCGTCGACGGCCAGCAGGGCCTCGCCGCCCTCGATACCGAGCTGGACCGCGACCGTCCCGTCCGGCGGGGTGTGCCGGACGGCGTTGGACACCAGATTGCGCACGATCCGCGCCAGCTCCGGATCGCTTCCGGAGACGACCGGCCAGGCGTCGGCGTGCTCGACCATCCGCACCCGTTTCTGCCCGGCGAGCGGCGCCTGCGCGGCGACCGCGTCGCTCACGACGTCGCGCAGCGGCACGGACGCCATGGTCAGCTCCAGTGCGCCGGCGGTGATCCGCGACAGCTCGAAGAGGTCGCCGACCATGCCCGAAAGCCGCGTGGTCTCCCCGCTGATCCGCCGGGCGTACTCCGCGACCTCGCCGGGCTCGGCGACGACACCGTCCGCGACCGCCTCGGCCATCGCCTGGATCCCGGCCAGCGGGCTCCGCAGGTCGTGGCTGATCCACGCGACGAGTTCGCGCCTCGACGCTTCGGCCGCGCGTTCCCGTTCCCGTGCTTCGCGCTCCCATACGCTGCGGCGCGCGATGACCCGGCCGAGCACGAGCGCGGCGGGCACGGTCACCAGCGCGACCAGCAGGCAGACCAGCGTCATCGTGGTCAGCGCGGGGGTGAACATGAACCCGCTGATGCCGAGCACCGCGACCAGGGTCGCGAGCACCGGGATCAGCACGAGGGTCGTCATCGTGCCCGCCAGCGAACCGCGTCTGAGCAGGTACAACACCAGCCCGCCGAGCAGCACCACCGGCAACGCGAACAGCAGGGCGAACGGCAGGATGTGCCAGGCGTGCGCCAGCATCTCGCCGAACGACTCACCCGCGCCGATCATGGCCGCACCGGGTCGTACCGGTAGCCGACACCCCATACGGTGGCGACCCGGACGGGTTTCGCCGGATCCTTCTCGATCTTCTCCCGCAACCGTCTCACATGGACGGTCACAGTGGACTGATCGCCGAAGTCCCAGCCCCAGACCTTCTCCAGCAGATCGGCACGGGAGAACGCCACCCCCGGATGCGCGAGGAAGAACGCGAGCAGATCGAATTCCCTGCTGGTCAGGGGAAGTTCGACGCCGCCGATACTCGCCTGCCGCGCGGTCATCTGCAGGCGGAGGTCACCGTCGGCGAGTTCGGTGGCCGCCGGTTCGGGCCTCGGCATCCGGGCCCGCCGCAGCACCGACGCCACCCGCAACGCGAGTTCCTTGGGGCTGAAGGGTTTCGTGACGTAGTCGTCGGCGCCGAGCTGGAGCCCGGCGATCCGGTTCTCCTCCTCGCCGAGCGCGGTCAGCATGACGACCGGCACCTGGCTCACCTGCCGCAGCCGGCGGCACACCTCGAGCCCGTTGAGCCCGGGCATCATCACGTCGAGCACCACGAGGTCCGGGCCGGTGGCGGAGAACAGCCGCAGCCCCTCGGTGCCGTCCCCGGCGACGTCGACGTCGAAACCCGCGACCTCCAGGTACCGCCGGACGACGTCCCGGACGGTTTCGTCGTCGTCGACCACGAGCACACGGCCCTGCTCGGTCATCGCATCCCTCTCACCAGCTCGTCAGCACCAAGTGGTTCACCACCAGCGCCGTGGCCGCCTGCGCGGCGAGCCACCACCGCCGTCCCGTTGACGGCAGCAGCGCGACCGCGGGCAGCAGCCACACCTCGAACGGTAGCCAGATGCGCTCGACCTCCGCCTTCGACAGGCCGGACAGGTCGGCGAACGCGACCGTCAGCACCGCGGCCGCCACGATCAGCGTGACCGGGTCCCGGAACGACCGCCGGGGTCCGGCGAGGAACGCCGCGCCCGTCCGCCGCGTCCCGGCGATCACGGCGGGACCGAGCGCGATCAGCACCGCCGCGATATCCGCCCACACCCAGTAGGAATACGGGCGCAGCGTGGCGATCCCCTGGTAGTAGCGCTCGACCACCAGGTGATAGCCGTCGAGCCACCAGAACCCGGTGGCCGCGAACGCCGCGACGACCGCGGCCACCCCCAGCGCGGCGAGGAGCAGGATCCGCCACTGGCGCGTCAGCGCGACGACGGCGAGCGCGAGCAGGCCCAACAGCACGAGGCCGTAGGAGAGGAAGAGCCCGAAACCGAGCAGCACTCCGGCGGGCAGGGCGAGGATCCGCCGCCGGGCCGCGAGCGCGAGGAGCGCGATCCCGGTCGCCGTCACCCCGGCGAAGAGCCCGTCGGCCGAGACACCGATCCAGATCGCGCCGGGGGTCAGGACGGCGAACGGCAGGACCGTCCGTGCCGCGTCCTGCCTGCCCAGGGCGGACAGCGTCACCGGGACGGCGACGACGACCAGGCAGCCGACCACGACCACGAGCGCCGACGCCCAGGCGCCGCCGTGCAGCCCGAGCCGGTCGAGCCAGACGAAGACCAGCGTCGCGCCCGGCGGATGCCCGGAGACGTGCGTCGTCCACGAGTTCGGCTGGTAGTCGAGGATGCGCGAGGAGAACTCGGCCAGCATCCGCGGGATGTCGGTGATGCCCGGTACCTCGTGCAGGTACTCGTGTTCGGTGGTGAGCCTGCCGGTGAAGCCCCGGGTCCAGCCGTCGATCATCGCCAGCGAGAACGTCCACGCCAGCGCGGCCACGTAACCGAGCGCCAGCAGCGGTCGCCAGCGCAGCCGGGCGGCGAGCGAGGGACCTTTGGTGACGACCACGAGCGCGAGCACGACGGCGGCGACCGTCCCGGGGCCGACGTGCGGTGACCACAGCCCGAACAGCGGCGGCGCGAAGGCGTAGATCACCACGCCGGAACCGGGACGGTTGTAGTGGAGGCCGACGGCGATCGCGGCGGCCACCACGAACATGGCCAGCCCGACGGCGATCAGGTCGGCCCGGTGTCCCTTCCGGACGGACGCGGTGGGGGCGGGCTCGGTGACTGTGGACATCACCGGCACCATAACCGCGTTTTCCGCGTCCGACGGCCCGCGGACGCCGTCCGTCAGAACTCGGTAAGACTCATCTCGCCGGTCGCGACGCCACCAGGAGCAGGCACAGCACCGCCACCGCCGTGACGATCCCGGCGACCAGCAGCATCGGGTCGAGCGAGGGTTCCGACGCCGCCGCCTGCTGGGTGACCGGCTGGGCGGGCGCGGTGGTCTCGGTCCCTGAAGGCGCCGGAGCCGCCGGGGCCTGGGACGCGGTGCTCGACGGCGGTGCGCTCGCCGCCGTACTCGCGGGCGCCGACGTCGCGGGGCGGGCCGGTGTGGTCTGCTTCGGGGGCGCGGGAGCCGGTTGTTTCGTGGGCGTCTCCGCGGCCAGCACGGTGATCGACGCGCGCATGTCCGGATGCACCGAGCAGTAATAGGAGTACGTTCCCGGCTTCGTGAAGGTGTAGCTCCAGCTCTGCCCGGCCGAAAGTTGCGGACTGCGGAACGCGACAGGCGCGCTCGTCGTGACGACGTCGTGCGGCGCCTGATCGTGCTGCATCCAGGTGACGGTGTCCCCGACCCGTACGGTCAGCGACGCCGGGCCGTAGGCGTAGTCCTGCATCATCACCTGCTGCGTGGCCGCCTTCGACGGCGGAGCGAGATAGATGGCTTGCAGGATCAGGAAAATCGCCGCACACGCGAATCCGGTGAGCCGCCTCATCGGACGAACTCGATCGCGATCTCGACGTGGACGCGGCGGGCGAACCAGGGCGCGCGCCGCGGCCGGGGCAGGATTCCCTTGGCCCATAAGACGATCCGTTCTTCGTCGACGTAGCGCAGATCTCCCTCCAGTACGAGGCCGCGGCCGCCGATCCGCCCTTCGATCAGCACCCGCCTCTCGTCGACGACGAGTTCGTCGGAGGTGAACGTGAGCACCTTGGCCGGACAGCGTTTCAGGATCGGCCGCCGGAGCGGCCGCGGATAGGTACGCAGCGACGGGACGTCGAGTTCGACGAAGAGCGCCGGTTCCTCGGCGATGTCCAGGTATCCCGCCGTCGCGGCGAATCTGCCCCGTGCCAAGGGGAAGCGCAGGAACCTGATCGACGGCTCGATGACGCAGCGGTCCGGGCGCAGCCGATGGCCGGACCGGGCCGGGGCGGGCAGGAGTTCGGTGTCGGACATCGCTCGTCTCCGCGGGAGGGGAACGTGGATACTGGCGAAGGGCCCGGCCGGCCGCTTACCGGCCGGGCCCCCTGTTCAGCGGCCGGCCTGGTTCAGCAGCTCGCCTGGTTCAGCAACGGGGTGAGCACGGTTTCCAGCCACACCGTATGCGTCTTGATGTACTGGTCGAGGTTCAGCAGATCGGTGACCTGCTGGCCGAGCGACGTCTCCAGATGCGCGGACTTGATGTGCGCGATGATCGGGGCCAGCGTGTCGGCGACGACCTTGTCGGCCGAACCGTCCAGCACCGGGGCGAGCACGGTTTCCAGCCACACCGTGTGGGTCTTGATGTACTGGTCGAGGTTGAGGATGTCCTGCACCTGCTGGCCCGGTGAGGTCTGCAGATGTGCCGCCTTGATGTGGTCGATGATCGGCTGGAGCACTCCCTTGGGCACACAGGAGCCCCCGCCGGGGCTGGTCGGCGGCATCGAGTGCGAAGACGTCGGCGGCGTGCTGCTGGTCGAGGTCGGCGGGGCGCTCGTCGGGGTCGGCTGTGAAGTCGGTGGGGTGCCGGAGCCCTCCACCTTGACCGACGCCTTCATGTCCGGGTGGATCGAGCAGTAGTAGGAGTAGCCGCCCGCCTTGGTGAAGGTGTGGCTGAAGGTCTGCCCCTGCTGCAACGTCGGCGACGTGAACTTCTCCGGGCCGTCGGTGATGACGACGTTGTGCGGCGCGGTGTCGTGATTGGTCCACGTCACCGTGTCGCCGACGGCGACGGAAAGGCTCGCGGGGCTGAACTTGTACCCCATCATCTCGACCGTCTTGGCCGCCGCCGGTGCCGCCGCGGGTGCCGCCTGCTCCTGGGAAAGTCCCTGGTACAGCGGAACCGCCAGCGGACCCTGCTTGGACAACGCGGCGAGATCGACGTCGGCGGTCTGGGCGGTGTCCGCCTGCTGCCCGCCCCGCAGGGTGGCGAGGCTGAACAGCGCGACACCCAGGGCGAGGATCGCCACCGCCACCGGCCAGGTCCGCCGCGCGGGCACCACCGGCGGGGCCTCGGCGGCGGGGTTCTTGGGCTCCGGGTTGTCCATGAAGGACACTCCTTTCTGTAGGGCGGTCACCGGCCGGGGCTGGCCGTGACGAGGAGGCTCGCCGCGAGGAGGACCACGATGACGAGCGCGGTCTCGGCGGCGACGGAATAGACGAAGGGGCGGACGGTGGCGGCGTCCCCGCGCAGGACCACCGCGAAGTCCAGTCGCCGGGAGACCCAGCTCTTGCTGCCCTGCGCGATGACGAGGACGATCGCGAGGACGAGCAGCTTGATCAGCAGCGTCCTGCCGTAGTCCGTTGTGGACAGTCGATGCCAGCTGCCGACCGTCTGCCACGCGAGGACGACACCCGCCGCGATCACCGCGAACACAGAAAGCATCGCCAGCCGGGAGTAGCGCGGCACGACGGCGGCGAGTTCCCCGGGATCACGCCGGGAAAGGACGCCGAACAACAGGACGGCCAGTCCGCCGATCCAGGCGCAGATCCCGGCGAGATGGACGAGATCCGCGATCTGGGTGAGCAGCGGCCGGGTGCTCTCGACCGCGTGCCCGGTCAGCCCGGTCGTGCGCAGCAGCCCGAGGGTCACCACTCCGGCGCCGACCCGCCAGGCCGTCGAACCCGCCGCGGCCCGGCCGCGTTGCAGCAGATCCGCGAGGACGACCCCCGCCAGCAGCCACAGCAACGCCTTCGCGAACCAGACGCGGCCGAACTGTGTGTCGAGTACTTGCCCGAGCAGGTCCCAGTCGAAGAGATCGGCGGCCGGACGTTGGGCCGACCACGCGCCCTGGAGGCCGAGACCCGCGACGGTGCCGGCGAAGCCGAGCAGCCAGCCGATCCCGACGACCTTGCGCGCCCGGCCTTGCGCTGCGCCGTCCGGCCAGAGGAACGCGAGGAAGAACAGACCACCGGTGAACAGGGTCATGCCGAAGTAGTCGACACAGCGGGCGAGTACGTACCAGGTCTTGACCATGACTTACCGGACCGGCACGGGGACGGGGAGGTTCTCGAGGACGACCGTGCCGTCGGGAGCGCGGCAGTACCCGAGCAGGGCCGCACCGAGCCCGTCCGCCCCCGTCACCCCGAGGCCGCCGGTGACCCCGCCGAGCAACGGGAGCGCGGCCACGGTGTCCAGAACCTGTTGTGCCACACCGGGTTGGCAGGCGGGCAGCTCGGTACCGGGCGGCGGCGGCAAGGGCGGCGTGGTCGACGGCGGATCCGGATGCGGATGCGGGGGAACGGGGTCCGGGACGGGCGGCGGGGGCGGGACCTCGATGCCGCCGGGTGGCGGCGCGGGCGGGGCCACCGGGGCGGGGATGTCGGTGACCGGAACCGCGGGCAGGGAAGGGATCGGGGCGGGAGCGGGTGGTTCACCGCCGGGCAAGGGCGTGGCGGCGGACGGCGGGGACTGGGGCTGGGCGAGTACCGGCGGGCTTCCCGCGGCCGTCCCGGGTTTCAGCCCGAGGCCCGAGGCGTAGCCGACCACGATCACGACGGCGCCGGTGAGGCCGGCCGCGATCAGCTGATCACGGCGCGGGGCGATTCCTCGCAAGGCCACGAATGCTTCCTCCCATACGGAAAGAGAGAATTGAGCGGGAATGGGGAACGGGCTCGATGGGCCAGAAGAAAACCAGGTGCCGCGTTACCCGGCATGATCGTCACATGAAGCCCAGGTAAAGTAACCCGGCTCCGTACGGCCGGACGGCTGTGAGTTCGGCGGCCGAATGCCCGATCGGCACGGCCATTCGAGTGAAGCACGGGCGCGCCGTGTCCGATTCCGGGTCTTCTTTCCCGAAAGGCTGTGAGTTTTCGTTAACCCGGTTGTTGCGCGAACCCCCGCCACCGCAACGCGGCCGACCATTCCGTCGCCGACCATGGGCTCCCATTCCCGTCGTCGACGCATTCGTGAGGAAAGAACCATGTCGCTTTTCCCGCCATCGGCACGGAATCGGTCGCGCAGTGCCTTCCTGGCCGCACTCGTGCTGTTCACGACGCTGGCCGTCGCCCAGCCGGCCATGGCGCACAGCGTGCTCGTCTCGAGCGATCCGGCGAAGGATTCTTCGATCGCGTCTCCGCCCGCTGCCGTCACCTTGGTGTTCAACGAGCCGCTCGATCGCGGCTTCACCGAACTGGCCGTACTCGGCCCGGACGGCTCTTCGCATTGGGAAGGCGGAGCGCCCGTCGTCACCGGGGAGAAGCTGTCCGCACCTCTCCGGCCGTTGGGGGCGGCCGGGATCTATACGGTGAAGTACCGCGTGGTGTCCGCGGACGGCCATCCGGTTTCGGGTTCGGTTCCGTTCACGCTCACCACGGCGGGTGCGGGGACGGCGGCGGCCGAACCGGTGGTGCGGACCGAAACCGCGGTCGCCGCTCCGGCGACCGACGACGCGATGCCGGTGTGGCCGTGGATCGCCGGTGCCGTGCTGATCGCGATCGCCGGGGCGTTCGTGGCTCGGCTGATCGCGAAACCGTGAAACGAGGCACCTTAGCCGGGTCGTCCGCGCCGGGCGGGCTGAGGAAGCGAACCGTCAGCACTCGGTAAGAACTTCGCGGACGTCATGATTCGGTAAGCACGGCAAGGGTTTTCGTCCGTCCACCCCGGACTTACCGTGCTGTTCGTGAACGATGACCGGATCGACGTCGTGCTTCCCTGTCTCGACGAGGCCGGTGCCCTCCCGGGGGTACTGGCGGCCCTGCCCGACGGCTATCGGGCGATCGTGGTCGACAACGGTTCCAGCGACGGTTCCGCCGAAGTGGCGGCCGGGCTCGGGGCGAAGGTCGTCCACGAGCCGCGGCGCGGCTACGGCGCCGCCGTGCACACCGGGCTGGAGGCGGCGACGGCGGACGTCGTCTGCTTCGCCGACGCCGATGGTTCGCTCGACCTCGCCGAACTGCCGGTACTGGTGGCCGGTCTCGTCGAAGCCGATCTGGCGGTCGGACGGCGGGTGCCGACCGGCCCCGGCGTCTGGCCGTGGCACGCGAGAGCCGGCAACGCGGTGGTCTCGACCCTGTTGCGGCTCAAGGGCCTGCCGGTCCATGACATCGCGCCGCTGCGCGCCGTCCGGCGGCGTGCGCTGCTCGACCTCGGCGTCACCGACCGCGCCTTCGGCTACCCGCTCGAACTGCTGATCAAGGCACGGCGTGCCGGCTGGCGGGTCGCCGAATTCGACGTGTCCTACGGCGAACGCGCCAAAGGCACGAAGTCGAAGGTCTCCGGTTCGCTGCGCGGCACCCTGCGCGCCGCGAGGGATTTCGGGCGGGTGTTGAGCCGATGACGTTCTGCCTGCTGATCGTCGCCAAGGCGCCCGTACCCGGGTTCGCGAAGACCCGCCTCTGCCCGCCCGCGACGCCGGAACAGGCCGCCGGGATCGCGGCCGCCTCCCTGCTAGACACGCTCGAAGCCGCGCTGCTGACGCCCGGGGCACGGGTGGTCGTCGCGCTGACCGGCGAGCTCGGCGAGGCCACGCGCGGCGAGGAGATCGCCGCGCTCCTCGAACGCACGACCGTGATCCCCCAGCGTGGCAACGGTTTCGACGTCCGCCTCGCCAACGCCCACGCCGACACGGCGGCGGGTCATCCGGGCCTCCCGGTCCTCCAGATCGGCATGGACACCCCGCAGGTCACCCCGGACTCCTTGGCCGCGGCCGCGCGACCACTGGCCACCGAGGACGCCGTCCTCGGGCTCGCGGAAGACGGCGGCTGGTGGGCGCTGGGGCTCAGTGATCCCCTGCACGCCAAGGCACTCGCCGGGGTCCCGATGTCCCGCGCCGACACGGGCCGGGAGACCCTGCGCGCGCTGACCGACGTCGGCCTGCACCCCGGCATCCTGCCCACACTGTCCGATGTGGACACCGTGGCGGACGCGCGGCGGGTCGCGGCGGCGGCACCGCACGGCCGGTTCGCCCGAGCGGTCGCGGAAGTCCGGTGACCGCCTTCGACCGCGGCCTGCTCGGGCACCGCTGCTGGCTGGAACTGGCGACCGGCGAACGCGTCGACCTGCCGGTGGAACGCTGGACGGCCATCCCGTGCGACGGCGACGACGTCCTCCTCGACGCCTGCGCGGGCCCGACCCTCGACATCGGCTGTGGCCCCGGCAGGCTCACCGCCGCGCTGACCGAACGCGGCGTCGCCTCGCTCGGCGTCGACATCTCGGCCACCGCCGTCCGGCTCACGCACGCCAGGGGCGCCGTCGCGCTCCGCCGAGACGTCTTCGATCGTGTCCCCGGCGAAGGGCGCTGGCGGCACGTCCTCCTCGCCGACGGGAACATCGGCATCGGCGGCGATCCCCCGCGGCTGCTGTCGCGCGTGGCCGAACTGATCGCCGACGGCGGGACCGTACTCGTCGAACTCGACCCACCCGGCCGCGGCATCCGCCGGGACCGGGTCCGGCTGCGGCCCGACGACGACGGCGCCTGGTTCACCTGGGCGTGGGTCGGCGTCGAAGCGATCGCCGAACTCGCCGCCCGGACCGCGTTCCGGGTCGCCTGGTCCACCCGTCGCGGCCACCGCTGGTTCGCCTGCCTGGAGAAGTCATGAAGTTCCGCTCCGCCGCGCATGCCGAACGGGTGACGTCCCGGATCGGGCTCGCACTCGCCGTCACGTTCACCTTGTGCTTCGTCACCGGCCTGCTGAGCCATCTCGTCCAGCATCCGCCGTCGTGGTTCGGCTGGCCGAGCCGCCCGGTCTGGCTGTACCGGGTCACGCAGGGGACGCACGTGCTCTCCGGGATCGCGTCGATTCCCTTGCTGTTGGCCAAACTCTGGAGCGTCTACCCCAAGCTGTTCGAACGCCCGGCGATCCGCGGCCTGGCGCACGCGCTGGAACGCCTCTCGATCCTGGTGCTCGCGATGGCGGCGTTCTTCGAACTCGTCACCGGCCTGTTCAACATCGCGCAGAACTACCCGTGGACGTTCTACTTCCCGCAGCTGCACTACGCCGTCGCGTGGGTGGCGATCGGCTCGATCCTGGTGCACGTCGCGGTGAAACTCCCCATCGTCCGCCGCTCCCTCGCCACGGAACCCGAACCCTCGCGGCGTGCCTTCCTCCGCACGACCTGGCTGGCCGCCGGTGTCGCCGTGGTCGCCACTGCGGGTGCCACGGTTCCGTTGCTGCGTAACGTTTCCGGCTTGTCCTGGCGCAGCGGCAAGGGACCGCAGGGCTTACCGGTCAACCGGACGGCCGCGGCGGCCGGCGTCCTGGACGCCGCCCGCGACCCGGGCTGGCGTCTGTCGGTGGTGACGCCGGGCGGCACGAAAACCTATTCCCTGGACCAGCTCCGCGCCCTGCCGCGGACTTCGGCCGAACTGCCGATCGCCTGTGTCGAGGGCTGGAGCCAGTCCGCGCGCTGGAGCGGGGTCTCGCTGCCGGAGTTGTTGCGGGACGCCGGAAGCACGCCCGGTACGCCGGTGCGCGTGTTCTCGCTGGAGAAGGCCGGGATCTACGGGATCAGCGAACTGCCCGGCGAGCACACCGGCGACGACCTCACCCTGCTGGCGCTGGAACTCAACGGCGAAGTCCTCGACGCCGACCACGGCTTCCCGTGCCGGATCATCGCCCCGAACCGGCCCGGCGTCCTGCAGACGAAATGGGTCACCCGGTTGGAGACGCTGTGAAAACGCTGCGGCTGTTGCTGTTCCTGCCCGGACTGGGCGCGCTCGCCTGGGGCGCGGTGCTGTTCGCCGAATACGCGTTCCCCTTGCGCGCGGACGTCTTCGGGACCCTCGGCTGGCTCGCCGGCGGGCCACTCGTGCACGACCTGCTGATCGCTCCGCTGGTCGGCGTCGTCGGGCTCGCGCTGAGCGGGGTCCTTCCGGACCGCTGGAAGACGCCGGTCAAAACGGGGGCGGTCCTCACCGGGGTGCTGACGCTGCTCGCGGTGCCGCTGCTGTGGCGCCCTTTCGGCGGGGCCACGAACCCGGGACTGCACGACTCCGACACCGGCACCGGCCTGCTCGTCACCCTCGGCGTCGTCTGGCTGGGCGTGCTCGTGGCCGGTCTCGCCCGGCGGAGCTGAAGGACGCTTTCACCTCATGCGACGCGGCGAAGGGCCCTTTCCCTGCATCACATGCGGCGAAGGGCCCCTTCAGCCCACCTCACCCCAGGCCACGGCACCCCACGCAGCGAAGGACGCCTTCACCTCATGCGACGCGGCGAAGGGCCCTTTCCCTGCATCACATGCGGCGAAGGGCCCCTTCAGCCCACCTCACCCCAGGCCACGGCACCCCACGCAGCGAAGGACGCCTTCACCTCATCCCACGCAGCGAAGGACGCCTTCACCTCATCCCACGCGGCGAAGGGCCCCTTCAGCCCACCTCACGCGGCGAAGGTGAAGCCACGAAAAAGGCCACGCGTGACCGGGATTGGCAGCCGGTCACACGTGGCCTTCGGTTCCGGCCCGCTGGGGGTTCGAGCCGGGGCTGGTCTCGGCCGCGCACTGCGGCCGAGCGTCTGGGGATTCTCGGACTAGTTCGGCGTGACCGGCTGGCCGCCGAGGGTCACCTCGACCACCTTGTCACCGCCGAGGGTGAACTTGACCTTGTCGTTCGGCGCCCGGGTGCGGATCTCGGCGACGAGCGCGTCGGCGTTCGGAATGATCCGGTCGTCGAGCTTCGTCACGACGTCACCGGATTTGAGGCCCGCCTTCTCCGCCGGGCTGCCCGGCGAGATCTCACCCAGCTGCGCTCCACCCGTCGGCGCCGTCTGCACGCGTGCGCCGATGAAGGTCTGCGTCGCCTGGCCGGTGTTGATGATGTCGTCGGCCGTGCGGCGCGCCTGGTCGATCGGGATCGCGAAGCCGATGCCGACGTTGCCGCCGGTCTCGCCCTGGCTTTGCGCGGACTTCGGGCTGTAGATCGCCGAGTTGATGCCGATGACCTGGCCCGCCATGTTCGCGAGCGGCCCGCCGGAGTTGCCGGGGTTGATCGCCGCGTCGGTCTGCACCGCAGACATCACCGTGGTCTGGTCGCCGCCGCCACCGGCGCTCACCGGCCGCTTCAGCGCGCTGACGATGCCCGAGGTGACCGTGCCCGCCAGTTCGAACGGCGAACCGATGGCGACCACCGGCTGTCCGACCCGCAGGTCGTCGGACCGGCCCAGCTCCACCGGGGTCAGCCCGCTGACGCCGCTGACCTTCACCACCGCGATATCCGTCGTGGGGTCACGGCCGACGATGGTCGCCGCGCCCTTCTTGCCGTCCTGGAACACCGCCTGGATCTGCCCGCCATTGGCGGCGACCTCGACGACGTGGTTGTTGGTCAGCACGTAACCGTCGGTGCTGAGCACGAAACCGGAGCCCTCGCCTGCCCCGGATCGCCCGGAGACCTGCAGCTCGACCACGCTCGGCGACAGCTTCTGCGCCACCGACTCGACCGAACCGGCAGGCACGTTGCCCGTCTGCTGGGCGGGCTTCGGCGCGTCGAGCGCGTTCACCGAGCCACCGCCCCCGGCGTCACCGGTCAGGAAACCGACCGTGCCGCCCGCGACCCCGCCGACGACCAGGGCGATCGCCGCGACCCCGGCGAGCAGCTTCCCCGAAGTGGACTTCGAGGTCTGCCGCTGCTGCGGGATCGTGTAGGCCGACGGGCCCGGCTGGCCGTGCTGACCGTAGGGCGCGTGCTGCGCCTGGGTCTGCTGCGTATGGGGCTGTTGCGCGTGGGCCTGGGTCTGCTGGGCCTGCGGTGACCACGGGTTGTACTGCTCTTGGGGGTAGGCCTGCTGCGCTCCGGTATGCGGAGTGGCGTGGCCGCCGAGCCCGGTCGCGTCAGGCTGCTGCGGGGCGGGCTGCGCGGCCCAGGCCGCGCTCTGCTCCGCGTCCGGCTGAGCACCGGCGGGCCTTGCCTGCTCGGCGTTCTGGCCGCTGGGGTCGTTCTCGGTCATGTCTCTACCTTGCGGGATGGTCCTGAGAAGTTCCTGAGCCAATGCTGTGCATCGCACATGAAGTATGGCCCCGTCAGCGGGTGGCGCGCAGCCTGTCCGCGATCTGCTCGGGGGTGGCGTCGTTGATCCACACGGCCATCCCGGACTCCGAACCCGCCAGATACTTGAGCTTGTCCTTGGACCGCAGGACCGAGAACACCTCCAGGTACAGCCAGCCGAGTTCGCGATCGCGTTTCGCCGGCGCCTGGTTCCAGGCCGCGATGTAGGGCAGCGGACGCTCGTAGAGCCCGTCGCAACGGCGCAGGACTTCGAGGTAGACGTCGGCGAACTCGTCACGCTCGGCGTCCGACAGCGCCGGGATGTCGGGCACCTGGCGATGCGGCACGATCTGGACCTGCACCGGCCAGCGCGCGGCGGGCGGCACGAACGCCGTCCAGTGCTCCCCCGCGACCACGACGCGCGCGCCGGATTCCCGCTCGGCGGCCAGTACGTCGCCCATCACCGGACGGCCGTGCTCGGCCTCGTACGCGCGGGCGACCTCGAGCATCCGCTCGGTCTTCGGCGTGACGAACGGGTAGCCGTAGATCTGGCCGTGCGGATGGTGCAGCGTCACGCCGATCTCTTCGCCGCGATTCTCGAACGGGAAGACCTGCTCGACACCGTCCATCGCGGACAGTTCGGCGGTGCGGTCGGCCCAGGCGTCGACGACCGCGCGGACCTGCTTGGCCGTCAACGCGGCGAAGGAACCGTCGTGATCGCTGGTGAAGCAGACGACCTCGCATCGGCCGACGCCCGGCGCGATCGGCACCAGTCCCGCTCCGTCCACTGTGGACGTGTCACCGATGACGTTGCGGGCGAAGGAGGGGAAGCGGTTCTCGAACACCGCGACGTCGTAATCCGGTTCCGGGATCTCGCTGGGCTTCCCGGGTTTCGTGGGGCACAACGGGCACAGGTCGGCCGGCGGTTTGTAGGTCCGCGTCTGCCGGTGCGCGGCCATCGCCACCCACTCGCCGGTCAGCGGATCGCGCCGGATCTCCGACGCCGCCGCGACCTGCGGCAGGTCACGGGTGTCCTCGGCGGTGCGCTCTGGCGCTCCAGGCGAGTCGAAATAGATGATCTCCCGGCCATCGGCCAGGTGCCTTACCGTGCGCTTCACGCTTCTTCAGCCTCAGCCGTCTCCGCCGTTTCGGCGATCATCAGCTCACCCGCCTGCTCGGTGAGCGTTTCCCTTGCGTTGTCGGACAAACCGTCGTCCGAGACGACGACGTCGGCCTCTTCGAGACCGGCGATGGTGGAGATCCCGACGATGCCCCATTTGGTGTGGTCGGCCAGCACGACCAGCCTGCGGCCCGCTTCGACCAGCGCTCGGTCGGTCTCGGATTCGGTGAGGTTCGGCGTGGTGAACCCGGGGCCGTCGGCCATCCCGTGCACGCCGAGGAAGACGACGTCCAGGTGCAGCGAGCGCAGGCTCTGCACGGCGACCGGCCCGACCAGCGCGTCCGACGGGGTGCGGACGCCGCCGGTGAGGACCACCGTGCGATCCGGCTGGTTCGCGCCGCGCAGCACGTCGGCGACCTGGATGGAGTTCGTGACGATCGTCAGGCCGGGGACCTCGTCGAGCGCCCTGGCCAGCGTCCACGTGGTGGTGCCCGCGGAGATGCCGATCGCGGTGCCCGGCCGGACCAGCCCGGCCGCGACGGCGGCGATCGCTTCCTTCTGCGCGCGCTGGCGGACGGATTTGGCCTCGAAACCGGGCTCGTCGGTGCTCTTGCCGACGATGGAGGTGGCGCCTCCGTAGACCTTTTCGACCAGGCCGCGACCGGCGAGTACGTCGAGGTCGCGGCGCACCGTCATGTCGGAGACGCCGAGCCTCGCGACGAGGTCGCTGACCCGGACCGCCCCGGTCCGGCGCGCCTCTTCGAGGATCACCGCCTGTCGTTGCCGCGCGAGCAAGAACCCTCCCTGGATCAACTACACAAAATCCTACACGAATAAACATGGCAGGACGAGCCAAGTGTCCTGTCACCATGAGGCCATGGCCAGGCTTCGCGACGTCGTCTTCGACTGCCACCACCCGGCTTCGCTGGCCCGCTTCTGGGCGGCGGCGCTCGACGGCTACGAAGTCGCACCCTATGACGAAGAAGAGCTTGAACGCCTTCGCTCGCTGGGCTTTTCCGGTCCCGAAGACGATCCTTCGGTGCTGGTCGAAGGACCATCGGGACCGCGGCTGTTCTTCAACCTGGTCCCGGAGGGGAAGATCGCCAAGAACCGCGTGCATCTGGATCTGACCGGCGACGACGTCGAACGGCTCGTCGCTTTGGGCGCGAAGGTGCTCGCGCACCCCGAGGACGGGCTCGTCGTCCTCGCCGATCCGGAAGGGAACGAGTTCTGTCTCGTTACTCCGACGCCGTCTGCTTGACGCCGTCGATCGGCACGTTGCGGAAGCTGAGCACGAACAGCGAAACCGCGCCGAAGAACAGCGCGATGTCGGCGACGTTCCCGACGAACCAGCCGTTGTAGTCGATGAAGTCGACGACGTGACCGCGCGCGAAGCCGGGCTCGCGGAAGAGCCGGTCTCCCAGATGCGTCGTCGCGCCACCGAGCAGCAAGCCGAGCGAGATCGCCCAGCCCGCCGAGCGGACCTTGCGGGAGATCCACAGCAGCGCGACCACCGCGGCCGCGGCCAGGACCGCGAAGATCCAGGTGGAACCGGCACCCAGCGAGAACGCCGCGCCCGGGTTGTAGAGCAGCCGGAACCGGATGAAGTCGCCGATCACCGGGATCGGCGCCCGGTCGGTGAGGGCGTCGACGGCCCACCATTTGGTCAGCTGGTCGGCGGCCAGCAGGACCGCGGCCACCAGCAGTGTCCACAGCAGACGGCGGGGCGGCGGCTCAGGCGCGTTCTCGGTGCTCATCACTCGTCAGGGTACGGGCGGCGCCGAGCGCGTTGAGGGCGGCGGGGAAACCCACGTAGACGGCGAGATGAAGGATCGCCTCGATGGCCTCCCGCAGCTCGCCCGCGTCCCGTGCTTCCCGGAGGACGTCGGCCAGCTCCGGCGCCACCCCGCCCTTGGCCGTGTGCACCGCGATCAGCCTGAGCCGCCTGGTCGTTTCGTCGTCGGAGTCCAACTCGCCGCCGACGTTCGTCACAGCTGTCCGGTGGAACCGAAGCTGCGCTTCCGCGTATCCCAAGGCTTCCAGCGCGGCGACCGTCACCAGCTGCCGCTGTGCCAGCGAAAGCCCCGGACGCTGGTAGACGCCGCCGTAGACGAAGGCGACGGCTTCCTCGCCGAAGTCCGTCGCCTGGACGCTTTCGAACAGCTGCAGCACGGCGGGGTCCTCGACGCCGCCGAGCAGGCGCAGCAGTTCGAGACCCTTGTCGTAATCACCCATCAGGCAGGGGCTCCCGGAAGTCGCATGGTCATCAGCGCGCCGCCCGCGGGCGCGCGTCCGGCGTAGACGTCGCCGCCGTGGCGCTGCGCGGCGTGCTGGACGATGGCGAGGCCGAGCCCGGAACCGGGCAGGGTCCGCGCCTCGGAAGAGCGGTAGAACCGGTCGAACACCTTCGGCAGGTCCTCGTCGGCGATCCCCGGCCCGGCGTCCTCGACCTCGAGCACCGCGGTGCCGTCGCCGACCGGATACAGCCGGACCCCGACCGACGAGCCCTCCGGCGAGAACTTCACCGCGTTGTCCAGCAGGTTCAGCACCGCGCGTTCCAGCGCGCTGGTGTCGCCGGTCAGCACCCACGGCTGGAGCGAGACGTCGAACTCGATCTCACCCGCCCGGCGGCGTGCCCTGTCGAGCGCGCGCTCGACGACGTCGACCATCTCGACCCGCTCGTGCTCGATCCGCGGCTCGTCCTGGCGCGCGAGTTCGACGAGGTCGCCGATCAGCTGAGTCAGCTCGTCGAGCTGGCCGCGGATGTCGGCCTCGATGTCGCTGCGGTCCTCGTCGGACAGCGTGCGCGCGCCCGGCCTGCTCGCGGACAACAGGAGTTCCAGGTTCGTGCGAAGCGACGTCAGCGGCGTCCGTAGTTCGTGACCGGCGTCGGCGACGAGCTGCCGTTGCCGTTCCTGCGATTCGGCGACCGTGCCGAGCATCGTGTTGAAACTCTGCGTGAGCCGGGCGAGTTCGTCGTCGCCGCTGACCGGGATCGGCCGCAGGTCACCCGTGGTGGCGACGCGTTCCGCCGCCGACGTCAGCCTGTCGACCGGTCGCAGGCCCGCTCTCGCGACCGCCGTGCCCGCCGCCGCGGCGACCAGGATCCCGGCGCCGCCGATCAGGAACAGGACGACGGAGAGTTCGTTCAGGGTGCGTTTGGTCGGGCCGAGCGACTGGGCGAGCACCATCGCCTGCCCCGCACCCTGCGGGAGCGCGACGACCCGGCTGTCGGTCCTCGGGTCGGTGCGCAGGGAGAACGGCGAGGTCCCCGAAGCGACCGCGATCTCGTCCGGACCGTAGGGCGGGCGGCTTCCGGACTGCGGATAGGTCAGCCGGACCTTCTCCCCGACCGTCAGCTGGCCGATCTGCAGGTCCGCGCTGGCCAGGAAGGCGCCCGGCACCTGCTGCAGCTCGGTCTGCACCTGCGGCGAGTCGACCGCGGCCTGCGCGCGGGCCAGCAGGTTGTCGTCGACCTGCTGGTAGAGGTTCTCCTTCACGACGAGATACGCGCCGAGTGACACCAACGCCACCGCGCCCGCCACCGAAACGGCCGCGAGCAGCGTCACCCGGCCGCGGAGCGAGAAGCGCCGCGTGCCCCAGCGGTCGCCGCGCGGATCCTTTTCGGATCCGTCGGCGACCTCGACCGGGTCCGTCACGGCGGGGTTTCCCTCAGGACGTATCCCACTCCCCTGACCGTGTGGATCAGCCTCGGTTCGCTCCCAGCCTCGGTCTTTCGGCGCAAATAGCCGACGTAGACCTCCAGTGCGTTGCCCGACGTCGGGAAGTCGTATCCCCACACTTCCTCCAGGATCCGGCTGCGAGTCAGGACGTGTTTCGGGTAGGAGAGAAACAGCTCCAGCAGCGCGAATTCGGTCCTCGTGAGACTGATCTCCCGGCCGGCGCGGCGCACTTCGCGCGTCCCGGGGTCCAAGGTGAGATCCGCGAACGACAGGATCTCGGCGTTCTGCCCCGCCTGCGGATCCGGGATCGCCCGGCGCAGAAGCGCGCGAAGGCGAGCGAGGAGCTCCTCGAGCGCGAAGGGCTTCGGGAGGTAGTCGTCGGCGCCTGCGTCGAGACCGGACACGCGATCGGACACCGTGTCCCGCGCCGTCAGCACGAGGATCGGCAGGTCGTCACCGGTGCTTCGCAGCCGTCGGGCCACCTCCAGGCCGTCGAGCCGCGGCATCATCACGTCGAGGACCATCGCGTCGGGTCTGTTGGCGATGATCGCTTCCAGGGCCTGCGCGCCGTCCCCGGCCAGTTCCACCTGGTACCCGTTGAACTCAAGGGATCGCCTGAGTGATTCACGGACGGCCCTGTCGTCGTCCACTACGAGGATGCGCATGACGACAGTCTTACGCAGCGTGCTGAGACTCGCCTAAGAACACACACAGAACAAACAAAGGAAATCCGGCAGTCCAGAAGACGTTTCAGCCGGTCTCGGGCCCTTTCGCAACAGGTGCGTTCCATCTGCGCCACAAAGCGAGCATCCGGACCCCCACCACGGCAGCAGCTGCTACCGCCGTCACCGGGCCCGGCGGCAGTCGCAGAGCGTGACCGATCACGACCAGCACGGCCCCCGCGAGCGCCGCGACCGCGTAGATCTCCTTCCGCAGCACGAGCGGGATTTCCCGCAGCAGGAGATCACGCACCGCGCCGCCACCGATACCCGTCGTCATCCCGATCAGGCACGCCGCGTAGGGAGTCGCGCCCGCGTTCAACGCGATGGTGGTCCCCGCCGTCGCGAACACCCCGAGCCCGAGCGCGTCGGCGAGGAGCACGCCGCGCCGCAGCTTCGCGATCTGCGGGTGGAACACGAACACCACCAGCGCCGTCCCGCCACAGACCGCGAGATAAGGCCACGTCCGCAGGGTGGTCGGCGGCGTGATCCCGAGCAGGACGTCACGGATGATCCCGCCGCCGAGCGCGGTGGTCAGCCCCACGACGACCACCCCGAAGACGTCCAACCTGGACCGCACCGCCGCGAGCGCACCCGAAGCCGCGAACGCGATCAAGCCGAGGAACTCGAGCGCGGTGAGGATCATTACTGGTCGAGCAGGCCGCCGCGGTAGGCCAGCAGCGCCGCCTGCACCCGGTTCGCCGCGCCGATCTTGGACAGGACGGCCGAGACGTAGCCCTTGACCGTGGCCTCGGACAGATGCAAGCGCCCGCCGATCTCCGCGTTGGACAACCCCTGCCCGATCAGCCCGACGACCTCACGCTCCCGCTCGGACAGCGACGCGAGCAGCTTGCGCGCCGGCTGCGCGGCCCGCTGCTCGTCCCGATGCGACTGGACCATGCGCGCCGCGACCCCCGGATCCAGCACCGCACCCCCGCGCGCCAGGTCACGGACCGCCCGCAGCAGCGCCGCCGGGTCGATGTCCTTCAGCAGGAAGCCGTTGGCCCCGAGCCTGAGCGCGAGACTGACGTAGTCGTCGATGTCGAACGTGGTCAACATGGCCACGGTCGGCGGATCCGGCAACGCGAGAATGGCCCTGAGCGCGCGGATGCCATCGTCAGGGGACCGCATCTTGATGTCGAGCAGCGCGACGTCAGGGTGGTACCGCCGGGCGACCTCGACCGCTGATCTCCCGTCGCTCGCTTCGCCCACGATCTCGATGTCGGCAGCGCCCGACATCATGGCACGCAGGCCCGAACGGACCAGTTCCTCGTCGTCGGCGAACATGAGCTTGATCAACGAAGCCCTCCGGCAGCCGGGGGAGCGGCGTCTCGCGTCCCGTTAACGAAGATTACCTACTGTTGTTCAGGGTTTCGAAACCAGACACGTACGAGTGACCCTCGCGGGTCATCTGTGTCGATCTAGCTCTCGATTCAGCCCTGGTTTGCCGGTCCCGAGTCTGGCCGCCGGGCCGCGGATCCGCAGGTCGAGTGTCACTAGTCGGCCAGTGTCTCTTCTCGGCCGCATGCTCCTTCTCGGGCTCGGGGGCAACCGCCGTTCGGGTGCTCCGGGCACTTCACCTCGGCGGCCGCATCGTGACCTGACCTCACGCACGGCCGGACCCGGTGACCCGGTAGGCTGTGCCCGGCAGTACATGCCCTCGTAGCTCAGGGGATAGAGCACCGCTCTCCTAAAGCGGGTGTCGCAGGTTCGAATCCTGCCGGGGGCACTCTCACCGATCCTGCCCGCCGTCGCGGCGGTGTTCTCAGTCCTCGATATCCGAGTGACCGGAGTCGAACCCCGCTCATCGACCGCCCTGGTTTCGGCCGCCGTGGCTACCTCGAGAACTTCCGGAGGAAGTCGTTCGTCTCATCGTCCTTGGAGTAGACGCACACTCCCTGCATGCCACGCGTCATGAGCACCTTGTAGGTGTTCCGGACCAACCGGTCGAACTTACTTGCTCCGGCGTCCTTCACGGAACGATCGAAGGAGAAATCGGGGCGGGCCAACCACTTCCCGTTCCGGATGACCAGATCGTCGCCGAAAATGACACCCGCCCAGTCATACTCGAAGCCCTGAGCGGTGTAGATGCACCCCACCTGCCCGAATCCTTCGGGCTCCGAGGCCCATAAGGAAGCGGACGGAACTCCTGGAACCTCGAATCCCCGCTTGGTGTTCCACGGACGGCGCCATCCATCGATCTGCACGTCGTCGACCAGTCTCAGTTCTCCGTCGACCTCGACCGGATCCCGCCAATCCCAGCAGAAACCGGCTGCCATCCTCGCAGTGCCCGAGAAGGTCTTCGCCTGCCGAAGGAGCCAGTTCTCCAGTTCATGCGGTGACCCGACCGAGTCGACCACGTACTCGTCTTCGCTTCCTTCGACCAGCTCCGACCAGGCCACCGGCGGCCCCGAACCGAGGCCCAGCAGGCGGACCACCCATTCGTCGAAGCGCGCCGAGCCCCCACACCGGTACTGACCCTCGAGGCTGATCTCGATCACATCGCAGCCCTTGATGTCGGCGATGGCGAGAATGTCCCCCTTGGTCCCGATCTCACCAGGACGCACTACTTGGTGTTCGTCCAGCAGAAAGAGCGGCACCTTGGCCACCTCGATCAGTTCGTCGATCTGGCTCCGCACCTTCCCGTGCAGCCGAGCGGGCATGCCTCGGACCCGGTGGGCCTCGTCGCAGATCAGGACGTCCAGCGCGTCCGCCGGCGCCGAACCGAACTCGTTGAAGTACTTGAAGATCTCGCCATATCGCTCGTCATCGCCGGTTACCTTCTCCCGCAAGGTCTCGGTGAAGGCTTTCGAGCCTGTCGCGTGAAGTGCTCTTCGCTTCTGCCGCGCGAGGGCGGCGAGGAGCGTCACGGCGATGGCGCTCTTGCCCGACCCTGGCCCGCCACTGACGACGACGACCTTCTTCCGCCGGTTACCGTCGCCGGTTTCCGCCTCCGCGACCGCGTCCAGCACGGTCTTGTAGGCGACCTGCTGCTCGTCGAGCAGAACGAAGTCATCCCTGGCGGACAAGGCATCGGCGGCCGTTTTGAGCAGGTTGCGAGCCGGGGCCGGTGGCGCGGAGATCAACTCATGGGCCGCAGCCATCGCCATGTCGGCCGTACGCGGATCCGTGTCGAGTACCGACCACAGATCGGCGACCAGGTCGCCTTGGAGGTCCGACGTGTAGAGCTGACCGAAGTCGTCGAACTCGAAGTCGTCCAGTGTCCAGTCCTTGCCCCGTACCGCATTGTGCAAGTACGCGACCCCTTTGACCTGTCCGGGGATTCGCGCGAAGGCGGGAATGAAGTCGAGTAATTGACGGCAGTATCGCCTGATCTGTTCAGCCGGATGCAGGTACGGTTGCCGCCTCCCGCCGCGAACTCTCACCAAGCCCGCGCCAACCGCCTTCGCGTCGCTCCATTGCTTCAGCTCGACGAGTACATAAGAAGGTCTCTTGGTTTCCGGATGAACCCCGCAGAGGACGGCGTCCACACGCTTCGGGCTGTACGGAAGCCGGTATTCGAGCAGGACCTGCACATGACCGAGGCCGGCGGCGCACAACATTTCGGCGAGTATCGGAAGGCTTCTCCGCCACGAACCGATTTCACCATGGTGTTCGGACACCTTGTAGGTGACTCCCGTATGCCGGGCGAGTTCCATGAGAATGCGTTCGTGCCGAAGTTCTTCTCGCAGGTCATCCGCAGTCTTACTGACCGGCAAGCCACCCTCCCCAGGGCCGTTACCGCCACTTGGCCTTCCACACTCTTGCGTGAAGGCAAGCGTCACTCTAGCGGGTTATGATCGACAGCTGGGAAGCACTTGGGCGACCCACACGCCCGGGGGAGGGACGAGTGGCTCTTGCGCGCGGTAGCGCGGCCGATCTCTTGATCGAAGCCCGTGCGGGACACCTGCACAGCCGTCTTAAGGACCAGGCCGGATTCACGCTCGACAGCAGGGTGGGGACCAGTGAGGTGGTCTCCTGGCGGAAGAGCCTGCCCATCCTGTTGACGGATCTCGCGGACGCCGGCCTCGGCGACGTCGAGGTCCTTCTCGAGCATCAACTGCCGCACAGCAAGCAGCGGATCGACGTCGTGCTATGTGGTGTCCACCCTCGTACTGGACAGAGCTCTTTCGTGTTCATCGAGCTCAAACAGTGGTCAACGGCCGAGTCGTACCTGTCCGAGGTGATCAATGTTCCCGGGCTTCCAGGACACCATCTTCATCCGGCCCAGCAGGTGCACGGTTACCGCCAGTATTTCGTGGACCACACCCCCGCGCTCGCGGATCGGCCGCACGCGGTGCACGGCATGGCATACCTGCACAACGCGCGCCGAACAGACGTGGCCGGTCTGCTTCAGAACAACCCCAATCCCGCCAGCCGCCTGTTCACCATGGACGACAAAGCGGCGATGGGCGAGCACCTCAACGCCGTCCTCGATCCCTCGGTCGGCAGGCGGAAGAACGTGGAATCCGGCGACGAGTTCAGCGGTTTCACCCACCGTCCCACCAAACCGTTGCTGGACCTGGCCGCGGCCGAGATCAGGGATCGCGAGCAGTTCGTTCTGCTGGACGAACAGAAGGTCGCGTACGAACTGGTGTTGCACGCGGTCGAGCGGTCCCGGGCGGCACAGACCCGGACGGTCGTGATCGTCGAAGGCGGCCCTGGTTCTGGCAAGAGCGTGATCGCGTTGAGCCTGCTCGGCGAACTGGCTCGCCGCGGTCTCGGAGTCCACCACGCGACCGGCTCGAAGTCCTTCACCATGACCATGCGTAAGTACGCGGGCCGTGGCAACACCCGGGTACAGAGCTTGTTCAAGTACTTCAACGCCTACGTGGGCAGCGAGCCTCGCGAACTGGATGTCCTGATCTGCGACGAAGCACATCGCATCCGCGAGAAGGGCGTCGACAGGTTCACCAAGAAGGAGCGGCGCGAGCGCGCCGATCGTCAGGTGAACGAACTCGTCAACGTGGCGACCGTCCCCGTCTTCCTTCTTGACGAGCACCAGGTTGTGCGCCCCGGTGAAATGGGGTCTCTCAAGGAGATCGCCACCGCTGCCCGAGCACTCGGCTGCGAGGTGGAGGTCGTCCGGCTGCACGATCAGCTGCGGTGTGGTGGCTCGGTCTCCTACGACACCTGGGTCGCCAGGCTGCTCGGCCTCGGTTCCGCCGAACCACCGATTCCGTGGAGCAAACTGGCGGGGCCACTCGACGACGGCATCACTTTGACCACCGCCTCGTCACCCGAGGCGCTGGAATCCTGGGTACTGCGCCAGCAGGCGCAGCACGGTGGGGTCGGGCGGCTCGCGGCCGGTTTCTGCTGGCCGTGGAGCAATCCGGTCAAGACCTCCGATGGCCTTCGTCTGGTGGACGACGTCCAAATCGGAGCATGGAAACGACCGTGGAACGCCAAAGGCGAGAAGACGGTGCCGGACGTTCCCGGGGCCAGCTACTGGGCGACCGATGAGCGCGGTTTCGGACAGGTGGGGTGCATCTACACCGCTCAGGGCTTCGAGTACGACTGGTCGGGCGTGATCTTCGGCAAGGACCTCGTCCGTCGTGACGGCATGTGGCGCCCAGTGCGCGAGAACTCCAAGGACACCGAAGTCCGGAAGGCCGATGAACTGCATTTCGGCGCGTTGATCAAGAACACCTACAAGGTCCTGCTCACCCGTGGGATGCGCGGCACCGCCATCTTCTCCGAAGATCCCGAAACCCAGGAGTTCCTGGAGGAAATGACTCGCTAGATCCCGTTTCTCACCGGTCGGCAACCGATCTTCCCAGCCCCGGCGGCCGGATGGTGATCGGGGCGCCCAGGACGTGCGGGTCGTGAGTGGTAATGAGGGTTAGAACAACACTTACCACTCACGACCACATGTACTGAATCTCCACTGGCCCGACGCGTAGAACACCGTCATCCAGCGGCACGCACCGCTTCCCACCCCGCCCCCGCAAAGCCCGGAAAGTCCCGCGAGGGTAAACGACGTCCATCCAAGCGCAGGGATTAGCGGGCCGGTGCACCTCGAACCGCACCGGACCATCGCCAGAGTCCAACGTGACCACAGACCCCCGCGGCACAGCATCCACATCGAACCCCGACAGCACGATGTTCCGCCGAGCAAGCAGCGGATCACCAGGCACAGACGCCGAGAAAAGCGTCACCGCGGCCTCGCGATGTGCGGAATGGTTGAAGTACCGGTCCCCCACCAGCCCCAGCCCCGCGCGCACCTCGACGTGGTCGCGCGAGACCGGAGCAGGATCGGGCCGAGGGCCGTCAGAAGGACGGCCCTCGTAAGCGTGCACGGAAGAGACGTGCAGCGCGACGATCAGCGCTCGCCCAGTTGCCATTCCGGCCGCACGTAGTGGCAGGTGTAGCCGTTCGGGATGCGCTCCAGGTAGTCCTGGTGTTCGGGCTCGGCTTCCCAGAAGTCGCCGGCCTGGGTCACCTCGGTGACGACCTTGCCCGGCCACTTGCCGGAAGCGTCGACGTCGGCGATCGTCTGTTCGGCGATCTGCTTCTGCGTGTCGTCGGTGTAGAAGATCGCCGACCGGTAGCTGGTGCCGATGTCGTTGCCCTGGCGGTTGCGGGTCGTCGGGTCGTGGATCTGGAAGAAGAACTCCAGGATCTGCCGGTACGACAGCTGCGCCGGGTCGAAGACGATCTCGATGCCTTCGGCGTGCGAGCCGTGGTTGCGGTAGGTCGCGTTCGGTACGTCGCCGCCGGTGTAGCCGACCCTGGTGGAGACGACTCCGGGGTGCCGGCGGAACAGGTCCTGCATACCCCAGAAGCAGCCGCCCGCGAGAACAGCCTTTTCCGTCACGATTGATCTCCTCTGGTCGTTGACAACCAGTACAACGTGTCCGGGCGTCCCTGTCATCCCCGCCCGAGTGTGACGGAACCCTTACGTCCGACGGGCCAGCGCGAAGAGGGCGGCCGGGGTACGCCCGGGTGAATCGACCATGGCGGCGATGAGGCGCTGGACCGATGGCCTGCCGAGCTCTTGAGGGGCACAGTCACGGGCACGGGTCAACGCGTCCGTGGCCTGCTCGACGTCGCCATGGTCCTTCCAGGCTCGCGCGCCGTCCACGAACGCTCGTGCCCGCCGCTCGGCGCTCGGCAGTCGCCGGGGATCGACCGAGTCGAAGTACGTCAGCGCCCGGGCGGTGTCACCGAGAGTGGTGTGCACACCGATGCGATAGACGGCGACCGTGGTCGCGTTGAATTGCGCGTTGCCCATTCCGCTTCCGGTGGCCTTCAACCGCCGCGCGGCGTCCTCTGCTTCTTCGATGAGCGCGACGGCCTGGGCGCTGTTCCCGTTCTGGGCCGCCGAATAGCTCGCGGTGCACAAGAGCGAGCCGTAGGACGCGAGTTGCCGCCCCGGAGGACTGCCTTGATCGGCTCCCAGGTCAAGAGCGGTCCTGGTGAGCATGGTGATGGCACCGTTCAGACCGGCGTCCCTGTCGATCTTCTCGGGAGCGCTGAGCGCGTGCCGCCGCATTCCGATCGCGATGGCCCGGGAACTCGCGGCGATCACCAACGGGTCACCGCTCGACTCCGCCGCCGAGTGTGACCGATCCGCGGCGACGCGGGCGACGCAATCGCGGTGTTGTTTGACCGCAAGTTCCGAACCGAGCAGATAGGCCCTGGAGAGTGCCGCGGACATCCGTTCCCGCATTTGCCCGACGGACGCGTCCTTGCTCGCGTGTGCGGTGGCTATCAATTGAGGCAGCACTCGGCTGAGATGCGCATACTCGCAGGCTTCGAATTTTCTCTGCGCTTCGGCGAGCGCCTGGGAAAGCGAGACCAGAGGCACAGGTACAGCCGGGCACTGTGACTTCGCCAGCAACAAAGCCTCTAAAGATTCCTCGCCTGTGGACGCGCGCGCCGTGCCAGGCAAGACCCCCGCGATCGTGACACCGACCAGCCCCGCGAGCACCTGTCGTCGCCGCATCGCCTCGTCACCGTCCTGTCCGCCGGGGATAGCAGTGCCGACATTAACCGGCGTGCCATCCTCGCGCATTTGCGCCGCGCCGGTGAATGCGGGTGCGAGACCAAAGAGGTGGGGCGGGATTTCGAGTACCTCGGAGAGGGTCCGCAAGTAATGGACATCGATGAGTTTGCGTTGGCCCGTCTCCATCCTCGACAACGTGCTCAGGGAGAGATGACAGTGGCCCGCCACCTGCGCCGGCGTCAGCCGGCGAGCGCGCCGGACGGCCCTGGCCAACCAGCCGTACCGGGCCGTCGCGGCGGCGTGCAGCACCTCGGGTGACGACCAAAACGGGTGGAGTGCGTCCATGGCGACCTCCCCGGCGATGGTCCCGCACCGGGGCCTCACATCGGTAGGACGTTGCCCGGATCGCAATTTGACAGTTCCGCAAACTTCTTGCCGATCGAGCACACAGCCCCACGCCGAGGCGAGAACGCGCGTTCCATGGTCTCGAACTCTGACAACGCGACGACCAGCGGAGGCAAGCGATGGACGATCTTCGGCACTGCGTCCGTCTCGTGGCCGTCCCACCGGAAGTCCCGGATCAGCCGGCGCGACGCACGGCCGCGGTCATGGTGTCCGCATTGGGCGTGCCGTACTTCTCGATTTCCGGCGGTCACGGACTTCGGTTGCGGGGCGGGCCGGACCCCGCACTGGACCCGGTCAGCTTTGTCGGCTACGCGGTGAGAACCGAACCGCTGGAGTGCCTCGCCCTGTTCATGCTGCGGCCGGCCTCGCCTCCCGGCCGGTGCTCGATCGGCTCGGACCTGCGCGCGGCCGCGGCCTTGGTCGAAGGCATGACTCCCGGGTTGTTCGATGCCAGGTCGGAGCACTTGCACGGCGCGGGAACACCGGACGCGCCGCCGAGCATCGGGCGATGCTCGGGACATTCGCCGAGCTACTGGAGGCCTCAACGCTCAACCGCGGAGAGCTTTTGATCGCCGATGTGACGGAACGCTTACGCCCACCGTGCGTCTCACGCTAGGTGAAGCTCCTGATCGCGGTCCTCGCCCTCCTGCTGGCCGGCTGCGCCACTCCAGAACCAGCTCCGTCACCCGAGGACGCCTTCCGATTCGGCGGGATCTCGATGCCCGCGAGCGGGAAGGTGCTGGAGACGAAGTACGACCGGGGCATCGACTCGAGGTACCAGGTCGTCCTGACCCTTCCGGCGGAGGACGTGCCCAAGCTGCTCGAAGCGTCGAACTTCGCGCCTGGGGTCATGGCGGACGACCGGCTCGTCAACGGTCGCCGCGTGGTCCGGAAGGTCACCGTCGAGGGGACCACCGTGCACCTTGAGCTGTTCACGACGTGAGTACACAGCGTGAAAAAGATGGGCCGTTCGGACTCGCCTGGGTGACCCCCTAACGTGTAGCTCCACGCACCACCGCCGGAGGCCGCATGGATCCGATCCGTGTACCGCCCGAAATGTTCCGTTTCACCGACGGCAGCAAGTCCGGGCTTCCCCTGGCGATCCTGCACGTCTTCGGTGAGGCGAACGAGCGGCTCGAGACGGCGCTCGGTATCGACGACATCCGCACGCGGCTGCGAGAGGCCGGCTGGCTGGAGACGCTGGACGACGAGGACCTCGCCAAGGCGCTGGACCAGCTGAGGAGCCAGAGCCACCTCGACGTCGTCCAGAATCACGCGGGCGACTACCGGACGGCGTCCGAGTACGAGCGCCGCAATCTCCAGTACTCGCTCACGCGACAGGGTGAAGCGGCACTCGCCGGGATCATCCGCGCGAACGAGGTCCTCGCCGGGTCCGGGGCGCTGCAGACGGCGACGCTCGACGCGCTCGGTGAGCGGCTCGGCGAGCTGGTCAGGCAGCTGGAGGACGGCACCGACAGGCGCGTGTTCAGCACGCTCGCCGAGATCGAGAGCCACCTCGAAACGTTCCGGGACAACACGAAGCGGTTCAACGGCGACCTGCAACGCCTGCTGCGCGCGGAAGCGGACCTCTCGACGTTTCACGAGGTCAAGGCGTCCACGGTGGCGTATCTGCAGCAGTTCCTGAACGACCTGGAGCAGCACACCCACACCATCGGCACCCGCGTCAAGGAGATCGACGAGTACGGCGTCGAGCGTGTGCATCGCCGCGCGCTCAACGGGGCCGGCTTGCCGGCGCCGGACCCGCGCTGGCTGGAACTGCGCAAGGCCCGCTGGGACGGGCTCCGCGCGTGGTTCCTGCCCGAAGACGGCGCGACGCCGCGGGTCGAGGACCTCCACCAGGTCGCGCGGCGGGCGATCATCACGCTTCTCCAGGTCCTGGACCGGATCACCGAATCGCGGCGGCGCGCGAGCAGCGCGGTCGCCGATTTCCGGGAGCTGGCGCGGTGGTTCACCGTCGTCCCGGCGCAGGAGGACCTCCATCGCCTGTGGTCCACGATGTTCGGGCTCAGTTCCGCGCGGCACGCGCATCTCGCCCACGCCGACCCCGAGGTGGTCAGCACGACGGCGTCGTGGCTCGACGCGCCCCCGGTCGAGGTTTCCGAGCTGCTTCGGTCCGCGGGCCGCACCGAGCGATTCACCAAGACCGGAAGGGTCCGCGACGTCACCGCGATCCGGGCCGCACGAGTCCAGCAGGCGATCGCGGAACGGGCCGAACTCGAGGCGGCGTGGAGCATGCTCGACACCGGCGGGGTCGTGCGGCTTTCGGCGTTCGAGAAGCTGGACCACACCGTCTTCGAGCGGCTGCTGGACCTGCTGGGCCAAGCGCTCGGCAGCAGCCCCGGCATCGGCGGCACCCGCCGGAGCACGACGTCCGACGGTCAGATCGAGATCATCCTGAGGCCGCCGCACAACGGCGCGGTCGCGCGCCTCACCACGACGAGCGGCGTCTTCCGCGGGCCCGATTACGAGATCGAGATCAGCACGGCCGGAGGCGGTGCGTGAGCCTCACGAACCAACTGGTCATCGCGGAGCGTGAGGAGGTCGCGCGCGGGATCCGGGCCCTGCTGGCGAAGCCGCTGATCGGCGAACGCGGCTCCCCCGAGACCTTCGACCTCATCCGCCGCCGCCGCGAACCCATCCGGCAGTGGTTCGACTACTACTGCGGCTGGACGCTCACCGTCGAACCGCGGCTCGGGTACGCGCGGCTGGTCAAGGTCCGCGCGTCCGCCGACCCCACCCGTCCGGCCCGGCGCCTGCGCTCCGGACGCGCGGCGTTCGACCGCCGCCGCTACGTGCTGCTCTGCGTGGTGGCGGCCGAACTCCTGACCGTGCCGGTGACCACCATCGGCCTCCTCGCCGACCGCGTCGCCCGCGCGAGCGCCGCCGACGACCTCGTCACCACCTTCGACGTCACCAGCAGGGCCGAGCGCATCGCGTTCGTGGACGTCCTCAGACTGCTGGAGTCCTACGGCGTCCTCGCGACGGCCGACGGCGACGCCGAGTCCTTTGTGGACGAAACCGCGGCGAAGGTGCTGTTCCGGGTCGACGCGACACTGCTGCTGCGCCTGCTCGCCGCCCCGGTCGGGCCGTCGCAGCTCGCCGTGCCCGCCGACGACGTCGCGCTGCGGTTCGAGGAACTGCTGGACGCGGTGTCGTACGAGCAGCGCTACGGCCTCTCCTCAGGCCGCCACGAGGACACGCCGAACGCGTCCGACGTCCAGCGGAACCTGTGGCTCCGGCATGCGGTCTTCCGCCGTCTCGTCGACGATCCCGTGCTGTACTTCGCCGAACTCACCGCCGAGGAGCGCGCGTATCTCGGCTCGCCGACCGGGCGCCAGCTGCTGCGCCGCGCCGCGGAACAGGGCGGGTTCGTCCTCGAAGAGCGGGCCGAGGGGGTGCTGCTCGTCGACGTCGACGGCATCGCCACCGACGAGCGGTTCCCGGACGACGGCAGCAACGCCAAGGTCGCCGCGCTCCTGCTGCTCGACGTGCTCGACGAACCGCGGACGACCGACTACCTGCGCAACGCCACCGCGAAGCTGCTGAAACGGTTCCCGCGCTGGGCCAAGACCTACCGGGGCAAGGACGGCGTGCGGCGGCTGACCGTCGACGCGCTCGCGGTGCTGACCGGCTTCGGGCTGGTCCGCGTCGAAGCCGAACTCGTCCGGCCGCTCCCGGCCGCCGCGAGATACACCGACCGAGACCCCGGCCGAAAAGAGGAGGCGACGTGACCGTGACGAGGTGGATCCCGTCCCGCGCGGGCATCCTCAACATCTGGCGCTACTACGACGAGATCTTCGAGTTCCACGACGGGCGCCTGCTGTTGCGCGGCCCCAACGGGAGCGGGAAGTCCAAGGCGCTGGAACTGTTGCTGCCGTTCCTGTTCGACGCGAGCCTGCGCGCCAACCGGCTGTCGACCTTCGGCACCAGCGAGCGCAGCATGCACTGGAACCTGATGGGCGAAGGCGCTTCCGGCGCCACTCGCGTCGGATACGTCTGGCTCGAATTCCGCCGGGGCGAGGACGACTGGTTCACCTGCGGGGCACGGCTGCAGGCGAGTACGCACACCAGCACGGTGCACGCCGACTTCTTCACCACCGGGCTGCGGGTCGGTGACGGCCTGCCGCTGGTCAACGAGGCGGGCCAGCCGCTGACCAGGAACGCGCTCGAAGAACACCTCGGCGAACGCGGGACCGTGCACGCCGGCGCGGCCGAATACCGGACCGAAATCCGCGCGAAACTGTTCCCCGGCTTGAGCGAGCAGCGCTACGACGCGCTGATCACCGCGCTCCTCCAATTGCGGATGCCCAAACTCTCGCAGCGGCTCGACCCGAGCCTGCTGTCCAACCTGCTGTCCCGCGCGCTCCCGCCGCTGGGGCAGCAGGAGATCGCGGACCTCGCCGAGGGGTTCGAACGGCTCGACGCGCAACGCGAACGGCTGGGCTCGCTGGAGACCGAGGTGGACGCGACCCGCGCGCTCGCCGCGCGGCAGAAGACCTACGCCCAGCGCGTGCTGCGCGCGGGCGCCGCGAACCTCATCGCCGCGACCACCGAACTCGACGAACTCGCCGCGGCCGCCCGCCGTTCGGCCGAGGAGTACGACGAGGTCGCCGCGCGCAAGGAAGCCGCCGAGGAACACGCGGCGAAGCTCGAAAAGGACGTGGAGGAGGCCGAGGCCCGTATCTCGGGGCTGGCCGAATCCGAGTCGTACCGCAAGGGCCAGGAACTCGACAAACTGCGGCAGCGGACCCTTTCGGCGAAGGAGCAGGCGGAAACGCTCCGCGCGGACGCCGACCGGCTCCGTGCCGAAGCGGACGCCGACGAGGAGCGGTCGCGAGCCGCGCAGCAGGTCGTGAAACGGCAGGCGGATCTCGTCCGCGCGCAGGAGGCCGATGTCCGGGCCGCGGCGACGCGGGCGAATCTGGCCGGGGTGCACGACGAACTCGTCGCGGGGCTTGATGAATCGACCAAGCAGGGTGAACCGGCCCGGCTCCGTCCGCTGCTGCAGGCCGCGGTCCGCGGGAAACGCGAGCAGGTCGAGGCCGTCGCCAAGACGCTGGACAAGCACGAGCGCGCCGTCGCGCGCCGTCACCAGGCCGAGGCGGATCTCGACCAGGCGAGGTCGGATTTCTCGGTCGCACAGGACAAACTGGATCTCACGACGGCGACCCGCGAACTCGCGCTGAGCGATCTGCGCACCCGGCTCGCCGAATGGGCGATCGGCTGCCGCGAGCTGCGTTTCCCCGACGCGGAAGCGCTCGTGCGGGAGGCCGAGGCGGAAGCCGCGCTGCTGGACAAGGTCAGCGCGGTCGCCGAGACCGTGCTCGAAGACATCATCCGGCAGGAGGCGACGACGGGCGCCGCACTGGCCACCGCGCGCACCGAACACGACGAACTCCTCGTCGAGGCGGGCGTGCTCGAAACCGAAGATGTCCTCACGCCCGCGTCGCCGCGCACCCGCACGGCGGACCGGACCGAGATGAGCGGCGCGCCGCTGTGGCGGCTGGTCGATTTCGCCGTCTCCGTCCCGGAGGACGCGCGCGCCGGGATCGAAGCCGCACTCGAAGGCGCCGGTCTGCTGGACGCCTGGGTGAACTCCCACGGCGTCGTCGACGGACACGACGTACTCGCGGAAACCGCGACGCTGCCGTCGGTTTCCGGCCGTTCGCTCGCCGACGTCCTCGTGCCGGAACCCGACGCGGAACTCTCCCCGGCGAAGATCCGGCGGGTGCTGGAAGCCATCGCCTTCGACGACACGCTGCCGTCGGGGCCTGCCGCCATCGGCGCGGACGGCGGCTGGCGGATGGGCGGGCTGACCGGGAGCTGGGAGAAGAAGAGGCCGGCGTACATCGGCTCGTCGGCTCGCCGTCACGCCCGCGAACTCCGCATCGCCGGACTGCGGGACGAGATCGCCCTCCGCGAGAAGACGATCGCCGAACTGGAAGGCGAACTGGCCGCCCTGCGCGGCAGGCGCGAGCTGATCAAGATCGAACGCGCCGCCCGGCCCGGCCACGAGGATCTCGTCGCCGCGACCGGAGAACTGACCAGGGCGGAAGCCGACCTGACCGCCGCGGACGCCGTCGTCCGGCACCGGGAGACGACCGTCTCGGCGCTGGAGACCGAGGCCAAGCACGCCCTCCACGAGCTGACCGGCCAGGCTTCGGAAAGCGGGCTCCCGACCGAACGCGCGCCGCTGACCGCGCTCGCCACGGCCCTGCGCACCTATTCCGACCAGGGCGAGAACTGGCTGTACGAGCACGGGATCCTGCGTGCGGCGAGGCAGCGGGCCGAAACCTTCGCCGAACAGGCGGCGCGCTCCGAGGCGAACGCGGCCCGGCGTGAGGAGGAGGCCGCCGAGGCGGAGGCCGAGCGCACCAAGCTCACCGCGATGCTCGACGCCATCGAAGGCACCGCCGACACCGGTCAGCGCGAGGTGCTCGCCGAAATCGACGGCCTGCGCACGAAACTTCGGGAACTCGGCGACGAACTGCGCACCGCGAACCGGGCAGTCACGGATCTCGCCGTCCGCCTGGGCGCACTCGGCGTCCAGCGCACGACCGACGCGCAGGCCCGCGAAGACGCCGCAGCGAAACAGGACACGGCCGCGCTCCGGTTCCGGAAACTCGCGACCGGGGTCTTCCCGGCGGACGGCGGGATCGAGGACCTCCCGAAGTTCCAGGCCACCTTGTCCGCGTCCGACGGCGTGCAGGCCGCGCTCGACACGGCCCGGCTGGTGGCCGCGGCGTGGCCGTCCGTGCCGCACGCGCCGAGCAATCTCGGCGAGGCACTGCACCGGCTCTCCGAGGCCGTGCACACCTGCCGGAACACGCTCAGCTCGCGCGCGGAACTCGACCTGGAGACCGACGAGGACGTCCAGATCTTCACCGCCGTCGTCGACGGGCTGCGGGTCGGCGCGGCCGAGCTGCTGAAGATCCTTTACGCGGAGGCGGAACAGAGCAGGCACGAGATCACCGACCGCGAGAGCGATCTGTTCGACAAGACGCTGACCGGTGACACCCGCCGTCATCTCGCGGCCCGCATCCGGCAGGCCAACGACCTCGTCGATGGGATGAACGCGCGCCTGGAACGGGTGCGGACCGCGTCCAGGGTCGCCGTCCGGCTCGTCTGGCAGGTCTCCCCCGACCTGCCGCCGGGCACCAAGACCGCGCGGGACCTGTTGCTGAAGGATCCGGACCAGCTGACCGCCGAAGACCGCGTATCGCTGCACCGGTTCTTCCGCGAGCGCGTCGAGCAGGCGAAGGCGGACGACACCGCGACCAGCTGGGAACAGCAGCTCGCGCAGGTCTTCGACTACACGTCCTGGCACCGGTTCGTGGTCAAGGTGGACCGCGCCAACGGGGCGGGCTGGCAGCTGCTGACCAAGAAGCTGCACGGCGCGCTTTCCGGTGGGGAGAAGGCGATCGCGCTGCACCTTCCGCTGTTCGCCGCCGTCGCCGCGCACTATCAGGCCGTACCGGAGGCGCCGAGGGTGATCCTGCTCGACGAGGTGTTCGTCGGCGTCGACACCACGAACCGGGGGCAGGTCTTCGGCCTGCTGTCCGCGCTCGACCTCGACCTGATGCTGACGTCGGACCACGAATGGTGCACCTACGCCGAACTCAGCGGCGTCGGGATCCATCAGCTGATCACCGGCGGGGACGGCGACGACGCGGTCACCACGGCCCGGTTCACCTGGAACGGGCACGACCTCCTGCCCGCCGAACCACATTAGGCACTCGAGATTGGCGCAGGCCGTCCACGGTCGTGAGTGTTGAGTGTCGTTAGAACGACACTCAACACTCACGACCAGCAGCTCCGCGACTTCGCCCGCCCCTGACGTACCGCCCTTGGGCTGAGCGGCCCAAACCGGGCCGCTTTCCGCGCTTCTTCCTTGTGCGACGCGGGATGGCTCACTACGTTCCCATCGATGGGGCCGACCGCGGTGCGGATCCAGATGCTGGGTTCGTTGCGCGTATGGCTCGGCCGGGAGGAACTCGACCTCGGCCCACCGGCCCGCCGCGCCGTACTGGGATTGCTGGTGCTCGCCGGCGGCGAGGCGACCTCCCAGCAGGACCTCGTCGACGCGCTCTGGGGCGAACGGCCGCCGCGCAGCGCGGTGAACGTCCTCCAGACGCATGTCAAACACCTGCGGCGGCTGCTGGAACCCGATCGGCCGTCGCGGTCCGGGAGCGAGATCCTGCCGCATGTCGGCGGCGGCTACGCGCTGCGCTGGGACGCCGTCGACGTCGACCTGCCCCACGTCCGGAAACTGATCGCCGAGGCGAACGACGCCCTGCGCGACGGCGAGACAGGCCGTGCCGCCGCCCTGTTCGGCGAAGCAGTGCGCTGGTGGCGAGGGAAACCACTGGCCGATGTCCCTTTGCTCGCAACACATCCGAAGGTCCTGTCGCTGGTCGCCGAACGGCGTTCGCTGCTCGCCCGCTACGGCGACGCGATGCTCTCCATCGGCGCGGCGGAAGAGGTACTGACCGAGCTGCTCGAAGCCGCCGCGGAGCAACCACTGGACGAACCCGCCCAGGCCCGGCTGATCCGCGCGTACCACGGCGCGGGACAGCGGGCGACGGCGTTCCGTCTCTACCGCGAGGTCCGCGAACGGCTCGTCGAGGAACTGGGCGTCGAACCCGGGCCCGAACTCCTCGCGGCGCACGCCGCGCTGCTCGACGAGGGGGAACCACTCCCGGTGGTGAAACCCCGTGCCGCCGCCCGGGTACCGCGCCAGTTGCCCGCCGAACCGCCCGGGTTCACCGGCCGGACCACCGAACTGTCCATTTTGGACGAACTGATGCCGAGGGCAGGCTCCTTCGATGGCTCGGTGGCGCTCGCGGCCATCACGGGTACGGCCGGGGCCGGGAAGACCGCGCTGGCCGTGCACTGGGCACACCGGGTGAAGGACCGGTTCCCGGACGGGCAGTTCTACGCCGACCTGCGCGGCCATTCACCCGGTCCGCCCGCGACGGCGCTCGACGTGCTCACCCGGTTCCTGTCCGCGCTGGAGATCCCCGCCGAACGCCTTCCCGTGGACACGGAGACCGCGTCCGCGCTGTACCGGACGCTGATGACCGACCGGAAGGCCTTGGTGGTGCTGGACAACGTGGACAGCACGGAGCAGGTCCGGCCGTTGCTGCCCGCCGGTCCCGGCTGTCTGGTCCTGGTGACCGCGCGCGACCGGATGACCGGTCTGGTCGCGCTGCACGGTGCCCGGCGGCTCACCCTGGACATGCTCGATCCCGGCGAGGCGCTGGAGTTGCTCGCGCGGGTGCTCGGTCCCGAACGGATCCGTGCCGAACGCGAAGCGGCCGCCGAGGTGGCCGGACTGTGCGCGTATCTGCCGCTGGCGCTGCGGATCGCGGCGGCCAACCTCGCCGACAATCCCGGGAACGGCATCGAGGATTACGTCATCGAGCTGCGCAAGGGCAATCTGTTGGCCGCGCTCACCGTGCCGGGCGACGAACAGATCGCCGTCCGCACCGCATTCGACCTCTCTTACGCGGCCTTGCCCGCGGAAACCCGGCGGTTGTTCCGGCTGCTGAGTCTGTTCCCGGGTAACGACATCGGCGTCGAAGCGGTCGAAATCCTCACCGGATCGGAGCGGGCGGGCGCGATGCTGGACACCCTCGCGGGCGCGCATCTCGTCGAGCAGCACGCGCCGGATCGCTACCACTTCCACGATCTGCTCCGGCGCTATGCCGCCGATCGCCGGGAATCGCGGGAATCCCCGGCCGAACGCGCCTCCGCCCGCCGCCGTCTGCACGAGTGGTACCTGCGCGCCGTCGACAGCGCGGCGAAACAGGTGTACCCGCACATGTTCCGCGTTCCGTTGTCCGTACCCGACGGACCGATTCCCCCTGCCGCGAAGGAGAAAGCGGCGGAATGGCTGGAAACCGAATTGGCCAACGTCGTCGCCGTCGTCGAGGAGGCGGCGCGGAGCGGACCGCGTCCGGTCGCCTGGTTGCTGGCCGACGCCCTGCGCGGGTACTTCTGGATGTCCTTGCGGCAGGTGGAATGGCGGGCGGCCGCCGGAGCCGCCTTGTCCGCCGCCGAAGAGGACGGCGATCCCCGCGCCCGCGCGTCCGCCCGGTTCAGCCTGGCCGACCTGAGTTTCCGGCAGGGGCGGTACCGGGAAGCCGTCCGGCACTACACCG
This sequence comes from Amycolatopsis orientalis DSM 40040 = KCTC 9412, assembly GCF_000478275.1. GTDB lineage: Bacteria > Actinomycetota > Actinomycetes > Mycobacteriales > Pseudonocardiaceae > Amycolatopsis > Amycolatopsis orientalis. The sequence goes on from NZ_ASJB01000083.1 coordinate 231,532, forward strand.
GCGCGCTCGTACTCGCCCGGCGGGCGGGCTGGGTGGAGGCGCAGGCCGCGGTGCTGGGCAACCTCGGCTGCGCGTATTGGCAGTCCGGACGGCTTCCGGCCGCCGCGGCGCGGTTCTCCCGGGGATTGGCGCTGAGCAGGCGTGTCGGCAGACCAGAGGGAGAGGCGGTCGCACTGGGCAATCTCGGGCTCGTCCACTGGGAGATGGGCGATCTGCCGAGGGCGGCCGAGCATTACGAGCAGGCCCTGCTCCGCTATCGCCGGATCGGTTCGCGCTACGGCGAAGCGATCAACCTGAGCAACCTCGGTCAGGTACAGCACGCTCGCGGCCGGACCACCGAAGCGGCCGGTCTTCTCGCCAAGGCGCTCGCCCTGCACCGCGACGCCGGGAACCGCGCCGGGGAGGCGGAAACCCTCGGCAGGCTCGCCTCGGTGTACGGCGATCTCGGCCGGATCACCGACGCGCTCGAGTACGCGCGCGACGGGCTGCGGCTGGCGAGGGAAACCGGTGAACCGCGCGCGGAAGGCGAAGCGCTCGTCGCCCTCGCCGGGGCGCATCGGCACGCGGGGCACCTGCCGGACGCCGTCCGGCGGTACCGGCAGGCCTTGGCGCTGCTGCGGGAGACCGGCGACCGGTACCCCGAGGTGGACGCGCTCATCGGGCTCGCGACCGCCACCGGTGACGTCGGCCAAGCCCGGCAAGCGCTCGCGCTCGCCGGGAAAGCAGGCTATCGGGCGCTGCGAAAGCGGGCGGCGGCCGCCGTCGACTCGATCCGGCGGGCCTGATCAGGCCACGGCGACGCCGCTTCGGGAGTCGTACCCGCCCGCCGGATCGAAGGTGACGACCACCCACGGGTTGACGCCGTGTTCCTTGCCCGCGCCGTCCGGACAGGAGAACTCGCTCATGTCGAAAGCCGTCCACCGCGCGCTGTCCGGATCCCGCCGCAAGGATTCCTCGACGCGGCCGATCCAGCGGCACGCCGGGTCGAGTACCCGGGCGGTCACCGACGGCTCGGCCCAGACGATCGTCCCGCCGTCCGCGCACCAGGAAAGGTCGAAGGCGTAGGTCCACCTCCCGGGGTCTTCGAGAGCGACCGGTTTGATGGTCTTGACGCCGGAAGCACAGTCCCCGGCCGCGTCCGCCTCGCCGTCGGCGACGAAGGTGAGTCCCGCGCACAGGACCGCGGCACCGGCCAGGACAGTTCTGATCGTCATCGCTCCCCCTGAATCCGTTGTCCTCACACTGTTCCGCCGGTTCCCCGTGTCCGCAATCCGCCGGACGCCGGATGGCGAAAGCTCGTGAGTGGTAATGACGGTTAGAACCGTCATTACCACTCACGAGCCCACCCACGGTCTGAGCCGGGAAGTCAGCCCCCGAGCCGATCCGGGAACGCGTCCGGATCGGCAGGCTTCCCGGTATGGAAACCGAATACGTCTTCCCCGGCCGCCGGATCGCCGCGGTCTCGATGGTCCTCGGCCCGGTCCTGCTGCTCACCGGAACGCTGCTGCGCTCCCCCTTCGACTTCTTCTTCCCCAGTCAGCTCAGGGCGATGAGCGACCATCCCGCGCTGATGACCGCCGCCTACACCTGTTTCCTGGCGGGCAACGTCCTGCTGTGGCCCGCGATCATCGCGCTCGCCTCGAAGATCGGGCGGACCAGACCGGCGCCGGCCGCCTGGGGCGGCGCGTTCGTCCTCATTGGACTCTTCGAGCGGACCTTCCACGCCGGCATCGACCAGGCCGCGCTGAGCCTCGCCGGACGACGCGGCGCCGAGTTCGCCGAGAACGTGGTCAGCGCGTCGTACCAGGACCTGCACCTGTTCAGTTTCCTGTCGTTCACGATCATGTTCGGCTGGTACTTGCTCGCCTTCGCCGCCTATCGCGCGAAAGCACTCGGCGTCGTGGGATCGATCGGACTGGCCACGATGGGACTTCTGCCGCTCGGCGTGTTGAAGGGCACCGAAATGGTGTCGATCATCGGTACGGCGGGGCTTTGTGTCGCGTTGGTCCCGGCCGGTGTCCGCGCATTACTGGAAAGTCCCAAACCGGACCGGAAGACGGTACTTTTGACGGCCTTGGCGATTCCGGCATTGGGCGCACTCGCTTTCGCGAGCACCTTGGGATGAGGATTTCCGTGCGGCCGTCAGGCCAGCCGCACGGGAGCTTTTCCTGCCCTGTCACCGGATTCGTGGTCGTGTCCCGCCGGGAGGCAGCTCATCAGCAGGACGAGTCCGACCGCCCCGAGAAGCATGTGCCCGGCGAGGATGCACAGCCCACAGAATCCGATCCACAATGAGATCTTCATTCTCAGATGGTAGGGCCGTTCCCGGGGACGGGGCCCAGACTTGGGAAAGACTTAAGGTCTCCTTTGGGCAAAGGGTCCGTTCGGTGTACGCACGTAATGCACCACCAGCGACACCGTCGCGGCCAGGAAGACCACCTGCATCAGGCCGCGCGGCACCAATTCGTCCATCGTCGAAGTCACCGGCCCGTTCAGCGCCTTGTACACGTTCGCCGGGAACATCGCCAACAGCAGGACGGTCAGTCCGCCCGCCGCCCACGGCGCCGTGCGTGACCACAGGATTCCCGCCGCGCCCGCCAGTTCGAGGACACCGGTGACGGTGACCAGCAACGCCGGGGCGGGCAACGCGGGCGGCACCATCGCGATGAGTTCCTCGCGCATGCCGACGAAATGCGCCACCCCGGTCGTGACGAACAGCGCCGCGACGCCGCCGCGCACGGCCACCGGCCAGGACCGCAGACGCCGCACGCCCACCGCTCCGAGCAGGGACAACGTCGCCGTGACGACGACCAACATGAGGACGGGGACGAGACCGGGATCCATGACCGACGCCTTTCGGGGCAGTGAAACTTTCCACTGACAAGATGCGCCGTTGCGGGCCATCTTGTCAATGACTAGATTCATCGGCATGAGTCCGTACCACCATGGCGACCTCCGGCGGGCCGTCCTCGACGCCGCCGTCGCGGCCATCACCGAACACGGCCCGGCCGGGATCAGCCTCCGCGACCTCGCCCGGCGCGCGGGGGTCTCGCACGCCGGGCCGGTGCACCATTTCGGCGACAAGGCCGGCGTGCTCACCGCACTGGCCGCCGAGGGATTCGGGCTGCTCGCGGACGCCCTCGCCGCCGCCGAGGAGCGCACGCGGGACTTCGTCGAGGTCGGGGTGGCCTACGTGCGGTTCGCGATCGAGCATCGCGCGCATTTCGAGGTGATGTTCCGCCCCGATCTCCACCGCGAGGACGACGCGGCGCTGGTCGCCGCACGCGACCGCGCGGGTCTGCTGCTGACCGGCGGAGCGTCGTCGGTCAGCGACGACGCCATGGCGGGAGTCGCCGCATGGTCGCTGATGCACGGCTTCGCCAACCTGTGGCTCACCGGCGCACTGCGCACCGAGCACCTCGAGGATCCGGACACCGCCGCCCGCGCGATCGCCCGGATCCTCTTCCCCTGACGCCCTGGATCAGACCTGGGCGGTGGGCATCACGGTGACCTGCTGGAGGTTCACCCGCGCCGGGAGCGAGGTCAGGAACGCCACGGTCTCGGCGATGTCCTCCGGCTTCAGCCAGGTCAGCGTCTCGCGCACGCCGTCGAGCCATTCGATCGCACCAGGGTCGGTGACGTGCCCCTGCAGCTCCGTCTCGACCAGACCGGGCTCGACCGCCGCGACTCGCACGCCCTTCGGTCCGAGGTCCGCGCGAAGGTTCTTCGAAAGGTGCGTGACGTACGCCTTCGAAGCGACGTACACGGCGAAGGACGGGAAGACGGCCTGCGCGCCGATGGACGAGGTGTTCACCAGGTCCGCGACGCCCTTTTCGGCCGCCGAAGCGACCAGATGCGGGACGAACGCGCCGATCGCGTTCATCAGGCCCGACATGTTGACGTCGATCATGCGCTGCCAGTCGGCGGTCGCGAGTTCGTCGATCGGCGCGGCCAGCATCACGCCCGCGTTGTTGAACAGCAGGTCGGCGCGGCCCAGTTTCGCCTCCACCTCGGCCGCCGCGGCCCGCATCGCTTCGGCGTCGGCGACGTCGGCCGTGAGGACGAGCGCGGTCCCGCCGTCCCGGTCGATCTCCTTCGCGAGCGTTTCCAGCCGGTCCGCCCGGCGGGCGATGAGCGCGACCGCCGCTCCGGAGGCGGCGAGCCGCCGTGCGGTCGCCTCGCCGATCCCGCTGGACGCGCCGGTGACGACGGCGACCCTGTTCGCGTGCCGTGCCGGGGAGTTCGTCATCTCTGTCTCTCCTAAGTGGACTCGTTATCGCGTTCTGAGTCCAGGAAACCGGCTAGGGCCGAGAGGTGGAACGGTCTGCTCAACCTAGGTCCGGCAGTACCAGCCAGGACCTCAGGCCGCGAGGGCGCCGAGTACGAGAGCGGCGTGCTTGCGCCAGACGTCGTCGCCCTGCGAAGAGGTCAGTTCGACGATCCGGCCGAGCGCGAGGATCTGCAGGCCGATGTCGGCGGAGGTGATCCCGGCCCGCAGGCGGCCCTCCCGGTGCGCGCGTTCGACCAGGTCATCGAGGCTCTCGGCGAGGTGCGCCCGGCAGGCTTCGAGTGCGCCTTCGGTGACGGTGAGCCCGTCGAGGAACGCGCGGTGACGAGCCATCATCGCCAGGGTCCGCTCGACGAACAGGCCGATTCCCTCCCACGCGTCCTCGGCGGCCTTCGCCTGCTCGGAGACGGCCGTCCACTCGGCCACGTCCTCCTCCAGCACGGCTTCGACCAGGTCGTCCTTGGTCGGGAAATGCCGGTACAGGGTGGCGACGCCGACGCCCGCGCGCCGCGCGATCTCCCGGACGTCGGACGTGAGACCGCGTTCGGCGAAGGTCTCGCGCGCGGCCTCCAGCACTTGCGCCCGGTTCCGCGCCGCGTCCCAGCGCTGACGTCGAGGAGTGGTCATGCCGGAATCCTACCTGTTCCGGAACGCGTGTTTCGGATACGGTGGTTTCCGGATCACTTGTTCCGGAACAGGAGGCGACCATGTCCACGATCGTGATCACCGGGGGAACCGACGGACTCGGCCGCGCGCTGGCGGCCGACCGGCTGCGCGCCGGCCACACCGTCGTCGTGGTGGGCCGCGGCGAGACGAAATTCCGCGAGCTGGCGAAGAACGGCGACGCGCATTTCGTCAAGGCCGACCTTCGCGAAGTCGCGGAGAACCTGCGCGTCACCAAGGAGATCGCCAGCCGGTTCCCCGTCGTCGACACCCTCGTACTGGGTGCCGCGTACGTGCACCGAGACCGGCAGATGACCAGCGAGGGCTTCGAACACAACTTCGCGCTCTACTACCTGAGCCGCCACATCTTCGCGTCGGAACTCCAGGAAGTCCTCGGCGCCGCCGAGCGGCCGCTGATCCTCGACACCACCGTTCCCGGCGCACCGGAGGACGCCGTCCGCTGGGACGACCTCCAGCTGGAACGGGGCTATACCTGGAAGATCGCGAACCTCCAGAGCCGTCGGCTCGGTCTGCTGTCCGCGTCCCGGCTGGCGTCCGATCACGTGCGGTACGTGCTCTACAACCCCGGTTTCGTCCGCACGAGCCACCAAGGCGCGCTCGGCAGGACCTCGCGCGCGATGGTCGGCGTCCTCGCGAAACTCCTGGGCACCCCGCCGGAGAAGGCCATCTTGCCGATGCTCGACCTCATCGAGAACCGGCCGGAGGTACCGCTGAGCGCCTACCTTCGCGGCAAGCCCCTCGAACTCGACGCCGCCACCGCCGAAGAAGCCGAGCGGCTCCATCGGGAAACCGCCCGGCTACTGGGGGAAGTCGCTAAACGAACTTGAGATGCGAGCGCCGCCGCAACCGGATTCCCGACGCGATGGCGACCGTCGCGAGCAGCACCGCCATCGAGAGCACCCCGTGCACACTTCCCCTGGTCAGGTACCCGATGTCGGTATGGTCGATGGCGTAGGTGCCGATCTCGCGACTGGACCAGAACGGCAGCAGGCGCGCGATCAGGCTCGACGGATCGGCCATCATCTGCAGCCCGACGACCGCCAGCAGGACCAGCGTCCCTTCGAGTTCCCGCGGCAGCACCGCGCTGAGCGCGAGCCCGAACGGCGCCGACACGGCGACCGTCAGCACCATGATCAGGGCGACCGGGCCGTAGCGGACGTCGTGCTGGTCGACGAGGATCAGCACAAAGTACGGTGCGGACAAGAGCGTTCCGACCGTCCACAGTGCACTCAACCGGCCGAGGTACAGGTGATGGGAGCGGTAGCCCGAAAGCCGAAGCCGGGGTTCCATGGCGCGGCTCGCGCTTCCGGCGAACAGCGCGGCGGTGCTCAGCGCCCAGCCGAGGCCGAGGCAGACGAACCGGATCGACTGGCCGAGGTGGTCACCGCGCCTGCTCAGGTAGAACACCAGCGGCAACAGCAGGAGGATCAGCAGGACCGCCCGGCGGCGCAGGAGTTCGCGCAGCGCCATTTCGGCGATCGTCAGTACCTTCTTCACGCGACCGCCTTCCTGGCCGGGGAGAGTTCGAGCACGGTGTCCACCTGGTCCAGCCGGTTGAGCAGATGGGTGACCACGACGATGGCCTTTCCCGCCTCCCGCCATTGCCAGACCTGGTGCCAGAAGTCGAGGTAGGTGCCCTTGTCGAAACCCTGGTAGGGCTCGTCGAGCAGGAGGACGTCCGGTTCGCCGAGCCCGGCCAGCACCAGGTTCAGTTTCTGCCTGGTCCCGCCGGAAAGGTGCCGCGCCTGCCTGCCGCGTCCCGGCGTCCAGTCCAGGGCAGAGGCACGCGCGTCACCGACGCGGGCAGCCTCCTCGCGCGACATCCCCCGGCCCGCCCCGATCAGCACGAAATGCTCACCCGCGTCGAGGAAGTCCGCCGTGCCCCCGTCCTGCGGGCAGTAGCCGAGCGAACCGCGGACGCGGACCTCGCCCTTGTCCGCCCCGGTCAGCCCGGCGCAGATGCTCAGGAAGGTGCTCTTGCCGCAGCCGTTCGCGCCGATCACCGCGGCGACCTCGCCCGACCGCACGACGAGGTCGACGCCGGTCAGCACCGGACGGCGGCCGTACTTCTTCGTGATGCCCCGCGCTTCCAGCAGCACCTCACCCGGGCGGCGCCGGGGACGCCCCACGCTGTCGGCCACGGCCGAGGCGTAGGCGGGCGGCGGACCGAAGACCCGCATCGGATCCCCGCCGCTTTCCCGCAGATGCACCGCCGCCTCCGCGACCACCTGCCGCGCGGCGTCCCCGCCGACGCCGCGACGGCGCAGTTCGTGCGCCAGCGCGGAAAGCCAGCCGTCGTGGTTCATCTTCCCTCCCGCAAGATCGAGGCCACCCCGGCGGAGAACTCCTGCCAGTCGGCGGTGGCGTGCCGCAGTGTTTCCCGGCCCGCGGCGGTGATCCGGTAGTACTTGCGCGCCGGCCCGGCCGTGCCGTCCCGCCAGCTCGCGGTGACCAGGCCGAACCGCTGCAGCCGCAGCAGAACCGGATAGAGCGTGCCGCCCTGGATGGGGCCGAGTCCGGCGGCGTCGAGCGACTGGGCCAGCTCGTAGCCGTAGGACTCGCGCTCGGCGACCAGCGCCAGCACACACGGCGCCAGCACTCCCCGCAGCCATTGGCCTCGCCGGTCCTGATCCACGACAAGCAATGTAGCAGTACTACCTAGATAGCACTACAAGCTAGTTTGACCTGCGACAATGCGTCGGCGAAGAAAAATCCGGGAAAATATCGCCGCCGCTGTCGAATCGGTGGGACGCCCTTCGTATAGGGGGTGACAAACCGCTCCGAACAAGGAGGACGCCATGACCCAGTACCTCATCAGCCTGTACCAGCCCGACGGCCCCACCCCGCCGCCGGAGTTCCTCGAACCGATCGCGCGCAAGCTCCAGGCGCTCAACGACGAGATGCGGGCAGCGGGTGCCTGGGTGTTCGCCGCCGGACTGCACCCGCCGACCACGGCGACGGTGCTCCAGGCCAAGGAGAGCGGCGACATCGTGATGACGGACGGCCCGTACGTCGAGGGCAAGGAACATCTCGGCGGCTTCACCATCGTCGAGGCGCCGGATCTGGACGCCGCGCTCGTCTGGGGCAGGCGGATCGCGGAGATCACCTACCTGCCGATCGAGGTCCGGCCGTTCCAAGGCGAGGAAGACCCTTCGTGCGTTCCCTGACCACCGAGGACATCGGCCGGATCTTCACCGAGGAGTACGGGCGCGCGGTCGCGGTCCTGGTCCGCGTCTTCGGCAGCATCGACATCGCCGAAGAGGCGGTCCAGGACGCCTTCGCCGCGGCGGTGGACCGGTGGCCGTCCACCGGTCTGCCGCCGAGTCCGGCGGGCTGGATCATCACGACCGCCCGCAACAAGGGCATCGACAGACTGCGCCGGGAGGCCGCGCGCGACGACAAGCACGCCCAGGCCGCGCTGCTCCACGCGGGCGACGAGGCGGAGGACGAGGGTCCCGTGCGTGATGACCGCTTGAGGCTGATCTTCACCTGCTGCCACCCCGCGCTCGCCGTCACCGCGCAGGTCGCGCTGACGCTGAAACTGCTGGGCGGGCTGACCACCGGGGAGATCGCGCACGCGTTCTTCGTCCCCGAAAGCACGATGGCACAACGGCTTGTGCGGGCGAAGGGCAAGATCCGCGACGCGAAGATCCCGTACCGCGTCCCGGACGACGCCGACCTGCCGGACAGGCTGCGTTCGGTGCTCGCCGTGGTGTACCTCGTGTTCAACGAGGGCTACACGGCCAGCTCCGGCGACCGGCTGGTCCGGGAGGATCTGTGCGCCGAGGCGATCCGGCTCGGCAGGCTGCTGGCCGCGCTCATGCCCGACGAACCCGAGGTCACCGGGTTGCTCGCGCTGATGCTGCTCACCGAGTCCCGCCGCGCCGCCCGCACCGGAGCGGACGGCGACGTCGTCCTGCTGGCCGGACAGGACCGGTCGCGGTGGAACCGGGAGCTGATCGCCGAGGGGCAGGCGCTGGTCCGCGGCTGCCTGCGGCGGAACCAGCCGGGGCCGTACCAGATCCAGGCCGCGATCAACGCCGTCCACAGCGACGCCGACGGCACGGAAAGCACCGACTGGTCGCAGATCGTCCAGCTCTACGACCTGCTGCTGACGATGAACCCGACGCCGGTCGTCGCGCTCAACCGGGCGGTCGCGGTGGCCGAAGTGGACGGTCCCGGCGCGGCACTCGACGTCGTCGACGGCCTGAAACTGGAGAAATACCACCTGTACCACGCCATCCGTGCCGATCTGCTGCACCGGCTCGGCCGCCCGGCGGACGCGGCACAGGCGTACGAGGCGGCGATCCGGCAAGCGGAGAACAGTGCCGAACGACGTCTGCTGGAACGGAAACTGGCCGCGATCAGTCCTTGATCAGCCGCGCGGGGCCGGGCCCCTTCGCGGCGAGGAAGTCGGCGGGATTGACCAGGACGCACTGGTCGAAGGACAGGCAGCCGCAGCCGATGCATTCGGTGAACCGGTCGCGCATGCACTCCAGCTGCTCGATCCGCTTGTTGAGTTCGGCGCTCCAGCACGCGGAGGCGCGCCGCCAGAACGCGTGGTCCGGCTCGGCGCCCTCGGGGAGGAGGCTGAGCACACCGCCGATCACCTCCAGGGGGATGCCGAGGTGGTGCGACGCGCGGATGAACGCGACGACCCGGAGCGTGCTGCGCGCGTACCGGCGCTGGTTTCCGCTGGTACGCCTGCTCTGAATGAGCCCCTGACGTTCGTAGAACCGCAGGGCGGAGGTGGCGACGCCACTGCGCCGCGACAGTTCCCCGATGGTGATCTCGGCAGGCAGTTCGGACATGTCCGCCATCCTAGCTTGACTTAAACCCTGGTTTAAGTTCGAAGCTGGAGGCATGACAGCACAGGGGACATCCGAAATGACCATCCACACCGGACACTGGCCGACGCCGAGCGGCGAGCTGGTGGCGGTGGCGCGGGAATGGCCGGACGCCGACGCGGCGCGGGCGGCGCTCGCGAGCCGTTCGGCCGAGGGGCTCGTGTCGGCCACCGCGTACGAAGGAGTCGGCCATGACGGCGCCTTCACCTACGAGCAGTGGACCAGCGAAGACGCCATCAAGGACCTGGACGGCGCACCGGTGTACCGCCTCTATCGCGGCGGACGCGGCGAAGGCGAGCCCGGGGTGCTCGTGGTCGTCTCGGTCGAATTCGACCGTGCCGACGAGCGGCAGCAGCGTGAGTGGGTCGACCTCGTCTTCGCGGCACTGGACTCGGAACCCACCCATGCTCCTGGCGGCGTTTCGGGCTTCTTCCACCTCAGCATCGACGGCCGCCGGATGCTGAACTACGCCGAATGGACCAGCGAGGAGGCCCACATCGCCGCACTGGAGGCGCCGGGCGACAAGGGCGGCATCGGCACGACCGACGCCTGGAAGGCTGTGCGTCAGCATCCGGGGATGAAGAGCTCGACGGTCAAGCGGTACCGCCCGATCCTTTCGGCGGTGGCGGCATGAAGCCGATCCTGGTCGCGGGAGCGACGGGCAACGTCGGCTCGCAGGTGGTCACCCAGTTGCGGGCGCGGGACGTCCCGGTCCGGCCGCTGAGCCGGAACCCGCCGCCCGACGGCGTCCGCGGTGACCTGGCGAAACCCGAGACGATCGCGCCGGCACTCGACGGCGTCGACACGGTGTTCCTGATGCTCTCCGGCCCCGCCGAAGCGCTCGTGCCCACTGTCTCGCTGCTCGGCGAGCGAGTGAAACGCGTGGTGTTCCTTTCCTCCGGCGCCGTCGACGATTCACTGGCGAAGCAGGACAATCTCATCGGCGCCTGGCACCGGACCGTGGAAGAGGCGATCGAGGCGACGGGCGTGGACTGGACCTTTCTGCGTCCGCACGGGTTCGCGGCCAACACCCTCGGCTGGGCGCCGTCGATCCGCGAGGACGGCGTCGTCCGCGGGGCGTACGGCGAGGCGTCGATGACGCTGATCCACGAACGCGACATGGCCGCGGTGGCCGTCGAGGCGCTGACCGGCGACGGGCACGCGGGGGCGAAGTACGTTCTCACGGGCACGCGGCCGATCACGCATATCGAGCAGGTGCGGATCCTCGGCGAGGCCGCCGGGCGCCCGGCGCGCTGGGAGGAGATCAGCCCGGAAGCCGCACGGGAGGCGATGCTCGCGAGGATACCGGACTTCATCGTCGAAACGATCCTGTCCGGATTCCGGGAGCTGGTGGACAACCCGGGCGAAGTCACCACGACCGTCGAGGACGTCACCGGCAGGCGGGCGCTGGACTTCGAGGTCTGGGCGGCCGAGCACGCCGCCTCGTTCCGGTAGCATCGGATTCGTGTCGACACCGGTTCATGCCGCGGCGGTCCACTAGCCGCCGTTCCTGAAAGCGCCCCCTCGGAGCAACGCCCGCGGGGTCCGTTCGCCGCGGGCGGAAACAGGAACGGAAACCATGAACCCTCTGTCCATAATGGACGGCGGTCGGCGCTGGCTGACCACCATCGGCACGAATCCACCACACCACGTCGTCGAAGTCGGCGACGAACTCACCGCCGACGAGGCGCTTCGGCTCGCCATGTCAGGCACCGGTCTCGCCTGGCACGGCGACTTCCCGAACGCGCGTAACCTTCTCTCCGCGTTGGGCCGCCGTTGCGCGCCGACACCCGGGAAATCGTTCCAGGACCAGCGAAACCGGCAAGCCCGCCGAGCGAGGATCCTCGGCAGGCTGCTGGTTCCGCTGGAACCTGGACACGTCCTGCCGCTGCGCCGCGGTCCGGACGTCCGGGACGCCTGCACCGAGGTCTACGGACCTTCGGAAAGCCCGTCGCTGGTGTCCTTGCGGGAACTGCTCGGCGTCATCGGCGCGCACGAGTGGCGGGTCAAGGGCGTCGAGATCCCGGCGCTCGACGCGAAGATCCATCCGCACTATGGGGTCTTCTCCCCCGTCCGCGGCGAATACGTCGACCTGGTGGCGAGAACTCCCTTACCCACCAAGGAACTGGCGTTCGACATCGGCACCGGGACCGGCGTGCTCGCCGCGGTGCTCGTCCATCGCGGCGTCGAAAGGGTGGTGGCGACGGACAGCGAACCCCGCGCAGTCGCCTGCGCGCGGGAGAATTTCGGGCGACTCGGCTTCGAAGGAATCGAAACCCTCGAAACGGATTTGTTCCCGCCCGGACGCGCGCCGCTGATCGTCTGCAACCCGCCCTGGCTCCCCGCCCGCGCGCACACCCCGCTCGAACGGGCCGTCTACGACCCGGGGAGCCGGATGCTCAACGCCTTCCTCGACCGGCTGCCCCGGCATCTCACACCCGGCGGGGAGGCCTGGCTGATCCTCTCCGACCTCGCCGAACTGCTGGACCTGCGCCCGAGCGAGCGGCTGACGGCGGCGTTCACGCGCGCCGGGCTCGAAGTCCGGGGACGGACGGACGTCCGGCCGCGGCATCCCCGGGCGACCGATCCCCGCGATCCACTGCACGCGGCCCGCGCGAAGGAGGTGACTTCGCTGTGGCGTCTCACCGCGGGGTAAGGCAATCGCGGCGGGGCTCCGGGCTGGGTCGTGAGTGGTAATGACGGTTAGAACCGTCATTACCACTCACGACCCCCGTATTGCCATCACAGCGCGAGTAACGCCCGCGCCTGACTGATGAACACGCGGGCGGCGGGGCTGACCGGCCCCTCCGTCCGCCAGGCGAGCGCGAGTTTCGCCCGCAGCCCGGCAGGCCGGGTGATCTCCATGGCGTGCAGTTTCGTGTAGTGGGTCGCCAAGGACATCGGCACGACGGCGACGCCGAGCCCGCGTCCGACCAGTTCGGCGACGACGTTCGGGTCGCCCGCCTCCAGCGTCACGCGCGACTGCGCGCTGTCGGCGAGGAAGGCCGCGTCGACGATCGCGCGCATGCCGGTGCCCTTCGGCAGGCTCACCAGCGAACGGCTCTCCAGCTCCGACAGCGTGATCGTGGCCCGCGCGGTGAGCGGATCGTCCGGCCCGGAGATGGCGACCAGCGGCTCGTCGAGGACGACTTCCAGGCCGATCCCCGGCGGCGGTTCACCGGAGACGCCGATCAGCGCGATGTCGAACCGGCCGTCGGCGACACCCGCGAGCAGGATATCGGAGGTCGCCTCGGCGAGCGTGATGTCCACCGCGGGATGGCGTTCGTGGAACCGCGCCAGGAGATCCGGCAGGTTCACCGGGCCGCGCGAGGACACCATGCCCATCGCGACCTGCCCGCGGACCAGCCCGGTGAGGTCGTCGACCGCCTGCCGCACCCCGGCGACGGCGGCGAGCGCGGCCCGCGCGTGCGGCAGCGCGGCCGCGCCGACCTCGGTCAGCCGGACCGCCCGCGCCGACCGGTCGAGCAGCGGCTGCCCGAGTTCGCGTTCGAGACGGCGGATCTGGGCGCTGACGCCGGGCTGCGCCACGTGCAGCCGCTCGGCGGCGCGGGTGAAGTTCGCTTCCTCGGCGACCGCGACGAAGTATTCGAGCTGACGCAGTTCCATAACCACTGATTATAGTTGCCAGACAAACTAGATCTTGGACTTCTGGCCGGATCGAGATCAGGCTGATGTCATGACCGAGATGCTCCGCCCCGGCGACGCCGGATACGACCAGGAACTCGCCGGCTTCCAGACCGCCGTACCCCGTCGACCCGACGTGATCGTGGCCGCCGCTTCGGCCGCCGACGTCGTCGAGGCCGTCCGGTACGCCGGGGAACACGACCTGCCGATCGCCGTCCAGTCGACCGGGCACGGCGTGGCCGTCCCCTTCGAGGGCGGCGTCCTCGTCACCACCCACCGCATGGACGGCGTCCGGATCGACGCGGAGACGTCGACCGCCCGGGTCGACGCGGGGGTGCGCTGGGGTGCCGTCATCGAGGCGGCCGCCGAGTACGGGCTGGCCCCGCTGAGCGGCTCGTTCCCCGGTGTCGGCGTCGTCGGCTACACCCTCGGCGGCGGGTTCAGCCTGCTCGGCCGCCGGTACGGCCTCGCCGCCGACCACGTCACCGCCATCGAGGTCGTGACCGCCGACGGCGAACTCAGGCGCGCCACCCCGGACACCGAACGGGACCTGTTCTGGGCACTGCGCGGCGGTCGCGACAACTTCGGGATCGTCACCGCGCTCGAGTTCGGGCTCGTCCCCGTCACCCGTCTCTATGGCGGCAGCCTGCAATTCGGCACCGAATCGCTGGCGACGGTGCTCCGCGCCTGGCGCGACTGGACGGCCGGGATGCCGCGCGAGATGACGTCGTCGCTGGCCATGGTCCCGATGCCGGATCTGCCGATGGTGCCCGGGCCACTGCGCGGTAAGCACGTCGCCCAGATCCGGATCGCCTACCTCGGCGACGCCGCCGAGGGCGGACGTCTCGTCGCACCGCTGCGCGCCGCGGCCCCGCCGCTGGGCGACACCCTCGCCGAGATCCCGTTCACCGAATCCGGCTCGATCGCGAACGAGCCGCCGTTCCCGCACGGTTACCGCGCCGACAACGCCACCGTGTCCGAACTGAACGACACCATGCTCGACGCGATCCTCGACCACGCGGGCCCCGACGCCCCAGTGCCGACCGTCGTCCTGCTCGACCTGCTCGGCGGCGCGCTGTCCGACCCGCCCGAGCATCCCGGCGTCGGCTGGGACCGCGAAGCCCGCTTCACCGTGCGGGCGCTGTCCGTAGTGGACGACGCCGGAACGGCCGCGATCAACGCCGCGCACGGGAAGCTGTTCGACGCGCTGAAGCCCTGGTCGACCGGCAAGCTCCTCACCTTCGTCTACGGCGACAGCGACGCGGGCACGGAAGCGTCCAAGGTGTATTCACCGGCGGATCTGCGGCGCCTCGCCGAGGTCAAGGCGGCCGTCGACCCGGCGAACCGGTTCCGGCTGACACATAACGTCGAACCGGCGCGTGACGCTGGGTGATCTCCGAAAACCGCAGGTGAGAGGCCCCTATCCGGGACGAAGGCGCAGCGGGCGGCCCCCGTATACTTCCGGGCCGAAACGCCATTAGGGGGCACCGTGCGCACTTTGGACCATGACGAGTTCCTCGCCATGCGTCGCTTTCCCGCTCTCGACGGGTTGCGCGCCATCGCTGCCACCATCGTGATCCTCTTCCACTTCGCGGGTCCGAAGTGGAGCTGGCTGTCGGGCTGGGTCGGTGTCTACATCTTCTTCGTGCTGTCCGGGTTCCTGATCACGACACTGCTGCTTCGTGAGCAGGACCGGACCGGACGGATCTCGCTTTCGGCGTTCTACCTGCGCCGCGTCTTCCGGATCCTGCCGCCGTACCTGGTGATCCTCGGCGGGATCGTGGTCTTCGTGTGGCTGCGCGGCGAGTTCATCGCCCGCGAGTTCCCGCACGCGCTGAAGTACTACCTGACGTTCTTCAACGAGTTCCTGCCCGGCAGCAAGCCGAACGGCGCGGACAACTTCTTCAGCGGCTCGTGGACACTCGGCATCGAGGAGAAGTTCTACCTGGTCTGGCCGTTCCTGCTGGTGGTCGCGGGCGCCGTCGGGCTGGCCGCGGCGTGGCGCAAGCTCGCGCTGGCGATCGCCGCGTTCGCGCTGATGGCGGGCCTGGTCGGCGTCACCAGCGGCTGGGTCCTCAACGGGCCGCAGGTGCCGATCTACCGGTCGACAGTGCACTACGCGATCCTGCTGATCGGCTGCGTGCTGGCGATCGCGATGCACTACCGCCGGTCCTACGCGGTGATCAAACCGCTGACGCATCCGCTCGCGGCGATTCCGGTGTTCGGCGCGTTCGCGCTGCTGCACGTCAACATGGAAAGCCTGTGGTGGGAGACCGGCAGCAACCTGGGCCTGCTGATCGCCTACGGCCTGCTCTCGGCGATGCTGCTGGTCGTGCTGGTCTCGCCCGGCCCGCTGCGCTGGCTGCTCGCGACCAGGCCGATGCGCTTCGTCGGAGAGCGGTCGTACTCGCTCTACCTGCTGCAGGGTCCGGTGCACTTCGCCGTGGTCGCGGCGATCCCGCCGCTGGGCGAGCACCGGATGATCAGCGCGCTGACCGTGTTCGCGGTCGGCCTCGCGATCGCGGACCTGATCCACCGCTGGGTGGAGCAGCCGATGATCACCACCGGCAAGAAGCTGATCGCGCGCCGCCAGGAGCGCAAGGCCCTGCGTGCGGCCGAGGTCGAACTCAAGGCACCCAGCGTCGTCGAAGCGCCCAGCGCCGCGCGCTGAACCCCCGCGTTTCGTCCTCTGGATGCGGTACTTGCGCGTGCAACTACCGCATCCAGAGGACTAAATGCGGGGGGTGATCAGCGGGAGATCGTGACGATCGGGATCACCCGGTCGGTCTTGTTCTGGTAGTCGGCGAAGCCCGGCATGAGGCTGACCATCTTCGCGTACAGACGGTCCCGCTCGGCGCGGTCTTCGAGGACGACCGTCGCGATCGCTTCGAACTTCTCCGTGCCGACCTCGATGGTGACCTTCGGGTTGGCGACGATGTTGTGGTACCAGGCCGGGTTCTTGTCCGAGCCGGCGTACGACGCGGCGACGACGTACTTGCCGTCGTCCTCCGCATACGCGAGCGGGGAGGTGCGCGGCTCGCCGCTCTTCGCCCCCGTGGTGGTGAGAAGCAGCAGGGAGCCGCCTTCGAACGGGCCGCCCACCTTGCCTTCGTTCTCGCGGAATTCCTTGATGATGTTCTTGTTCCAGTCGAGCATTTCGGACATCGTTCCTCCTGTGTGGATCTCCGTCGCCGAGGCTACTCAGTCCTCGCGGCTTTCGCGGGCCTTGCGGCGCTGGGCTTCGGCCCTCTCCCGGCACTTCCGCAGGAACTCTTCGTCGTCCTCGGCGCTCGTCGCGGCGAAGCGGCCCGGCCGGTCGTACTCCGGGAACGACGGCGTCTCCCGTTCGTAGCGGCCACGCGGGGCACGGACGGTGTGCTGCGGACGACCGGCGACCAGCCAGACGATCGAGCCGATCAGCGGAACGAGCAGTACCAGCAGCAGCCACATCCCCTTGGGCATGTTGCGACAGGATCCGTCGTCCGTGGTGATCACGTCGACGATGCAGAAGATCCACAGACCGAGCGTGAGAACGCCGAATAGACCATTGAAATACAGCATCGAAAGACTCCCCAGTTCCAGATGACCGGGGTAATTCTTAGCACAGCGAGGCGTCGAGAATTCCCGCAGCCACCTGGAGTGCCTGAGCTTTTCCGGGACAGTGCTTGGGCCCTGCTCCGAATGGCCGCTCCGTAAGGTCCACTTCGACGATGCCTCCGCCGACCCACCGCCGCGTGATGCGGACAGGCGGATCCTCGCGCAGAACCCGGTCGAGCAGGCCGTCGACGTCCTCACCGGGCCGACGGGCCGTGCGCGCCTTGATGATCAGCTTGGCCGTGGCGTCGCAGGCCTGCACCAGTAGCCCGATCCGGGCAGCCGTCCGCTCGTCGGCGACGCCGCCACAGGCTTCGATCAACCGTCGCATGGCCGCCTCGGCGTCCGCGCCGGGTTCGGTGTGCGGGTGGTAGCAGGCGGAAACCGCAGCGATGTCGCGGGAAACGTCCGGCAATCCCAGTTCCGCCGCCAGGACGGCGACCGGGACCGTCCAGGCGATCCGGTCCGCCGGTTCGTGCCGTAACTCCCGGGTGAGCGCGAAGGCCTTGTCCCGCAAGGACCCCATCGGCGCGAGTTCGCCGACGACGAGCGCGCGCCGCCGGGCGTGGTCTTCGGGACGGCTGAACCGGGCGACGTTCGCCCGCAACCACCGGACACCACCCGGCTCCACGTCCTCGGGCACCGGCGGGACGGGGGCTTCGATCAGCGGATTCTCCATTCCGCCACGCTAAGTGCGGAACGCTTCGGTCACGGCCGAAACGTCGGGCCGCGGAAGCGGGTGGCACGTTGTTATGGTGACCGGGTGACGGCCGTGTCGGAGGCAACCGAAGTCGACGGCGCGGGGCGAACGGCGCAACCGCGCCAGCTCATCGTGACCGTGTACGGCCTCTACTCGCGCGGCGAGGGCGGCTGGCTTTCGGTCCGCTCCCTGATCGACCTGCTGGCCGGGGTGGACGTCGAGGAACCCGCCGTCCGGTCGTCGATCTCCCGGCTGAAGCGGCGCGGGATCCTTTCCGCCGTACGCCGCAACGGTGCGGCGGGCTACGAACTCTCCGAGACCGCGCTCGCGATCCTGCGTGAAGGCGACGAACGGATCTTCCGCCGTGAACGCGCCACCCCCGGCGACGGCTGGCTGCTCGCGGTGTTCTCCGTCCCGGAAGCCGAACGGCACAAAAGGCATATTCTTCGCACCCAGCTCGCGCGACTCGGTTTCGGGACCGCGTCGTCCGGCGTCTGGATCGCGCCCGCGCATCTGCGCGACGCGACCTCCGACATGCTGCGGCGGCTCGAACTGGAGGGGTACGCCGACCTCTTCCACGCCGAGCATCTCGCGTTCGGGGACGTGCGGGACAAGATCCGCGAGTGGTGGGACCTCGACCAGCTCGAATCGCTCTACACCGCTTTCCTCGACGAGCACACGCCCGCACTCCGCCGGTGGCAGCGGCGAAAGACCACGGACGAGGCCGAAGCCTTCGCTGACTACGTCCGGGTGCTGACCGACTGGCGGCGGCTGCCCTATCTCGACCCGGGCCTGCCCGCGGAACTGCTGCCGCCCGGCTGGGCCGGGATCCGGGCCTCGGACCTCTTCTTCACGCTGCACTCACGACTGGGCGAAGCCGCCGCGGCACACGTGTCGCGCACCCTTCCCGACGCGTGAGGGCCCCCGGGAGCTGAAGGGCCCTTTCCCCGCATGCGATGCAGGGAAAGCGCCCTTCGCCGCATGAGATGAGGGGAAAGCGTCCTTCAGCCGCCCGCGACCACCGCGAAGCCCTGCACCTCGACCAGCGCCTCGGCGTCCCAAAGCCGGCTGACGCCGATCCCCGCCATCGCGGGGTACTCGCTCCCGGCCAGCCGCTTCCACACCGCGCCGATCTCGCGCGCGTGGGCGCGGTAGTCGTCCATGTCGACGATGTAGATGGTCACGCTGCACAGATCCGACGGCTCGCCGCCCGCCGCGCGCAACGCGGTGAGCAGATTGGCCAGCGCGCGTTCGAACTGCTCGACCACGCCGTCGCCGACGATGCGGTTCTCCTCGTCCAACGCCGTCTGACCGGCGAGGAAGACGAACCGTCCGCTCGCCGCGACGGCGTGCGAGAAGCCGGAAGGGCGGCCCAGCCCGGGCGGATTGATGCGCTCCATACCGGTCAGCATATCCCGCATCGTTGACGGTCGTACATACCGCGACATACCCTGGGCGACGTGCGTATCGCGGTGTTAGGCGGCGGCCCGGCGGGGCTCTACTTCGCCACGCTGGCGAAACAGCTCCATCCCGATCACGAGATCACCGTCTGGGAGCGCAACGCGCCCGACGACACCTTCGGCTTCGGTGTGGTGTTCTCCGACGAGACCCTCGGCGGCATCGAACACGCCGATCCGGTGATCCACGCCGCGATGCGGCGGGAGTTCGCGCGCTGGGACGACATCGACGTCCACTTCCGCGGCACGGTGCACACCTCCGGCGGGCACGGGTTCGCCGCGATGAGCCGCAAACGGCTGCTCGGCATCCTCCAGGAACGCTGCGCCGAACTCGGCGTGGACGTGCGGTTCCGCACCGCGGCGCCGAGCGTGGCCGAGGCGAGCGCGGAGTACGACCTCGTCGTCGCGGCGGACGGCGTCAATTCGCCGACCCGCGCCGCCCTCGCCGAGAGCTTCCGCCCGGACATCCAGACCCGCCGCTGCCGCTACATCTGGCTCGGCACGGATCTGGTCTTCGACGCCTTCAAGTTCCACGTCCTGGAAACCCCGCACGGGATCATGCAGATCCACGGCTACCCCTACAGCGACACCGCGAGCACCTTCATCCTCGAGCTGCACGAGGACGTCTGGCAGCGCGCGTTCGGCGAGATCGCCGCGACCTCGCTCGCGCCGGGCGAGAGCGACGAGAAGTCGATCGCCCTCATCCGCGAACTGTGCGCGGACGTGCTCGGCGGGCACCAGGTGTTCGCCAACAACTCGAAGTGGACCGCGTTCGCCACCGTGCGCTGCGCCAGCTGGCGGCACGAGAACGTCGTCCTGCTCGGCGACGCCGCGCACACCGCGCATTTCTCCATCGGCTCCGGCACGAAACTCGCCATGGAGGACGCGCTCGCGCTCGCCGCCTGCCTGCACGAGCAGCCCGACACCGACAGCGCGCTGAGCGCGTACGAAGCCGAGCGCCGCCCCGTCGTCACCTCGACCCAGCGCGCCGCGCAGGCGAGCCTGGAATGGTTCGAGAACCTGGGCCAGTACACGCATCAGGACCCGCCGCAGTTCGCGTTCAACATCCTGACCCGCAGCCGCCGCGTCACCTACGACAACCTCAAGCTGCGCGATCCCGAGTTCGCCACCGGGCTGGACACCTGGTTCGCGTCCACTTTGGACACTCAGGTCCGGCCGCCGATGTTCCAGCCGTTCCGGATCGGGAACCTGGAGCTGCCGAACCGCGTCGTCGTCTCACCGATGGACATGTACTCCGCCGAAGACGGCGTCCCGACCGATTTCCACCTGGTACACCTGGGAAGCAAGGCGCTCGGCGGTGCCGGGCTGGTGATGACGGAGATGGTCTGCGTCTCCGAAACCGGCCGGATCACGCCGGGTTGCGGCGGCCTGTACACCGAGGAACAAGAGCGGGCGTGGGCCAGGGTCACCGGCTTCGTCCACGGGAACACCCCCGCACGGATCGGGGTCCAGCTGGGCCATTCCGGGCGCAAGGGTTCGACGAAACTGATGTGGGACGGGATCGACCAGCCACTGCCGGAGGGCAACTGGGAGATCTGCGGCCCGTCCGCGATCCCGTACAGCGAAGCGAATCAGACCCCTCGCGAACTCACGAAACCCGAATTGCGGGAGATCCGCGACCAGTTCGCGCGGTCGGCCCGCGCCGCCGCACGCGCCGGGTTCGACCTCCTCGAACTGCACTGCGCGCACGGCTACCTGCTTTCGTCCTTCCTCTCCCCGTTGACCAACCGGCGTACCGACGAATACGGCGGCTCACTGGAGAACAGGCTGCGCTTCCCGCTCGAGGTCTTCGACGCCGTCCGCGCGGCGTGGCCGGCCGACCGGCCGATGACCGTCCGCATCTCCGCGACCGACTGGTACGACGGCGGGATCGACGTCGACGACGCCGTCGAGATCGCCCGCGCGTTCGCCGAGCACGGCGCGGCCGGGATCGACGTCTCGACCGGCCAGGTCGTCAGCGAGGAGAAACCCCAGTACGGCCGCAGTTACCAGACCCCGTACGCCGACCGGATCCGCAACGAGATCGGGCGCGAGTACGGGGTCGCGGTGATCGCCGTCGGCGCGATCTCCTCCTACGACGACGTCAACTCGCTCATCCTGGCCGGCCGCGCGGATCTGTGCGCGCTCGGCCGGACCCATCTCTACGATCCACAGTGGACCCTGCACGCGGCCGCCGAACAGGGCTACCCGATGCCGTGGCCGAAGCAGTACGCCGCGGGCAGCCGGAAACCGCAGGGCGGCCGTACCGACGGGCCGAAACCACGGCTGGAACTCCTTCGCTCGGGGGAACCCGGCACCGCACACGCCCGCTGGCGACCTGGGAGCGACCGATGACCGCCTTCGCGCTGAACCCCGACCAGCAGGCCTTCGCCGAGGAAGTCCGGCGGCAGGGCGCCGAAAAACTCCGCCCGCTGGCCGAATCCGGCACCGAAGGCGCCGTGAACCGGGCCCTGCTCAAGGAAATGGGCACGCTCGGCCTGCTCGCGCGGCTGTTCCCCGGCGTCGACGGCGGCAGCCCGAGCCGGGAAGCCGCCGCGATGGATCTCTGCATCCTGCGGGAATCCCTCGCGAGCCAGAGCACCGAGGCCGAGACGGCGTTGGCGCTCCAGGGTTTGGGCACCTATCCGGTCCTTCAGTCCGGACAGGACTCGCAGGTCTCGAAGTGGGTTCCGGCCGTGGCCGCGGGCGACGCCGTCGCCGCTTTCGCGCTCACCGAACCGAACGCGGGCTCGGACGCGGCCGCGCTGGAACTGGCCGCCGAACCCGACGGCGACGGCTGGCGCCTGACCGGCGAGAAGATGTGGATCTCCAACGCCCCGGAAGCCGATTTCTACAGCGTTTTCGCCCGCACCACCCCGGAAGCGGGCTCGCGCGGTGTCTCCGCGTTCGTCGTCCCCGCCGATCGTGCCGGGCTTTCCGGTGAGCATCTCGACCTCGTGAGCCCGCATCCCATCGGGACGCTGGTGTTCGACGGCGTCCGGGTCGAGCGGGACGAACTGCTCGGCGAACAGGATCGCGGTTTCGGCGTCGCCATGCGGACCTTGGACCTGTTCCGGCCGAGTGTCGGCGCGTTCGCCGTCGGCATGGCGCAGGCCGCGCTCGACGCCGCCGTCGCCCACGCCCAGCACCGGATCGCGTTCGGCGGGCCGCTGCTGAAGCAGCAGACCGTGGCGCACACCCTCGCCGAAATGGCGACGAGGACCGAGGCGTCCCGGCTGCTGGTCTACGCCGCGGCCGCCGCCTACGACGCGGGCGAACGGAACCTCGCGGGCCGGGCCGCGATGGCGAAGCTGTTCGCCACCGAGACCGCCCAGTACGTAGTCGACTCGGCCGTGCAGATCCACGGCGCGCGGGCGCTGCGGCGAGGGCATCTGCTCGAACACCTCTACCGCGAGGTCCGGGCGCCGCGGATCTACGAGGGCGCGTCCGAGGTCCAGCGGACGATCATCGCGCGGTCGCTGACTTCTTCCTAGCCGGACGGGGCCTTATTTCACCAGTTAATACATGGCGGGGGTTAAGGTCGTGGGGCATCCTGGATCCCTACGCCGCCATCAGATGGGTATCGCATGCCTGCCAAGCGCACCACCGTCCGCGACCTTCGGCGGCACAATCGTTCCCTCCTGCTGTCGAAACTCTACTTCGACGGTCCGCTCAGCCGCCACGAATTGAGCGGTCTGACCGGTTTGAGCGCGGCCACCGTCAGCAACGTGACCGCCGAACTCGGCGAGGAACACCTCATCATCGAAGCCGGGCTGGTCGAGTCCGACGGCGGCAGGCCGCGCGTTCTGCTCCGGGTCGACCCGGCGTACGGCCACGTCGCCGGCGTCGACATCGGCGAGACCGGGGTGAAGGTCGAACTGTTCGACCTGACCATGAACCGGCTCGCCACCGTCGAGCACCCCCTCGCCTCACCACGGCCCGACGCGGCCTCGGCGGTGACCCAGGTGGCTTCCGGGCTCCGGGAAGTGATCGCGGAATCGGGCATCGACGAGGCGACCGTGCTCGGTGTCGGTGTCGGCGTTCCCGGCACCGTCGAGCAAGGAGAGGCGCTTCGCGTGCACGCGCCCACCATCGGCTGGACAGAGGTCCCGCTGACGGATCTGCTGCGCGCGCAGGGCATCGACCTCCCGTTGTTCGTCGACAACGGTGCGAAAACCCAGGGCCAGGGGGAAATGTGGTTCGGCGCCGGCCGCGGCGCCCGGCACGCGGTGATCGTCCTGATCGGATCCGGGGTCGGCGCGGCCGTGGTCACCGACGGCACCACCTACCGCGGTTCCACCAGCAGCGCGGGCGAATGGGGTCATACGACGATCGTCTACGGCGGACAGGAATGCCGCTGCGGATCGCGCGGCTGCCTGGAATCCTACGTCGGCGCGGAGGGCGTCCTCGCGCGTTATCGCAAGGCACGGGGCGGAAAAGCCGCTGCGGGCGAGGACGAGCAGTCGCAGTTCGCCGCCTTGCTGGAGTCGGCGGGCAAGTCCAAGGCCGCCGCCAAGGTGCTGGAGGAGACGGCGGGTTACCTCGGCGCGGGGATCGGCAACCTGATCAACCTGTTCAACCCGGAGCGGATCGTGCTGGGCGGCTGGGCCGGACTCGCGCTCGGCGAGGACCACCTGCCCGAGATCCGGCGCGCGGCGGGCGAGCACGCGCTCAAGCACGTGTTCGACCAGACCGAGATCGAACTCGGCAGGCTCGGACCGGACGCCGTCGCCATAGGAGCCGCCACCCTTCCGGTCGCCGCTCTGCTGGAGCAGGGCGCGGACCCGCGGACGGCCGGGTCGAAGCGCGGCACGGCCGCCTGAAGGACGCTTTCCCCGCATCTCACGCGGTGAAGGGCGCTTTCCCCGCGTCGCATGCGGGGAAAGCGCCCTTCAGCCCCGCCTTAATTCGAGGTGGAAAATTACCGGCCCCGACGTCTTGTCGCAGTGGTAGAGACCATGCATACTTTGTTGTCAGGCACAACAAAGTAGTTCTGCCACGCGCTTTCCGTTCTCCCGCGTGTCCTGCCGCGCGGGGTCCCCAACGGTCAGAGAGGCGACAACGATGTCCATCTCACCCCGCTTGCGCCACGTCGTCCAACGAACGGCGGCACTCCTCGCCGCCGGCGTCCTGCTCGGCTCGCTCCCCGCCACCGCCCAGGCCCCGGCCTCGGAGGCGGCGGTCCTGGCGGCCACCTTCACCGACGACTTCAACGGTCCCGCCGGCGCCGGGATCGACACCTCGAAATGGCATTTCGAGACCGGTGACAACGTGAACAACCACGAGCGGCAGTGGTACACGTCCGGCACGAACAACGCGGCGCTCGACGGACAGGGCAACCTGGTCATCACCGCGAAGAAGGAGAACCCCGGCAACTACAACTGCTGGTACGGCCGGTGCGAGTACACCTCGGCCCGGCTGGCCACCCAGGGCCAGTTCACCCAGACGTACGGCCGGTTCGAAGCGCGGATGAAACTGCCGCGCGGGCAAGGGATGTGGCCCGCGTTCTGGATGCTCGGCGCCGACATCGGCAGCGTCGGCTGGCCCAACAGCGGCGAGATCGACATCATGGAGAACGTCGGCTTCGAGCCGAACACGGTGCACGGCACCCTTCACGGCCCCGGGTACTCCGGGGCGGGCGGTATCGGCGCGGCCTACAACGGCCCGAACTTCTCCGACGACTTCCACACCTACGCCGTCGACTGGGCGCCGAACCAGATCAAGTGGTACGTGGACGGGAACCTTTACCAGACCCGCACGCCGGCCGATCTCAACGGCAATCGCTGGGTCTTCGACCATCCCTTCTACCTGATCCTGAACCTCGCCGTCGGTGGTTACTGGCCGGGTGACCCGAACTCCAGCACCGTCTTCCCGCAGCGCCTCGTCGTCGACTACGTGCACGTCACCTCCAGCGGCACGGCGGGCAACACCGGCCGGATCACCGGAATCGGCGGCAAATGCGTCGACGTCGCGGGGGCGAACACCGCCAACGGCACGCCCATCCAGATCACCGACTGCAACGGCAACGCGGCGCAGAACTGGACCGTCGGCGGCGACGGCACGCTCCGCGCGCTGGGCAAGTGCATGGACGTCTCCGGCGGGTCGACCGCGGACGGCGCGCCCGTACAACTCTGGGACTGCAACGGTTCCGGCGCGCAGCGATGGGCGATCAGTGGCGCCAGGGACATCGTGAACCCGCAGGCGAACAAGTGCCTCGACGCCACCGGCAACAGCTCCGCGAACGGGACGAGACTCCAGCTCTGGACCTGCTCCGGCACCGCGAACCAAAAGTGGACAACCCCCTGACCCCGCCGCACTTAGCCGACTAACCGCGACCACCACCGTCGCCCCCACCGCATCCAGAGGACTAAATGCGGCAGCTCTCACCCCACCCCACCGCGTTTAGTCCTCTGGATGCGGCGGGGCGGGGTGCGAGCGGGCGCAGTTAGCGGGCTAAACGCGATCAGGGGCGCTGGGCGCGATCAGGGGGCTAAACGCGATCAGGGGTGCTGGGCGCGTTCGGCGTAGGCCTCGACGAGCTGGGCTTCGGCGTCGGCGAGGTACTGCGCGAGAAGCGTCTCGGCGCCGGAGCCGTCGCCCGCCTCGATACGTTCGAGGATCTCCGCGTTGCGCTTGAGGTACGGCTCGTGGAAGCGCCGCGGGTCGGCCATCATGTGGAACACCAGCCGCAGCTCGGCGAAGATGCCGCGCATCAGCTCGTCGATCCGTTCACTGCCACCGAGTTCCGCGATCACCGCGTGGAACCGGATGTTCGCGGTGCCGAGATCCTGCCAGCGCTCACTCCGCTCGGCGAGCTTGCCGTCCTCGACCGTGCGCGCGAGCTTCGCGAACGTCGGCGGCTTCTCCGTCACCCCTCGGACAGCCGAGCACTCGACGACCTTGCGCACCTTGTAGAGATCGACGACGTCCTCGACGGACAGCACCCGCACGAAGACGCCGCGGTTGAGCTCATGGGTCAGCAGCCGCTCGTGCGTCAGCAGCCGGAACGCCTCACGCAGCGTGTTCCGCGAGACGCCGAGCGCCGAGCCGATGTCGTGCTCCGAAAGCCGCACCCCCGGCAGGAAGAACCCTTCCGCGATCCGCGTGCGCAGGACGCCCGCGACCCGCTCGGCGGTGCTGGTGCGGCTGATCATGCCGCGATCCGCTTCGAGTCCTTGCACCGATGCAGGACCACCCTCCGCGATCGTCACGTGACCGATCCTACCTACCGACAAGAGGTCCAGCCAAGGATCCTCTTGTGGAATTGTTGAACAATACCTACAGTGGCTCTCCATGTGACCCGTGCCACGATGAGCTTCACCTCTGGAGGTGCCGATGGACGCGACAGCCACTACCGAAGACACACGCCCCTTCGCCTGGTTCCGCACGCTCGGTTCGCGAGGCCGCCGGGCCTTCGTCGGCGCGTTCGGCGGCTACGGGCTCGACTCGTTCGACTACCA
Organism: Amycolatopsis orientalis DSM 40040 = KCTC 9412; assembly: GCF_000478275.1. Classification (GTDB taxonomy): domain Bacteria; phylum Actinomycetota; class Actinomycetes; order Mycobacteriales; family Pseudonocardiaceae; genus Amycolatopsis; species Amycolatopsis orientalis. Next base: position 258,207 of record NZ_ASJB01000083.1, read on the forward strand.
GACACTGCCGCTGGGCCTGGCCGCGATCACCGCCTACTACGGCCTCTCCGGCGGCGAAGCCGGCCTGCTCGGCACGACGACGCTGGTGGTGTCGGCGATCGGCGGCATCGGCGCGGGTGTCCTCGCCGACCGCATCGGCCGCGTCCGCACCCTCCAGATCACCATCGCGATGTACACGATCTTCACCGTGCTCTGCGGGTTCGCGCCGAACTTCGAGACGCTTCTGATCTTCCGCGCCCTGCAGGGTCTCGGTTTCGGCGGCGAGTGGGCCGCCGGTGCCGCGCTCGTGGCCGAGTACTCGCAGGCGAAATATCGCGGCCGCACAGTCGCCTTCGTGCAAAGCGCCTGGGCGGTCGGCTGGGCACTGTCGGTCGTCGTCTACACCGTCGTCTTCAGCATCTGGAGCCCGGACATCGCCTGGCGCGTCATGTTCTGGACCGGCGTCATCCCCGCCCTCCTGGTGCTGTGGGTCCGCCGCAACGTCCAGGACGCGCCCGTCGCGGAAGCGGCCCGCGCCACGAAGAAGGAACGCGGTTCACTGGCGGGCATCTTCAAACCGGACCTGCTGCGCACGACGTTCTTCGCGGCGCTGCTCGCCACCGGCGTCCAGGGCGGTTACTACACGCTCGCGACGTGGCTGCCGAGCTACCTCAAGACCACCCGCGGCCTCACCGTCATCGGGACCGGCGGCTATCTGGCGTTCCTGATCTCCGGCGCCTTCATCGGCTACGTCACCGGCGGCTACCTCACGGATCTCCTGGGCCGCAAGAAGACCTTCCTGCTGTTCTCCGTGTTGTCGGCGGGTCTCATCATCGCCTACACGCAGATCCCGGCCGGCGCGAACACGCTCGTGCTGTTCCTCGGCTTCCCGCTCGGGTTCTCGATGTCCGCGATCTTCAGCGGGTTCGGCGCGTTCCTCGCCGAGCTGTACCCGTCGGCGCTGCGCGGGACCGGGCAGGGCTTCACCTACAACCTCGGCCGGGCCATCGGCGCGACCTTCCCCGCCGTGGTCGGTTTCCTCGGCGCGGGCGGCGCGATGGTGTTCGGCGCGGTCGGCTACGGCATCGCCGTACTGGCCCTGCTCGGCCTGCCCGAGACTCGCGGCCGCGAACTTCTGTGACCACAATCGGACGAGGAGGCACCGCGATGACCACCTTCGACGAACCGGCGACGATGACCCCGCGCGAGGCCCGCGCCCTGTTCCGCGCGGGAACGGCCCGCCCGACCACCGGCTGGGCGAACGGGTTCACCCAGACCAACCTGATCGCCGTCCCCGAGGACTGGGCGTACGACGTCCTGCTGTTCTGCCAGCGCAATCCGCAGCCCTGCCCGGTGCTCGACGTCAGCGATCCGGGTGACCCGTCGACCCGGCTGGCGCCCGACGCGGACCTGCGCACCGACCTGCCGCGCTACCGCGTCTGGCAGAACGGCGCGCTGTCCGGGGAGATCTCGGACGCGAGCGGACTGTGGCGCAGCGACATGGTCGCGTTCTCGATCGGCTGCAGCTTCACGTTCGAATCGGCGCTGGCCGCCGAGGGGATCCCGCTGCGACACGTCGACCAGGGCCGGAACGTGGCGATGTACGTGACGAACCGCGAATGCGTCCCGGCGGGACGGCTGCACGGGCCGATGGTGGTCTCCATGCGGCAGATCCCCGAAGACCGCGTCGACGACGCCGTGCGGATCACCCGCGGGATGCCGGCCGTGCACGGTGCGCCCGTGCACATCGGCGACCCCGCCGCACTCGGCATCACCGATCTCGCCCGCCCCGATTTCGGGGATCCGGTCGACGCCGAACCCGGTGACGTACCGGTGTTCTGGGCGTGCGGCGTGACCCCGCAAGCGGCACTGATGGCCTCGCGGCCGCCGTTCGCGATCACGCACGCGCCGGGCTACATGTTCGTGACCGACAAGCTCGACAGTGAGTTCAGGGTGGCCTGATGGATCTCAGCCGTATCGACCTCAACAGTGACCTGGGCGAGGGTTTCGGCGCCTGGAAGATGGGCGACGACGACGCCATGCTCGACATCGTCACCAGCGCGAACGTCGCGTGCGGCTTCCACGCCGGCGACCCGTCGGTGATGCGGCGCGTCTGCGAACGCGCGGCGGCACGCGGTGTCGTCATCGGTGCCCACGTCGCCTACCGGGATCTGGCCGGATTCGGGCGGCGGGCGATGGACGTCGCCCCCGCCGACCTGGCCGACGACGTGCTTTACCAGATCGGAGCGCTCGACGCCTTCGCGCGGGCGGCCGGGACGCGGGTGCGGTACGTGAAACCGCACGGGGCCTTGTACAACACCGCTTCCGTGGATCCGGAACAGGCGGCCGCGGTGGTCGAAGGCATCCGGCGCTTCTATCCCGCTCTCGCGCTGTTGTGCCCGCCGAACTCGGAAATGGCCAAGCAGGCCGAAAAGGCCGGGTTCCCCGCGTACGCCGAGGCCTTCGCCGACCGCGCCTACACGTCGGAAGGTTTTCTGGTGTCACGGAAACTGCCGGGCGCAGTCCTCCACGACGCCGACGAGGTGGCCGACCGCGCGGTCGCGATGGCGACCACCGGCAAGGTCGTCGCGGACGACGGGACCGAGCTGAAGCTCGAACCGCATTCGCTGTGCGTGCACGGCGACACCCCGGGCGCCGTCGAGCTGGCGCGCCGGATCCGCGCGGGACTAGGCGCGTCGGGTGTCCACATCGGATCGTTCCTCGAGGCCGCGTGATGCGAGTACTGCCCTATGGGGCGCGTGCCGCCATGGTCGACTTCGACGATCCGTCGGAGGTGCTCGGGCTGCACGCGTCACTGGAGCAGGATCCGCCGGACGGCGTCGTCGAACTCGTCCCGGCCGCGCGGACCCTGCTCGTCCGGTTCGATCCTGGCCGGACGCACCACGACAGGCTCGCGGGCGCGATCCTCGATAGGTCCACTGTGGACGTTTCACCCCGCGAAGCCGCCGAGATCGTCGTGCCGGTGCGCTATGACGGCCCGGACCTCGCCGAAGTCGCGGCCGCCGCGGGCATGTCGGCCGAAGCGGTCGTCCGGCGGCACGAAGACGGCGTCTACGTCTCGGCCTTCTGCGGTTTCGCACCGGGTTTCGCCTACCTGACCGGACTCGACCCGGCACTGCACCTGCCACGCCGGTCGAGCCCGCGCACGCGGGTGCCCGCCGGTTCGGTCGCGATCGCGGGCGAGTACACGGCGGTGTACCCGCATTCGTCGCCCGGTGGCTGGCGGCTGATCGGGCGGACGACGCTGCCGGTGTGGGACGTCGAACGGGAGCCGCCGAACCTGCTCACGCCGGGTACCCGGATCCGGTTCACTTCATGACGGCGAAGATCGAAGTCGTCCACCCCGGGGTTTTCGCCACCGTGCAGGATCTCGGACGGCCGGGGCTGGCCGCGATCGGCGTCGGCCGGTCCGGCGCCGCCGACCGCGGTTCGCTGCGGCTGGCCAACCGGCTGGTCGGGAACCCCGAGGGGCACGCGGCCCTGGAAGTGGTGTTGGGCGGTCTCGTACTGAGGTTCTCCGCGCCCGCGACGGTCGCCGTCACCGGTGCGCCCTGCTCGATCACGGTGAGCGGGCGGGCCGCCGGGCCTTGCTCGCCGATCGCAGTCGGCCCCGGCGACGAACTGGTTCTCGGCATGGCCGCCCGGGGTTTGCGGTGCTACGTCGCCGTGCGCGGCGGCATAGCCGTCCCCGCGGTGCTGGGCGCCCGCGCGACCGACACCCTCGGCAAGCTCGGCCCGCCCGCCCTTTCGGCGGGGATGACCCTGCCGGTGGGCCACCGGGTGCTCGACCATCCCGGGGTCGACCTCGCTCCCCGTGCCGCGCTGCCGGACGAGCCGGTCCTGCGGGTGACTCCGGGGCCACGGGTCTCGTGGTTCGTCCCCGGCACACTGTCCACTTTGGTCTCTTCGCCGTTCACCGCCACGGCTGACGTCGACCGGGTCGGCGTACGGCTCGAAGGTCCCGAGCTGGCGCGGGCGCGCGAGGGCGAGCTGCCTCCCGAGGCCGCGGTGCCGGGCGCGTTGCAGATTCCGCCTTCGGGGCAGCCGATCCTGTTCCTGGCCGACCATCCGGTGACCGGGGGCTATCCGGTGCTCGCCGTGGTCGACGAGGCGGACCTGGACCTGGCCGCCCAGATCCGGCCAGGCCAACGGGTGCGCTTCAGGTACTCGTGAGTGGTAATGACGGTTCTAACCGTCATTACCACTCACGAGGCCGGAGACCCGCAAAGTGAGGTTCAGCCGGCCCGTCAGCCCCAGCGCCGGGTCGGCGGTCCCGGGCAGTACCCGCGGCACGCCGTGGAAGGCCAGCCGCGACTCCCCGCCGAACACGAACAGATCCCCCGACCGCAGATCGACGTCGGTGTAGGGCCGCCCGCGATCGGACGTGTTCCCGAACCGGAAGACGCACGCGTCCCCCAGGCTCAACGAGACGACGGGCTCCAGCGACGCCTCGTCCTTGTCCTGATGCATCCCCATCTTCGCGGCGGAGTCGTAGAAGTTCACCAGCGCCGTGTCCGGCTCGTACGACGACGGACCGTAAGCGGCGGAAACCGCCCGCCGCCCGAGATCGCCCAGCCACGAAGGGAACGGCAACACCGGGGAGCCGTCGTCGGTCACCCGCGAATACCGGTACGGGTGCCAGTGCCAGCCGAGGCAGACCGTCCGCACGGACATCACGCCACCGTTCGGCAGCCGCGTCCGCCGGTAGCCACGCCAGCCGCGGCAGGCTTCGACCAGATGTCGTTGCTCGTCGAAATCGAGCCAGTCGGGGATGTGCACGGCACCGGGAGCGATTTCGGCCCGGGGTCGGGGGATCAGCGCGTCCACACGTCGAGTCTGCCAGGGCGTGCGCCGATCATCCGGTGTCCCCGCACCATGACACCGGCCGCCGAGAACCACGCCAGTACCCGCCTGATCAGCGAGGTGTGGGACGGGGCCGCCTTGAGTGTCACGTCACTGACCGTGGCACAAGATTCGCGAGGAAACCACCTTTCGGACTACTCCGATCGGCCGGTTGACGATTTTGCGTACACCCGATTACGGGGAATCACCGATCTCCACGACGGTCACCCCGGCTTGGGCCGGTACCGGATCGTTCATCCGCGCCAGCACCGCCGGGACGTCGTCGAGGCCGACCCGCTTGCCGATCATCCCGGCGAGATCGATCCCGGCGGTCTCCACCACCCGCAGCATCTCGGCAACGGCTTCGTGGCCTTCGAACGCCGACGCGTCCACGGTCACGGCCGCGCCCATCCGCGAGGCCAGCGCCCTGGCCTGGGGAGACGGATCGACGGCGACGACCGACGCTCCCGCCGCGACGGCCAGCAGGATCGCCGAAACGCCGACCCCGCCACAGCCGTAGACCGCGACCCACTGGCCCGGCCGGACGCCGCCTTGGCGGAGCACCGCCCGGAACGCCGTCCCGAACCGGCAGCCCAGCGCGGCCGCCTCGGCCGCCGACATCGAGTCCGGCAGCGCCACGAGGTTGACCTCGGCGTTCTCGATGGCGACGTACTCCGCGAACGAACCCCAGTGGGTCGCGCCCGGCTGGAATTCGCGGTCGCAGATCTGCTGGTCACCGGCCGCGCACTGGGCGCAGGTGCCGCAGGCGCAGACGAACGGCACGGTCACCCGGTCCCCCACCGACCAGCCGCGGACGCCCTCGCCGAGCGACGCGATCCGGCCGGCGAGTTCGTGCCCGGCGACGTGCGGCAGCTTCACCGACGTGTCGTGCCCCTGCCAGGAGTGCCAGTCGCTGCGGCACACCCCGGTCGCGTCGACCGCGATCACCACCCCGCCAGGGGTCACGGACGGATCCGGCACCTCGCGTACCTCGGGCAGCACCCCGAACTCCTCGAAGACGACCGCCCGCACCGCATCTCCTTCACGTCCCGGTCTCGCGGCCCCGCTGCATCACCAGGCCTTCGCCGGGCACCGTACACCGGGCGGCCCGCCCGCGCGGCGGTCCCAGCAGCCGCGACAGGGACTCCGGCGGTACGCCGAGGATGTCCTCGAGATTCTTGAGCACCAGCAACGACTCCGGCCGTTCGGGACGGCAGCGCCCGGACTGCCAATGGCTCAGTGTCGCGAGGCTGATCGAGCACCCCCGCCCGCGCAGCCGGTACCGGATCCGGTCGAGACCGAGACCCCTCGCCCTGATCGCCGCCCTGAGGGCGTCCGCGAACGGCCCGCTCTCCAGCAGCCGTCTGAGTTCACGCCCTTCCGCCACCCCCCGGTCGATGGTGTGTGTCCGCTGACCGGTCATCGTCTCGCCTTCGTACGCTCGCTAGCCACCCGGAATAGCGCAGCCTAGGCGCGCGATCACATGATCGGAAGGGTCTTGGATCACCTATCCGCCCGGCATGCGGGTGACATGCCGGGACCGAATTATGCAGGGACGTAGGGAAAATTCCCACCGCGCGAGCCGTCCGAAATGTGTCCACAGTGGACACATGACCCGGTTCAGCGAAGCTCGACCGACAGCGCCTGCGCGATCTCCTTGCCGATGGCGTGCGTCGCCGCGTCCGGCGGCGAACCGACCTTGACCACCATCGGACCGCCGAACGGCTGGCGCTCGACGACCTCGATCCGCTCGCCGAGGCCGATGGCGTGCTCGGTGAGGTAGCGCAGGAGTTCCGGATCGGTGTCCCAGACGCGGACGATCTCGCCGACCGCGCCGGGCGGGAGGTCGTCGAGGATGCGCATCGGCAGCTCCTCGACGCTGCCGTCGGGGGCGGGGATGGGGTCGCCGTGCGGGTCGCGCACCGGGTTGCCGAGCTTCGCCGCGATCCGCTCGACGAGCCTGTCCGACACCGCGTGCTCGAGCGCGTCGGCCTCGGCGTGCACCTCGTCCCAGGTGTAGCCGAGTTCGGACACCAGGTAGGTCTCGATCAGCCGGTGGCGGCGGAGCACCGAGCGGGCGAGCTGCCTGCCCTCGGTGGTGAGCTCGATCCCGCGGTACGGGACGTGCGCGACCAGCCCCAGCTGGGACAGCTTGGTGACCATGCCGGAGGCCGACGACGGGCTGACCTCCAGCCGCCCGGCCAGCGACGTGTTGGTGACGGCCTCACCGCGTTCCACCAGCCCGTAGATCACCCGGACGTAGTCCTCAACGGACGACGACCTGCGGCTTGCCCCTTCACCCATACCCTGGAGTTTACGGCTTGCCGCTCCTCAGCGGCTCACCCCGCGTGCGGCCGCCAGCGGTACCGGATCCAGCCGGGGACGGGCTCGGCGCCGAGCTGGGCGTAGAACGCCTCGCCCTTCTCGTTGCCCTCCTGCATGTCCCATTCGACCCGGCCCGGCGTGCGGGCGCTCAGCTCGTTCAGCAGCTCACCCCCGAGGCCGAAGCGGCGATGCTCCGGACGGACGAAGAGGTCGTCGAGCCAGATCCCCGGCCTGGCCTCCCAGGTCGAGAAGTTCCAGCTGCAGAAGGCGAAGCCCGCGACCGTGCCCGGCTCGTCCGGCGGGGTGGCGAGCAGCACCCATGCCTTCGGATCGGGCCCGAAGAGGAACCCGGCCATCTCCTGGCGGTCGAGTTTCAGATCGTGTTTGTCCTCGTAGACGGCGTGCTCCTCGATGAGCGCGCAGATCTCTTCGATGTCGTCGGCGACCGCGTCCCGTACCGGCATCCCGTTTCAGCTCCGTTCGTAGACGATGTCGCCGCCGACGGCGGTGGCGACGACGTGGATCGAATCCAAAGTGGACTCGTCGGTCGGATCGGCCGAGAGGACCGCGAAGTCCGCGAGCTTGCCGGGCTCCAGCGTGCCCAGATCCTTCTCGGCGAAAGCGGCGTACGCGGATCCGTAGGTGTACGCGCGCAAGGCTTCGGCGGGAGTGAGCCGCTCATCGGGACCCAGCACGACCCCGGACGCGGTCTTCCGCCGCACCATGTCGGCCAGCGCCAGCAGCGGCGCGCCCTCGACGACCGGGCGGTCCGAGCTGGCGGGGAGCACGCATCCCGCGTCGAGCAGGCTCTTGAGCCGGTAGCACCACGGCTCGCGCCCGGGACCGAGCGCGGCCCGCATCCCGTCGCCGATCTCGTTGACGAACCGGCCCTGCGGTGAGGCGATCAACCCCAGCGAGGCCAGCCGCTTCAGCTCCTCGGGCCGCAGCACCGCGCAATGCTCGATGCGGTGCCGGTGATCGGGCCGCGGATGCGCCTTCAGCGCGGCTTCGTAGGCGTCGAGAACGACCGTGATCGCACGGTCGCCGATGGCGTGCGTCGCGATCTGCCAGCCCGCCCGGTGCGCGGCGGCGATCGTCCGCGCGATCTCGTCCTCGGGCACCTGGAAGTAGCCGACGTTGTCCGGTTCCCCGGCGAACGGCTCGTGCATCGCGCAGGTCCGGCCGATCAGCGAACCGTCGGCGAACAGCTTCATCGCGCCGATCCGCAGCCATTCGTCGCCGAACCCGGTCCGCATCCCCAGGTCCAGCCCGAAGCCCGCTCCGGCGTCCAGGTCGTGGAGCACACTCGCCGCGACCATCACCGTGCTCCGCACCCGCAGGACGCCCCGATCGCGCGCCAGCTGGTACGCGGCGAGTTCGGCCGGGGTCTCCCCCACGAGACCCCCGCCGATCCCGGCCTCCTGGACACTCGTGATCCCCTCGGCGAGGTAGCGCTCACTCGCCCTGTCCAGCCCGCGGACGACCCGCTCGACCGGCGTCGGGTAGGTCAGCGGCCGCAGCATGAGCTGGGCCTGTTCCCGCAGCAGCCCGGTCGGCGACCCGTCCTCGTCGCGGACGACGTCACCGCCCACCGGCACGTTCGCCAGGTCCAGCCGCTCCAGCACCGCCGAGTTGACCACGGTCATATGCCCTGACGTGTGCTTCAGCCGCACCAAGAGGCCCGGGGCGGCGCGATCGAGGCCGTACCTCGTCGGATGCCCGCCTTCGAGCTTGTTCTGGTCGTAGCCGCTGCCGATGATCCAGGAGCCCGGCGGCAGCCCGGCCGCCCGCCGCGCGACGGCCTCGTACACCTCGTCCACGCTGCGGCAATCCGAAAGCGGGACGTCGTCGAGGGACATGCCGAACCAGGCCATGTGGTTGTGCGCGTCGTGGAAACCGGGCACCACCACGGAGCCGCCGAGGTCCACCCGCCGCTTCGCGGAAAGCGCGGCCGCGTCCTCGCCGAGGGCGACGATGCGCCCGTTCAGGGTGGCAAGCGCCGCGGATTCCTCCGTTCCGGTGAGGAATCGCGCGTTCTCGTAGACCGTGTCGACCCGCATGGTTTCGACCCTATCGATCGATCGATCGTCTCGTCTAGGCTCGGCGACATGAGCACCGTGGACTACGCACTCGACGACGGAATCGCTGTGATCTGGCTGAATCGCCCCGAACGGCTCAACGCGGTGGTCGCCGAACTGGTCGACGACCTGCTGGAGGCCCTCGACGCGGCCGCCCGCTCCGACGCGCGCGCCGTCGTGCTGGCCGGCCGGGGGCGCGCTTTCTGCGCCGGGCACGACCTGAAAGAGCCCACCCCCGAGGGTGATTCACGCCCGCGACTCGACCGGCTACAGGACGTGACACGCCGCCTTCGCGGGCTCCGCCAGCCTGTCATCGCCGCGGTCCACGGCTACGCGATCGGCGCGGGCGCCGAGTTCGCGATGGGCTGCGACCTGATCCTCGCCGCCGAAGACGCGGTGTTCGCCTTCCCCGAGGTCTCGCTGGGGCTGAGCGTCACGGGCGCCGCGTCGCGGCTGCTGCCGTTGCTGGTCGGACCGCTGAAGGCCAAGGAACTCCTGCTGCTGGGCGAACGGGTTAGCGGCACCCGGGCGCACGAACTCGGCCTGGTCAACGCCGCCGTGCCTGTCGACGACCTGATGGACACCGCACTCGACTGGGCGGCCAGGATCGCCGCGCATCCGGCCGCCGCGGCCACGATGGCCAAACGCGCCCTCGATTCCGGCATCGACAGCTCGCTCGACGCCGCCCTCGAACTCGAAGTCAGCCACGCGCTGATCACCGAGCACTCCGCCGAGGTCGCCGCCTCGGCCGAAGCGTTCCGGAGCCGGACATGACCTCTCTCGCCGGGATCGAGACCCTCGTGGGACTGACCACGAGGGCTGCCGCGCTCTGGCCGGACAAGACGGCGTGGATCCTCGACTCCACCGGGGAGAGCTTCACCTTCGCCGACGTCGACGCGCGCAGCACGGAGTTCGCCCGCGCGCTGCTCGACCTCGGCGTGGAACCGGGTGACCGGGTCGCGGTGATGCTGCGCAACCAGCCCGAATTCCCGTTGCTGTGGCTGGCCTTGGCCAAGATCGACGGGGTGCTCGTCCCGGTCAACACCGGGTACCGCGAGTTCGACGGCGCCCACGTGCTGCGGCATTCCGGTGCCAGGTTCGCCGTCGCCGCGGAGGAGTTCCTGGAGCTGCTGACCAAGATCGCGCCGGAGACCTCGCTGGAACGCGTGCTCACGCCCGCCGAACTCGTCGCGCCTCCAGGCGGCGCCCCGGTCTTCGCGAGCGAAGGCGAGCGTCCGGTCAACATCCAGTACACCTCGGGCACCACGGGCGCGCCCAAGGGCTGCGTACTGCCGAACCGGTACTGGACGACACTGGCGATCAGCCTGGCCACGGACTTCCCGTCGGTCGGCGCGGACGACGTCATCCTGACCGCGCAACCGTTCCACTACATCGATCCACAGTGGAACGTCGCGCTGGGGCTCGCGGGCGGCGCGACCCTGGTGGTGCTCGACCGCTTCCACCCGTCCACCTTCTGGGAGAAGGTCCGCGAACACGGCGTCACCTGGTTCTACTGCCTCGGCCTGATGCCCACCCTTCTGCTGCGCCAGCCGGAAAGCGAGCTGGACAAGGCGCACCAGGTCCGCGCGATCTGCGCGTCGGCCATCCCGCGCGACCTGCACGCCACCCTCGAAGCACGCTGGGGCGCGCCGTGGTTCGAGGCCTTCGGGATGACCGAGACCGGCGGTGACATCCGGATGTACCCGGCGGATCACGAGGAGACGGTCGGGACCGGCTGCCTCGGCAGGCCGGCGCCCACCCGCGAGGTGATGATCGCCGACGCGGAGGGGAAACCGCTGCCACGCGGCGAAACCGGCGAGCTGCTGATCCGCGGGGTCGGGCTGATGCACGGCTACCACGACGACGCCGAAGCGACCGCGCGCGCGTTCTCCGGCGGCTGGTTCCACACCGGCGACCTGGCCACAATGGACGACGAAGGCCGCGTGTACTACGTGGGGCGCACCAAGGACATGATCCGCCGCAGCGGCGAGAACATCTCCGCCGACGAGGTCGAACGGGCCCTGCAGCTGCATCCGGCGGTCAAGCTCGCCGCCGTCGTCGCGGTGCCGGACGACCTCCGCGGCGAGGAGGTCAAGGCGTACATCGTCCTCGACGAAAACGAGGGGCACCGGTGCGAACCGGCCGAGCTGGCGGAGTTCTGCCTGACGAAACTGGCCTACTTCAAGGTTCCCCGGTTCTGGGCGTTCCCGGCGGAGCTGCCGATGACACCGTCGGAACGCGTCGCCAAGGGCGAGCTGAAGAAGGTCACGGACCCGCGAGCCGGGTCGTGGGACAGGACGACCGGGTCATGGCTGTGAACACCCGGGAGAGAGTCCGGCAGGCGGCGGTGAAACTGTTCGCCACCAAGGGTTTCCACGGCACCGGCATCCGGGACCTCGCCCAGGAGGCGGAACTGTCGTCCGCCAGCCTGTACCACTACATGGGCACCAAAGAGGACCTGCTGGTGGCCATCATGAACGAGTCACTGCGGCGGCTGCTCGACGCGGCCGAGCAGGCCACCGCCGGGCTGGCCGATCCCGTGTCGCGGCTCGGATCCCTGGTGGCACTGCACGTCCTCGCGCACGCCATCCAGCCGGATGACACCCGCGTGGTGGACAACGAGGTCCACGCGCTCACCCCCGCGGCCAGGGCCGAGGTGGTGGCGCTGCGCGACGCCTACGAACGGCTGTGGGCGGACGCCATCGAGGACGGTGTCGCGGCGGGCGTCTTCCACACCGACCAGCCTTCGGTCACCCGGCTCGCGCTGGTGGAGATGTGCAGCGGGGTCGCGCGCTGGTACTCGCCGCGCGGGCCGCTCGGCCTCGACCAACTGGCCTCGCACTACGCGGAACTGGCGTTGCGGGCGCTCGGCTGCGCCGGTCCGCTGGGGTCCGCTCACCTGCAAAACTGCCGTGAAGTGGTCTCAGGAGTGTGGCGAGTGCCCGTTTAGCGGCGACTTTAGGTCCGTACGCCTTGCTCAGACGGCTTGTCTGGGGGACGCTCGAAGGGTGACTGAGCAAACGATCCAACTCGAACTGGACGACTCGGGTCTCTCGCCGGCGTTGCCGGTGCCTTCGAACCCCCGTGATCAGGTGCAGGACGTTCCCTACCGCCCGGTGGGCTTCCGCGACGACGACCTGCCCACGGCGCTCGAACGGTGCGCGACATGGCTACGTCAGGCTCAGGAGTGGCTCGGGGAACCGGTCGATGTGCTGGCCGTCCATCTCGACTATGACGACCGCAAGGGTTCGCCGTATTACGACGTGAAACTTCTCTGCAATGAGGAGGACCTGGCCGGGGTCCCGATCGCGATGCGGAGCCAGAAGGACGACGACGAGGACGAGAGCTAGAGAGACCGACGCTATGAAAGGTCCTTTCCTTGCAAATTTTGCAAGGAAAGGACCTTTCATGGCATCCGGGCGGCTCAGGGAGGCTCAACCCAAGGTGCCGCCGACCTTGACGTGCCCCTTCAGCAGGTTGCGGGCGATGGTCCGGCGCTGGATCTCGTCGGTGCCCTCGTAGATCCGCAGCAGCCGCAGTTCGCGATACCACCGCTCGACCGGCAGTTCCCGTGTGTAGCCCATTCCGCCGTGGATCTGCAGGACGCGGTCGACGATCTCGTTCGCCTTCACCCCACCGTAGAGCTTCGCCATCGACTGCGCGTGCCGCGAGTCCAGCTTCTGGTCGACCTGCCAGGCGGCGTGCAGCACCAGCCAGCGCAGCGCCTCCAGCTCGGTGCCGGAATCCGCGATCATCCACTGGATGGCCTGGCGCTCGGCGATCTTCTGCCCGAACGTCTCCCGGGTGTTGGCGTGCTCGATGGCCATCGAGATCAGCCGCTCGCAGGAGCCGATCGCGCGGGCGGGCAGCAGGTAGCGGCCGGCGCCGATCCACTGCATGGCCAGGTCGAAACCGTGGCCGAGTTCGCCGAGGATCTGCGTCTCGGGCACGCGGACGTCCTCGAAGACCAGCGACGCCGGACCCCATTCGCCCATGGTGTCGATGTACTCGGACTTCCAGCCCGCGTCGCGGTCGACCAGGAAGCAGGTGACGCCGCCGTTCGCGCCCTTCTCCGGGTCGGTGATCGCGAAGACCATCACGAAGTCGGCCTCGTTACCGCCGGTGATGAAGGTCTTCTCGCCGTTGATCACCCAATCGGTGCCGTCCTTGCGGGCCGACGTCCGGATGGCCTTGGCGTCCGAGCCCGCGCCGGGTTCGGTGATCGCGAAGCACGACTTGCGTTCGCCCGAGATCGTCGGGAGCAGGTAGCGCTCCTTCTGCTCGTCGTTGGCGTAGTAGAGGATGTTGTCCGCGTTGCCGCCGAAGCGGAACGGCACGAAGGTGCGGCCGAGTTCGGCCTCCAGCAGCGCTGTCATCACCGCGGACAGGCCCATGCCGCCGTACTCCTCTGGCGTCTGCACGCCCCAGAACCCGGACTCCTTGGCCTTCAGCTGCAGCTCGCGCAGTTCGTCGGAGGTGAGCCCTGGCTCACCGGCGCGTTCGCGGCGGAGCACCTCCTGCTCACGCGGCATCAGCTCACGCTGGACGAACGTGCGGACCCAGTCGCGCACTTCGCGTTCCTCGACGCTGAGAGAGAAATCCATGGTCGGCCCGCTCCTCCTCGACATTACTAAGCGCTTGCTTAGGCCAAGGGTACCGCTTCGGTTGTCGAACACCGAGAACCTGTCATAAGTTTTCGCAACCTGTTCTCATCTCGTCGAAGGGCACCCATGAGCACGAAGGAACCCGCGACGAAGCGGGACCGGACCCATTACCTCTACATCGCCGTCATCGTGGCGGTGGCGCTCGGCATCGCCGTCGGCATCCTGTTCCCCGCCCTCGGCAAGGAACTGAAGCCGCTCGGCACCGGTTTCGTGAACCTGATCAAGATGATGATCTCGCCGATCATCTTCTGCACGATCGTGCTCGGCGTCGGCTCGGTGGCGAAGGCCGCGAAGGTCGGCCGCGTCGGCGGGCTCGCGATCGGCTACTTCCTGGTGATGTCGACGGTCGCGCTGGTCATCGGCCTGGTCGTCGGCAACATCCTGCAGCCCGGCACCGGCCTGCACCTGACCCCGGAGATCGCCCAGAAGGGCCAGGGCCAGATCGCCAAGAGCGAGGGCACGGTCGAGTTCCTGCTCGGCATCATCCCGAAGACCCTGGTCTCGGCGTTCACCGAGGGCGAGGTGCTGCAGACGCTGCTGGTCGCGCTGCTCGCCGGGTTCGCGCTGCAGAAACTGGGCACGAAGGGCGAGCCGATCCGCCGCGGGATCGAGCACATCCAGCGGCTCGTGTTCCGGATCCTGGCGATGATCATGTGGGCGGCCCCGGTCGGCGCGTTCGGCGCGATCGCCGCCGTCGTCGGTGAGACCGGCTGGAAGGCGCTGCAGAGCCTCGCGGTGATCATGCTCGGCTTCTACATCACCTGCGCGCTGTTCGTGTTCGTGGTGCTCGGGCTGATCATCGGCCTGCTGGCCAGGGTCAACATCTTCAAGCTGCTGAAGTACCTCGGCCGCGAGTTCCTGCTGATCCTCTCGACGTCGTCGTCGGAATCGGCGCTGCCGCGGCTGATCGCGAAGATGGAGCACGCCGGCGTCTCCAAACCGGTCGTCGGGATCACCGTGCCGACCGGGTACTCGTTCAACCTCGACGGCACCGCGATCTACCTGACGATGGCGTCCATCTTCATCGCCGACGCACTCGACAAACCGCTGACGATCGGCGAGCAGATCTCCCTGCTGGTGTTCATGATCATCGCGTCGAAGGGCGCGGCCGGGGTCACCGGCGCCGGGCTCGCGACGCTGGCGGGCGGGCTGTCCTCGCACCGGCCGGAGCTGGTGGACGGCGTCGGGTTCATCGTCGGCATCGACCGGTTCATGTCCGAGGCCCGCGCGCTGACGAACTTCGCGGGCAACGCCGTCGCGACCGTGCTCATCGGCACCTGGACCAAGGAGATCGACCGCGAGCAGCTCGACCGGACCCTGAACGGCGAGTCGCCGTTCGACGAAACGACGCTGCTCGACGAACATTCGAGTGAAGCCGATGCGGAATCGGGTAAGAAGTAGATGTGATCGAATGTGCGGTCCGCTGGTCCCCGCCCCTGCCCGCCGAACCCCGGTTCCTGGCCCTGCTCGACGAGCTTGAGCAAGGCCGGTACGACACCTATCGCCAGGACATCGACAAACGCCGGTTCCTGACCGGCCGGGTGCTGGCGAAGACCGTCACCGCCGAGCGGCTCGGCCTGGCCGTCGAGGAGGTAAGCTTCGACGCGACCTGCGACGACTGCGGGAAACCGCACGGCCGCCCTCGGGTGCCCGGCGCGCCGCTGATGCTGTCGATCTCGCATTCCGGCGACCTCATCGGCGTCGCGGCCACCGCGGGCACGCCGGTCGGCCTCGACGTCGAGACCGCCACGAGGCGCGCCGACGATTCGCTCATCGAGTACGCGCTGAGCCCGGCCGAGCAGGCGGCGGTGTCCGGTCTGCTCGCCGAGCAGCGGACGACGGCGTTCTTCACGTACTGGACGCGCAAGGAAGCCGTCATGAAGGCGACCGGGAAGGGACTGAAGATCCCGCTGCAGAGCATCACGTTCTCCGGCCACGACGAGGCGGCGCGGCTGGTCTCGTCGGGCGACGCGGCCCTGGACCCGGCGCGGACGCGGCTCGTGGACCTGAAGGCGGCCGAGGGCTACCGGGCCGCCGTCGCGCTGCTCACGTCCGACGAAATCTCGGTCACCGAAGACTTCACGACCCTCTGATCTCCAGGCCCATCGCGGCGAGCAGGGTGCGGAACTTCGCCGACGTCTCGTCCAGCTCCGTCCGGGGGTCGGACGCGGGCACGATGCCACCACCGGCGTACAGCCGCATCGAGGTGTCGGCGATCTCCGCGCACCGGATCCCGACGGCCCATTCGCCGTCTCCGGCCGCGTCGACCCATCCGACGGCTCCCGCGTAGTACGCGCGGTCGAACGGCTCGAGCTCCCCCACCAGCGAGCGCGCCGCGGCGGTCGGCGTCCCGCAGACCGCGGGCGTCGGATGCAGCGCGGCGGCGAGGTCCAGCGCGGTGACGTCCTGATCGATCAGCTCACCGGTGACGGTCGTCGAGAGATGCCAGATCGCCGGCGTCGAGACCAGCTCCGGGCCGCGGACGTCGAGCGTGCGGCAGAACGGCCGCAGGGTTTCGACGACGGATTCCACCACCACGGCGTGTTCGACGTGGTCCTTTTCGGACGCCAGCAGCGTCTCACCATTCGCCTTGTCGATCGCCGGGTCTGCCGACCGGGGCATCGACCCGGCATGCGGCCTGGACAGGACCGAGCCGCCGGTACGGGACACCAGGAGTTCGGGGGTGGCGCCGACGAGCGTGCGCCCGCCGGGCAACTGCACGGCGTAGGTGGTGTGGCGGGGGTTCCCGTTCGCCAGGTTCCGGACGACGTGGTCGACCGGTACGGCCTCGGCGAAGTCGAGATCGAGCGCGCGGGCCAGCACGACCTTGCGCAGGTCCCGGTCGCTCAGCGCCGATACGGCCGCGCGGACGGCGGCCAGATGCGCCTCCGGCTCGGGTACCGGCGTGACCTTCACCGGCCGTGGAAGCGCGGTGCGCGGCGGAACGGCCGCATGGTCGGAGGAGGCGCGAAGGACCACGCGGGGCAAGACCAGATGACCCGGCGTGCCCGTGCCCTCACTGGTGTCGAAGGGCAGCACACCCACCGCGACCGGGACACCCGAGTCGGCGAACAGCCCCGGTAGCGCCCGGGACAGCCGTGCCGGATCGGTGTCGGTCACGGTGGTCGCGGCACCGCTCGCGAGGAGCGCGTGCCGGGCCGTGGCCAGGAGGAAGTCGCCCCGCGTATAGCGGGCGGCCAGGTCTGCCGGGGTCGCCGGTGCGGTACTGGTCGTCACCCCACCAGCGTCCCAGGCTCCGGCTGAGACCAGGGGAAAGTGTTGCCCGGACAACAGCCACTCGGGCGACACCTTCCCCTGGACAGCCCGTGTGACCTGGGCGGAAGCGTTACTTCAGCGCCTCGAGGAGGGCCTCGCGCTGCCGCTCGCCCAGGCCGGCGGCACGCCGGTCGGGGTCGATCCCGGCCTGCTCCAGCAGGGCGGCGACCTTGACCGCGCCCAGGCCGGGCACGGCCTTCAGCAGCTGCGTGACCTTCGTCTTGCCGATGGTCTTGTTCTCCTTGGCCTGCTTGAGCACCTTGTCGATGCTCTCCTTGCCGGACTTGATCGACGCAAGCAGCTCGGAGCGCGCCTTGCGAGCCTCAGCCGCCTTGGCGAGGGCATCGGCGCGCTGCTCCGGAGTCAACGTGGGCAGAGCCAACGTAGTAGTCCTTTCATCTCAGGTCTCCGCTTTCGCGGCCGACGGCCATTTACCCGTGCTTGCAGCCGCAAGCGCTGGCCAGCCGTCTCTGTACCACGGCCCCAGTAAACGCCACCTGTTCCGTGGCCGTGAAACCGACACGCACTTATTACCCCTCGACCACGCCATGGGCAACCCGCCCCAGCCTGCGGAAACACGCCTTTCGGGCGGCGTTGCGATGGTGTTCATCACCCTTATGAGCGATGCCAGGGCTTCGCACTGTTAGCCATTTTTCGTTTGGCGGTAAGAAAAAGACGAATTATTGACGATCTTGACCCGAACCGGCGAACACCCGTTAGCGCGACACTGTGACCGAACGGTTGCCTTCGACGTTACTGCCCAAGTCACTGGGTCCGGTCTAATGTCCCAGTTCACCGGAGAACGAGCACCACGGGAGTACGCGATGTTGAGCACGATGCAGGACGGACAGCTGTCGTTGGCCAGGCTGCTCCGCCACGGCACGACGGTGCACTCCGAGAGCGAGGTGATCACCTGGACCGGTTCAGAAGCCCGGCGCGAGACCTACGGTGAGCTCGGCAAGCACGCCGCGCGACTGGCGAACGCGCTCCGCAGCCTGGGCATCACCGGCGACCAGCGCGTCGGCACGTTCATGTGGAACAACGCCGAGCACATGGCCGCCTACCTGGCGATCCCCGCCATGGGCGCGGTGCTGCACACGCTGAACATCCGGCTGTTCCCGGAGCAGCTCGTCTTCGTCGCCAACCACGCCGAGGACCAGGTCGTCATCGTCGACGGCACGCTGGTCCCGCTGCTGGCCAAGCAGCTGTCCGAGCTGAAGACCGTGCGTCACGTCATCGTGGCCAACGGCGACCCCTCCACCCTTCCGGCGCCCGAAGGCGTCCAGGTGCACTCCTACGGCGAGCTGCTGGCGGGGCAGCCGGACACCTTCGACTGGCCCGAGGTGGACGAGCGGTCGGCCGCCGCGATGTGTTACACCTCGGGCACCACGGGTGACCCGAAGGGCGTCGCGTACTCCCACCGGTCGATCTGGCTGCACTCGATGCAGGTCACCATGTCCGACAGCATGCGGCTGGCCCAGCACGACAAGGCGCTCGCCATCGTCCCGATGTTCCACGCGATGGCCTGGGGCATGCCGTACGCGGCGATGATGGTCGGCGCCTCGCTGCTGATGCCGGACAGGTTCCTCCAGCCCGCCCCCATCGCACAGATGCTCGACGCGGAGAAGCCGACCTTCGCCGGCGCCGTTCCCACCATCTGGCAGGGCCTGCTCTCCCACCTCGACGCGAACCCCCAGGACATCTCGCATCTGCGGGAGGTCGTGGTCGGCGGTTCGGCCGCGCCGCCGTCGCTGATGCACGCGTTCGAAGACCGCTACAACGTGCCGATCCTGCACGCGTGGGGCATGACCGAGACGTCGCCGCTGGGCAGCGTCGCGCGTCCCCCGGCGGCCGCGACCGGCGAGAAGGCCTGGGAGTACCGCTACACGCAGGGCCGGTTCCCGGCGTCCGTCAGCGCCAGGCTGATCGGCGACAACGGCGAGGAACTGCCGTGGGACAACGAAAGCGTCGGCGAACTGGAGGTACAGGGTCCGTGGATCGCGGCGTCGTACTACAGCGGTACGTCCGGTGACGAGCTCGACCCGGAGAAGTTCCACGACGGCTGGCTGCGCACCGGCGACGTCGGCAAGATCAGCCCGGACGGCTATCTCACGCTGACCGACCGCGCGAAGGACGTCATCAAGTCCGGCGGCGAATGGATCTCGTCGGTGGATCTGGAGAACCAGGTGATGGCGCATCCGGCGGTGGCCGAAGCGGCCGTCGTCGGCATCCCCGACGAGAAGTGGGACGAACGCCCGCTGGTGGCCGTCGTGGTGAAGGAAGGCCAGAGCGTCACCGCCGAGGAACTGCGCGAGTTCCTGGCGGACAAGGTCGCGAAGTGGCAGCTGCCGGAGAATTGGACCTTTGTGGACGAAGTCCCCAAGACCAGTGTCGGCAAGTTCGACAAGAAGCGGCTGCGGGCATTCCACGCCGCGGGCAAGCTCGACATCAGTCAGCTCTAACGGGTTAATCTCCCGCGCGCCTGCCCTTCCGTGAAGCGCATCTTGAGGGACGCTGTCCCCCAAGATGCGCTTCACGGCTTTGGCGAAGGGTTTCATTGGTGCGTAAGACAAGCAGGCGCGCGTTCCTGGCGCTGGCGGGAGCGACCGCGCTCTCCGCCTGCGGGTCCAACACCGTCCAATCGGGAAAACCACCGCCTTCCACGGCCTACTCCGCCGCCGCGACCCGGCCGAAACCGAAACCGGTGGACCTCTCGCAGTGGTACCACCCGTATCCCGAGCCCGGCGTCCAGGAAGCCGTCACGCGGTACGCGGCCGCGTATCAGAAGGCCAAGGTCGCGGTGCAGTGGAATGCCGACGACTACGAGGCGAAACTCGGTGCCGCGCTTCAAGCCGGCCCGGTTCCGGACGTCTTCGAAGGGCAGGTCACCCTCGACCGCGTCCGGCAGAACCTCCTCGTCCCGCTCGACGACGTCCTCGGGCCGGTGCGCGGCGATTTCGCCCCCTCGGTACTCGCGGCGCAGACCGTCGACGGCAAGACGTACGGGATCCCGCAGGCGCTCGACACCCAGGTTCTCTTCTACCGCAAGAGTTTCCTGCAGGAAGCCGGGGTACAGCCGCCGCAGACGCTCGACGAACTCGTCGACGCGGCGCGGAAACTGTCCAAGGACGGCGTCAAAGGCCTGTTCGCCGGCAACGACGCGGGAGCGGCGGCACTCGCCGGTCCGTTGCTGTGGGCCGCGGGCCTCGACTACGTCAAGGACGGCAAATCCGTCGGTTTCGACGATCCGCGCGCCGCGACGGCGTTCGCGAAACTCCGTGACCTCAACGGTTCGCTGCTGCTGGGCGCCCCGGCGGACTGGGCGGATCCGATCCCGTTCATCGACGGACTCGTCGCGATGCAGTGGACCTGGCTGGGGAACCTGCCGAAGATCCAGGACACGATGAAGGACGATCTCGGCATCCTGGCCTTCCCTCGGCTCGACGCGGCGGGCGCGCCTTCGGTCCCGGTCAGCTGCTTGAGCGCGATGGTCAACGCGAAGAGCCTGAATCCCAACGCCGCCAAGGACTTCGTCCGGTGGTTGTGGCTGGAACGCACCGACTTCCAGCAGGAGTTCGCCACGAAGTTCGGCCCTCATCTGCCCGCACGGCTGAGCGTGCTCGACAAGCTCACCCCGGCGAACGACGCCGCCCGGCTGGTCAAGGAGAACGGCCGCGCCGCAGGTCCACTGTGGACACCGGCGGCGAACACCGCGCTCGTCGACGCGCTGGGCCGCATCGCCCGTGACGGTGCCGACCCGGTCGCCGAGACGAAGGCCGCGGTCGAAGCCGTCAAAGCCGAACTGGGTCGCCTGTCCGCGTGAGCCGTCGCGAACGGACGTAGGCGACGATCAGCGCGATCGCCAGGACCACCGCGCCGCCGTCGGTGACCAGCGACGGCAGGAGACCCGGCCACCCGTGTTCGGCGAACGCCGTCCGGTGCACCTCGAACGGCACGATGACCACGCCGCACGCCTGGGCGGCGTTGACCGCGAGCACCGGCCAGAACAGCCACCGCCCGCACCGGCTGGGTCACATCGAAACGACCGCGCGGATCCTGCTGGAGGCTGGGTTCTCCGAGGCGGACACGGCGGGGATTTCGCGGCTGCTCACGGCACACGTGCTCGCTTCGGTGGAATCGCTCCCCGCCCGGAAGCCGGACGAAGGGTTTCTCGCACGACTCGCGGCTTTTCCCCACGTGAACAGACTCGGCCCGGCTTTCGCGAAGCAGGATGGCGAGGATCTGTTCGAACTCGGCGTCGAGGTGATCCTCGGCGGTCTCGAAGCCCGGCTCCGGCTTCGAGGGTGACGGCGGAGCTGAAGGGCGCTTTCCCCGCATCGCATGCGGTGAAAGCGCCCTTCGCCGCGTGAGATGAGGGGAAGGGGCCCTTCAGCCCCCCTCGGAACCCCAGGGTGAGCCCTTCTCAGGCCACCTTGATGACGACCTTGCCCGAGGTGTGACCGTTCTCGACGATGGCGAGCGCGGCCGGGGCGTCGGAGAGCGGGTGGACCGCGGTGATCACGGGCGCGAGGACTCCGTCGAGGGCCAGCCGGGCGGACCGCTCCAGGTTCTCGCGGTCGAGCCGGCGCTCGACGAAACGCCCACCGAGACCGGGCACGGACATGTCACCCACGGCAACGACGTTGCGGGGATCCCGGGCCAGCGGAGCGACCGTCCGCAGCGAGGTGCCTCCGACCAGATCGACGATCCCGTCGAAGCCGTCCGGGACCAGCTCGCGTGCCGCGGCGACGACGTCCTCGGCGGTGTAGTCGATGAACCGCACCCCGATGGCCTCGGCGTGCTCGCGCTTGGCGGCACTCCCGGTGCCGATCACCCGCAGCCCGCGCCCGGCGGCCAGCCGGGCGACGGCGAGGCCGACCCCGCCCCCGACCCCGTTGACCAGGACCGTGGCACCGGCCGAGAGGCCGAGCTGGTCGAGTACGTCCACCGCGGTCGTCCCGGCCACCGGCAGCGTCGCCGCCACGGTCGCGGACAGACCCGCCGGGACGCGCGCGGTGTTCGGCGCGGACAGCACCGTCGTCTCGGCGTAGGTGCCGCCACCGGTGAGCGCGAAGCCGAAGACGGCGTCACCCACCTCGAGGCCGTCGACGTTTTCGCCCAAGGCAAGAACGATTCCGGCCGCCTCCATGCCCAGCACGCGGGGGAACGGACGCCCGCCGTCGAGCCCGGGGACCAGACCCGAGCGCACCGCGTGGTCGAGCGGATTCACGCCGGCCACGGTGACCCGGATCAGCACCTCGCCGCGGGCGGGGGCGGGATCGGGACGATCGAAGAACTCCTGCACTTCGGGCCCGCCATATCTGCCGAAACCCCACGCCTGCCCCATTTTCCGCCGCCTCCCGGATGACCGGCCCGGTGCTTCCGGGCGCTGTCGCCATCCTCACCGCTGACATCGGTGTAAGAGGCAAGCGGCAGAGGTGCGGGTCACAGCATCACGCCGACCGGGTCACCGGTTCCGGGGCCGTGGACAGCTTCGCCCGGTGCCGGCTGTTGGCCGCGATCAGCACGTCGAGCGCGGCCCGGGTCTCGATCAGGTGCGCGATGTCGGCGTCGATCCGGTCGCGCTCACGCGTCATCGCCGTGAACGTCTCCTCGGCGACGCCCAGGTCACCGGGGATGTCCACACACGGCAGCACGGTCGCGATCACCCGGCTGGACATACCCGCGTCGAACAGCTGCCGGATGAGCGACACGCGCTGGACCGCGGCGTCGGAATAGTGACGCTGCCCGGCGTCGGAGCGCGAGCTGGTCAGCAGGCCCTGCTCTTCGTAGTACCGCAGTGAGCGCGAACTCACGCCCGTACGCTTGGACAGCTCGCCGATCCGCATCCCTCAGAGCCTACGGTCAGTCCCCCGAATAGCCCCAGATCGCCAGGTCGACGGCGACGTCGTCCTCGTAGAGCAGCGCGCAGTGCGCGCTCCAGCGCGGGCGGTTGTACGGCAGCCGTCCCGCCTTGTCGAGTTCGTCGAAGAGGGCGACGGAGGGCTCTTCGGTACCGAAGGCGGCGAGGAGCTCGGCGTCGGTCAAGGGCCGGATCGTGCCGAAGTCGTCTTCGCCCGTCGCGCTGATGAACTCGTGGACGTCGAGCACCGAATGCGTCCCGGACTCCTGGACGCTCTCCGTTTCGTACAGCTCTTCGAGCGTATCCGGGCGGCCGATTTCGTCCTCTTCCCAGAGGTAGTCACCCTCCGCGAAGGCCCGTGCCTTCATCGCCTCCAGAGCCGCTTCCGGATCACCGTCGAACCGGCCGCGGACCGACCAAACCGAAGCACCCACCCGGGCCACCTCCTCGCTCGCCAAGCGGCCAGCGTAGCGAGCCGGATGGGGGATCTTTGGTATTCGGCCGAACGTGACAAATTTTCGCATTACCCTTTTCTGTCGTTCACCCCACGGCTAACCTCGTCCGGCATCGTCCTTCCGCGACACTCACCCGCGACGACTAGGGGCACCGCCATGTCCGAAGGCTCCACGGTCTCCAGGCGCACCTTCACCGCGGCGGGCGCCGTCGGCGTCGGCCTGCTGCTGTGCACTCCGACCGCCAACGCGCTCGACCGGGCGCTGGCGCTCACCACCGGCCGCGCGGTGCGCACCGCGGGCACCACGCTCGAATCCGCCGCGGCACCGGTGAAAGCCGGTCCGGGCTACACCCGGCTGACCGCGGGTCCCGGCTGGCCGCTCGTGGTCCGGGGCGACCTCGCCGCGCCGAAGTCCGGCCGCGACGACCGGCGGCGCGGGATGGCGTCGTTCGCGCAGTTCACCGACCTGCACTTCACCGACGCGGAAAGCCCGGCGCGGTTCGAGTACCTGCACCCGTTCATCGGTTCGGCGCACCGGCCCCAGGAGACGCTCGGGCCGGTCGCGACGACGGCGCTCGTCGAACGGGTGAACAGCCTGAAGACCGGGCCGTTCACCGGCCGCGCGATCGACTTCATGGTGACCACCGGCGACAACACCGACAACCACGAGCTGATCGAGCTGGAGTGGTTCCTCAAGGTGCTCAACGGCGGCACGGTGACCCCGGCCTCGGGTGATCCGAACACGCACGAAGGCGTGCAGACCTCCGGATCCGCGCACTACTGGAACCCCGGAAAGACGCTCGACGACGAGTACACGAAGAAGGGCTTCCCGCAGTTGCCCGGCCTGCTCGGCGCGGCGTCGAGCACGTTCACCTCGCCCGGTCTCGACGTCCCGTGGTTCTGCACCTTCGGCAACCACGACGACAGCATCGTCGGCTCGCTCCCGGATCTGCCCGGGATGGACGCCTGGTACACCGGCCGGTTCAAGGTGATCGGCAAGGACGAGACGACGTCGCGGAAACTCGCCAACGCCATCGACTCCGGCTCCGGCGTGCCGATCACGGAGCTGTTCGGCGGGTCGGGGACGATCCGCGAGATCACCCCGGACGAGCGGCGGCGGCCGTTCAGCACCGCGGAGTTCGTGCGGCATCACCTCGACACCGCCAACACCGGCCCCGGTCCGGTCGGCCACGGGTTCAGCGACAACAACGCCGACGGCCGGAACGTGTACTACACCTTCCGCATCGCGCCGGGTGTCATCGGCATCAGCCTCGACACCACGACGATGGCCGGGCTGGCCGACGGATCGATCGGGCTCGGGCAGTTCACCTGGGTGGAGAACACGCTCAAGCGCAATAGCTCGACGTACTACGACTTCTTCGGGCGCAAGGTCACGCAGAACGTGACGGACGAGCTGTTCATCCTGTTCAGCCACCACACCAGCGGAACGATGGGCAACGTGCTGCCGGACGCGCGGCATCCGCTGGAGCCGCGGCTCAACGGCGACACGTTCGTCTCGCTGCTCAACCGGTTCCCGAACGTGCTGGCGTGGGTGAACGGCCATACGCACCACAACAAGATCACGCCGCACCCCGGCAAGACGGCGAAGCAGGGCTTCTGGGAGATCAACACGGCGTCGCATATCGACTTCCCGCAACACGCGCGGATCATCGAGGTCGCCGACAACGCCGACGGCACGTTGTCCCTGTTCACGACGCTGATCGAGGCCGAAGCGCCGTATGAGGTGTCGTACTCGGACAGCTCGGCGCAAGCGCTTGCGTCGCTGTACCGGGAGTTCTCGTACAACGACATCCACGCCTCACTGGGCGCCGTCGGCACCGCCCAGGACCAGAACACGGAACTCCTGCTGCCCCACCCGCTCGCCTGATCCCGCGTTTCGTCCTCTGGATGCGGTCCTTGCGCACGCAACTACCGCATCCAGAGGACGAAACGCATACGTCTTGCGGGCGAGTATTTACATAGCGTGCGTGAGCGACGAAAATCCCTTCCCTACTGGGTGGACACGAGGGATGGAGTCGTGATGCGCGTACGAGGGCTGCTGACATTGCTGACGATCGCGACACTGAGCGCGGTGACGGCACAGTCGGCGGAAGCGGGCCCTGGCCACTCGGACGACGAAGCGATCGACTACCACGAATGGGCCGGTCACCACGGTTTCCGCGACGGCAGGCTGGAGGGGCTCGGCCTCGACCACGGCGCGCTGCGCATCGACCGCCCGATCGGCACCATCGAGCACACCGAACCCACGCTCGGCACCACGAAGACCTACGAATACGGCCAATGGACGTCGAGCAGTCACACGCAGGGTTTCGACGCCTCACAACTGGTCGCGTCGTGGAACGCGAGGACGCCGGCCAAGACCTGGCTCAAGATCGAGGCGAAGGGCCGCACCGCGACGGGCGCCGAAACCACCTGGTACGTCATGGGCCGCTGGGCCAGTGGTGACGGCGACATCAAGCGCACCAGCGTCGACGGCCAGAGCGACGCCAACGCGGCCGTCGACGTTGACACGCTGGTCATGAAGGCGGGCGTCGCGCTCCGGTCGTATCAGCTGCGGATCAGCCTGTACCGCGAGGCCGGGTCACGCGCCACGCCGTCGGTGACCTCGGTCGGCGCGATGACGTCGCTGGTCCCGGACCGGTTCGAGGTCAAGGCGACGAAACCGGGCCGCGCCACCGGCATCGAACTCAAGGTGCCCGCCTACGCCCAGAACCTCCACAAAGGACAGTTCCCCGAATACGGCGGCGGCGGGGAGAACTGGTGCAGCCCGACGTCCACCGAAATGGTGGCCGAGTACTGGGGCAAACGACCCAAGCGCGAGGACATGACGTGGATCCCGGAGGGTTACGTCGATCCGACCGTCGCGTACGCCGCCCGCCACACGTTCGACTACGCCTACGACGGAACCGGCAACTGGCCGTTCAACACCGCGTACGCCGCGTCACTCGGACTGCGTGGGCACATCACCCGTTTGCACTCATTGAACGAACTCGAAAACTACATCGCCCGCGGCATTCCGGTGATCACGTCGCAGTCGTTCAAGGCGGAGGAACTCGACGGCGCGGGATACGGCACCGCCGGTCACATCATGGTCGTCGTCGGCTTCACGAAGGACGGTGACGTGATCGCGAACGACCCGGCCGCGAGCAGCAACGACCGGGTCCGAAATGTCTACAAGCGACACCAGTTCGAAACGATCTGGCAGCGCACCAAGCGGTACAACACCACCGGAGGCGTTTCCGGTGGCCCGGGCGGGATCGCGTACATCATCACGCCACACTGAATCGTTCCCCACCCGAGCGGATGTCGCGATCCGAGCCGATTCCGTGGCAAGCTTCGCGTAATCAGACTCGCGCGCGCAGCGCGTCCGTTGAGGGCGGCGGCGGGGGCATGGATGGACTACTCGGAGGTGGGCATGCCGTACGAGGTCCAAGGCGTCGTTTCCCGCGCCAAGGGTGAACCGGTCTCGCTGGAGTCCGTGACGGTGCCCGATCCCGGGCCCGGCGAGGCCGTCGTCTCGGTCAAGGCGTGCGGTGTCTGCCATACCGACCTGCACTACCGCGAGGGCGGGATCAACGACGAGTTCCCGTTCCTGCTCGGCCACGAGGCGGCGGGCTTCGTCGAGGCCGTCGGCGAGGGCGTCACCGACCTCGAACCCGGTGACTACGTGATCCTGAACTGGCGCGCGGTCTGCGGCACCTGCCGGGCCTGCCGCCGGGGCAGGCCGTGGTACTGCTTCTCGACGTTCAACGCCGCCCAGTCGATGACGCTCGCCGACGGCACGGTCCTGTCTCCCGCGCTCGGCGTCGGCGCCTTCCTCGAGAAGACACTCGTCCACAGTGGACAGTGCACGAAAGTCGACCCCGCCGCCGAACCCGCCGTCGCCGGACTGCTCGGCTGCGGGGTGATGGCCGGTCTCGGCGCGGCACTCAACACCGGTGCGGTGGGGCGCGGCGACACCGTCGCGGTCATCGGCTGCGGCGGTGTCGGTGACGCGGCCATCGCCGGGGCGAACCTGGCCGGCGCGAAGACCATCGTCGCCATCGACACCGACGACCGGAAACTGGCCTGGGCCAAGGAGTTCGGCGCGACGCACACACTGAACAGCAAGGGGCTCGGCGAAGACCAGGTCGTCGAGGCGATCCAGGAGTTCACCGATTCCTTCGGCGCGGACGTCGTGATCGACGCGGTCGGCAGGCCGGAAACCTGGCGGCAGGCGTTCTACGGCCGCGATCTGGCCGGCACCGTCGTGCTCGTCGGCGTCCCGACCCCGGACATGCGGCTGGACCTGCCGCTGATCGACTTCTTCTCACGCGGCGGCTCGCTCAAGTCGTCGTGGTACGGCGACTGCCTGCCCTCACGCGATTTCCCGATGCTGATCGACCTCTACCTCCAGGGCAGGCTCCCGCTCGACAAGTTCGTCACCGAACGGATCGCGCTCGACGGCGTCGAAAAGGCTTTCGAACGCATGCGTCACGGGGATGTCCTGCGCAGCGTGGTGACGTGGTGAAACTCTTCACCGACGCCGATTTCCCGGCCGACCCGTATCCGGGAGCGCGACCCGGGCATTCGTTCGTCCACTTCGACGGCGCCGGCCACAGCCTCGACACCGCGCCGGAGGGCTGGCGCGAACGCCAGGCCGTACTCGCCTACGGCTCGAATGCCTGCCCGTCCAAGATCACCTGGCTGCGGGAGAACATGGGGCTGACCGGCCCGGTCGTCGTCTGCCACGCGCGCTGCACCGACCTCGCCGCGGTCTGGGCGTCCGGGCTGCGGTTCCGGGACGGGCAGCGGCCCGCCACCCTCGCCGCGGCCCCTGGCGTCGTCGAGGAGCACGCCGTCTGGTTCGCGACGCCCGAGCAGCTCGCCGTCCTCGACCACTGCGAGGGCAACGGCCGGCGCTACCGCCTGGTGCGGCTGACCTCGCCCGCCATCACGCTCGACGACGGCACCGTGCTCGACGACGTGGTGGCGTACGTCGGCGCCGCGGACATCCGCCTGCCGATCCTCGTGGACGGCAGGCATATCCGCGTCGCCGATCTCGAACAGCGCCGGGCGGCGGCCCTGCAGGGGATCCCCGCCGAGACGCACGGCCTGGACTGCACGCTGGTCGACGCCGGGACGCTGGTCAGAGAAGCTTCCCGGGATTGAGGATGCCCGTCGGATCGACGGCCTTCTTCGCCGCCCGCAACACCTCCACGCCGATGTCGCCGATCTCCGCGGCCAGATAGGGCGCGTGGTCGACGCCGACGGCGTGGTGGTGCGAAATGGTGCCGATCCCGGTGATCGCCTCCGACGCCGCAGCTTTGGCCCGCCGCCACTGTCCGATCGGATCGGTCTCGTCGCGTGCGGTGAGGACGGTGAAATACAGTGACGCGCCCGTTTCGTAGGCGTGCGAGACGTGGCACATGATGATCGCCCGGCCGAGGGTGGCGGTGAGCGCGGCGCGCACGGCGTCCCGCAGGTCGCTCAGCTCGCCCCAGTACGCGGCCGTCTCCAGGGTCTCGACGCAGACGCCGTTGTCCAGCAAGGCATCCCGCTGCCGCGGCCCGGAGAACCGGCCACGGCGCCAGGATTCACCGAGGGTCCGCCCGATCCGGACGGCGCCGAACGGCTCCAGTACCCGGGTGGTGTCCTGACGGCGCCGCGCGACCTCGCGTTTCGTCGCGCCCTCCCAGCCGACGATGAGCAGGCAGGGGTTGGCGATCCCCCTCGTCCTCAGGTACCGGCGCAGCGCCTTGGTCTTCCAGCTGTCGTTGAGCGCCAGTGAAACCTCGGTCTCGTCCACATCGGACAGTCGTGTGACGTCCGCGAGCGCGTGCCGCTGGGCGAGTTCGCGGACGGCGGCGGTGCCGTTCTCCCAGCCGTCGAGGACGTAACCCTCGTACCGGCGTACTTCCGGCACCGGGCGGACCCGGAGGGCGACCTCGGTGATCACGCCGAGCGCGCCCTCACTGCCGACGGCGAGTTGCCGCAGGTCGGGTCCGGCGGCCGACGCGGGCGCGACGCCGAGTTTCCATTCGCCGCGCGGGGTGGCGAGCCGGACACCCGAGACCATGTCCTCGAACCGGCCGTAGCCCGACGAGGCCTGCCCGGCGGACCGGGTCGCGGCGTATCCGCCGATGGTGGCGCGTTCGTAGGACTGGGGCACGTGCCCGAGGGTGAAGCCGTGCGCGGCGAGCAGCCGATCGGCCGCCGGGCCGGTGACACCCGCCTGAAGGACCGCGATCCGGGACACGGGGTCGACGGAGACCAGGTCGCCGAGCCTGGCGAGGTCGAGGGCGATCACCGCGGTCTTGTCCCCGCGCAGCGCCGAAACGCCGCCGACCACCGACGTCCCGCCGCCGAACGGGACGACGCCGACGTCGTGCCGCGCGCAGATTTCCAGTACCGACTGGACTTCGGCGGGATCTCCCGGCAGGACGACGGCGTCCGGCACCGGAAAATCACCGAAGCCCCGGCGCCGTATCAGGTCCAGATAGGACATACCGCTCGCGCGGGCGAGCCTCGACCCCGGTGACAGCAGGACATGTTCGGTACCGACGACTTCTTCGATGTCTCGTTTCGACTGCTCCGCCAGCGCCGATTCGGGAACGGACGAGGCCGAATCCGGCGCTATCGGTGCCACCGGGGCCAACGGGCCGATACGCTGGACGAGCCATCTCAGCGCCTTCGCCGGAAGGTGTGCCGCGTCACCGGCTTGAGGCGTCCAGGATCGTCTTAACCGGTGGTCAATAGGCTCCGTCACGACTACAGTGTTACATATGGACGTAAAACGTCACTCACCTGCGGAAACAGGCGTTTCGGCACTGGCGGACACTCGATCCCGCCAGGCCTCGACACGCGTGTCCGACGACGTTCTGCTCGACGCGGCGAAGAAGTGCGTGCTCGCCGTCGGCGTGAGGCGCACCACGCTCGCGGAGATCGCGCGGACCGCCAAGGTCAGCCGGATGACGGTCTACCGCCGGTTCCCGGACGTCCGCAGTGTGCTCGCGACCCTCATGACCCGCGAGTTCGGCGGGCTGCTGCAAGGCGCCGCCGAACCGGGCGCCGAACCGGCCCACTTCCGCGAGCAGCTGGTGCGCAGTTCGACGGCCGCCGTCGCGGCGCTCTCGGGCGACCCGCTGTTCCGCACGCTGCTGGACCTCGATCCCGAACTCGTCCTGCCCTACATCGTCGAGCGGCTCGGCAAGACCCAGCGTTTCGCCGAGGGCGTGATCCTGCACCTGCTCCGGTCCGGCCACGAAGACGGTTCGATCCGCAAGGGTGACCTGCCGTCGCAGGCGCGCACCCTGTTGCTGCTCATCCAGTCCTTCGCGTTCTCGCTGCGCCCCGCCACCGCGGACGTGAACGAGAGCGACCTGATGGCGGAATTCGCCCACGTGCTCGACGCGGCGCTCCGGCCGTGACGCCGGGCTCGCTCAACGCCCGCCGCCGCGAGCGGGAACTCGCGGCACTGGACGGCGGGGAGCGGGTCGACCTGGCGGTGGTCGGCGGCGGCGTCACCGGCGCGGGGATCGCGCTGGACGCGGCCGCGCGCGGGCTCTCGGTGGCCCTGATCGAGGCGTACGACCTGGCGTACGGGACGTCGCGATGGTCGAGCAAGCTGGTCCACGGCGGACTTCGCTACCTCGCCAAGGGCGACCTGGCGCTGGCGCACGAAAGCGCCGTCGAGCGCGGGATACTGATGACCCGCACCGCGCCGCATCTCACCCGGGCGATCCCGCAGCTGTTCCCCATGTACCGCAAGACCTCCCGCGGCCAGCAGGCGTTCATCATGACCGGCCTGGTCGCGGGCGACGGTCTCCGCCGCGCGGCCGGGACCCCCGCGTCGGTGCTGCCGAGGCCGCGGTCGATCCCGGCCGCGGAGGCGCTCGCGCTCGCCCCCGGCCTGTCGCCCCAAGGCCTTCGCGGCGCGCTGCTGGCTTACGACGGCGCGCTGACCGACGACGCGCGGCTCGTGGTGAGCCTGGCGCGCACGGCGGCGTCACGTGGCGCGAAGATCCTGACGAGGGTCGAAGCACTGCGGCTCGACGCCGGTTCGGTGCTGGCCAGGGACAGGCTCACCGGCCGGGAAGTGGAGATCCACGCCGGTCAGGTGATCAACGCGACCGGCGTCTGGGCCGGTGAACTGGCGGAGTCGGTACGGCTGCGGCCGTCCCGGGGCTCCCATCTCATCCTGGCTTCGGGGGCGGCGGCGATCGGCGCGACGTCGGTCAACGTACCGGTCCCCGGCGAGAACAACCGGTTCGTCTTCCTGCTGCCGCAACCGGATGGCCACGTCTTCGTCGGCGTCACCGACGAACCGATCGACGGCCCGATCCCGCGGGTGCCGTCCGTGCCGGAGTCCGATGTGGACTTCCTGCTCGAAGTGGCGTCGACGGCGTTCACCCGTCCGCTGACCCGCGCCGACGTCGCCGGTTCGTTCGCCGGGCTGCGGCCGCTGGTCGAAGGCGACGGCGGGCGCAGCGCGGATCTCTCGCGCAAGCACGCGGTGGTGACCGGCGCCGACGGCGTGCTCACCGTCGTCGGCGGCAAGCTGACGACGTACCGGAAGATGGCCGAGGACGCCGTCGACGCCGCGTTGAAGCGCTCCGGGCTCCACGCCGGGCCCTCGACCACGTCCCGGCTTCCCCTGCTGGGCGCGGCACCGCGGAGTCGCCTGTCCACTGTGGAGGCTCCGGCCCGGCTCGTCGCGAAGTACGGCACCGAGGCGCCCCGGATCGCGGCCCTCGGCGAGGTCGACCCGGAACTGGGCCTGCCCGTGTCCGAGCACACCGACATCAGCGCGGCCGAGGTCGTCTGGGCCGTGCGGCACGAAGGCGCTCTCGACGTCGAGGACGTTCTGGAGCGCCGGACGCGGCTCGGCCTGGTCGCTGCGGACGCCGAGGCCGCCCGGTCCCGCGTCCAGGAACTTGTCGACAAGTCGCTCGCCGGCCTCACCTGACCCACGCTCAGCCCACCAACCGCACTCGCGTTTAGCCCGCTAACTGCGGGCCGGGCTGGGCCCCTGCGGTCGCGTTTAGCCCGCTAACTGCGGGCCGGGGTGCGCCGCCGCACTCGCGTTTAGCCCGCTAACTGCGGGTAGGGGGTGGGTCACCGCGGTCGCGTTTAGGCCGCTAAATGCGGGTCGGGTGTTCCCCAGCTTGACGAGTCGTTGGGTTTTTGCAACAGTATGTTCTATGAGCCCGGTCAGACGCGGCAAAGAGCTGCCGATCTACAACCGGCTCCCGGTGCTCCGGGCGGAGCGCGGACTGAGCAGGGCCGCCCTCGCGGCGGCCGTCGAGGTCAACCCACAGACCATCGGCGCGCTCGAACGAGGGGACCACTACCCGAGTCTGGACCTGGCGTTCCGCATCTGCGCGGTGTTCGACCTCCCGGTCGAGGCCGTGTTCAGCCGGGAACCGTTCACACCACTGTCCACTCAGGTCTACCGGGAGGGGGGAACATGAGCGGGAAGCGAGGAGTCCTCGCGGCCTACTGGGAACGACAGCAGGAGCGCTGGGAGGAGGTGGAACGCAGACGCGCCCGGCGGCTGCCGACCTGGCGCACCCGCAAGCGCCGCCGGACCTTGAGCGTGTTCGTGCTGCTCGGCGACCTGATCCTGATCGCCGGCGCGGCACTGTTCCATCGGCAACCCGAAACCTACTTCGTCGTGGCCTGGTTCGGTGGCGCGGCGATCGCCGGTCTCGCCCAGTACCTCCTGCGGATCCTCACCGGCAAGATGAGCGGCGGGTTCTCGATCCGGCTCGACGAGCGCGAGCGGGAATGGCGCCACCGCGTCACCTTCGCCAGCTACCAGATCCTGGTCGCCCTGATGTTCGTCTCCGTGGTGTACGGGCTGATCATCTCCGGCACCGAGGACGGCGGCGCGCGCGGCGCGATGATGGGCTGCGCGCTGCTGGTCACCGGAACCACGTTCTCCAGCGTCATCCTCGGCTGGACCCTGCCCGACGATGACCCCGAAGACTTCACCGAATTCGACGAGGGGAGCCTCGCGTGACCGTCACCAGGACGCGGTCGGACCGCCGTCGCCTCGCCGTCTCCGCCGTGATCGGCCATTTCGTCGTGATCGCCGGGGCGGCCCTGCTCCGCGAACCGACGCTGTGGTTCGCCGTCGGCCTGATGGGGCCGGGACTGGTTCTCTGCGTCGGCACCGCGGCGGTCCTGCGCAAGGCCGTCGGCAGACCCGGTTCCGCGGCGGGCGACCTCGACGAACGGGAACTGCTCTTGCGTGACAGGGCGCATTACAGCGCCTTCCAAGGGATCTGCCTCCTGATGGTGGTGGACCTCGGTTACGGGCTTTACGCGGCCGGGCAACCGGATGCCGGTTCCCTGCTGGCCGCGATGACGGCGGCGTTACTCGTCTTCGGGACGTCG
Organism: Amycolatopsis orientalis DSM 40040 = KCTC 9412; assembly: GCF_000478275.1. Classification (GTDB taxonomy): domain Bacteria; phylum Actinomycetota; class Actinomycetes; order Mycobacteriales; family Pseudonocardiaceae; genus Amycolatopsis; species Amycolatopsis orientalis. The sequence goes on from NZ_ASJB01000083.1 coordinate 292,110, forward strand.
CTGCCGGCGCTCTGGCTCGCCTGGAAGCTGCCGGACGACGATCCCGAAGACTTCGAGGGGGTGGCTCCGGCGTGACCGGGGACAAGAAGCGTTACAAGGTGTCAGTCGGCGTGGTCGCCGTCGCGCTGGTGGCGGGCGGGGTCCTCGCCGGCGCGAGCCGGGCGGTCCTGGTCTACCGGGCCACCTCGGTGGTGAACAACGTCAAGCTGGACGGTCTGTTCCAGCGCAACCGCACGGTTACCGGCGTCCATCGGGGAATCACGGCGCTGGTGCGGTATTTCGAGGAGGGGAAATGGAAATGAGCGAGGGGAAACTGGAGATCGACCGGATCTCCAAGCGTTACGGCGCGAAGGTCGCGCTGGACGAGGTGAGCTTCGAGGTCCAGCCCGGTGAGCTGTTCGGTTTCGTCGGCAGCAACGGGGCAGGCAAGACGACCACGATGCGGATCGTCCTGGGGGTACTGGCCGCCGATTCCGGGCAGGTGCGGTTCGGCGGGGCGCCGATCACCCACGAGACCCGCACGCATATCGGGTACATGCCGGAGGAACGCGGGCTGTACCCGAAGATGAAGGTGCTGGAACAGCTGGTCTACCTCGCGGAGCTGCACGGGATGTCGGCCAACGACGCCCACCGCAGCGCGGAGAACTGGATCGCCAGGCTCGGGCTGACCGAACGCCGCAAGGACGAGGTCCAGAAACTCAGTCTCGGCAACCAGCAGCGGGTGCAGCTGGCGGCCGCGCTGGTGCACGACCCGAAGGTGCTCGTGCTCGACGAACCGTTCTCCGGCCTCGACCCGCTGGCCGTGGACGTGATGAGCGGTGTCCTGCGCGAGAAGGCCGCGACCGGGGTACCGGTGGTGTTCTCCAGTCACCAGCTGGATCTGGTCGAGCGGCTGTGCGATCGGGTCGGCATCATCCGAAGTGGACGGATGGTCGCCTCCGGCGCCGTCGCGGACCTGACGGCGGACGCGGGCAACGGTCTCGTCGTCACCGCGCCCGGGGCCGCACCCGGCTGGGCTTCGGCCGTCCCCGGTGTCCGGACGGTCGAACAGCACGGCCCGACCACGATCCTCGAACTCGAAGACCACGCCGACGACCAGGCCGTGCTCGCCGCGGCGCTGGCCACCGGGCCGGTCACCGAATTCACCAAACGCAGGCGTTCGCTGACCGAGCTGTTCCGCGACGCCGTCGCCGAGAAGCCCGCGGCACAAGGAGTTTCCGCATGAACACCGTCTCCTCTTGGCGCGCGGTCTGGCTCATCGCCAAACGCGAGCTGAACACCCGCCTGCGCACCAGGTCCTTCGTGATCGGCACCGCCGTGCTGCTGGTCATGCTGATGGGCTACGTCCTGCTGCAGTCCACGCTGATGAGCAACGAGGACAAGAGCAAGATCGGGCTCACCGGCCAGGCCACCGGGATCGCGCAACAGCTGCAGACGGCGGGCGCGGCACTCGGCGAGAAGATCGAGACCGTCACGGTCGCCGACCCGGCGCAGGGCCGGTCGCAGGTCGAGAGCGGTGACCTCGACGCGCTGGTGTCCGGCAACGCCACCGAGCTGAAGGTGCTCGTCAAGTCCGAATTGGACAACAAGCTCCGCACCGTGCTGAACGGCGTTTCGCAGCAGGAAGTGCTGAACGGCATCCTTTCCGAAGCCCAGAAGTCGCCCGAGCAGGTGATGCGCACGGTCCAGCAGACCCAGGTCGAGGTCGACTCGGTCAAACCGCCGGATCCGGAGAAGGCCCAGCGGATGGTGATCGGGCTGATCGTGGCCGTCCTGCTGTACATGAGCATCGTGACCTACGGGACGCTCGTGGCACAGGGTGTGGTCGAGGAGAAGGCCAGCCGGGTCGTGGAGATCCTGCTGTCCACCGTGCGGCCGTGGCATCTGTTGCTGGGCAAGGTGATCGGGCTCGGCCTGGTCGGGCTGGCCCAGCTGGTGATCATCGGCGGCGCCGGGTTGATCGTCGCGTCGGCGACCGACGTCCTGACGCTGTCGGGGGTCGCGACGAGCGCGCTGCTGTGGGGCGTGGCCTGGTACCTGCTCGGCTTCCTGTTGTACGCCACCGTTTACGGCGCGATGGGCTCGCTGGTCTCCCGCCAGGAGGACACGCAGTCGGTCATCGGCCCGGTCAACATCGTGCTGATCCTCGGGTTCATCGTCGGGTTCAACCTGCTGGCGCAGGCGCCGGACGGGACGGGGACGAAGGTGCTTTCCCTGGTGCCGCTGCTGGCCCCGGTGCTGATGCCCGCGCGGATCGCGGCCGGGACCGTGGAGGTGTGGGAGATCGCGCTGTCGCTGGGCCTGACCGTGGGCGCCATCGCCCTGTTCACCTGGCTGGGCGCGCGGATCTACCAGAACAGTGTCCTGCGGGTCGGCAGCCGGATCAAGCTGACCGAGGCCCTTCGCGGCTGACCGCTTTGCGCGTGAAGGCCTCCTTCCCTCGGCTGAGCCGAGGGAAGGAGGCCTTCACGCGCGTTTCAGGATCCTTTGATGGCGCCGTAGCGCTCCAAGGCGACCTGACGTTCGTGGGCGTGGTCGACCATGGGTGCGGGATAGCCTTTGACGTCCTGCGGTTTGTGCACGGCTTTTCCTTGCACAGTGCCGAGTTCGGGGACATAACGGCGGACGTAGTCGCCGGAGGGGTCGAACTTCTCCCCCTGCGTGGTCGGGTTGAAGATCCGGAAGTACGGTGCCGCGTCGGTGCCACTGCCGGCGACCCACTGCCAGTTCAGCTGGTTCGACGCGAGATCGCCGTCCACCAGATGCTTCATGAAATGCCGGGCGCCGAGCCACCACGGCAGATGCAGATCCTTGACCAGGAAACTCGCCACGATCATCCGGACGCGGTTGTGCATCCAGCCCTCGGCGAGCAGCTGCCGCATCCCGGCGTCGACGATCGGGAATCCGGTTCGTCCCTCGCACCACCGTTGGAAGGCTTCGTCGTCCTTCTCGTATTCGATGGCGTCGAACCGGGAATCGTAGTTCTTCCGCGCGGTTTCGGGGCGATGCCACAGAACGTCGGCGTGGAACTCGCGCCAGGCGAACTCGCCGCGCAACGCCTTCGCGCCCGCCCCCTCGTTACCGGCGATGTCCGCCAGGAGCGTGCGCGGATGGACGCAACCCCAGCGCAGGTACGGTGAAAGCCTTGTCGTACCAGGGCGATCGGGTCGGTCGCGATCCTCGTCGTAGGTCTCCAGGCCGTCGTCCAGGAACTCGTGCCAGCGCTTGAGCGCGGCCTTCTCGCCGGGCTCCGGCAGCTCCATTCCCTTCAACGACGGCGACTTCGGGAGTTTCACCGACCGCGGCGGCTCCACCCAGTCCACTATGGACTTCCCGGTGTCGGCGGGCCGCGGCCAGCCGTGACGTGCCCACGCCCGGTAGAACGGGGTGAACACGCGATAGGGGTCGCCGTCCGGTTTGGTGATCCGGCCGGGCGTGATCGCGTACGGCGAACCTGTCTCGGTCCACGCGATGTCGTGTTCCGCCAACGCTTTCGCGACTTCGGCGTCACGGCGGCGACCGTACGGCCCGGTGTCCGCGCTGACGTGTACGGCCGCGGCGCCGATCTCGCGCGCGGCCTTGACGACCTCCTTGACCGGATCGCCCTTGACGAGCATCAGCCGTCCGCCGAGCTGGTCGTCCAGCGCCTTGAGGCATCCGTGCAGGAACGCGACACGCGGGGCGCCCGAGGGCTTGAGGAGCGCGTCGTCGAGGACGTACAGCGCGAGGACGTGCTTGCTGTGCTTCGAGGCTTCCAGCAGGGCGGCGTGGTCGCCGAGGCGGAGGTCGCGGCGGAACCACAGCACTACGGGGGCTTCTCTGGTCACCCCGGAAACCCTAAGCGCGGGCTCCGGTCCTCGCACGCCCGGATGCCATGAAAGGTCCTTTCCTTGCAAATTTTGCAAGGAAAGGACCTTTCATGGCGCTTGCCGGAGGGGGATCAGCGCTCCGAGATGGGCGCGTAGTCCCGCGACGCGTAACCGGTGTAGATCTGCCGCGGGCGGCCGATCTTGGTGGCCGGGTCCTGGATCATCTCGCGCCAGTGCGCGATCCAGCCCGGCAGGCGGCCGAGCGCGAACAGCACGGTGAAGTACTTCGTCGGGAAGCCGAGCGCCCGGTAGATCAGACCGGTGTAGAAGTCGACGTTCGGGTACAGCTTCCGCTCGATGAAGTAGTCGTCCGAGAGGGCGGTCTCTTCCAGCTTCTTCGCGATGTCGAGCAGCTGGTCGCCGCCCTTGAGCTTGGAGAGGATCTCGTCCGCGGTGTTCTTGATGATCTTCGCGCGCGGGTCGTAGTTCTTGTAGACCCGGTGCCCGAAGCCCATCAGGCGGACACCCTTTTCCTTGTTCTTCACGCGCTGGACGAAGTTCGCGACGTCGCCACCCTCGGCCTGGATGCCCTCGAGCATGTCCAGGACCGCGCTGTTGGCGCCACCGTGCAGCGGGCCGAAGAGCGCGTTGATGCCGGCCGAGATGGAGGCGAACAGGTTCGCCTCGGAGGAACCGACAAGGCGCACGGTCGAGGTCGAGCAGTTCTGCTCGTGGTCGGCGTGCAGGATGAACAGCAGGTCGAGCGCCTTGGCGACGTCCGGGTCGACCTCGTAGGGCTCGGCAGGGAAGCCGAAGGTCATCCGCAGGAAGTTCTCGACCAGGCCGAGCGAGTTGTCCGGGTACAGCAGCGGCTGCCCGACGGACTTCTTGTACGCGTACGCGGCCAGGGTCGGGACCTTGGCCAGCAGGCGGATGGTGGACAGCTCGACGTTCGGTTCGTCGAACGGGTTGAGCGAGTCCTGGTAGAAGGTCGACAGCGCCGATACCGCGCTGGAGAGCACCGGCATCGGGTGCGCGTCACGCGGGAAGCCGCTGAAGAATGCCTTGAGGTCCTCGTGCAGCAGGGTGTGGCGCTGGATCTTCTCGGTGAACTCCGACAGCTGCGTCTCGGTGGGCAGTTCGCCGTAAATGAGCAGGTAGGAGACCTCGATGAAGGTCGACTTCTCGGCGAGCTGCTCGATCGGGTACCCGCGGTAGCGCAGGATGCCGGCGTCACCGTCGATGTAGGTGATCGCCGACGACGCGGCGCCGGTGTTCACGAAACCCGGGTCGTGGGTGATGTACCCGGTGGTCGCCAGCAGCTTCCCCAGCTCGATTCCCGGCGCACCCTCGACCGGGTGGATCACCTTGAACTCGTGCTCGCCATTGGGCAGGCGCAGCGTCGCGGTCTCGCCGGACTGCCCCGCAGCCGTCGTCGCGTCGGACATGTAAGTCCCTCTCACGTTCAGCACGGGCCGGCGGCGCCTGTAGGTTCCACAGGTACGCCCTCTTTCACGCGCGTGACCCATGGCCTCGCTGCACACCGCCCCGCTGGGGTATGAATTCCCCTCCACGCTAGTCGAGAATGGGGTCACCGCGCAGCGGGTGAGTTGCTCACAACAGCCCCTTTGGGACCAGGTTCACACGGCGGATGCCATATCCGCGGCCGTCGGCGGTTCCGCCCCGCTCCGCGAGACCGTGATCGACGCCGCTTTCGCCGCGAATTCGAGCGCGGAACGCCAGCCGTCGGCGTCGACTGTGGACAGGTCGCGTACTTCGTTCGAGTACAGCCACGCCAGCAAGGCGCCTTGGACGGTGTCGCCCGCACCGATCGTGTCGACGACGGCGACTCGGCGTGACGGGACCCGCGCGATTTCGCCCGCCTGTGTGATGACGGACAACCCCTCCGCGCCCCTCGTGAGCACCACGGCGTCGACTCCGCAAGAGGTCCAGACCTTTGCCGCGTCCACCGGATCGGCGCCCTCGGCGAGCCATTCCGTGTCATCGTCGGAGATCTTGAGCAGCCGGACATGCGGCAGCCAGGACCGGAAGCGGGCCCGGTACGACACCGGGTCGGTGATCAACGCCTCACGGATGTTCGGGTCGAGGACGGTCAGGACGCCGCGGGCGGATTCGCGGCGCAACACCGTTTCGTACGTGCTCGCACCCGGCTCCAGGACCATGCCTAGGGTGCCGAGCGAGAGCGCCGTCACATCTTCCGGCAGCGCGCCGGGATCGCCGACCAGCCTGTCCGCGGTGCCCTCGGTGTAGAAGGTGTACCGCGCGGAACCCTTCTCGTCGAGGGCGACCACGGCGAGCGTCGTCGGCTCGTTTCCCCGCTGCACCAAGGTGGTCTCGACACCGGAGGCGTGCAGCCGCTCCATCAGCGCGACGCCGAACCGGTCGTTCGACACCCGGGAGAAGAAGCCCGTCGGCACACCGAGCCGTCCGGCGGCGAGCGCGACGTTGTACGGACCACCGCCCATCCGCGGCAGCAGCGCACGCAGCCCACCGTCCACAGTGGAATCCAACGGTTCACCAGGAACGAGGTCGACCAGCGCCTCTCCACCCACCACGATCACGGGCGCGATGCTAGCCGAGGCGGTACTCATACCACCAGAATTGTCAGCTCAGGACATTTTTTGTCGCGATGCCTCCCAGCAGGAGTTCCGACAAAGCGGTGAACGCTTCGGCGTCGGTCACCCCGGCACGCTGACCGACGACGCCGGTCTGGATTCCCTCGATGATCAGCCCCGCCATTTCCGCGATCAGCCGCGCGTGCACCTCACGGAAAACACCGTCGGTGACGCCGCGATCGATGAACGACCGGATCCGCTGGGCCGCGGCGCGGCTGTTGAGCTGATACGCGTCCCGCGCCGGGGCGAATTCCGCGATATCGGTCATGAAGGCGGCCGAAGCGCGATTCAGGTATTCGGAGATGCCCGCGAGGTACTCCCCGAGGATCTTGCGGGCGTCGTCGATACCGGCGATCCGCTCCTCCAGCAGTTCGGCGGCGCCCTTGAAAAAGTGGGCGACGACCTTGACCGCGAGCTGCTCCTTGCTGGGGGCGAGCGCGTAGAGCGTCGACTTCGAGCAGCGCAGGCGAGCGGCGAGGTCGTCCAACGTGAACTGGGAGAACCCCTCGGCGAGGAAGAGCGCTTCAAGCTCCGAGAGCAGTGCTCTCTGACGCGCGGTGGGCTGGCGGCGCGGGGTCATCGGATCACTATCCCTTACGCGAAAGGTGTACCCCCAGCGACTGCTACTGTACGCTGAATCAGCCCACAGTACTGTTTTTAGTACAGCTCAGCTCGGAGGAGCCATGCCGGCGGACCGTCTGCTGCCCAGCACCGAGGCCCAGGATCTGATCGACCTGGCCAAGGAGATCTCGCGGGAGGAACTGGCGCCGATCGCGGGCAAGTACGAAGAGACCGCGCATTTCCCGCGCGAGCAGTTCCGGCTGCTCGGCCAGGCCGGGCTGCTGGGCTTGCCGTACGCGGAGCGCTGGGGCGGCGGCGAGCTGCCGTACGAGGTCTACCTGCAGGTTCTCGAGGAGATCGCGTCCGCGTGGATGTCGGTCGGCGTCGGGCTCTCCGTGCACACGATGTCCTGCTTCGCGCTGGCCCACCACGGCACCGACGCGCAGCGCGACCGCTGGCTGCCCGGGATGCTGGAGGGTGATCTGCTGGGCGCGTACGCGCTGTCGGAGACCCACGCAGGCTCCGACGCGGCGGCTCTCTCGACCCGCGCGCGGCTCGACGGCGACCACTACGTCGTCAACGGCACGAAGGCGTGGATCACCCACGCGGGCGAGGCCGATTTCTACACGACCATGGTGCGCACGAGCGACGACGGCGGGCAGGGCATCTCGTGCCTGCTCGTCGACGCGTCGACGCCGGGCCTTTCCGCCGCGCCGCCCGAGCGGAAGATGGGGCTCACCGGCTCGACCACCGCGCAGCTGATGTTCGAGGACGCCGCCGTCGACGCCGACCGGCGGATCGGCGAAGAGGGCCAGGGCCTGAAGATCGCACTGTCGTCGCTCAGCTCCGGACGGCTGGGCATCGCCGCCTGCGCCGTCGGGCTCGCGCAGGCCGCGCTCGACGAGGCGCTGGAGTACGCGAAGGGCCGCACGCAGTTCGGGCGGCCGATCATCGAGTTCCAGGGCCTGGAGTTCCTGCTGGCCGACATGGCCGCGACCGTCGAGACGTCGCGCGCGATGTACCTCGACGCCGCCCGCCGCCGCGACCGCGGGCTGCCGTTCCAGCGACAGGCGTCGATCGCGAAGCTCGTCGCGACCGACGGCGCGATGAAGGTGACCACCGACGCGGTGCAGGTCCTCGGCGGCGCGGGCTACACCAAGGACTTCCCGGTGGAGCGGTACATGCGGGAGGCGAAGGTGCCGCAGATCTTCGAGGGCACGAACCAGATCCAGCGCATGGTGATCGCGCGGGAACTGCGCAAGTCCTGACTGCCTCGTGAGTGGTAATGACGGTTAGAACCGTCATTACCACTCACGAGACCAGACGCCCAGGTGACGCGCTCAGTGCCCTGTCGGGCCGAAGTGCTGCGGCGGTGCGGACTGCTGAGGCGGTGCGGACTGCTGGGACGGGCCGGAGTGCCGGGGCGGGCCGGGCTGCTGGGGCGGTTGCTGCGGCCAGCCGCCCTGCGGCGGCGGATACTGCTGCGGGTACTGCTGAACGGCCTGCGCCGGCGGAGCGGGCTGCCGCGGCGGGTACTGCTGAACCGCCTGATGCGCGTACGGCTGCTGGTTTCCTTGCTGCGCCGGGAATCCCGGCTGCGGCTGACCTTGCCACTGCTGCTGCGGCTGCCCACCTTGCGGCGCCGTCACACCGGCACGCGCCTTGCGCCGTTTCGCGCGGATCACCATCGTCGCGCCCAAGCCGGTCAGCGCGACCCCGACCCCGGCCATCCAGAGCCCGTGGTTGCGGAACGTCTCGGCACGAGACGTCGCGGCGGCTTTCATCTCGTCGTAGGTGTCCTCGCCGGTCTTGCGACCGTTCTTGGTGGTCTCGCAGACGTCACCGGGTGACATGATTCTGCCGCCACACTTGATCAGGTTCGGATTCTCTTGTGAGAACAGCAAGGTGACGACCAAGAACCCGATACCGACGACCAGGACAAGAACCCAGCGCTTCATGTGTTACACATCCTCCCCCGTGTGTAACACATGAGAGCACAGGCCGGTCGCGATGACAAGACCGGAATCAGCTTTCGCGGTACCGGCGCTCCTCGGTGACGCCGACGCCGGCCTCCTCGTCGAAGTGGTAGACCTCGCGTCCGCGGACGAACACCCGCATGGCCCGGTTCATCACGTCCAGCGGATCACCCGACCAGATGACCACGTCGGCGTCGAGGCCCGGCTTCAGCGAGCCGACCTGGTCGTCGAGGTTCAGCATCGCGGCCGGGTTGACGGTCAGCGCCTTCAGCGCGGTCTCCGGGTCGAGGCCATCCTTCACCGACAGCGCCGCCTGGTACACCAGGAAGTTGATCGGCACGACCGGGTGGTCCGTGGTGATCGCGATCCGCACCCCCGCCCTGGCGAGGATGCCGGGCGCGCGCAGGGTGCGGTTGCGCAGCTCCACTTTGGACTTGGTGGTGAACAGCGGGCCGAGGATCACCGGCACGTCCCGCTCGGCGAGCAGATCCGCGATCAAATGACCTTCGGTGCCGTGGTTGATCACGAGCTTGTAGCCGAACTCGTCGGCCAGGCGGATCGCGGTGACCATGTCGTCGGCGCGGTGGACGTGCTGATCCCAGAACAGCTCGCCGTCGAGCACCTTGGCCAGGGTCTCCTTGGACAGGTCGACGTCGAACGGCTTGCCCTCACCGGCGGCGTGGTCGCGCTGCGCGGCGTAGTTGCGCGCGGCGGTGAACGCGTCGCGGATGATCGACGCGACGCCGAGCCTGGTCGACGGCGTCTGCTTCTTCTCGCCGTAGACCCGCTTCGGGTTCTCGCCCAGCGCGCTCTTCACGCTGACGTCCTCGGCGAAGATCATGTCGAGCACTGTCCGGCCCCAGGTCTTGACGCCGATCGTCTGGCCGCCGATGGGGTTGCCCGAGCCCGGCTTGATGACGACGCTGGTGACCCCGCCCGCGAGCGCGTCGTCGAAGCCGGGCTCGTACGGGTCGATTCCGTCGAGGGCCCGGAAGCGCGCGCCGTTGGGGTCGGTCATCTCGTTGGTGTCGTTGCCCGCCCAGCCTTCGCCGTCCTCGTGGACACCGAGGTGGGCGTGCGCGTCGATGAACCCGGGCAGCACCCAGCTGCCCGCGGCGTCGATCAGTTCGGCGTCGTCGGGCACGTCGACGTCGGCGTCGGTGCCGACCGCGACGATCTTCCCGTTCTCGATGAGGACCGTGCCGCCGTCGATCGGCTCACCGTCGACCGGGACGACGTAACCACCGACAATGGCCTTGACCTGTGCTTTGTTCGACATACTTTGACACGCTAACGAACTGGGCCGTCCGGTCGCACGCGGGGCTTTTCAAAGTGCACCAGTTCGTAGTGTTCTTCCGTCGTGCGATGCGTCTCGACGTAGCCGAGCTTCGGGTACATCCGCAGCGGACCGGCGCTGAACTGCCCGGTGAACAGGCGGAACACGGTCACCACCGGCGGCATGGCCGCTTCGGCGGCGAGCAGCAGGGAGCTGCCGAGACCGTGTCCCTGCCTGTCCGGAGCCACGATGAGCCTGCCGACGAGCCCGGCCTCGCCGTGCACGACGATCCGGACGCTCGCCACCAGCCGTCCGGATTCCCTGATGCCCCAGGAGAAACACGCGGGATCGCCCAGTGCCTCCTTGGTCTGCTCGAAGGTCTCCATCAGCGGCGGGAGGTCGAGGTTCTCGTGCGCCCTCGCCTCGGGCACGTAGGCCGCGCGCTGCAGCGTGAGCACCTCCCCCGCGTCCACGGGCCCCAGCCGGAGCGGCGGCGACGTCATCAGCGGACCCGGATTCCCCAGCTGCCGGTCCACGAGGTGGCCGGCTCCAGGTCGATCAGGTCGGTGCCGGTGTTGAGCGCGTCGGCGGGGCAGGTCATCGGCTCGATGGCCACCGCCCGGCCGCGGCCGACCAGGTCATCCGGCGTGAACACCTGCGCCCAGCGGAAGTCGGGCCCGGCCCAGACCAGCAGTTCCTGGTCTCCGTGCGTGAGGACGTGGTGGTGGTTGCCGTCCTCGGCGACGCTCAGCCCGCCGAACGCGGTGTCCAGGTCGACGCCTTCGAGCAGCTTGCCGGACCGGAAGTCGTACTCGGTCCCTTCGACGTCCTGCTCGTCGGCGTACGGCATCTGCTCGTCACCGAGATACGGCCGGACGCGGCTCGCGGGCAGCGTCAGGGTCAGCTCGTCGGTGGGCACGTCGCCGATGCGGAAGTAGGGGTGCGTGCCGAGCCCGACGCCGATCGGGCTCTCGCCCTCGTTGCGGATCTCGTGCGTCACGACCAGTTCGCGCGGCGAGATCTCGTAGGTGATCGTCGCGCGCAGCGGTACCGGCCAGCCCTCCTGCGCCGGAACGTCGATGGCCAGCGTGATCGACGATTCGGCGTGTTCGAGAAGCTCCCACTCCTCGTGCCGGGTGAGGCCGTGGATCGCGTTGCCGCGGGCCTCCTCGGTGATCGCGAGCTGCTGTTTCTCCCCCTGGTGGACCCACTGGCCGCCCTTGGTGCGGTTCGGCCAGGGCAACAGCACCTGCCCGGCGCCCTTCGGCGGCTTCTCGTCCTCGGCGAACGCCTCGACGTACGGCACCCCGCCGACCTCGAACGCGCGCAACCCGGCACCGATCTCGGTGACGACGGCGCGCGCGTTGCCGCGGGTGATCTCGAACTGCTCTCCGGTGGGATTGGCCATGCGGACGAGGTTACCGGCGGCCGCCGGAAAAGGTGCCGGGACGCACTGCCGGGAAAGTACTGTGGGAATGCCACGCCCGGACGAAGGAGACCGCCGCGATGACCGTTCCCGGCTACCCCAGCACCGTCGGCCGCGTCCTGGAGCGCAGCGCGCGGCGCGTCCCCGCCCACGTCGCGCTCACGTTCGCCGATCGCGTGTGGACCTACGCCGAACTCGACAGTGCGGCCGGCCGGGTCGCGGCGAAGCTGCTCGAACGCGGGCTCGTCCACGGTGACCGCGTCGCGGCCTTCGGCAAGAACTCGGACGCGTACCTGTTGCTGTACCTCGGTTGCGCGCGGGCCGGGCTGGTGCACGTGCCGGTGAACTTCAACGCACGCGGCGAAGAACTCAGGTACCTGCTCACCCAGTCCGAGCCCGCCGTCGCGTTCGTCGACCCCGCGCTGAGCGAGCACGTCGAGAACGATCATGTGTCCACACTGGACATCCTGGACTGGGCACTCGACGAAACCGTTGTCCCCCACGAAGAATCCGGTGTCGCCGACGAAGACCTCGTGCAGCTGCTCTACACCTCCGGGACGACCTCCCGGCCGAAGGGCGCGATGCTCACCCATCGCGCGCTGGTGCACGAGTATTCCTCTTGCATCGCCGCGCTCGACCTCAACGACCGTGACGTACCGCTGCACGCGCTGCCGCTGTACCACTCGGCGCAGATGCACGTGTTCCTCATGCCGGGACTGGCCGTCGGCGCGACGAACCACCTCGTCGAAACCCCCGATATCGGCGACATCTTCGCGCGGATCCCGCGCCAGGGCATCACTTCCCTGTTCTTCCCGCCGACCGTCTGGGTGGGACTCGCGAACCATCCCGGTCTCGCGGACGCGGATCTGGGCAGCCTCACCAAGGCCTACTACGGCGCGTCGATCATGCCCGTCCCGGTGCTGGAGAAGCTGCGCGCACGACTGCCGGGAGTCGGGTTCTACAACTGTTTCGGCCAGTCGGAGATCGGTCCACTCGCGACGGTCCTGCGCCCCGAGGAGCACGACGCGCGGCCGGATTCCGTCGGCCGCCCGGTCCTGTTCGTCGAGACGCGCGTGGTCGACGCCGAGATGAACGACCTCCCGCCGGGCGAACTCGGCGAGGTCGTCTACCGCTCGCCGCAGCTGTGCACCGGATACTGGGGCAAACCGGAGGAATCGGTGGAGGCGTTCGCGGGCGGCTGGTTCCATTCCGGCGATCTGGTGCGCCAGGACGAAGAGGGCTACCTGTTCGTCGTCGACCGGATCAAGGACGTCGTCAACACCGGCGGTGTGCTCGTCGCCTCGCGTGAAGTGGAGGACGCGCTGTACGCGCACCCTGCCGTCGCCGAGGTCGCCGTCGTCGGCCTGCCGCACGAACGCTGGATCGAGGCGATCGCCGCCGTCGTGGTGGCGAAGGAGCCGGTCGAGGAAGCGGCGCTGATCGAGTTCGCCAAGGAATCCCTTGCCGCGCACAAGGTGCCGAAGTCGGTGCATTTCGTCGACGAGTTGCCGAAGAACGCGTCGGGGAAGCTGCTCAAACGCGAGTTGCGGCAGCAGCTCGGCGGCTCGGCGTCCGCGATCGGCACCTAACGCCTCGTCGCGGCGCTGGTCTCCCGCAAGATCTCCCAGGCGTTGAACCCGTCTTCGGCGTGAGGAGTCCCGAGAGCGAGCCATGCCGAATGCCGTGGATCGTCGAGGCAATCCACGAGGCATCCGAAACGAGGCGTCGCCGGTGGCGCGCCAGTGAAGAGTCCCTCGGGGTCGTCGACGAGGGATGTCAGAAACGCGATGTCGGCGATATGACGACTGGGCATGCCGGGTCTGGCCGGTTCGTCGATCAGGGCCTTCACCTTGACGACCAGAGCGGCGGCAAGTCCGGGCAAATACAGGGTCGCCGCTCTTCCCTCGTAAGCGACCGCGAGCGATCTTGCGTCGTCCAGCGCTGTCTTGCCGCCAGGTATCGACACAATCCTTCCCGCGGGCGTCCGGAGCCGCGGAGCGGCGCGCGCACCGAGCTTGTCCGGTGCGAGGATGTCGACCACCATGCCGGTCTCCGGATGGCGGTAGCGATGAGCCTTGCCGTCCGCGCTGACGCCGTCGACCTCGTAGCCCAGATTCCCGAGCACCCCGTGTGCACGGCGGAACGCGTCGAGCGTGAAACGAACATCGAAGAGCAGGTCGATGTCCTTCGTCACGCGGGGGATCGAACGATCCGCCAGCAGACCGTGCAGGATGACCATTTGCCCGCCGATCATGACCCAGGGCCGGGGCAATCGGTCGGCGAGGTCGAACATCGCGGGCCAGACGACACGGTCACCCTCGCCTCGCAGAGAGGGTAAAACCAGCGTTCCCAAGCTGGGCCGCGGCGCGGAATCGATCATCAGCCGAGCTTAGGCACCTCGCCCAAACGAATGAGAAGTTGTTGTGCCGCAAGGACAGAGCGCTCATCCCCCACGTCGAGCAGATCGGCGGCGACCGCCGCCGGAATCGCATAACCGTCCGACCCCGGCGGACGCAGGACATCATGCAGAGCCGGCACACGGATCACCACGTTGGCTTCCGCGCCGTCCAGCCGGAGCCGGCGTGACCGCGCGAGTTCGTCGAACCGACCGGCGTCCACATAGAACTCCTCGTCCGCACCGCCCGCCATCAGGTCCGCGCCGTGGTGCCCGGCGGCGGCGGGACCGCTGACGACGGCGTGCGCGTCTTCCCGCAGCCGCGCGAGCGGCCCCGCCAGCATCCGGGCGCGGTACGCGCGCGCACGGCCGGAGAGCAGGCGCGGCCATTCCGCCGGTTCGCGTTCCCGTGCGTAGCGCTCGAGCCGGACCCGTTCCGACGGCGAGATCCACGACGGGCGATGACCGCTCAGCGACCACAGGAGCCCCCAGGCCATCCTCGCGGACAACGGCCGGCCGGCGGCGGGTTTCACCACGTTCTTCCGACGCTCGACCGACCGGACGTCGACCAGCAGCTCGCGGCCGATGCGGATGGCGTCCAGCCTGCCCTCGTGCACCAGCTCACGGACGCGCTCCCGCGAAATGTCCAGAATCTGCGCGACCCGCGCCACCGGGAGCAGGTCGGCCGAGCTCACCATGCCGGTCCCTTCGAGCGATCTCGTCGTCAAGTTTACACAAACCTCCCTTGGACAGGGGTATTTGTGTAAATTCTTATTACTAGACCGGTCGTCATAGTTTGAGCTACAGTCGGTCGCATGGTCCGCCGCACCGACACCCGGCAGCGCATGCTCGACTCCGCCGCCGAGCTCTTCCACCAGCAGGGTTACCACGCCACCGGCCTCAACCAGCTCGTCGCCGCCGGTGGCGCGCCCAAGGGCTCGCTCTACTTCCACTTCCCCGGCGGCAAGGAACAGCTGGCCGCCGAGGCCATCCACCAGTCCGCCGAACGCCTCTGCGACAGCTTGCGCACGATCGTCGCGAACTCCCCGAATGTCATCACGGCGATGGAGAACGTCGTCGACGCGCTGGCGACTTCCTTGGAGGAGTCGGATTTCCAGCGCGGGTGTCCACTCGCGACGGTCGCGCTCGACGCCTCGGGCGAGAGCGAGCTGATCCGCCAGGCCTGCGCCGACGGCTACACCTCCTGGCACACGCTCATCGCCGGGGCGCTGAAGACCGGCAAGGCGGATCACCTCGCGACCGTCGTCCTCGCCACCATCGAGGGCGGGTTGCTGCTGGCCAAGACCCTGCACGACACCGCGCCGCTGCGCGCGATCGCCCCCCATCTCCGTACCACCCTCGAACGGGAGCTGTCCTGATGCGCGTCCACCATCTCAACTGCGGCACCATGCGGCCGATCGGCGGCAAACTCGTCGACGGCAAGCCCGGCCTCTTCCGCCGCGCGGAGCTGATCTGCCACTGCCTTCTCCTGGAGACCGACACCGGGCTCGTGCTCATCGAGACCGGCGTCGGGACCCCGACGGTCACGCGGCCCGTCGAATGGCTCGGCGCCGGGTTCGTCCGGCTGGTCCATCCCGACAGCGACGACGACCTCAGCGCCACCACGCAGATCCGCAAACTCGGCTTCGACCCGGCCGACGTGCGCGACATCGTGCTCACCCACCTCGACCTCGACCACGCGGGCGGGCTCGTCGACTTCCCGCAGGCCAGGGTCCACGTCCACGCCCGCGAACTCCAGGCGCTGGAGAAGCCCGCCGACCGCAAGGAGGCGAGCCGCTACCGGAAGGTCCAGTTCAGCCACGGTCCGAACTGGAAGTCCTACCGCGCCGACGGCGAGCCGTGGTTCGGCTTCGACGCCGTCCGCGAACTCGAGGGCGTCCCGGATGTCCTGATCATCCCGCTCGCCGGGCACACCCGCGGGCACGCCGGGGTCGCGGTCGACACCGGCGACGGCTGGCTGCTCAACGCCGGGGACGCCGTCTTCAGCAACGGCGAACTCGAGCGAAAGCCGCACATCCCCTTCGCACTCGGGTTCTTCGAGTCGTACATGCAGACGGAGAAGGAGGCCCGACTGGACAACCAGCGCCGCCTGCGCGAACTTGTCAGTAACAACGGTGACGAGGTGACGGTCTTCGCCGCGCACGACGCCACCGCATTCGAGCGGCTCAGCCAGAGGAGCAGGATATGAAGGTCCACCATCTGAACTGCGGCACGATGCGCGCACCGGGCGGCAAACTGCTCGACGGCCAGCCCGGTCTGCTGCGCCGCTCGGAACTGGTGGCGCACTGCCTGCTCATCGAGACCGGCGACGGACTCGTACTGGTGGACACCGGTTTCGGCCGCAAGGGGGTGGCGAATCCCGGCGCGTGGCTCGGCACGCCGTTCACGCTGATGGTCGGCGCGAAACCGGTCGAGACGGAAACGGCGGCCCACCACGTCGAGGCGCTCGGCCACAAGCTGGAGGACGTGCGGCACATCATCTGCACCCACCTCGACGTCGACCACGCCGGCGGGCTCGCGGACTTCCCGAACGCCGTCGTGCACGTCCGCGCCGAGGAGCACGACGCGGCGACGGCACCGTCCAACCAGAGCGAGAAGCTCCGGTTCCGCGCCAACCAGTTCGCCCACCGTCCACTGTGGAGCAAATACGACGAGGCGGGTGACGAGTGGTTCGGCTTCCAGGCCGTCCGCGAACTCAAGGGCCTGCCGCCGGAGATCCTGCTGGTACCGCTGGCGGGCCACACCAAGGGCCACACCGGCGTGGCCGTCGACACCGGTGACGGCTGGCTGCTGCACGCGGGTGACGCGTACTTCTTCCACGGTCAGCTGGATCCGGTGAAACCGCACTGCCCGCCGGGGATGACCGCGTTCCAGAACATGGTGCAGACCCTGCGCAAACCGCGGCTGGAGAACGTCGAGCGGCTGCGGGAGCTGAGCCGGGAACACGCCGACGAGGTCACCGTGTTCTCGGCCCACAGCCCGGTGGAGTACCAGGCGCTCAGCCGTTGAAAGAAGGCCGGCACTGAGCGCCCGTGGGGTCAGCCGACCGGCGGCTCGATGGGCTGCCGGTCCTCTTCCTTGTGCGTGGCCCGCATGACGAGCCAGTTGATCCCCCACAGCACGACGCCGACGCCGAGCAGGATCGCGGCGACCTTGTAGTCGCGGGCGGGCCGCCCGGACAACGGGGTCACCAGGTAGATACAGAAGATCGTGGCCAGGACCGGGATGAGCGTCGGCGCACGGAAATGCTTGTGCGCCGCCTTTTCCTTGCGCAGTACCAAGACCGCGACGTTGACGATGGCGAAGACGGCGAGCAGCAGTAACGCCGTCGTGCCGCCGAGGACGCTGATGTCCACCCAGTAAACCAGGCCGATCGCGATCAGGGTGGTGAACACGATCGCCACCCACGGGCTGCGGCGGAACGGGTGCACCGTACCCAGCTGCTTGGGGATGATCCGCTGGTTCGCCATCCCGTAGAGCAGGCGGCTGGCCATCAGCATGTTGATCAGCGCCGAGTTGATCACCGCGAAGAGACCGATCGCGGAGAAGATCTCACGCGGGAAGCCGGGCGCCCCGACGTCGAGCACCTTCAGCAGCGCGCCGCTCTTGGCCCCGGCCAGATCGCCGGCAGGCACCAGCAGCGACGCGGTCACGGACACCATGATGTAGATGGTCGCGGCGATGACCATGCCCCACAGCATCGCCTTCGGGAAGATCCGGATCGGGTCCTTGCACTCCTCGGCCATGTTCACCGAGTCCTCGAAGCCCACCATCGCGAAGAACGCCAGCGACGTGGCCGAGGTGATCGCCACCAGCATGGTCTGGTTCTCGGTGTCGAACTCGACCAGCCGCGAGGCGTCGCCGTTGCCGTTGAGCACCGCCCATACGCCTACCCCGATGATGATCAGCAGACCACTGATCTCGATGCAGGTCAGCACCACGTTGGTCTTCACCGATTCGGAGACCCCGCGGAAGTTGATCAGTCCCAGCCCGATCACGAAGAGGATCGCCACCAGCGGCATCGGCGCGGGAATGAACTCGTTGAGATAGGTCTCACCGAACGCCTTCGCCGCGGACGAGGCCGACGTGATCCCCGAGCACATCACCGTGAACGCGACCATGAAGGTGAGGAAGCGGATCTTGAACGCCTTGTGCGTGTACAGCGCCGCACCCGCCGCCTGCGGATACTTCCCGACCAGTTCCAGGTAGCTGAAGGCGGTCATGATCGCGATGATGAACGCGAGCAGGAACGGCAGCCACAGCGCGCCGCCCACCCGGCCGGCCACCTGTCCGGTGAGCGCGTAGATGCCCGTCCCGATGATGTCCCCCACCACGAAGAACAGCAGGAGCTTGGAACCCATGACCCGTTTGAGGCTCGGCTGACCGGCCGGACCGGTCTGTTCTGTTGTCGTGTCCGCCATGCGGCAAGAGTGTGCCGCATCACGTCTGTGGCCGACAGTCCGATTTGGTCTGTTCTTCGTCACGGGTTGACGAAGTACCGTTTTGGGTAATCCGGTCAGTTGGCGTCGACGGCGGCCTTCACCAGCGGGACCATCATCTCCTGCGTCATCTTCGTCGGCCCGGTGTAGTTGACCAGCGCGGGAACGTTGTCCACGAGTTCCGCGGCCGCCAGCGTCGCGGTCTTGTTCTGGTCGGTGTAGTAGACGGCGCCGTCGCCGACACCGGCGACGTCCTTCGCGTTCGCCTTCGCCTTCTTCAGCGCGGCGATCATCTCGGCGGGCTTGATCTTGTTGCCCTCGAACCGGGTCACCGCGAGCGCGCCGACCTCCTTGCCGCCGACGGAGTAGACGCAGCTCTTGACCTTGCCGCCGTTGGCGGCGTTGTCCTGCACCGGACCCGGCGCCGACGTCACGCCCTGGATGGAGATCGCCTTCGAAACGGCCTCCGCGGGCAGCAACGCGCACGGCTCCTTCGAGCCGGCGCCTCCGGCGGGGGCGGCCGAGGAACTCGGCGCGGCGGAGGGAGCGGGTGCCTGGCTGGCCGGCTTCGCCGCGTTGTCCGACTTCTCATCCCCGGACGAACAGGCGGAAAGGGTCGCGATGACAGCGGCGAACAGGACGATCGCTCGTGAAATACGCATGCGCCCGACGATAGTCCGAACGGATCAGTCCGCCGGTGCCCGGTACCGCCAGAACGACGGGATCAGCAGCGCCGCCCCGATGACCAGCACGATGACCAGCACCCCGCCGCCCGAGGCCGCCGCGGCGGTGCCGACACCGGCGGCGGCCCAGCCGTGGGTGAGGTCGGCGATCCGGGGACCGCCCGCGACGACGACGGTGAACACGCCCTGCAGCCGTCCGCGCATCTCGTCGGTGGTGGCGACCTGGAGGATCGACATCCGGTAGATCGCGCTGACCATGTCGGCCGCCCCGGCGAGCGCCATGAAGAAGACCGCGAGCCACAGCGAGTTCGCGAGGCCGAAACCGGCGACGGCGAGCCCCCAGACGCAGACCGAGACGATCACGCCGACGCCCTGTTTGCGGATTCTGGTCAGCCGTCCGGAGAAGAGGCCGATCAGCATCGCGCCGGCCGGGAGCGCGGCGTAGAGCCAGCCCAGCGCCGGACCGCCGCCGGGCGGATCACCGAAAGTGCGTTCGGCCATCTCGGGGATCAGCGCGCGCGGCATGCCGGCGACCATCGCGATGATGTCGACGAGGAACGAGGCCAGCAGGATCTTCCGCGTCGCCAGGTATTTGAAGCCGTCGATGATGTCGCGGATCCCGGCGCGGCGCGCGACCTCGCCGAGGGGCGGGATCGGGGGCAGCTTCCAGACGGCGATGAGGGTCACGGTCAGCGCGACGACGTCGATCAGATAGAGCGTCGAGAGGCCGAGGACCGGGATCAGCGAACCGGCGAGCAACGGGCCGAAGACCGCGCCGAAGGTGGACATCGTGCCGCTCAGCGCGACAGCGGACGCGATCAGGTTGTCCGGCACCAGCCGGGCGACGACCGCACTGCGGGTCGGCATGTTGATCGCGAAGAACGCCTGGTTGACCGCCAGCAGGACGAGCACGAGCCAGACCGAGCCGATGTTCAGGAACGCCTGGAGCCACAAGACCGCCGAGGCGACGGTGACCCCGACGTTGGTGACGATGAGGAGCTTGCGCCTGTCGACGGCGTCCGCGATGGCACCGCCCCAGAGGCCGAACACGAGCAGCGGGACCAGCGCGACCAGGCCGGTCAGGCCGACGTAGGCCGAAGAACCGGTGAGGTCGAAGACCTGTTTGGGGACCGCGACCGCGGTGAGCTGGGAGCCGACGGCGGTGACCGCGGTGGACAGCCAGAGGCGGCGGAACGCCGGGATCTTGAGTGGGCGGGTGTCCACGACGATCGAACCGAACAGCTTGCGGACGCCTTTGCGCTGGTCAACCCCCATGTCACTACCCACAGCCCGACAGCTTAGCCGCGCTAACTAACCGGGCGCGCGCGATTTATGTCACCGGGGAGCCGAAGGGCCCTTTCCCCTCATCAGACGCGACGAAAGCGCCCTTCGCCGCATCCCATGCGGCGAAGGGCCCCTTCAGCCCTCTCGGAAGCGCACCGAGGCTCGGCGACCTCACGGTCTCCCGGGAGCGCGCCAGCGCGACAGGGAGACTTCACCGTCGCGCGCCCTCTTTCGGGCCGAAGGCCCCCGGAAACGCGATGAAGGGGCGCCTTCCCTCTCAACGTGACGTTGATGCGGAACGGCGCCCCTTCGGCGTGTTTGCGGAAGCGCGCGACAAAAATTACGGCGCGACGCGCTCGATCTGCCAGCCGTCGTCGGTCCGGACGTAGCGGAGCCTGTCGTGCATGCGGTCCTCGCGGCCCTGCCAGAACTCGACGACGTCGGGCCGGATGCGCCACCCGCCCCAGTGCGGCGGGAACGGGATGTTCTCGACGTCGGCGAAGCGGCGTTCGATGCCGTGAAGCGCGGTCTCGAGGGCACGGCGGCCGTCGACGACGCGGGACTGCGGCGAGGCCCAGGCCCCGAGCTGCGAACCCCGCGGCCGGGACGCCCAGTACGCCGCGGTCTCGGCGACGTTGACCTTCTCGACCTCGCCCCGCACGTGGACCTGACGCTGCAGCGCGTACCACGGGAAGGTGATCGACGCGTAGCGCGTCGCGGTCAGGTCATGGCTCTTCGTCGACGTGTAGTTCGTGTAGAACACGACGCCGCGTTCGTCGAGGCCCTTGCACAGGACGGTCCGGGAGGACGGCCTGCCCTCCGGGTCCGCCGTGGCGAGCACCATCGCGTTCGGTTCGGCGACCCCGGCGGAGACGGCCTGGTTCAGCCAGTCCTGCAGCTGGGCGGTCCAGGTCTCCGCGAGCGCGGACTCGTCGAAGGCGCCCCCTTCGTAGGCCACCCGCATCCCGGGCAGGCGCACGACGGCGTCGTCGTCCACGCCATCCTTGATCTCCGGCATCATCCGCCAAACCTCCGTACCCGGTCAGGGCATCTGTGACTTCGGCTTTGCCGCCGACGGTATTGCCTAGAACGCGGCGGCGAAACCCACTGAACGGTGACTCCCGCCACCCGGGCGCGGTCATCAGCGTGTAACCGCTGGACCGCAAGCCGTAACCCCCTGGTTACCTGCCGGACCCTGATCGATAAAGGCCGGACCTACTTTCGGCGTGCTCTCCTTCCCCCACCACCACGGAGGCAGGTTCATGACCGGCACACTGCCCACCACCGGAACCCCGGAGACCGCTCCGCCGAAGCGCACGTACGCCCCGCTCGCCGCCAACGAGAACCGCGAGGACTACTCACTCCGCTTCGCCCCGCACTCGTTCCGCCGCTGGTCGCCGTTCGTCGTCGCGACGACGGCGCTGGGCGGGATCGCCTACCTCGCCGACTTCGCGATCGGCGCCAGCATCGTCCTCTCCTACGGGTTCACCTCCGGCGTGCTCGCGATCCTCGCGGCGGCGCTGGTCATCTTCGTGACCGGTGTCCCGATCGCGCACGCGTGCGCGAAGTACGGCGTCGACATGGACCTGCTGACCCGCGGAGCGGGCTTCGGCTACTTCGGCTCGACGCTGACGTCGCTCGTGTACGCGAGCTTCACCGTCATCTTCTTCTCACTCGAAGGCTCGATCATGGCTCAGGCCTTCGAGCTGGCCCTGAGCATCCCGCTGCCGATCGGCTACCTGCTCTCGACACTGATCGTCCTGCCGTTCGCGCTGTACGGCATGGGCGCGGTCGCGAAGATGCAGGCCTGGACGCAGCCGCTGTGGATCGCCGGGCTCGTCCTCCCGTTCGTGGTGGTCGCGATCCGGGAGCCGGGCAAGTTCGCGGAGTTCGCCTCGTTCGGCGGCACCGAGGGCGCCGGGTCCGGCTTCTCGGCGATCGGGTTCGGCTTCGGCATGGGGGTCGCGCTGTCGCTGATCGGGCAGATCGGCGAGCAGGCCGACTACCTCCGGTTCATGCCGGAGAAGACGTCCTCGAACAAACGCGCCTGGTGGGGAGCGGTACTGGCGGCGGGCCCCGGCTGGGTGATCCTCGGCGCCGCCAAGCAGATCGGCGGCGCGCTGCTGGCCTTCCTCGCCCTCGGTGTGGTCGGGAAGGCGCACGCGCTGGAGCCGATCGCGCCCTACCTGGAGGCGGTCAAGCCGGCGCTCGGCCCGGCGGCCCTGACCTTCGCCGCGCTGTTCGTCGTGGTCAGCCAGATCAAGATCAACACGACGAACGCCTATTCGGGATCGCTGTCGTTCGCCAACTTCTTTTCCCGGGTATTGCACCGCCATCCGGGCCGGGTCTGGTACGTCCTGGTGAACTGCGGGATCGCGCTCGCGTTGATGGAATTCGGCGCGTTCGCCTTCCTGAACAAGATCCTCGGTTTCTACTCGAACGTGGCAATCGCCTGGATAGGGGCGGTTTGCGCGGATCTGATCATCGTGAAACCGCTCGGACTCTCGCCGAGATACATCGAATTCAAAAGGGCTTATCTTCCGAAGATCAATCCGGTGGGTTTCGGATCCATGATCGTCGCTTCCGCGCTTTCCATCACCGCCTATTTCGGCGCTTTCGGGCAATTCATGGCGGCCTTCAGCCCGTTGCTCGCCTTGGTCGTCGCGATGGTGCTCGTCCCGGCCCTCGCCGCGGCCACGAAGGGCCGGACCTATCTGGCCCGGCCTAATTCTGTCATTCGACAGAAATTATCCTCGGAAGAACTTCGCGCGACACATATCTGCACGGTGTGCCAGGACGAGTTCGAACTGCCCGACATCGCCGACTGCGCGAAGCAGTCCGGGGCCATCTGCTCGCTGTGCTGCACGCTCGACTCGACCTGCCACGACCTGTGCCAGACGGCGGGTCCGGTCGACCTGCCGATGCCCACGATGCCGACGGCCCGCCCGTGACAAGCGGCGAAGGCCGCCGCCGGGACCCCGGCGGCGGCCTTCGCTTCCCGCATGTCGCGTTGTCAGCTCGTGACAGTGAATTCCGCGCGAACAATCCAGCCCCAGCAGTCGTACGAGGCCGTGTACCGCCCCGGCACCGTCCCGACCGGACCGTCGCCCCGCAACGCGACGCCGATCCCGCCGGTGCCACCGTCTCCCACTACCCGCAAGGGAATCGGCGCGGCGAGACCGTCCGCGACGAGCGTCGTCGCGAGCTCACCGGCACCCGACGGGCGCAGGCAGTAGATATCCGCGGTGACCGTCCCACCTGCGACGATCGCGTTCGGACTCAAGACCAGACTGGACGGTCTGGTCGCGTTCGCCTGCCCCGCTCCGGCCATCATGGACACGAGCGCCGCCCCCGCGACGCACAACGCCGCCGAACGAAATTTCATCTTCCACTCCCTCCCGACCGGCCGGTTGGGATTCACCGGCCACCTGGTGGACGCGCGCCGCCGCACCCCGGGTTGCCACCTCGGCGAGACCTCGCCCCTTGGGGCGACCGCCGGAGATTTAGCAGAATGTGACAGCAAATCGAGCAAGAGCTGATGATCACACTAGGTAGACCTTGCGCCGCTCGATAGGATCGCCGCCGAGGGCAACGGGGTGATCACCTCTATACAGAGTGTTTAGAGGTTCAGGGTGGGACGGCCGGGTGTGCGGCTGCTCCATCCGCTATTGCCGGCCGCGCTTCCGAGAGGGAGTTCGACGCCGGTCGATCACTCCTGCGCTCGCGCCGCCGGAACTTTCTACGCCCGTGTTACTCCCCTTCCCCAGGAGTGCGTTGTGATTTCCCGTTCCCGCCGTCTCATGACGGCGTTGTTGTGTGCCCTTTCACTGGCCGGTGTAACGGCCCTTTCGGCTTGTTCGGACACCAGCACGGCCGCTTCCGGCACCAAGCTCACCATCGGTTACAGCGCTTGG
Organism: Amycolatopsis orientalis DSM 40040 = KCTC 9412; assembly: GCF_000478275.1. Taxonomy (GTDB): domain Bacteria; phylum Actinomycetota; class Actinomycetes; order Mycobacteriales; family Pseudonocardiaceae; genus Amycolatopsis; species Amycolatopsis orientalis. The sequence goes on from NZ_ASJB01000083.1 coordinate 316,530, forward strand.
CCGGGCTGGTTCCCGTGGGCGGTGGCCCAGGAGAAAGGTCTTTTCGAGAAGAACGGCGTGAACGTCGACCTGAAGTGGTTCGACAGTTACACCGAAAGCATCAACGCACTTTCCTCGGGCGCGATCGACGCGAACAGCCAGACCCTCAACGACACGCTCGCCTCGGTCAGCGGCGGCGCGAAGCTGTCGGTCGTCCTGGTCAACGACAACTCGACCGGCAACGACAAGATCATCGCCCGTGAGGGGATCACCGGCGTCGCCGACCTCAAGGGCAAGAAGGTCGCCGTCGAGCAGGGCACCGTCGACCACTACCTGCTACTGCTCGCGCTGCAGGAGGCGAAGCTGACGGAGAAGGACATCGAGCTGGTCCCGCTGCTGACCGACGCCGCCGCGGCCGCGTTCGTCGGCGGGCAGGTCGACGCCGTCGCCGCGTTCGCCCCGTTCACCTCGAAGGCGCTGGAACGCCCCGGCAGCCGCGCGATCGCGACGTCCGCCGAGTTCCCCGGTGCCATCCCGGACCACCTCGTCGTCTCCGAGCAGCTGTCGAAGGAGCGCAAGAAGGAGGTCCAGGCGCTGGTGACCACCTGGTTCCAGACGATCGACTGGATCAAGCAGAACAAGGACGAAGCCGTCAAGATCATGTCGAAGCGCGGCGCCGTGACGACCGACGAGTACAAGACCTACGACGCCGGCACCACGATCTTCACCAAACAGCAGAACCTCGACGCGTTCACCCCGGGCGTCACCCCCGCGCACCTGAACTTCCAGGCGGGCAAGATCGCCGACTTCATGGTGTCCACCGGGCTCGCCCAGACCCGGCCCAACTTCGACGGGCTGTTCGACGACCAGTACGTCAAGTCGGTGCCGTGAGCACCACGGGCTCGGCGCGCGAGGCCACTCAGCGGACGAACACAGCCGAAGAGGCCGAAGCGCGTCTCCTCGACGACGAGCAGCGGCTCGCCGAGGCACAGGAGGGCCGCCGTCAGGGCGGCGCGCGACCGGCCTGGGCACCGCTGCCCCGGCGGGCCGGTCTCAAACCGAACGCCTCCCCGCTGTTCTCGCTCCGGACGCCGATCCCCGCCCGGTGGCGGTGGGCGCTGGCGGTGGCGTCGTTCGCGATCCCGCTGCTGATCTGGGTGTCGCTGAACGCGCTGGGCACGATCAAGCCGATGTTCCTGCCGACGCCGGTCGCGGTGTTCGACGCGCTGCTGAAGATGATCGAGTCGGGTGAACTGTTCAGCGACCTCTGGGCCACCACCCAGCGCGTGCTGCTCGGCTTCGGGCTCGCGGTGCTCGTCTCGGTGCCGCTCGGCATCGTCATGGGCACCTTCAACGCGGGGCTGGCGCTGTTCGAACCGGTCATCGCGATGCTGCGCTACCTACCGGCGAGCGCGTTCATCCCGCTGCTGATGATCTGGCTCGGCCTCGGTGAGCCGTCGAAGGTCGCGGTCCTGTTCCTCGGCACGGTCTTCTTCAACACGCTGATGACGGCCGACGCCGTCCGCGGGGTGCCGCGTTCGCTGATCGACGTGTCCTACACGCTCGGGGCGCGGCGCGGTGAGGTACTGCGCAAGGTGATCGTCCCGCACGCGCTGCCCGGCATGATCGACGCGACCCGCGTCAACGCCGCGGCCGCGTGGAACTTCGTGGTGGTCGCCGAACTGATCAACGCCACCGCCGGGCTGGGGCTGCGGATCATGCGGGCGCAGCGGTTCACCCAGACCGACCGGATCTTCGCGCTGCTGATCGTGATCGGCCTGCTGGGCCTGATCATCGACATCGCGCTCCGGCAACTGCGGACACGGGTCGGGAAGTGGGCGGCGTGACACTGGAACTCAAGGGTGTCGCCAAGGACTACACCGTCCGCGGCAAGACCACCCGTGCGCTCGACGGGATCGATCTCGACATCGCGCGCGGCGATTTCGTCTGCGTCGTCGGCGCGAGCGGGTCCGGCAAGTCGACCCTGCTCTCGCTGATCGCCGGGCTGACCGAACCGTCCGAGGGCCTGATCACCCTCGACGGCGAGGCGGTGACCGGGCCTGGCCCGGATCGCGGGCTGGTGTTCCAGCACGGGGCGCTGTACCCGTGGCGCACGGTGGAGAGCAATGTCGCGTTCGGACTCGAACTGCTGAGCCTCGACAAGGCCGAGCGCACCCGCCGGGTGGACTGGTATCTCGACGAGACCGGGCTCGCCGGACTGCGGAAATCGTTGCCCAAGCAGCTTTCCGGCGGACAGAAGCAGCGGGTCGCGATCGCGCGGGCGCTGGCGTGCGAGCCCGAGGTGCTGCTGCTCGACGAGCCGTTCGGCGCACTCGACGTACAGACCAAAGAGGACATGCAGGTCCTGATCCGCCGGATCTGGACCGACACCCGGACGACGGTGCTGATGGTGACCCACGACGTCGAAGAGGCCGTGTTCCTCGGACGGCGGGTCGTGGTGCTGGCGTCGGATCCGGGGCGGGTCGCCGCCGACATCGTGGTCGAGCTGCCCGATGAGCGGGACCTCGCGGTCAAACGCGCGCCGGAGTTCCTCGCGCTGCGCGCGTCCATCGAAGATCTGGTCCGGGAGCAGCACCGCGGCCACCTCGGGCGGAGTTGACGGGAAAGGTGACCATGAGGCACGGGAAAACGCGGCCGGAGCGCAAAGCGCGCTCCGGGTTTCTCGGCAGACTCGGCATCCGGGGCAAGCTCAACCTGCTCCTGATGTTGCCGCTGACCGCGGTGGTCCTGGTGTCGGTGCCCTACGTCGCCGGCGAGATCGACGACGCGCGGTCCGCCCGCACCACGGCCGACGTGGCGTCGCAGGCCCGCGCGCTGGGCACGCTGGCCTGGGAACTGCAGCGGGAACGGCTGCTGACCGCGCACTACATCGCGTCGTCGTCGGCGGGCAGTTCGGCGATGGTGCGACAGCAGGGTGTCGTCTCCGACACGGTGAACCAGGTCCGCGCGCAGCTGAGTTCCGACGCGCCGGAAGAGCTTTCGGCCGCGCTGGTCCGGATCGGTTCGCTGGACGAGATCCGCGCGAACGCGCTCCGGCGCGGCGCGTCACTGGACAGCGTGGCGCGCACGTATCACGCGGTGATCGACGCGGTCATCAACTCGCTTCGCCTGGTACCGCAGCAGACCAGTGACGCGGAGGGCACCCGGCAGCTCACCGCGCTCGAAGCGTTGCTGCGCGCGAACGAGGAGAACTCGTTGCGCGGGATGGCGTTGATCATCGTGCTGGTCACCCCGGAGTCCGGGCAACCCGTGCTGGCGGACGCGAAACAGCAGGCTTCGCTGTTCCTCGAACGGTTCGTGCAGCAGGCCGACGTCAACCAGGCCACCGAGGTCGTCGCGGTCGATCAGGGCGACACGGGCCGCCGGGTCGACGCGCTGGAAGCCAAGCTCCCGTTGGCGCGCACCCCGGTGGCCGTGCAGGCGCTGCTGCCGGACATCCTCGGCGCCGTCGAGGCACAGTCGAACCAGCGGCGCGTCGCCCAGGACGAGGTCACCGCCGGTATCGCCGACGCCGCGACCGCGCGAGCCGACGCCGCGCAGAACCTGGCGTGGACGATCGGTATCGGCGCCGGTGTGCTGTTCCTGCTGGTCGGTGGTCTTGCGATCGCGGTCAGCCGGTCGATCGCGGATCCGCTGCGGAAGCTGACCACGGCGGCGACGTCCGTCGCCGACCTCGCGAGCACCGAGCTGGTCCGCGTGACCGACACCGAGCAGGCCGAGGAACTCGCGCCCCGGCTCGCCACCATCGACGTGACCTCTCAGGACGAACTCGGGAAGCTGGCCGAGGCGTTCAACCGGGTCCAGGCCACCGCGGCCGAACTGGTGGAACGGCAGGCCGTCACGCGGCGCAACGTCGGTCTCATGTTCGCGAACGTCGCCAAGCGGACGCAGAACCTGGTGGGCAGGCAGCTGGCGCTGGTCGACGAACTGGAGCGCAACGAGCAGGACGTCGCCCTGCTGGCGAGCCTTTACCGGCTCGACCACCTCTCCACCCGCCTGCGCCGGAACGCGGACAACCTCCTCGTCGTCTCGGGGAACCGTGACGAGGCGCGGATCTCCGGTCCGATCGAGCTGTCGACGGCGCTGCGTTCGGCGCTCGCGGAGATCGAGGAGTACCAGCGGGTCCGGCTCGGCTCGATGGGCGATGTCCTGCTGTCGTCGCCCTTCGGTTCGGATCTCGTGCTGATCTTCGCGGAGCTGCTGGAGAACGCGACGTCGTTCTCCCCGCCGGAGTCCTTTGTGGACGTCGGCACGAAGGTACTCCCCGACGGCTCCTGCCTGATCGTGATCGTGGACCAGGGCATCGGCATGACCGCCGAACGGCTCGCCGAGGAGAACCGGCGGCTGGTCGAACGCGAGCGGCTCGAACTGGCGCCGACCAGTGTGCTCGGCCTGTTCGTGGTCGGCCGCCTCGCGCGGCGGCACGGGCTCAAGGTCGAGCTGACCGAGACCGAACCCGGTGCGGGCATCACGGCGCGGATCACCGTCCCGCCGAATCTGCTGACCTACCGGGCACCCGTGCAGAAGAGCGTTCCGCCGCCGGCGTGGCCGACGTCGGAGCCGATCGACGAACCCGTTCAGGCTCAGCCACCGGCGCGGACGGAGTCGCGGGAGAAGGCGTCCTCGCGTGAGCTGCCGACGCTCGCGATCGCCGGGATGATCCCGCGCGACGGCCAGCGTCCCAAGGACTTCCGGTGGTTCCGCAAGACCGACGGGGAGATCGTGGAGCCGATGCCGGAGCCCGAGCCGATACCGGTGCCGACGCCACCGGCACCCACGCCCGCACCCGTGTACCAGGCGCCCGCGCCGACGCTGACCGCCGCCGATTCCGGGGAGACCCGGGGCGGGCTGCGGCGGCGGGTCAAGGGCGCGCAGCTTCCCGGTGCCCCCGAAGCACCGTCGCGGCAGAAGTCCAGGCATGATCCGGAGGCGGCGAAAGCGGCGTTCGACGGCTTCGAGGCAGGTCTCGCAAAGGCTACCGGGTCGCCGACGAACCCCGCGTCGCCGATGAATACCGTTCCGCCGCAAGCCCCGCCGCCGCCCATGCCGACCCCGACACCGATGCCGACCCCGACACCGGTGCCCGCCGCCTCGCGCGGCGGGCTCACCCGGCGTGTCCCCGGCGCCCAGCTGGCGCCGGGCCTGGCGAAGGGGCCGGCCGCGCGCCACCAGACCGCGCGGGCGGCGCTGAACACCACCAAGCCCAAGGGCATGCGTGACCCCGAGGCCGAGCGTGCCGCGTTCGACGCCTTCAGTGACGGGTTGGAGAAAGCCGTCAACCCGGCGATGGAACAGAGAGAGAAGAGCAAGAGATGACGACCGGAGTCAGCGTCGAAGCCCGGAACTTCAACTGGTTGGTGACGCGCTTCGCGCAGAACACGGCGAGCGCGATGGGCGCGATCGCCGTCTCGGCCGACGGCCTGCTGATCGCGATGTCGTCCGAGCTGGAGCGGGCCAACGCCGACCGGCTGGCCGCGATCTGCTCGGCGATGCTCGGCCTGGCACACGGTGTGTCCGAGAGCCACCCGCTCGGTTCGCCCGACAAGATCATCATCGAGCTGGAGCAGGGCTACCTGCTGGTCTGCACGATCAGCATCGGCTGTTCTCTCGGCGTGCTCGCCACCAAGCAGGCCAGCCTCGGCACGATCGCCTACGAGATGGCGATGTTCGCCAACCGCGCCACCGAGGTGCTCACCCCCGCGCTGATCGAGGAACTCAAGAAGAGCGTCGGCAGCTGAAAGGACGAGGGGACAAGGGAATGAGCGACGATCAGGTACCCCGCCCCCGCGGGGGCGAGCAGGACATTTCGCTGCTGCGCCCGTATCTGCTCACCGCCGGCCGCGCACAACCGGTGGACGGCACGCTCGAAATCGAGGCGCAGGTGCTCACGAGCAGGCTCGGCGCGGCGTCCCAGGCGAGGCTGACCTTCGAGCGGCGCGAGATCGTTTCCCTTTGCCGGGAAACGAAATCCGTCGCCGAGGTGGCGGCGATGCTCGGCCTGCACATCGGCGTGGCCAGGGTGCTCGTCGCCGACCTGGCCGCACTCGGCTACGTCGTCCTGCGCCGGCCGACCGGAGCCCTCACCCAGGACCTCGGCATGATCGAAAGGGTCATTCGTGGACTCGAAGCAATTCGCTGAACCGGTGTCGGCCAAGCCGCCGACGCCGGTCAAGATCGTCATCGCCGGCGGGTTCGGGGTCGGCAAGACGACCACCGTCGGGGCGATCTCGGAGATCAAACCGCTGACCACCGAGGCCGCGATGACCTCGACCGGGGCGGCCGTCGACGACGCGGGCGGAGACGTGCCGTCGAAGACCACGACGACGGTGGCGCTGGACTTCGGCTGCATCACCATCGACGACGAGGTGAAGCTGTACCTCTTCGGGACCCCGGGCCAGGACCGGTTCGGGTTCATGTGGCACGACCTCGTGCTCGGGGCGCTGGGCGCGCTCGTCATCGTCGACACGCGACGGCTCGACGACTGCTATCCGGCCGTCGACTACTTCGAGAAGGCCGGATTGCCGTTCGTGGTCGGGGTGAACGTGTTCGACGGTTCGCTCAAGCACGACCTCGAAGACGTGCGCTGGGCGCTCGCGGTGGGCGACGACGTCCCGCTGATCACCTTCGACGCGCGGCAGCGGCTGTCGGTCCGGGACGCGCTGCTGGCCGTCCTGCACAACACCTTCCGCCGGGCCTCCGCCGCCTCCTGACGAGGGTTCTATTGAAGGGTAAGGCAAACTGGCGTAATCGGCGCCCGCTGCCGGTGTCGCGGTCTGATGTCTCCAATGTGGCATTGGGGGCGCTCAGCGTCTCCAATGCCACATTGGAGACGTGCCCGGCTCCTGGAGTCTTCACCGAGGTGTCGCGAAAGCCACTGGCTTCGGGAGAACGCGCAGTTGGGGGTGTCGGTCACGACAACTTTGTCTTACCCCTGCCACTCACGACCACCAGAGGACGAAACGCGGGGGGTCAGACCGGCCGGGTGATGGCGGCCAGCATCAGGGCCCGCAGTTCGGCGGCGACGTCGGCGACGGGCAACGGCGGCGTATGCGCCTGCCACTCGCGCAGCAGCCCGGTCGCCGCGCCCACGAGCGCGATGGCCGTCAGGTGATAGTCGCGGTCCGGGGCGACGCCGTGCTCGGCGGCGTGCCGGGCCTCGGCTTCGATGAACGCGGCCCACCGGTCGACCCATTCCTGGTGCTGCGCTTCCAAAGCCGCGCTGACACCGACCGCCTCGACGTAGTTCAGCCGCGGCATCCGGGGATCCGAGGTCACCGTGCTGACGAAGACGTCGAGCAGGGTCCCGATCCGGGTGACCGCGTCGGCGTCCTCCAGCCGGTCCAGGACGCCGGTGACATGTTCCAGCGCGAGGGCGTTGATCCGCTCGTGCAGGGTCAGCAGCACCTGCTCCTTGCTCTCGAACTCCTCGTAGAAGTTCCGCGTCGAGACGCCGGCGCGGGTGCACAACTCGGTGATCTTCGCCTGCTGGTAGCCCGTCGAGGTGAACAGGTCCAGCGCCGACGAGAGCAGGCGTTCACGCCGTTCGGCGCGCCGTTGCTCGGGTGCGACGCCGCCGTAGGTGCGGGCCACTCGACCTCCCCCGATTCGGTAATAGGGATTGCCAGATGGTACCAACAGCGCCTACATTGCGAAAATCTTAATTACCAAACTGGAGGCAACGGTGCTTCGGACAGTTCTGGTCGCAGCTCTCACCGCCGCCCTGATCGGCGCCCCGGCCGCGCAAGCCGCGCCGAGCGCGCCGGGGGATCTGGTCGAATACAAGCCGGTCATCGCCACCGCCCCGGCGAAGGCCTGGAAACTCCTCTACCGCTCCACCTCGGCGACAGGGCAGCCGAACACGGTGTCGGGCATCCTGCTCGTCCCCCACACCCCCTGGACGAACGGGCCGCGCCCGCTGGTCACCTACGCCGTCGGCACCCACGGTCTCGGCGACCGCTGCGCGCCGTCGACCCGGCTGACGAACGGGTCAGAGAACGAAGTCCTCCTGATGAGCCAAGCACTTTCGCGTGGCTGGGCGGTCGTCGTGACCGATTACGAAGGCCTCGGCACCCCGGGCACGCACACCTACGCCGTCGGCCAGTCCGAAGGCCGGGCCGTCCTCGACGCGGCCCGCGCCGCCGCGAGGGTGCCCGACGCCGGTCTCTCCAAGACCGGCCCGGTGGGCGTTTTCGGTTACTCACAAGGCGGTCAGGCCGCCGCGTTCGCGGGCGAACTGCAGCCGTCCTACGCTCCCGACGTCAACCTCGTCGGCGTCGCGGAAGGCGGGGTCCCGGCGGATCTGAACGCGGTACTGAAGTTCAACGACGGCGGTCCGGCGTTCGGTCTGGTGCTCGGCGCCGCTGTCGGTTACTCGACGGCGTACCCGGAACTGCCGTTCAACGACGTGCTCAACGCGAAGGGCGAGCAGGCCGTCGCGAAGGTCAAGGAAGCGTGCACCGTCGAACTCGGCGCGGCGGCGCCCTTCGCGCGGCTCAACGACTTCACGACCGTGCCGAACATGTCGTCGGACCCGCGCTGGCAGGCCCGGCTCGGTGAGAACCTGGCGGGCAAGACCAAACCCGGCGCGCCGGTCTACCTGTACCACGCGTCGCTGGACGAACTGATCCCGCTGTCGGTCGGCAAGGGCTTGCGCGACCGCTATCGCGCCCTCGGCGCCGACGTCACCTGGCAGGAGTTCCCGCTGCTGGAACACATCGGCGGGGTCTCGGCGGGTGGTCCGGTCGCGATGTCCTGGCTGGGCACCAAGTTCTGACCCGGCTGCCTCTGCGGCGCCCCCGCGTCGCGAAAGCCACTTTCGGGACGGTCGTCGAGGGACGACGATGAAGGAATTGGGACGTTGAGTGTCCCGATTCCTTCATCGTCACGGTGGTCGCTATGGTCGCGGATGTTGATCGCGCCGGTCACGACCAACATCCCTCATCAACCGGGGCCAGCCGTGGAGGATTCGGGACGTTCAACGTCCCGAATCCTCCACGCTCGGCCTCCGACCACACCAGGGAGTCAGGGCTGCCGATGTCCCCAATGCCACTTTGGAGACGCTGAGCGTCTCCAAAGTGGCATTGGGGACATCAGACCGTTCACATAAGTCCCACCAGTCACTCCAGAGGGGAGCAAGGGACCTTTAGTAACGGCAGGCATACTAGTGGCGCTAGCAAGCGGCGAGCGGCTTGAGCGCGGTCACGGCGTCCGGGGCCAGTGAGGTCGTGAGGGTGCCACCGGCGGCGAGTGGGGTACGGGACCACCAGTCGCCGGAAGCCGCGGGCAGCTCCGGACCACCGACGACCAGGTCGGTGGCCAGCACCCGCCGCCCGGCCAGATGCGCGAGACTGGAGTCCAAAGTGGAGTCGCCGATCACCAGTGTCTGCCGCAGCACCGGGACTTCGCCCCGCGTCACGTGCTGCGTCGTCACCAGCGAACCCGGCCGCTCCCCCGACCGCCCGAGCACGAGCACTTCCCGCGTATGCAAGAAGGCCCCGGCGGCCAGGGACGCCCGCAACACCGCCTCATGCCGGGCGCGGGCGGTCACGACGGTCGGCTCCGGCAGATATTCCAGCGAACCGCCTTCGTCCACCTCGACGTCCACAAGGGACGAACTCCCCTCGCCGTGCAGGCCGGGGAGCGCGATCGTCGCGGCCACCCCGGAGATCCGCAGCGAGGCGCCCGGTCCGATCCGGACGGTCAGCTTCAGCTCGTCGCCACCCAAGGGCGTGGTCGCCGAGTTGACCAGATGCACGATCGCCGTCGCACCGGTGCCCCGCTTGGGAAGAAGCGTGAGCGGCGCCATCGAACGCAGCTCACGCAGAACGGTCCGGCCGCCCTCACAACGGGCGACCAGCCGGGCGTGCGCCTTCACCCCGCGCGGACCGGGAGCAGCGAGCGGACCCAGTCCGCGACCGCCGGGGCGTTCGGCGTGTCCACAAGGGACTGGGTGATCACCGGCAGTTCACCCCGCATCCGGTGCGCGTCCGAAGTCATCACGTCCATGTCCGCGCCGACCAGATGCGCGATGTCGATCTTGTTGATCACCAGCAGGTCCGCCGTCGTCACGCCGGGACCGCCCTTGCGCGGCACCTTGTCGCCACCCGCGACGTCGACCACGAAGACCTGGCTGTCGGCGAGCCCCCGGCTGAACACCGCGGTGAGGTTGTCTCCTCCGCTTTCGATGATCACCAGGTCCAGTCCGGGGAACCGCTCCTCCAGCCGTTCGACGGCGTCGAGGTTCGCGGTGATGTCGTCGCGGATCGCGGTGTGCGGGCACGCTCCGGTCTGCACGGCTTCGATCCGCTCCGGATCGAGCACACCCGCCTTGCGCAGGAAGTCCGCGTCCTCCGTGGTGTAGATGTCGTTGGTGACGACGGCGAGGTTCACCTCGTCGCCGAGCGCCCGGCACAGCGCCGCGGTGAGCGCGGTCTTCCCGCTGCCCACCGGGCCGCCGATGCCGATCCGGTAGGCCCGGCCCGCGGTCGGCGCCTGCTCGTAGTGGTCGGGTTCCGCCGCGGTCGGGTCGAAGTTGACCGGGTGGACGTGCCCGTGGCCATGACCGTGCTCAACTGGCAAAGAGACGCACCTCTTCCTGGTGATGCCGGGCGTGTGCCTCGGCGAACAGATCGAGCGCCGGGGATCCGGGCGCCGGGAGATCGGCCGGGTCGTCCCCCGCGACCTCGGCGGCGAGCAAGGAGACTTCGCGGACTTCGGCGGAAAGCCCCGCCACCACGGCGTTGACGGCGAACGGGTCGAGCCCGAGCAGCCGCACGGCCGCACTCGCGGGACCGCTGATCGCGAGGTAGGCCACCGCCATCGCGGCGTCGAAGGGCACCTTGATCAGCGCGCCGACGATCACCGGATGATGCGGCCGTGGCGTTTCCTTCAGCAGCCGGGAAAGCACCGGCGACGGCCAAGCGGCCTTGCCCGCCCGCGCCGTGCCCCGTCCTTGGGCCCGGGACGCCTCCCGCTGCGCGAGCGAAGGCGTCCGGGCGTCGAGTTCGAGGTCGAGCCGCCGCCAATGTCCACTCTGGACATCGCGTGCCGCCGCGTGCGCCGACGCCGCGGCGAACACGGCGGCCAGCGAACCCGCGGTCCGCAGGCGCCCGGACAGGAACCCCGGCAGATCACGCTCGTGCGTGATCAGCTTCCGGGTGACGGCTTCTTCGAGCCCGCCGGAGTGGACGTGTCCGCCGCCGGGGAACCGGGAGTCGGCGAGGATGAGTGCGGCGAGGTCCATCAGAAGAGGAAGTACCGTTGCGCCATGGGCAGTTCCGTCACCGGCCGCGGCTCGATCAGCTCGCCGTCGACGTGGACGGCGAAACTGTCCGGCTCCACCCGGATGTCGGGTGTCGCGTCGTTGAGCACCATGTCGGCCTTGCCACGGGAGCGGGTGTTCGAGATCGGCACCAGCTTCCGCGCGATACCGAACCGCTCCGCGACACCGCTTTCCAGAGCTTCCGGTGCCACGAAATGGAAACTGCTCGCGACGGCGACCGAAGGGGCCGCGCCGAACATCGGCCGCGCGAGGACAGGCTGCGGCGTCGGGATGGAGGCGTTCGCGTCGCCCATCGCCGCCCAGGCCGCGAACCCGCCCTTGAGCACGACGTGCGGCCGGACCCCGAAGAACTTCGGTTCCCACAGCACGAGATCCGCGAGCTTCCCGACCTCCACCGAGCCGATCTCGCGATCCATCCCGTGCGCGATCGCGGGGTTGATCGTGTATTTGGCGACATAGCGACGAGCACGCAGGTTGTCGGCCGCGCCGTCACCGGGCAGCGCCCCGCGCCGTCGTTTCATCACGTGCGCGGTCTGCCAGGTGCGGATGATCACCTCGCCGATCCGGCCCATCGCCTGCGAATCCGAACTCATCATGGAGATCGCGCCCATGTCGTGCAGGACGTCCTCGGCCGCGATGGTCGTCGGCCGGATCCGGCTTTCGGCGAACGCCAGGTCTTCGGGCACGGACGGGTTCAGGTGGTGACAGACCACGAGCATGTCGAGGTGCTCGTCGAGGGTGTTCGCGGTGTGCGGACGCGTCGGGTTCGTCGACGACGGAAGGATGTTCGCCAGCCCGGCGACCTGGATGATGTCCGGCGCGTGCCCGCCTCCGGCGCCTTCGGTGTGGTACGCGTTGATCGACCGGCCGCGAATGGCGTCCACAGTGGACTCCAGGAAGCCCGCCTCGTTCAGCGTGTCGGTGTGGATCGCCACCTGGACACCGGATTCGTCGGCGACGGTGAGGCAGGCGTCGATCGCGGCCGGGGTGGTCCCCCAGTCCTCGTGCAGTTTGAACCCGCCGGCGCCCGCCGCGAGCTGTTCGCGCAGCGCCTCGTGCCGGACGGTGTTCCCCTTGCCCAGCAACAGGACGTTGACCGGCTGGCCGTCCATCGCCTGCAGCATCCGGCCGAGATTCCACGCACCGGGGGTCACGGTGGTGGCCTTGCTGCCCTCGACCGGGCCGGTCCCGCCGCCGACGAGCGTGGTCAGCCCGGAGGCGAGCGCGGTGTCGGTCAGCTGCGGGCAGATGAAGTGGACGTGGCAGTCGATCCCGCCCGCGGTGAGGATCTTCCCGTTGCCGGACAGCACCTCCGTCGACGGGCCGATGACCAGCGCCGGGTCGACACCGTCCATCGTGTCCGGGTTGCCCGCCTTGCCGATGCCGACGATCCGGCCGTCACGGACGCCGACGTCGGCCTTCACGATGCCCCAGTGATCGAGGATCACCGCGCCGGTGATGATCAGGTCCGGCGCGCCTTCCGCCCGGGTCGCCATGCCCTGGCCCATCGATTCGCGGATGACCTTGCCGCCACCGAACAGCACCTCGTCACCGCTGCCGGACGGCCCCATGCTGCGATCCTCGGTGACCTCGATGAGCAGATCAGTGTCCGCCAGCCGGATTCGGTCGCCGGTCGTGGGGCCGAAGAGCTCGGCATAGCGCTCGCGGTCGATCGACGGCATCAGGACTCCTTGCGCAATCCGGGCACCACGCGGTTCCCGGCCAGCGGGACGAGGTCGACTTCGCGTTCGACGCCCGGCTCGAACCGCACGGACGTCCCCGCCGGGACGTCGAGACGATGCCCGCGCGCGGCTTCACGGTCGAATTCGAGGCCCGGATTGACCGCCGCGAAATGGTAGTGCGAGCCGACCTGCACGGGCCGGTCGCCGAGGTTCCGGACGAACAGCCGGAGCCGCGGCCTGCCGGGATTCAGCTCGACCGGTCCATCACCGGTGATGATCTCTCCTGGACGCACTCGTCCCCCTCCTAGACGATCGGATCGTGCACGGTGACGAGCTTCGTGCCGTCCGGGAAAGTGGCCTCGACCTGGACCGAATCGACCATCTCCGGTACGCCGCCGAGCACCTGGGCCCGGCTGAGCACGGAACGCCCGCTGGCGACGAGTTCACTGACCGTCCGGCCGTCGCGGGCGCCTTCGAGAACGTGGTCGGTGATCAGCGCCACCGCCTCGGGGTAGTTCAGGAGCACCCCGCGCTCCAGCCGTTTGCGAGCTACGTCCGCCGCGACGTGGATGAGCAGTTTGTCCCGCTCCTGGGGGCTCAAGTGCATGACAAAGGTCTATCACCGGAAACCGCGTGGCGCCGGTTCTCGAAACACAGGATTTACCTGCGCGGCGGTACACGCAAAGTGAACGAAGCCGTAACTCTTCGCGTACGAAGGTGGTTTTCACTGAATCGTTCTCGTAATCGTGACCGAAACCACCACATCTTTCGATTGCCCCGGGCGCGTGCGTGGAGCAAGGTTTGTCCATCCGTGCGATGAGGCGCGCCTTCGCTGCGTGTATCCCGTCCACGCGTGAAACACAAAGCCGGGGAATGCGCATCGAAAGGTTTCACCACAGTGAGTACCTCCACGATCAGCACCAATCAGCCGTCCGACCAGGTCGACGACGGTTTCCGACCGGGTCTCGAAGGCGTGGTCGCCTTCAAGACCGAAATCGCCGAGCCCGACCGTGACGGTGGCGCCCTGCGCTATCGCGGTGTCGACATCGAGGACCTCGCCGGCAAGGTGACCTTCGGTGACGTGTGGGGCCTTCTCGTCGACGGTCAGTTCGGCCACGGGCTACCGCCCGCCGAACCCTTCCCGCTGCCGGTGCACACCGGTGACGTCCGGGTCGACGTCCAGGCCGCGCTCGCCATGCTCGCCCCCATCTGGGGTTACCGGCCGCTGCTCGACATCAGCGACGAAGAGGCCCGCGACCAGCTGGCCCGCGCGTCCGTGATGGCGCTTTCCTACGTCGCCCAGTCCGCCCGCGGCATCGGGCAGCCCGCCGTCCCGCAGACCAGGGTCGACGAGGCGAAGTCGATCACCGAGCGGTTCATGGTCCGCTGGCGCGGCGAGCCCGACCCGGCCCACGTCAAGGCCATCGACGCCTACTGGGTCTCGGCCGCCGAGCATGGCCTCAACGCTTCGACCTTCACCGCCCGCGTCATCGCCTCGACCGGCGCCGACGTCGCCGCGGCGCTGTCCGGCGCGATCGGCGCCATGTCGGGCCCGCTGCACGGCGGCGCGCCGGCGCGGGTGCTGCCGATGATCGAAGAGGTCGAGAAGACCGGTGACGCCGTCGGCCTGGTCAAGGGCATCCTGGACCGCAAGGAACGCATGATGGGCTTCGGGCACCGCGTGTACCGCGCGGAGGACCCGCGGGCGCGCGTGCTGCGCCGCACCTGTCAGGAGCTCGGCGCGTCCCGCTACGAGGCGGCCGCGGAGCTGGAGCAGGTCGCGCTGAAGGAACTGCGCGAACGGCGCCCGGATCACCCGATCGAGACCAACGTCGAGTTCTGGGCGGCAGTGATCCTGGACTTCGCCCAGGTGCCGCCGCATATGATGCCCGCGATGTTCAGCTCGGCCCGCACCGCCGGCTGGGCCGCGCACATCCTGGAGCAGAAGAAGACCGGTCGCCTCGTGCGCCCCTCGGCCAAGTACGTCGGGCCGGAGCCGCGTCAGCCGGAAGAGGTCGAAGGCTGGGAACTGGTCACGAAGCACTCCCAGTAGCGCGCGCTATGAAAGGTCCTTTCCTTGCGAAATTTGCAAGGAAAGGACCTTTCATAGCATCTGCGGGACCGAGGACTCGTGGTTCGCGGTCGTCGCGAGCATGGCCGTGAGCTGATCGACCAGCCAGCGATCGAGCACCTCCCGGGGCACGGCGCGTTCCTGCAGCCAGCTCAGCAGTGCGCCCTCGACCACGGCGGTCCAGCACCGCAAGGTCAGCAGCAGCATGGGCGAGGGATCCGACACTTCCAGCGCGTCGAGGATCAGCTCGACGGCACGGTTGCGGACCTCGTCGATCGCCGCGTCGGTCTCCGACGTCGCGATCACCGAACCGCTTCGCAGCAAGGCGACGTAGCCGGCGCGGTAGTGGTCGGCGACGTCGATCAGGCCGCGGACCGCGGCGCGCAGCCTCGTCTCGGGCGGCCCTTCCTCAAGGCCCGCGAGGCCGTCGATGAGGCCTTCGGTGACCGTCTTCAGCGCCTCGACCTGCAGTTCCCGCAGGCTTGAGAAGTACCGGTAGAACAGCGGCCGCGAGACCTCGGCGCGGGCGATGATGTCGTCGACCGTGACGAGTTCGGGCGCGCGCGAGCCGAACAGGTCCAGTGCGGCGCGGATCAGGTCCTCGCGGCGCGCCTGGGGCGACATCCGGCGAGGGCGTCTGGCGGAGGTCACGGGGTGAGGTCCAGTTTCGCCGAGGCCCGCAGCAGTCCGGGGGTGAGCCGGGAAAGGACGAGCGCGGCCTTGGCCTCCGGGGTCGACGGCTGGATCGCCTTGTCCTTTTCGACCGCGCGCAGGATGTCGCGCGCGACCTTCTCCGGTCCGAAACCGCGTTTCGCGTACAGCTTGCTGCTCGACTTCTGGCGCCGCTTCTGCTCGATGTCGTCGACACCCACGAACCGCGTGGTGCTGGTGATGTTGGTGTTCACGATGCCGGGGCAGATCGCGGTGACGCCGATGTTCTCGGCGTCGAGTTCCGCGCGCAGGCACACGCTCAGCGTCAGCACGGCGGATTTCGTGGTGGCGTAGGCCGAAAGGATCTTCGACGGCAGATACGCCGCAGCCGACGCGACGTTGACGATCTGGCCGCCTTCGGCGCGATCCCGCATCTGCTCGGCGAAGACGCGGCAGCCGTGGATGACGCCCCAGAGGTTCACGTCGATGAGGCGTTCCCAGTCCTCGATCGTCGTGTCGAGGAACGGGCCGGAAAGGCCGATTCCCGCGTTGTTCACGACGATGTCCGGGACACCGAATTCTTCTTTGACCCGCTGCGCGAACTTCTCGACCGCTTCGGCGTCGGAGGAGTCCACTGTGTACTCGCCGACGGTGACACCCTTGTCCCGCAGGAGCTTGGCGGTGTCCGCGGCGGCCGAGCCGTTGATGTCGGTGATGACGACATCGGCGCCCTTGTCCGCGAACGCGAGTGCCGTCGCGCGGCCGATGCCGCTGCCCGCGCCGGTGACCACGACGAGCTTGTGCGCGAACCCGGCCGAGCGGGCCCGCTTGAGCGCGCGGCTCTCCTCGCCGCCTTCGACGTGGTCGATCAGCTCGCCCACGGCCGAAGCGATCACTTCCGGCTTCTCCCGGGGCACCCAGTGCGTGCCGACGATCCGGCGGATCCGGAGGTCCGGGGCCCACCGCCCGACCTCGGTCTGCAGCGGCGTGGTGACGAATTTGTCGCCGGTGGGCGCGAGCACCTGGACCGGGATCTCGGCCTTACGCGGCCGCGGCCGTGAGAGCCGGGTGAACATGTTGGCGCGGTAGAGGTTGAGTCCGTACAGGCCGTCCGAAGTGGACGGAGCGGCGGCCGCCGGGTCCATCCGGCCGATCAGCGTGCCCATCACGCCGGTGCGCCACAGCAGCTGCGGGATCAGGGGGATCTGGAAGCCGAGGATGTACGTCGAGTGCAGCCCCTGCGCCAGTGCGTTCTTGAGCCGCTTCGGGCTCGGGCGCATCTGCGCGCGGAACCACGCGCCCGCGTGATCGAGGCTCGGCCCGGAGATCGAGGTGAACGACGCGAGCCGTCCGCGCAACCGGTCGCCGGTGACGGCGTGCCAGGTCTGGATGGAGCCCCAGTCGTGCGCGAGCAGGTGGACCTTGCCTTCGGGGCGGACCTCGTCGATGACCGAAGCCAGGTCTTCGGACAGCTGGTCCAGCCTGTAGGACGCGCGTCCCGAAGGCTTGTCCGAACGGCCTGCCCCGCGGACGTCGTAGACGACGACCCGGTAGCGGCGTTCGAGCAGGGCGGCGATGCCGTCCCACATGGACCCGTTGTCCGGGTAGCCGTGGACGAGCACCACCGTGGGCGCGTCGTCGACACCGGTCACCCGGACCGAGAGGCGGACACCGTCGCTGGCCGTCACCCACGTATGAGACATAGTGTCATGTTAGACAACATGTCAATAAGGCCGCCTTTCCAGCGCCTCCCGCGCGAGGACGCAGGGCACGGCAGACACCACCCAGTTCCGGAGCGGGTTCGCGCGCCTGTTCGTATCGACCTTCACCAATTCGGCCGCTTGCGAGCTCACCTGGACCATGCAGGCGGCCGGTTTTCCCTTCTGTGACGGCGTTTTCGCTGGTTCCACGGGAAACTTCGCCACTCCGACACGCCGGTCGGCGCCACCGCATTTAGTCCTCTGGATGCGGTACTTGCCCGCGCAACGATCGCATCCAGAGGACTAAATGCGGGAGTCGAGGGCCGCTTGCACCCGGCGGACCATGGCGTGCGGATCGGCGTAGAGCTCCTCCTTGGTGATGACGATGAACCTCCAGCCCTCCGCCTCGATCAACGCTCGCCGGAGAGCGTCCATCCGGGGCTGCTCGCCTTCGAGATGCCAGGCGCCGTCGTATTCGATGGCGAGTTTGGCCTCCCGGATCGCGAGATCGAGCCTGCCGAGCAACCGGGTCCCCCGGTAGACCTCCACCTGAGGCTCCGCCCGGATGCCTTGGCGCTGCAGCCACACCCTGACCTCCGATTCCGGGATGGACTCCGCCCGGCCGTCCGAGAACGCCAAGGCTTGACGCGCCCGGACGATGCCGTTGTCGTGCCGGGGGGCCAGATATGCCTCGAGCGTGTCGCGATCGACGAATCCCGCACGGAGCAGGACATCCAGCAGTCCGACGACGCGCGGGAAGGAACGGCGCAGCCGGGTGTCGGCGAGGATGTCCAACGTCATGCGCAGCGGGGTGGCGATCAGACCGTCCCGCCATGGCTCGAAATCCCTACCGAGCAGCCTGGTCCGGCGCAGGCGCGTGCCGCTCAGGCTGTGGAAGCCCTTCTGCTCGGGCACGACGAACTCGACAGGGTCGTTCTCGAGCGAAAACGGGAATCCGCGCACGGTCGCGGCCGAGCATCCGGTCAGCACCGCGCCGTCGGGAGCGACGAGGATCGCGGCCTTGCACCGCAGTTCGTGATCCTGAGGAATCCCTATCGGGACATAGACGTCCTGGAACAGGCGGTTGTACGGACCGGACCGGAGCTGGGCGCGGGTAAGGTCGCCTTCGCTGACCGCACGGCTGCCCACGAAGGGGCCGGAGAAATCGCAGATGGTCGCGTAGTGGTTTCTGGACACGATTCGACGATGCCATCCGCCCCCGCCGTCACCTCGGTTTCAAGATCATCTTCGCTGCACTTGTCCACAACGCCTCGCCCCTGTGCACAACCCCGCGTTTAGTCCTCTGGATGCGGTACGTGCGCAACGCAAGTACCGCATCCAGAGGACTAAACGCGGGAGGGGGTGATCCCGGTGTCCATCGAACGGTTGACAGCCGGGTTCAGTCCAGCGGATGTCCCGAAGGCAGGGCCGGCCGCAGCACGATCTACGTATGAAAACCGCAGTGAAAGTGCGCGGGCTGCGCAAGGAGTACCCGGGCCACCTGGCCGTCGCGGGCATCGACCTCGACATCGAGCAGGGCGAGGTGTTCGCCTTGCTCGGCCCCAACGGCGCGGGCAAGACGACGACGGTCGAGATCCTCGAAGGACACCGTAAGCGGACGTCCGGCGAGGTCGACGTCCTCGGCGAGGACCCCGGCACCGCGAGCCGCGCCTGGAGGTCGCGGCTCGGGATCGTGCTGCAGACCGCCAACGACGCCGCCGAGCTCACCGTCGCCGAGACCGTCCGGCATTTCGCCCGCTACTACCCGAATCCCCGCGACGTCGACGAAGTGATCGAGAAGGTCGGCCTCACCGAGAAGGCGGGTGCTCGCGTCAAGAACCTTTCCGGCGGACAACGTCGTCGTGTGGACGTCGCGCTCGGGATCATCGGGCGGCCCGAGCTGGTGTTCCTCGACGAGCCGACGACCGGGTTCGATCCCGAGGCCCGGCGCCGGTTCTGGGGGCTGATCCAAAGCCTCGCCCACGAGGGCACCACGATCCTGCTCACCACGCACTACCTCGACGAGGCCGAGGCGCTCGCCGACCGCGTCGCGGTGATCGCGCGCGGCCGGATCGTCGCCGAGGGGACGCCGCAGACGCTGGGCGGCCGCGCCACCGCGGAGGCCACCGTCCGCTGGGTCGACGAGCACGGCGGCCACCTGGAGCGCACCCATTACCCGGCCAAGCTCATCCGCGAGCTGTCCGCCGACGGCCGCGAACCCTCGGAGCTGACCGTCCACCGCCCCACCCTCGAAGAGACCTACCTCGACCTGATCGGAGAAGCCCGATGAGCACGCTGACCCTGCCGGGCACCTTCTCGCTCGGCCTCATCCGCGGCGCGGCCGAGCTCAAGCAGTTCTTCCGCATCCGGGAACAGGTGATCTTCACCTTCGCCTTCCCGTCCTTGCTGATGATCCTGCTCGGCTCGATGCTGAACTCGTCGATGCCGGGTATGGCGATCACCACCGGCCAGGTGCTGGCCGCGGGCATGATCGGCTCCGGCATCGTCTCGACGTCGTTCACCAGCATCAGCGTCGGGCTCGCGTCCGACCGCGAAGCCGGCGCGCTCAAGCGGCTGCGCGGCACGCCGATGCCCGCCGCGTCCTACTTCATCGGCAAGATCATCCTCGTCGGTGTTTCGAGTGTCGCGCAGGTCGTGCTGATGTCGATCGTCGGCAGCCTGCTGTTCGACCTGAGCCTGCCCACCGACCCGGCCAAGATCCTGACCGCGCTGTGGGTCTTCCTGCTCGGCATCACCAGCTGCACCCTGCTGGGCATCGCGCTCAGCTCGGTGACCAAGTCGGTCAGCGGCGCGGTCGCGGTGACCAACCTGATCTACATCGCGCTGCAGTTCATCTCCGGGGTGTTCGTCACGCCCATCACCAACCTGCCGAAGGTTATGGTCACCATCGCCTCCTTGTTCCCGGTGAAGTGGATCTGCCAGGGCTTCCGCTCGGTGTTCCTGCCGGCCGAGGCGGCGACACAGGAGATGGCGGGGACATGGGAACTTCCGATGGTGGCACTGGTGCTGGGGGCGTGGTGCGTGGCGGGTCTGCTGCTGGCGAAACTGACGTTCCGCTGGTCGAACGAAGGCAAATGAACGCCTGGGAGCGGTTCTTCTGGCTCTGGGAGGTCCTCTTCGCGATCACCTTCGCCGCGACGACGGCCCTGGTGCTCTTCGAAGAAGGGACGACCACCGACAAGACGATCGCGGTGCTGTGCATCGCGGGCGTCGGCGTGGCCTACCTCGTCCGCGGGCGCCACCTCATCAAAGGTCCGGACTACGAGTACACGCCGTGGCTGTTCGTCGGGATCCTGATGGCCCTCCTCACAGGCGCCACCTTCGCTTCCACCACGTCGAGTTTCATCCTGTTCTTCGCCTGCCCGGTGCTCTACATGACGCTGCCGACGAGGACGGCGTCGATCCTCACCACGATCGCGGTGCTGCTGGGCCCGGTGTCGTCGATCGCCCGCGGCGGTCTCGATCAGCCCGCTTTGCGCATCCTGCTGCCGATGACCGCGATCCTGATCATCTTCAGCCTCCTCGCCGGGCGCTACACCACGGGCATCATCGAACAGAGCAAAGGCCGCGCCGCGCTGATCGAACAACTGGAAGCCAGCCAGGCGGAGGTCGCCCGGCTCTCGCGGGAGGCGGGCACGGCCGCCGAACGCGAGCGCATGGCCCGCGAGATCCACGACACGCTCGCACAGGGATTCACCAGCATCGTCACGCTCACCCAGGCCATCGAGTCCGAAATGGACACCGATCCCAAGGCGGCCCGGCGCCATCTGGAGCTGGCCGCGCGGACGGCGCGGGAGAACCTGGCCGAGGCGCGGGCGATGGTCGCGGCGGAGGTACCGTCGGCCCTCGCCGCCGCCTCCCTCGAAGAAGCGTTGCGCCGTCAGGTCGAACGGCTCACCGAGGAGGCCGGGATCGACGCGGAGATCCAGGTCGAAAGTCCCCTTCCCGCGCTGCCGATGGCGACCGAGGTCGTCCTTCTGCGAGGTGCGCAGGAGGCGTTGAGCAACATCCGCAAGCATTCCCGCGCCACCAGGGTCACCCTCCGCCTGTCCGTTGTGGACGGACGAGTCCGCCTCGGAGTGACCGACGACGGCACGGGATTCGACCCCGCCGAGCCCAGCGGCGGCTTCGGCCTGCGGGGGATGCGCACACGGGCGGATCAAGTCGGTGGCAGGGTGAGGCTCGAAAGCGGACCCGGTGCGGGGACGACGCTGGAACTGGAGGTGCCCGCGTGATCACGATCATGCTGGTCGACGATCACCCCGTGGTGCGGGAAGGCCTGCGCGGCATGCTGGAGGCCGAACCGGATCTGAGCGTTATCGGCGAAGCGGGTTCCGGCGACGAGGCCGTCGCGCTGAGCCGGGTCAAGCAGCCGGACGTGATCCTGATGGACCTGCGGATGCCCGGTCTCGACGGCGTCGGCGCGACCAGGAAGATCCTCGCCGACAGGCCGGGTCAGCGGGTCGTCGTGCTCACCACGTACGAGACGGACGCGGACATCCTGCGCGCGGTCGAAGCGGGAGCCTCCGGTTACCTGCTGAAGGACGCTTCGCGTACGGAGCTGGCCGGAGCGATCCGGGCCGCGTCACGCGGTGAGACGGTCTTGGCGCCTTCGGTCGCCGGGAAGCTGGTGAACCGCGTGCGCAACCCGACGTCGTCGCCGTTGTCGGCGCGCGAGATCGAGGTGCTGCGGCTGGTCGCGCAAGGCGACACCAACGCCGACATCGGCCGGGCGCTCCACATCAGCGAGGCTACGGTCAAGACCCACCTGTTGCGGGTGTTCGGGAAACTGGACGTTTCGGACCGGACGGCCGCGGTGACCACCGCCATGCGGCTGGGCCTGCTCGGGTAGGCAGAATGCAGCCCATGCTTGCCACGACCGAACTGGCGCTGCTTCGCCGCCTGGCGCACGAGCAATCCTCGTGCCGTGCCCCGTCCCTCGTCGCCGCCGTCGTCCGCGACGGTGAAATCGCCTGGTCAGGAGCGCGTGGCCGCGTCGACGGCGAGACACCGGACAACGACACGCAGTACCGGCTCGGGTCGATCACCAAGACACTCGTCGCGACGGCCGTCATGCGCCTGCGCGACGAAGGCGCGCTCGACCTCAACGACCCGCTCGAACGGCACCTCCCCGGTACCGCGTTCGGCACGGCGACCATCGCGCAGCTGCTCTCGCACACCTCGGGCCTGACCGCGGAATCGCCCGGTTCCTGGTGGGAGCGCACGGTCGGCGCCGACTGGGACGCGCTCGTCGCGAGCCTCGAAGACGGCGCGACGCGGCACCGTCCCGGCAGCCGGTTCCACTACAGCAACGTCGGCTACGGCGTCCTCGGCGAGCTGGTCGCCCGGCTCCGCGGGCGGTCGTGGCTCGACGTCGTCCGCGCCGAGATCCTCGGCCCGCTCGGCATGAACCGGACCTCGCCGCATCCGGAAGGCGCGCACGCGAGCGGGTTCGCCGTGCACCCCTTCGCCGACCTCCTCATGCCGGAACCGTCACCGGACGCGGGCGCGATGGCCCCCGCGGGCCAGCTGTGGTCGACGGTCACCGACCTCGGCCGCTGGACGACGTTCCTCGGCGGCCACACCGGCGGCGTGCTGAGCGAGGAGACCGTCGCGGAGATGCGCGAAATGGTCACCGTGGACGACGGCGACACCTGGACGACCGGTTTCGGCCTCGGCGTCATGCTGGTCCGCACGCAGGGCAGGCGGCTCGCCGGGCACACCGGATCGATGCCGGGCTTCCTCGCCTGCTCGCTGATCGACGCCGACGCCGGTATCGGCGCGCTGGTGCTGACGAACTCGACGGCCGGTGTCGGCATCACGCAGCTGTGCCTCGACCTCATGACCCTGACCGAACAGCACGAACCGGCGATGCCCGCGGAATGGCAACCGTCCACTGTGGACCCGAAGCTACTGGAGCTGACCGGGCTGTGGCACTGGGGCCCGACGCCGTATCACCTGCGGCTGCTCCCGGACGGCTCGTTCTCGCTCGCCCCGACCGACGGCCCCGGCCGCGCGTCGCGGTTCACGCCGCTCGGCGACGACACCTGGATCGGGCTCGACGGGTACTACGCCGGCGAAACGCTGCGGGTCGGGCGGGATTCGGACGGCAAGCCGAACCACCTCGACCTCGTGACGTTCATCTTCTCGCGCACGCCGTTCGATCCGGCCGCGCCGATCCCGGGCGGCGTCGACCCCGACGGCTGGCGCTAACGGAACCGGAACGCGGCGGTCGTGAACTCACGACCGCCCGCCGCGCACACCAGGACATCGCCGTAGTGGGCGTCGCCGACGACCCACATCCGGCGGCTTCCGCGCAGCGACTCGGCGAGTTCGTCAGGACAGTCCTCGATGACGAACTTCGCCGGGTTGCCGCCGAGGACGGCCCACCCGCGCACGGGGTCCGCGTCCGGCTCGGACGTCGCGGTGACGCGTGCCCAAGGACCGAGCACGACGTCCAGGACGCCTTTGCGACGCCGGATCGTGAGCCGCAGCGCCGTCCACCACTGGCCGAACCTGGGCGCGGAGACCTCCCCCGGCAGGTCGCCGTGGATCCAGCGCGGCAGACCGGGGACGAACACGAGCACCAGCATCGCCACGAAACCGACGATCGCGCCGATGGTGGCCGTGTCGTCCCAGTCGCGGAAGAACCAGTGGATGACGAACACGAGGAGGTACAAGAGCAGGAAGCCCCACCGCGGGCCCCAGGGATCGGGCATCAGACAGCCGGGGTGTGCCCGACGGAGGCGCCGACGGCCGCGATGAACTTGCGGGCGATGCGCTTGCCCTCACCCCAGTCGACGAAACCGAACTTCAAGCTCGTCTGGATCGCCAATCCGGAGCCCTCGGACGTCCGCTCGACCTTCACCGTGACGGTCTGCCCGTACCTGAAGAGACCCGTGCCGGTGGAGAAGGTGACGTAGTCGGCGGCGGCGTCGTAGTGCGGGTTCTTTCCCTTGACCGCGGTGACCCCGTTCGGGAGGGCCTGCCACAACGCCTCGGGAGGCAGGGGGAATCGTTCGTGCACTGTCGCCATGAGGCGAGAAGCTACCCGTCGGTCGGCAAGGGCGACAGCGAGATCCTCGATCCCATATGCCGGACACACGGCACCAACTGTCAGCAGGCCCGTCCCGACCTGAGAGACTGGGCCCATGACCGACGCACCTGAGTTGACCCTCCCCGCGGACCTCAAGCCGGCCGATGGCCGCTTCGGCTGCGGACCGTCCAAGGTCCGTGACGAGCAGCTCGCCAACCTGGCGAAATCCGGTGCCACCTACCTCGGCACCTCGCACCGTCAGAAGCCGGTGAAGTCCCTCGTCGGCCGCGTGCGTGCGGGTCTGTCCGAATTGTTCTCCCTGCCCGAAGGCTACGAAGTGGTCCTCGGCAACGGCGGGACGACCGCATTCTGGGACGCCGCCGCGTTCGGGCTCGTGCGGGAGCGTGCGCAGCACTTCACCTACGGCGAGTTCTCGTCGAAGTTCGCCACGGTGACCAAGGGCGCCCCGTTCCTCGCCGACCCGATCGTCGTCAAGGCCGACCCGGGCAGTGCGCCCGAGATCGCCTACGAGGCCGGTGCCGACCTGGTCGGCTGGGCCCACAACGAGACCTCCACGGGGGTCGCGGTGCCGGTCCGCCGCCCCGAAGGCAGCGAAGGCGCGCTCGTCGCGATCGACGCCACCTCCGGCGCGGGCGGCCTGCCGGTCAAGGCCGAGGACTTCGACGTCTACTACTTCGCGCCCCAGAAGTCCTTCGCTTCCGACGGTGGCCTCTGGATCGCGCTGGCCTCGCCCGCCGCGGTCGAACGCATCGGCGAGATCGGCGCGAGCGACCGCTGGATCCCCGAGTTCCTGTCGCTGACCACCGCGCTCGACAACTCGCGCAAGGACCAGACGTACAACACCCCGGCGGTGTCGACGCTGTTCCTGCTGGCCGACCAGATCGAGTGGATGAACTCGAACGGCGGTCTCGAGTGGACGACCGCGCGCACGCGCGACTCGTCGACCCGGCTGTACGAATGGGCCGAGAAGACCAGCTACACGACGCCGTTCGTCAGCGACCCGTCGCTGCGCTCGCAGGTCGTCGGCACCATCGACTTCGCCGACGAGGTGGACGCCGCCGCGGTGGCGAAGGTGCTGCGCGCCAACGGGATCGTCGACACCGAGCCGTACCGGAAGCTGGGCCGCAACCAGCTGCGCGTCGGCCTGTTCCCGGCCATCGACCCCGAGGACATCACGAAGCTGACGCAGAGCATCGAGTACGTCGTCGAGCGCCTGGGCTAGGTCTCTTTTCGCGCGTGAAGGCCCCCTTCCCTCGACTGAGCCGAGGGAAGGGGGCCTTCACGCGCTTACGGGCAGGGGACTGAGTGACGGGTCAGCTGATGCCGGGATCGGCCCATTGTTGTCTGTCCTTTAGGGACGCTTTCCACGATCGTTGCGCCCGTTTCAGCTGCTTGCACGAGGTAAGGCAAATGTGGCGTGTCCTGAAGGCCCCCGTTGAGACGTTGAAGGTCTCAACGGGGGCCTTCAGGACATCACGCTTCAACGCTGGGGCAGCGGTGTCCGCGACACGGGCAGCGGGCGCCGACCGCGCCATATTTGCCTTACGGATCAAATAACCCTCGGTCGGCGGCCGGAATCGCCCTTATCCCGACTTTGCCGGGACCCTGACGGTAGGGAAGGAGGCCTTCACGGACTTGGGGCAGGCGGCGGCCAGCACCAGCAGCAGAAGTCCGTACAGGACAAAGGATTCCGTCGCCAGCCACCAGCCGAAGCTTCCGGCGGGCCGCGGCGCGAGCCACATCGGCGCGATCATGAACAGCGCCACCGTCACGACCGCGAGCGCGTAGGAAACGGCCGATCGCGCCCAGACCAGCAGCACGAGGATCGGCACGCACCAGACCCAGTGGTGCGTCCAGGAAACCGGCGAGACCAGCAGCC
Organism: Amycolatopsis orientalis DSM 40040 = KCTC 9412; assembly: GCF_000478275.1. Classification (GTDB taxonomy): domain Bacteria; phylum Actinomycetota; class Actinomycetes; order Mycobacteriales; family Pseudonocardiaceae; genus Amycolatopsis; species Amycolatopsis orientalis. Next base: position 342,872 of record NZ_ASJB01000083.1, read on the forward strand.
CGCCGACAGCGCAGGCTGTCAACGCGTACACCGGTTCCGCGACCCGCACGATCACGAACGCGGTCAGCGCGACCACCACCACCGCGGCCAGCACCCAGACGACGTCCTCCGCCGAGCCGAGCCCGAACCGCGCCAGCATCCCCCGCAGCGACTGGTTCCCGACGTAACCGCGATCGCCGATGCGGCTGGTGTCGAAGAGGATGTTCGTCCAGAACCGAGCCGACGCGCTCGGCGCGGTCAGCCACATCAGCAGCCCGGCGCCGAGGAATCCGGCGACGACCCGCGCGGCCGAGCGGAAGTCCTTGCGGAACAAGAAGAACAGGATGAAGAACGCCGGGGTCAGCTTGATCGCGGCGGCGACGCCGATCAGTAATCCCTTGGTGCGCGCGCGGCCCGGAAGCAGGGCGTCGAGGACGACCATCAGCATCAGCAGGGTGTTGATCTGGCCGAAGCCGAGCGTCGAGCGGACAGGCTCCATGATCCCGCCCGCCGCCTGTGCCCCGATCGCCGCCAGTGCGGCGATGGCGCGGCCGCGGGCGTCGGCGCGATCGGTGAGCGAGCCGTTGAGTGTCGCGACGAAGAGGTACACGACGATCCCGCCCGCGATGATCGACGCGAGCCCGACCAGCCTCGTCGCCAGCGCGGCGGACAGCAGGGTGCCGGGCAGGAACACCGCCGCCGCGAACGGCGTGTAGGTGAACGGCAGCCAGCCCCCGTGCGTCTGCACCCAGGTGCCGTACGGGTCGCCCGTGTCGAGGAGCAGCCGGGCGCCGCCGACGTAGACCTCGAGGTCCTGGCCGTCGAACACCTTCAGCGTGAACAACACGGCGACCACGACGACTTCGAGCGCGAGCAACGCCCCCGCGAGTCTCCGCCCCGACAATCCCACCAGCACCCGGCGAGATTACCCACCGCCACCTCGCACTTCGTCCTCTGGATGCGGTAGTCGGCGGCGCGAACCACCGCATCCAGAGGACGAAACGCGTTCTAGGCGAGGGCCTGGGTGGGCGGGAGGCGGGCCGCGCGCATCGCCGGATACGCCCCGGCGACGGCACCGACCAGCGCCGAGACCCCGACCCCGCCGAGCAGGGCGCCGACCGGGAGCACCGCCGGCCAGCCTTGGCTCAGCGCGTACGCGGACGTCACCAGTACCCCGACCAGCACCCCGGCGATCCCGCCGAAGCCGGACAACAGCACCGACTCGGCCAGGAACTGGCCTCTGACCTGCCGTTTCGTCGCCCCGAGCGCGCGACGCAGCCCGATCTCCCGGCGCCGCTCCAGCACCGAGATCACCATCGTGTTGGCCACCCCGACGCCGCCGACGAGCAGCGCCACCCCGCCGAGCCCGAGGAACAGGGCGCTGTAGGTGTTCTCCGTCAGCTTCTGCGCCTCCAGCGCCTCCGACGGACGACGCACCTCGACCTCGTTGGGCGCCTCCGGGTTCATCGTCTGCGCGAGCACCGAGCGGACGTTCTCGACCTGCGAGTCCTTCGCCCGGACGTACACGGTGCTCGGATGCCCCTCGAAGCCGAGGAGCCGCTTCGCGACGTCCCAGCCGACCAGCGCCGACCGCTCGATCTCCGGCGCGAGCGGCATCGGCCCGAGGATCCCGCCGACGGTGAACCAGTGCCCGCCGATGAACACCTGCGGCGGCTTGGCCGGGTCGAGGTGGTCGATCCCGAGCCGCGCGGCCGCGACCGAACCGAGGACGACGACCGGATAGTCGCGGGTGGCGTCACGGAGGAACTGCCCCGCCCGGACCGATCCGCCGACGACGTCGAGCAGATCGGGCGTCGCCGCGTAGACGCCGAGCCCGGAGGTCTCGTCCTTGGCGATCTTGTCCGTCCGCCGCACGGTCCCGCTGGTGGTCCCGACCGCGGACGCCGCCGTCACCGGGGCGATCCGTTTCGCCATCGGCACCGCGCTGTCCGGCAGGGTCGCGTCGCCGCCGAACATCGTCTTGCCCGGCCCGGCCGAAAGCAGGTTGGTACCGAGCGCGGCCAGCTGGTCTTGCAACGCCTTCGCACCCGACGCCGGGATCGCGAGCACCGCCACCATGGCGGCGATCCCGATGCCGATGCCGAGCGCGGACAGCACCGCGCGCATCGGCCGCGTCCGCATCCCGTGCGCGCCGAGGGTCAGCACGTCACGCGGGCCGAGCCGGGCCGGATTCGGCGTCGGCGCCTTGTCCGTGACGGGCGCGCTCACACCGGCACCCCCATCCCGGTGTCGAGCCGGATCCGGCCGTCACGCAGCTCGATCCGGCGCGGGATCCCCGCCGCGATCTCGCGGTCGTGCGTGATGATCACGACCGTCGTCCCCTGCGAACTCAACGTGGCGAGCAGGTTCAGGATCGCCGCGCCGTTGCCCGTGTCGAGGTTCCCGGTCGGCTCGTCGGCCAGCAGGATCGACGGCGAGTTGACGACCGCCCGCGCGATCGCCACCCGCTGCCGCTCCCCGCCGGAAAGCTCGTTCGGGAAATGCCCCGCCCGGTGCGCGAGACCGACCCGGTCGAGCGCGGCGAGCGCCCGCTCCCGCCGTTTCCGCCGCGGCACCCCCGCGTACAGCAGCCCCGTGGCGACGTTGTCGACCGCGCTCACCCCCTCACTGAGGAAGAACTGCTGGAACACGAACCCGATCCACCGCGACCGCAATGCCGAAAGCTTGCGGTCCGGCAGTTTCGCGACGTCGTGCCCGCGCAGTTCGATGACGCCGGTGGTCGGCCGGTCGAGCGTGCCCATCAGCTGCAGCAACGTCGACTTGCCCGAACCGGACGGCCCGACGATGGCCACCATCTCTCTGTCCTCAATGGATAGTGTGACTTCGTGCAGCGCGCGCACCTCGCCGGGGTAGGTGCGCGAGGCGTTGCGCACGGCCAGCACCGGGGTCATGAAGTCGTCACCACCCGCATCCCGGCGGCGAGGCCGGTCCCGGTGACCTCGACGCGGCCGCCGGAGAAGAGACCGGTCTTCACCGCGATGAGCCGTCGTCTGCCGCCTTCGTCCACCTCGACGGCGTATCCGCCCTCGGCGAGCGCGAGCAGCGCCCCGACCGGGACGGCCAGCACTCCACTGTGGACTTCCTTGGTGAACCGCACCGAGACCGGCGTCGAATCGAGCGAGCCCGCCGCGGCCGGATCGTCCAGGGTGATCTTCACCTTGATCGTCGGCTTGCCGTTGTCCTGCCCGGCGGAGTCCTTGCCGTTCTCCGCGACCTTGCCGACCTCGGTGATCGTGCCGGTCGCGGTCTTCCCGCCGGTGATGTCGATGCCGACCTTGTCGCCCTGCTTGGCGATGGCTTGTTTGGCGGCGTCGAGCTTCACCTCGACGACGCGCCCGGTTCCCGTGTATTTCAGGAGTTCGCCGCCGCTCGGGCCGCCGAGCTGGGCGGCGAGCTGCGAAACCCGGATCTCGCCCGGAGCGAGGACGACGTCGCCCTGGCCGAAAGTGCCGGTCTGCTCGGCGCCCAGCGACTTCTGCCATTTCTTGAGCGCGGCGGCGGTGGCCGAGGTGAACTTCTTGTCGGGCGTGCCGAAGCCGCCGAAGCCGAGCGCCTTCAGGTTCTCTTCCAGCTGCTTGACGTCCGGCCCGTCGGTCGCGCCGTCCGCGAGATCGCGGAAGAACGGCAACGTGCCGTAAAACAGTGGCACCGGTTTCGCGTCGACCCCGTACACCGCCTTGCCCCTGGAAAGCACCGCGCCCACGTCCGGAAGGGACGTGATGGTGCCCTGTTTCCGGCCGGCGAGGGAGTTTTCCGCGCCATAGCCCAGGGTTCCGCTCGCCTCTTCCTCCTCCTGCAGATCGGTCTTCTCGACCTTCGCGGTCTCCACCGGGGGCGGCGCCTGCCCGACCTGCCCGGCTTCCGACGTCACCCTGGTCATCACGACCACCGAGGTCGTCCCGACCACGACGACGAGGACCGCCGCGACGACGTACCAGCGAGCGCGGCGCGAACGCCGTACGCCGCCGGGTCCTTCGTGTTCGCTCATTTCGCCGGAGCCGCCCTCATGCTCATGCCGAGACCGCAGGCCTTCGCCGCTTCTTCGAACTTCTTCATGTCCTGATCCGCGCTACCGAGAGCCATCGTCCCCTTGCCGGTGGGGTCGGGATCCGGGAAATCGATGCCGTGCTCGCGCATGCACTTGGCTTCCTTGCGCATCTTGTCCAGCTCTTCCGGCGACGGCGGCTTGATCTCGCCGCCGTTCGGCAGCAGCTTGCGGCACGCGTCGCTCGCGGCCTTCATCTTGTTGTCGTCGAGCCTGCCGTCGCCCGCCTCGATGGTGATCGAGCCCTGCCCGTCACCAGTGGTCTTGGGATCAGGCATGTCGACGCCGTGCTCGCGCATGCACTTCGCGAAGTTGCGCATCTTGTCCTCGTCGGACACGTTGTCGGCCTGCTGCTTCCCGTCTCCGCTCGCGGCACTCGGCGGGGAGGAGATCGAGGCGACCTTGTCGCCGCCGTCCCCGTCGCCGCCACAGCCGGCCACCAGCGTCAGGACCGCTAAGGCGACCAATGCCGCCATCGGTCGTTTCCGCATCGCTGCTCCTCCTCGATCGTCTTCGTGAGGTGGAGTTCTACGGAGCGGGCGATTCCGGGGCGGTAAGCGAAGTCGCTTATGCCGCGCTTACAGTCCCACTCAGCGGCACAAAGATCGGATCTATTTGCCGTCTTTCCGGGTGAACTAGGGGGTTCAGCAGCCTTTCGGGGGTTCACATCGGATCTCTGTCTTCCTTAGAGTCCCGACGGTCCACACCTCAGCGAAGAGGAGTGCAAGATGCGCCGCCAGCCACTCCGGGCTCTCGTGGCCCTCGTCATCGCGACCACCGCCCTGGGCGTCACGCCCGCCGCCGCGGAAGCCGCTCCAGCACCCACCGGACCCGGGACCGACTACGCCTACGACGACCCGTTCACCGCCGACCGGACGCGCTGGTGGCGCGAAGACCGGTTCGGCCAGTTCATCCATTTCGGCGCTTACTCCCAGTTGCAAGGGAAGTACCAGCGCCCGGACGGAACCGTTTGCCAGGACGCGGAATGGATCCAGCGGAACTGCCAGATCCCGCGCGCCGAATACGAGCAGATCGCCGCGAAGTTCAACCCGGCCGGCTTCGACGCGAACGCCATCGCGCAGACCGCCAAGGACGCGGGCCAGAAATACGTGGTGATCACGTCGAAACACCACGAGGGCTACGCGATGTGGCCGACCAAGGTCAACAAGTTCAACCTGCGCGACCATTCGTCGTTCGACAAGAACCGTGACATCCTCGCCGAACTGAAACGCGCCACGGCCGCGCGGGACGTCAAACTCGGTTTCTATTACTCGATCTGGGACTGGCACGATCCCGACTTCCCGGATCCGGCGACGTTCCCGAAGTACAAGGAGCGGATGTACGCGCAGCTCAAGGAACTCGTCGACAACTACCATCCGGCGGTGCTGTGGTTCGACGGCGAATGGAGTGCCGACCGGCCCAACAATCCGTGGACCGAAAAGGACGGCGAGGAACTCGAGGCCTATGTGCGCGGCCTGGATCCGTCCATTGTGGTCAACAACCGGGTCGGCAAACGCCGCGTGGTCGACGGGGACACCGGGACTCCCGAACAGGAGATCCCGGACAGGCCGGTCGACGGACAGCTCTGGGAATCGTGCATGACCCTCAACGGCAGCTGGGGTTACACGGATTGGGACCACAACTGGAAATCCCCGGCGGATCTGACCAGGAAACTGCTTTCGATCGCCGGCCGCAGCGGCAATTTCCTGCTCAATGTCGGACCTGATCGCAACGGCCGCGTCCCGCAGCAATCCGTCGACCGGTTGAAGCAGATGGGACAGTGGCTGCGGACGGCCAAGCAGTCCTCCGCGGTCTACGGCGCGAGCGCGCCGGGCCTGGTCGCCGAACCGGGCTGGGGCGTGGTGAGCCGTCGCGGCGACAAGCTTTACGCGTCGGTCTTCGACTGGCCCGCTTCCGGAGGTTCGCTGACGCTCGACGCGCTGGCCCCGTTCCGGGTTCGCGACGCGCGGGTCCTCGGCAGCGGGCAACGCGTGAAGGTGGAGCAGTCGTCCGGAAGCGTGAAGCTCACGCCGTCGGGCGGCCGGACGAACGACATCGCGACCGTCATCGAACTGAGCGTCGATCCTCTGCCTCAGGCCCCTGTCGGCCGCGGGACCGGGCTGACCGCGGAGTACTGGCCGAACATGGACTTCACCGGGACGCCGGCCGTGCGCCGGATCGAACCGGGCGTGAACCACAACTGGAAGTTCACCGGCTCGCCCGACGCGAAGATCCCGGCGGAAGCGTTCTCGTCGCGCTGGAGCGGTCAGGTCACCGCGCGCGACACGGGCAAGTACACGTTCACCACGGTCTCCGACGACACCGTGCGGCTGTGGGTCGACGGGAAACTCCTGATCGACGACACGACCCCGCACGGTCCGAGTGTCGACAAAGCGACAGTCGACCTTGTCGCCGGGAAGTCGTACGCGATCCGGCTCGAACAGACCGAACGAGGGGGCGAGGCGTCGATGAAACTGCTGTGGTCCAGCCCGAACACACCCCAGCAGGTGATCCCGGCCCGGCAGCTGCACCCGGCAGGCTGATCCACGCTTATCCCGTGCTTACCCCCTCCCGGGGCAGACTGACCTGGTGAGAGTGCTGGTGGTGGAAGACGAGCGGCTCCTGGCGGACACGATCGCCGAGGGCCTGCGACGGTTCTCGATGGCCGTCGACGTCTGCTACGACGGCGAGCAGGCCCTGGACCGGGTGGGGGTGCACGGTTACGACGTCGTCGTGCTCGACCGGGACCTCCCGGTCGTGCACGGCGACGACGTTTGCGCCGCGGTGCTCAAAACGGGCGGCGAGGCGCGGGTCCTCATGCTGACGGCCGCCGCCGACGTCACCGACCGGGTCGCCGGACTGGGCCTCGGCGCCGACGACTACCTGACGAAACCGTTCGCGTTCGCCGAACTCGTCGCGCGGGTGCAGGCGCTGTCCCGGCGCGCGCGGCCGGCGCTGCCGCCGGTACTGGAACGCGGCGGCGTCGTCCTCGATCTCCCCCGGCATCAGGCGTCGCGCGATGGCCGGTTCCTTCCCTTGTCCCCCAAGGAGTTCGCGGTACTGGAGGTGCTCATGCGCGCCGAAGGGGCCGTGGTCAGCGCGGAAGAACTGCTGGAGAAGGCGTGGGACGAGCACGCGGACCCGTTCACGAACGCCGTCCGGGTGGCGATGATGACGTTGCGGCGCAAACTCGGTGAGCCGCCGCTGATCGAGACCGTGCCCGGCGCCGGTTACCGGCTCGGCTCGTGAAACCGCTCCGGCTGTCGGTCCGCACCAAGCTGACGGCGCTCTACGGCGGGGCGTTCCTGCTCGTCGGGCTCGCGCTGCTGATCGTCAACTACCTGCTGGTGAGTTCGACGCTGCCGGATGGGGCCGCGTTCGCGACCGACAGCCTGGCGGGCGTCTCGGTCCAGCGCGCCTACCCGATGGACGCGACGAGCATCCTGCCGGCCGAACGCGCGCAGGCCACGCAACTGGTCGCGACCTCACTCGGCGAGTACCGCTCGGACGTCCTTTCCACCCTGCTGTGGCAGTCGCTGGTGGCGCTGGCGATCGCCGGCGCGCTCGCGGTGCTGCTCGGCTGGCTGATGGCGAGCCGCGTGCTGCGGCCGCTGCACGCGATCACCTCGACCGCGCGGAAACTGGAGATCGAGAACCTCGACCGGCGGATCGACCTCGACGGCCCCGACGACGAACTCAAGGAACTCGCGGACACCTTCGACGGCATGCTCGACCGGCTCGCCGTGTCGTTCGAGAGCCAGAAGCGCTTCGTCGCCAACGCCTCCCACGAGCTGCGGACCCCGCTCGCGGTGCAGCGCACGCTGGTCGAGGTAACGATGGCCGATCCCGACGTGAGCCCGGAGGTCCGGAAACTCGGCGAACACCTGATCTACACCAACGAACGCAGCGAGCGGATGATCGAAGGCCTGCTGGTGCTCGCGCGCAGTGATCGCGGCCTGGCCGCGCGCACCCCCGTCCGGCTGGACGAGGTGGTGGCGACGGTGCTCCGCTCGGCGGCGGCCATGGCCGAGGAGGCGGGCGTCACGGTGGAGTCGCGGCTGCGGCCACGGACGGTGTCCGGCGATCCGGTGCTGCTGGAGCGGCTGGTCACGAACCTGGTGCACAACGCCATCACCTACAACCGCGAGGGCGGCTGGATCCACGTGGACCTCGGCGGCGATCCGGCGCTGGTGGTGCGCAACACCGGCCCACAGGTGCCGTTCGACGCCGTACCCGCGCTGTTCGAGCCGTTCCGGCGGCTTTCGGGCGACCGGACCGGCGACTCGCGCAACGCCGGGCTCGGGCTGTCGATCGTCCGGTCCATCGCCAAGGCGCACGGCGGGACCGCGGGTGCGGAACCCGGCGGCCGGGGCGGCGGACTGATCGTCCGCGTGCGGCTGCCGTAGATTCCCCCGATCGTGACTGTGCGTGTCCAGCGCGTCACGCGGCGGTCCGCGTTCCGCTCCAGCAGAATGCACTTGCTGCCATGAACAAAATAGTGAGCAGGACACATGACATCGGCGCGCCTCACACGTCAAGCCGACGCGCCGGATTACCGTGGACACCCACAAAGGTGAAGAGCAGGGGAGGCGAGAATGCGAGCGCTACGGGTGGTCGGGCTGCACGAGGACGGTAAGTCCATCGTGTGCGAGGACCCGGCGAGCCGCACGCGTTTCCTGCTCCCCGCGGACGAGAGGCTGCGAGCGGCGGCGAGGGGTGACATCACCCGCCTCGGCCAGATCGAGATCGAGTTGGAGAGCCAAATGCGGCCACGCGAGATCCAGGCGCGAATCCGGGCCGGTGAGTCCGTGGAGCAGGTCGCGAGCAGCGCCGGCGTCAGCGTCCAGCGCGTCGAGCGGTTCGCGTACCCGGTCCTGCTCGAACGCTCGCGCACGGCGGAGCTGGCCCAGCGGGCGCACCCGGTCCGCGAAGACGGCCCCGACGTGCAGACGCTCGGCGAGGTCATGGCGCACTCGTTCGGTCTCCGCGGCCACGACTACAGCCAGGCGACCTGGGACTCCTGGCGCGGCGACGACGGCAAGTGGGTCGTCGTGCTGTGCTGGAAGGCCGGCCGCTCGGACAACCGCGCGCACTGGTCGTTCTCCCCCGGCGCGCACGGCGGCACCGTGCAGGCGCTCGACGAGAACGCCGAAGTCCTGCTCAACCCCAACGCCTACCGTGCCCCGCGCACGGTGCGCGCACTGGATCCCGGCAGGGACGCGGTCATCCAGCCCACTTTGGATTCGGTTCCCGACGAGCCGGTCGCGAAGGTGATCGACGCGCCGATAGCAGAGCCTGATGAAGATGTGGATCCCCCGGCTGACGAGCCGGAGGAAGTGCCGGAGCCCGCTCCGCGCGCGAAGGGGAAGAAGAACCACCCCATCGTCCCATCCTGGGAAGACGTCTTATTGGGCGTCCGCTCACAACGAGGTTGAATTCGCACGTAGTGGCCCCTTCCGGTGGAGGGGCCATTACGTGCGTCCGGGGACCTGTGCGATCAGGGATTTCGGCGCCACGAGGCAGTACGCGTCGGTGACGATCTGTTCGATCTCGGCCCAGTCGACGTCGAGGTCCAGCCGCACGCCGAGCCAGCCCCGATGTCCGACGTACGGCGGCCGGAAGAACCGCTCCGGCTCGGCACCCACCAGTTCCTCCTGTGCCCCGGGCGGGGCCGGGCACCAGAAGGCCACCTTGTCGTCGTGATGACGGCCGGCGTACATGACGAACGTCTTCTTGCCGCGCACGAACCACGTCGGCTCGCCGTGGCTGAGCCGCTCGGAGGTCTCCGGCAGTGCGAGGCACAGCCGTCTCAGTGAAATCAACGGGTCCGTGACCATGGGATCAGTATCCTCGGCTCGGGGGGATCTCATGCAGGATTGGCTGACCAGGGCTACCCGGCTGCGCGCCGAGGTGTTCGTCGGGTCCCCGTACGTCCACGTGTCGCCTGGGGAATGGCAGATCGATCCCGAAAGCCTCCGCGGGATCGCCCGCGGCAACGGTTACCTGGAAATCCCGCCGATGTTCCAGGGCTGCCTGAGCTTCCAGTTCGCGCCACAGCATTTCCCGCCGATCCCCGCTTTCGACGGGCCCGACCGGCCGGACGCGGGCCGGGAACGCTGGCTGCTGAACCGTCTCGGCGGCGACGACGTCTGGATCAGTCTCAAACACGCCAACCTGTCCGCCCGCCGCGTCGCCGAGATCGCCGCGACGGAAGGCCTGCGCGTCGCGGCCGATTTCGCCGATCCGACCGACCGGGTCCTCCTGCTCAGCCGCGACCCCGCCCCGCCGCGACTGCCTTTGCCGGTTCCCTCGGGCTCCTGGCGATTCCGCTATTCCTGGCTGAACTACCTCGCGCCTGCCACGGTCTTCGCCCTGTTGGGTATCTCGGCCGTGATCGTCGGCGCGCCGGTGGAATTCGAAAGCCCGATGTCCACGCTGCTGCTCGTGGCCACCTTCGTCGGCGCCGTTCCGGCCGCCTTCGTCACCAGCCTGTTTCCGCGCACCACCCGGGTCGGCTGGCTCGCTTGGGAATTCAACGGCCTTCCTCACGTGCAATTCCCGGTGCGCACGTTCGGGGTGTCCGTGGACCTGGCCGCGAAGATCGCCTGGCATCACGGTTACGTCCTCTATGGGCACACTGCGACACAGGCGAGCGGGCCCATCCTGAAGTTCTACAAACGCGCCTGATTCGGTAATCCTTGGCACAGGGGGTCGTGAGTGTTAAGTAGCGTTCTAACGACACTTGCCACTCACGACCCGCGTGTGGCGATGACCGGGTTCACCCTCTCCCCTACGCTCGGGAGCGGGGAGGGAGTCAGCGATGTATTTGTCACCGGACGGAATCCAGCCCGTCGAATTCGGCGTCGACTGGGCCTGTCGCCTCGGCACGCTGCGCTACCTGCGGTTCACCGGCCTGCCCGTCGTCCACATCTCCCCGGTCGAATGGCAGCTGGACCCGCAGACCATCCGGCAGGCCGCCCACGACCGCCGCTACGTCGAAATCCCACCTCCTGACCCGAGTGTGCTCAGCTTCCAGTACGCCCCCACCGCCTTTCCCGGAGCGCCGTTCCAGGGCTATCCCTCGGCCGGCCCGGCCCCCTCCCAGGCCCGGCGGCTGACGAAGAAGATCAGCGGCGAGGACCGGGTATGGATCAGCCTTCAGGACTTCAAGCTGAGCCGCGGACACGTCGCCGAGATCGCGAGCCAAGCGCGGATGACCGTGGTGGCGGAGGTCGCCGACACCAGCGACCGGATCATGCTGCTCGCCCGCCCGGGGAGTCCGCCGCCGGGCAGCGAGTTCGCGAAGCCCCGGTTCCGGCCTGGATCGGCGGGCTTCTTCACCGCGGGCATCGTGACGACGATGGCCTTGGCCATCGCCGGGTGCGCCGTCGGCGCCCTGACAGAGCACATCTGGCTGACCATCCTGAGCGCCGTCCTCGGTTTGCCGTTGCTCTTGACCAGCGTCTATTGGATGCGCATGGCGCCGAAGAGCGTTCGAGCGGGGTGGCTGGCAAGCAGGTTCAACGGGTCGAGGTCGGTGCAGTTTCATCCGGACGTGTTCGGGTTCACCTCGGATCTGGCCGCGCAGATCGCCGCTTCACACGGCTACTTCTATACCGCCTGGGCCAGGAAATCGAATGGTCAACCCATGGAGATGGTGTTCGTCCGCGGTGACGGGGAATCGACCGAGGGAACGAGCACGAACGATCGAACGTCTGAGAACGGTGACGTGAGGCGGTCTTGAACTGCCGAGCAGCCGTACCAGAGGGGGGTACATGAGCGGATACACGGTGAAAGTCGCCGAGCTGGGCAAGCTCATCGGCGATCTGGAAACCGGCGCCGACCGGATGGCGGACGCGAACAGGAAACTCGCGGGCGGTGGCGCGTGGGGAGCCCTGGGCAACGACGAACTGGCGAAATCCGGAATGGACTTCGAGGAAGCCTGGGAATTCGGTGTCGGCAGGCTGGGTGACGCGGCGGAAAGCGTGACGGAAAGACTGAAAACCGCTCAGCGGAAGTACCAGAAGCTGGAAGCGGAATTCGGCGAAGGCCTGAACAAGTTCGCCGACCTGATCCCCGGCCCCGAAGGCGGTCAGATACCCGCGCCGGGCGGCACGGGAGGTCCTGATCCAGCGCCGAAGTTCCCCCTCGGAGACGACGGCGGGCCTGTCGGTGGCGGCTACACCGGTGGCATCACCGACATCCTCGGAGGCGGACGATGACCGGCGACCAGTACCCCGCGCTCGGTTTCGCCCCGGCTCCCGGTGACGTCGGAGGCGTCGGCGGCCTGGCCGAGAAATACCGCGCGGTCGGCCGCGACCTGGGCGAAGCGAACACCTGCCTGCGCCAGATCGTCACGAAGCAGGGCATCTGGACCGGTGAGGCCAGTGAAGCGTTCGCCCGACGCCTCGGCCCGCTGCCCGAGTATCTGGACGGTGCCGCGCGTTCGATGGCGCAAGCCGCGGATGCCCTCGAAGGATGGGCACACGACCTCGGCGAAATGCAGCGGCAGGCGGCGGACCTCGAACGTCAGGCCAAGGCGGCCGCCCAGGCGGCGGAGCAGGCCCGCACCAATCCGGACTTCGCGCTGGCGAACCAGACCTTCACCGACCAGCGGTCCTTGCAGCTCGCGCAGACCCTCCTCGACAACGCCGGACGGCAGCTCCAGGCGGCCATCGACGGCTGCACGGCCGTCCAAGACGCCGCGAAGGCCCTACTGGACCAGCACACCTCGGCCGCCGCACGCGTCGCGGACCTGCTGCGTAAGGCGAAGGAACTCGCCCCGGACGAGCCGGACCTGCTGGACGACGTGGTCGACGCGGTCACCGGCGTCGTCACGGATCTCGTGAACGCCACCGCCGACGTCGTCGACGCGGCCTGGGACTTCGTCCAGGATCACGCCGAACTGCTGTCGAAGACGTCCGACGTCATGGGGGACATCGGAAACCTGCTCGGCGTCGCCAGCGATCTCCTCCCGTCTCCCGTCGGCGAGGTCACCAGCGTCGTCGCCGCGGGCTTCGGGGTGGCCGCGCTGGGCGGGCACTCGGTGGCGAAGGCGGCCGGTGCCGACGTCGCGCCCGAGACCCTGACCTTCGACGGAGTCGGTGCGCTGACCTCCCTGGTGGGGGTGATCCCCGGCGTTTCCGACACCGCGGTCAAGGCCGCCGCCTTCGCCGGACTGGCCGGTTACGGCGCTCTCGGCGTCCAGATCGGCATGGACACCGCGGGTGAGATCCAGGGGCGCGAGTTCGAAGGCCCGATCGACGACTTCAAGAACTACTGGTGGCCCAAGGACGGCGCGCAATGGGCCATGGCCGGTTCGTCGATCATCTTCGGCGGAACGCCGCTGGCCGCGGTGGCCATGGGTAACGCCGTCGTGCAAGGCGCGGAGGAAGACCGCGAGAACGCGCAGGAGCGCGCGGAAGACAAGGCTTGGAGCTGATGGCACCCGCCCTCCAGATCGATCTGCCACCGGGCTTCACCGGGATGCCGGTGACCGACGACGACACGATGAACGCGCGACTCGCCTGGGGGATCAGCGAAAAGGTGGCACCCCAGGCAGGCCGGTCCGTCGAGGACTTCGCCGCCGCGCTGATGGCGTTGACCCCGGGACTGCGGGAGAACGGGGTCCGGGTCTTCGGCAAGTTCGCCGCCGGCGACGGGCCGGAGTACCTGGCCACCCTGTCCCTCGGGGTGCTGCGCTGGCCCGACGCGGACACGGAGATGCTCGCCCTGCGTCGCACCGCGGTCGCCGATGCCCTGCTCGACGTGTACAAGCGAGAGCGGCCACGAGCGGATGCCCGGCTGCTCCGGTTGCCGATCGGTCCGGCGATGGCCGCCGTCCACGCCGGTGAATTCCACGTGCCACGCGAGTTCACCGGTCGCCCGACGGAAATCGTCCGTGTCCAGGCCAGGGTGGAGTACCGGATTCCGTTGCCGGACGGCGAACACGTGGTGATCCTCGCGGTCACCGCCGAGTCCGAGGCGGCCTGGCCCGCGGTCGCCGAAGCCGCGTCCCGCGTCGCCCACAGCCTTCGCACCGCCGATCCGGAGAACCGACCATGACCGAACCGAGCAATCCGCGGCTGATCGAGGAAATGCGCTGGCAGCTGCGCGAGATCGAAGCGCGCAAGGCCGAGAACGCCAAGGCGCTGGCCGGGCTCGCCGCGTCCGGCGGGGTGACCGAGGTGACCTCTCCCGACGGGGCGGTGACGGTGACCGTCGGCCCCGGCGGTGTCATCGGCGAAGTCCGGCTGACCGGCAAGGCGATGGAGTCGAGCGCGAGTGCGCTCGGCGCGGCCATCACCGCGACCATCCACCGGGCGCTGACCGGTGAGCCCGCGCCTCGACCGCCACGACCGGCACCCGCGGAGGAGGAGCACGACGAGCCGGCCGACACTATTTTCGATCTTTAGGCAGGTGAAGGTGATCGTGAGTGGCGATTCGTAGTCCATTGAGAGGTAAGGCGAACCTGTCGTGCCGTGAATGCCTCCTTCCCTACTCAAGGTAGGGGTTCCGGCAAAGTCGGCATCGTGCAGGTCGGGCACCTCTTCGTCATGGCGCAGGTCGTCGATGAAGGAATTGGGACGTTGAGTGTCCCAATTCCTTCATGGACGCGGGGAACACTCGGTTGCGAAGCTTGATCAACAGAAGATCAGGGGCCTGACCACCAGCCCCACCACTCAACGCAGCCGGGAGCCTATGAAGGCACTCCCTCTGGCTGTCGGCGCGCAAGTGTTACCGCTAGTGAGAGGTGTGTGGATTCAGGGACATTGAACGTCCCTAAATCCACACACCCCTCACTGAAGGTCACATCTGCGCGTCAACAGCCACAGTGAGTGACCCCATGGGGCCGCCCGCGCTACGCCGCCCGCCATGTTTGCCTTACCCAGCCACGTTCGACGTCTAGAAGACGACGATCAGCACGCCGATCCACGCGATCACGATGCCCGCGGCTGCGCCGAAGGACGCCCAGCGCACGATCGGCACCCGCCGCGCGAGCCACAGCGACGGCGTGATCCCGCCGGTCACGACGGCGGACGCGATGAGCGCGAGCCAGCCGTTGGTCTCCCGTGCGAGGGTGTTCGCCAGCGCCAGCATCGCCACGACGACCACGGCCGCGACGAACGCGGAGACGGTCAGGCCGGTCAGCCACGGTGTCGGTTCCCCGGCGGGGTCCGGCGTGCCGAAGAGCCGCCGCGCGAGTTCGCTGCGGGGCGCGGGGGCGGGCGGGTCGACGATGACGCCTTCGCCCGAGACCGGGTCGACGAAACGGACCGAGGTGCCCATCGCGGCGGCGAGGCGCTGGGCAAGCTGGCGGCCTCGCTGGGAGACGACGGAACCGGCTTCGGCGCCGGAATCGCCGGGACGGACGGCGGAGCCGACGGCGGACGCGACGCGTGCCCATTCGTGCAGCGCCTGAGCGAGGTCTGAACCAATCGCGAGGGAATGCGGGTCCACCTCGCGCGCGCTTTCGCCGCCGGACCCGGCCAGCACCGCGCGTCCCTCACGGATCCGCAATTCCATGGGTTCTCCTCTTGCTCGCTCTTCGCTCACGATAGCGGTGGACGAGTCTCGTAGAACGCGATCGCGGCCGCCGTGGCGACGTTCAGCGAATCGACGCCCTCCGGCATCGGGATCCGCACCGCGACGTCGGCGGCGGTGATCGCCGCTTCGGTCAGGCCGGGGCCTTCCGCGCCCAGCATCAGCGCGACCTTCCCCGGGGTCCCGTCGCGTAACTCGCGCAGCGAAACGGAATCCGCGCGAGGGGTGAGGGCCGCGACACGGAAACCGTTTTCCCGCAGCAGGTCCAGGTCGCCGGGCCAAGAACCGAAGGTGGCGAACGGGACGCGCAGGACATGCCCCATCGAAACGCGGACGCTGCGCCGGTACAGCGGGTCGGAACATCCGGCGCCGAGCAGGATCCCGTCGACGCCCAGCGCGGCCGCGTTGCGGAACAGCGCGCCCAGATTCTCGTGGTCACCAACGCCTTCCAGCACCGCGAGCACGCGGGCGCCGCCGATGACGTCCTCGACCGAGGGCGGCGGGACGGGCCGGTCCGCGACGGCCAGTATCCCGCGGTTCAAATGGAAGCCGACGACGTCGGCCATCGTCTCGGCCGAGGTCACGTAGCCGGGGACGTCGACGCCGTCGAGTTCGGCACTCAATTCCCGGAACCGCCGCTCCACGCCGAGCAGCGCGCGTACCGGGTACCGGGAGCGGAGGAGCCGCTCGACCACGACGGTGCCTTCGGCGATTACAAGGCCACGCCCACCTGGTCTATCCGGACGCCGATCGGCTGTGGACAAGTCGCGGAAATCGTCCAGGCGGGGGTCGCCGGAATCGTCGATGGTGATCAGTTCAGCCACCGGGAGAGTGTGTCATCCGCCCACTGCGCGGCCGCTGCGTCCGAACGTCCGGCGGCAGGTGGTACGAACGGGCTCTTTTTGCTGTAAGTTAACCCCTAGTGACAGAGAGCACCAGTTTGGCCGCTAGCCGGGCGGCGGCGGGGCGTGAAACCGTTGGGCCGCCTGGCAGTCCCGCCTGGAACCCCGCGGATCGTGGCCAATGAGGAGCTCGACGAACATGGGTAAGGATCTTTCGGCGGACCCGTTCAAACCGCAGGATCGCGGACGGTACCGCCGGAAGGTCCAGCGCTGCCTCGACACCCTCGCCCGTATGCTCACGGACGGGAGTTTTTCCTTCCCGCGCAAGAACATCGGGCTCGAGGTCGAACTCAATCTCGTCGACGAGGAGATGCGCCCGTCGATGACGAACACGCTGGTGCTCGAAGCGCTGAACGATCCGTCCTTCACCACCGAGCTCGGCCAGCACAATCTGGAGCTCAACGTGCCGCCGCGGCCGCTGGCGGGCGAGTCCGCGCTCCAGCTGGAGGACGATCTCCGCGCGTACCTGGGCGCCGCCTCGCGCAAGGCCGAGGAATCCGGCGCCTCGCTGGCGATGATCGGCATCCTCCCCACGCTGCGACACGAGCACTTCGACCAGAAGTGGCTCACCAACAACGCCCGGTATTCGCTGCTCAACGACCGGATCTTCGCCGCGCGCGGCGAGCGCACCGTGCTCTCGATGGAGGGCGCGCCGCTGCCCGGCAGGCAGCCCGAGCGGCTGCGCAGTTACTCCGAATCGATCCTCCCCGAGGCCGCCTGTACCTCGGTCCAGCTGCACCTGCAGGTCGCGCCGGAGGAGTTCGCGGCGCATTGGAACGCGGCGCAGGCGCTGGCGGGCGTGCAGATCGCGATCGGCGCGAACTCACCGTTCCTGCTCGGCAAGGCGCTCTGGCACGAAACCCGGATCCCGCTGTTCCTGCAGGCCACGGACACCCGGCCGGAGGAGCTGAAGAACCAGGGCGTCCGGCCGAGGGTGTGGTTCGGCGAGCGGTGGATCACCTCGATCTTCGACCTGTTCGAGGAGAACGTCCGGTATTTCCCGGGGCTGCTGCCCGAGACCGACACCGAGGACCCGATCGAAGCGCTCGACTCCGGCCAGGCCCCGAAGCTCAGCGAGCTGCGGATGCACAACGGCACCGTCTGGCGCTGGAACCGCCCGGTCTACGACGTCGTCGACGGCCTGCCGCATCTGCGGGTGGAGAACCGCGTGCTGCCCGCCGGTCCGACCGTCGTCGACATGGTCGCGAACGCCGCCTTCTTCTACGGCGCGCAGCGGGCCTTGGCCGAGGCCGACCGTCCAGTGTGGACACAGATGTCGTTCCAGGCGGCGGAGGAGAACATGTACGCGGGCGCGCGCCGGGGGTTCGACGCGCAGCTGTACTGGCCGGGTATCGGCTGGATCCCGCCGGACGAGCTGGTGCTGCGGGTCCTGCTCCCCCTGGCACACGAGGGATTACGCCGATCGGATGTCTCCGACGAGGCGAGAGAGCGTTATCTGGGCATCATCGAGCAGCGGTGCCTGACCAGGCGGACCGGTTCGGCGTGGCAGCGGGAGTACGTCCTGCGCGCGGAGGAGCGCGGCGCCGAACGGGAGACCGCGCTGAACCGGATGCTGCACCGGTACCTGGAGCTGTCGGCCACCGAGACGCCGGTGCACACCTGGTCGCTGGAGGCTTAGAGTTTCCCTCCAGGGAGGTGACTCGTGCCCAAGATCATCGGCCGGTCGCTGGAGGAACACCGGCGCGAGGTCCGCAGCAGGGTGTTCGACGTCCTGCGCGGGCAGCTGTACGAGCGCGGATTCGACGCGATCACGCTCGCGGGTGTCGCCGCCGAGGCGGGCCTCGGCCGGACGGCGATGTACAACCACTTCCCCGACAAGGAAAGCCTGTTGGTCGCCTTCGTCGAGGACGAGGCGACGCGGTACGTCGAACGGCTGAAAGCGGCCGTCGCGACCGCCGACACCCCGGTCGCGAAGCTGGCGACGTTCGTCCGGCTGCAACTGCGGGTGCTGGCCGAGTACCACCTGCCGCCCGGGACGGCGCTCGCGTCGGCACTGGCGCCCGCCGCGTACCGGCGGATCAGCGCGCACGCCGACCCGATCACCGACCAGCTTCGCGAAATCCTCGCCGTGGGCGTGCCGGACGAGGATCCGGAGCTGATGATCCCGATGATCACGGCCGCACTGGGCAGCCGCCAGGTCGTCGACGTACCACCCGAACGGCTGGACGACACGATCGAAGGAGCCGTCCGGTTCGTGCTCAGGGCGGTGGGGATGGCGGACGACGGGGGAAACCTTGAGAATTAGGGTGGCCTAACCCGTAGTTGTGCCTTACGCTCTTTCTGACAGCATGTCAGATCGATGCTTGGAGGCTCTTTCCATGCCGGTGACCACCGACGTCGAATCCGGGCCCTTCTCCGCGACCCTGCGCGCCTCCACCCTGCCCGCTCACGAGCGGGCCAACCACTCCGTGTACATGAACGCGCTGCTCGGGGGCGAACTCTCGCTCGAGGGGTACACCCGGCTGGCCGTCCAGTACTACTTCATCTACCAGGCCATCGAGCGTGCCGCCGACAAGCTGGCGAAGGATCCCGTAGCGGGCAAGTTCGTCTTCGAGGAGCTGCGACGGCTGCCCAGCCTGGAACGCGATCTCGAACACCTCGTCGGCCCGGACTGGCGCGAGACCGTCCGCCCGCTGCCCTCGACCGAGCGGTACGCGCGGCGCGTGGCCGAGGCGTCGAACTGGTCCGGCGGCTTCGTGGCCCACCACTACACGCGCTACCTCGGCGACATCGCCGGCGGCCAGGTCATCCGGCGGCTGCTGGAGCGCAAGTACGGGGTGAGCGAGGCGGGTTCGCTGTTCTACCACTTCGACCAGCTGGGCAGCGCGCCCAAGTTCCGGGACGACTACCGCGAACGGCTGAACTCGGCGCCGTGGACCGAGGACGAGCGCGCGCGGTTGATCGACGAGGCGATCGAGGCCTTCGAGTGCAACATCGCGGTGTTCGACGAGCTGGCGGGCGAGCTGGACTCCTATCGGGCGGCCTGATCCGGGCGGGTGACGGCCGAGATCGCCGTCACACCTCGTTGACCTCCACCTAACTGGAGCTAGCAGGGTGGGTTTCAAGCGGTCGCCCTAACGGGTACAGCCGCTACGGACGGGTCGTTCCACCTGGGAAGAAACGCGGCGCCCCGGTCGCCGCAAACGGGTGAAGACGACTAAGTTCGTCACTGGAAGCTTGTGTCGAAGAAAGAAGGAGGGCCGATGGCCCGCTACGTGCTCCCCGATCTCGACTATGACTACAGCGCCCTGGCGCCGCACATCTCGGGCGAGATCAACGAGCTGCACCACAGCAAGCACCACGCGACCTACGTCAAGGGCGCGAACGACACGCTCGACAAGATCGCCGAAGCCCGTGAGGCCGGCAATTTCGGCGACATCGTCGGCCTGCAGACGACGCTGGCGTTCCACCTCGCGGGACACGCCAACCACGTCGTGTGGTGGAAGATCCTCTCCCCGGAAGGCGGCGACAAGCCGACCGGCGAACTGGCCTCCGCGATCGACGAGGCGTTCGGCTCCTTCGACAAGTTCAAGGCGCAGTTCACCGCGGTCGCCACCACGATCCAGGGCAACGGCTGGGCCGCCCTCTCCTGGGACCCGATCGGCAAGACGCTGATCACCCAGCAGCTGCGCGACCACCACAACAACCTGGTCCTGCCGACCACGCCGATCCTGCTGGTCGACGTCTGGGAGCACGCGTTCTACCTGGACTACAAGAACGTGAAGCCGAAGTACGTCGAGGCCCTGTGGAACATCTTCAACTGGGCTGAGATCTCCAAGCGGTTCGACAACGCCGTCGCCGGTGGCAACGGCCTGCTGCTCGGCTGACTTCTCACCACGAAGCGGGGCTCTCCCTTCCGGGGAGGGCCCCGTTCTTCGTTTTCGGCGAAGCTTGACCTCCAGCGAAGTCGAGGTGCCAAGGTGAACACATGGACGTCGACGCATACCTCGATCGCCTCGATCTGGACCGGCCCGCCACCGCGGACGTCGCCGCACTGCGGGTCCTGCAGGAACGCCACCTCGCGGTGGTGCCGTTCGAAAACCTGAGCATCCACCTCGGCGAGCCGATCGTCCTGGACGTCGACGCGCTGTTCGACAAGATCGTGCGGCGGCGCCGCGGCGGCTTCTGTTACGAGCTGAACGGCCTGTTCGCCGCGCTGCTGCGGGAGCTGGGATTCGACGTCACCCTGAAGTCCGCGAAGGTGTTCCGGCCGGACGGCACCCTGGGGCCGCCGTTCGACCACGCGACGATCCGCGTCGACCTGGACGAGCCGTGGCTGGCCGACGTCGGCTTCGGCCGGTTCAGCCGGTTTCCGCTGCGACTGACCGCCACCGAGGCGCAGGCCGACCCGGACGGCGAGTTCCTGATCCTCGACGCGCCTTACGGCGACACCGACGTCCTGCTGGAGGGCAAGCCCCAGTTCCGCATCGAACAGCGTTCGCGGGACCTGGACGAATTCGTCCCGACGGCGTTCTGGCAGTCGACGTCGCCGGATTCGCACTTCACGCGGAAACCGGCCTGTTCACTGCCGGGCGAACACGGCCGCGTCACGCTGGCGGGCGACAAGCTCATCGTCACGACCCATGGTGTCCGCGAGGAGACCGAACTTTCGGGCGACCAGGACATCCTCGACGCTTACCGGAAGGAGTTCGGGATCGAACTCGACCGGGTGCCGGGACGGCCTTGACCGGATCGGCGGGGTCATCGACCATGAACCCCCGGCATGAACGAAGCCCCGCCTCCGGGGGTAACCCGGCTGCGGGGCTTCGTCCGTTCCCGAACTGACTGCCGCTCCCACCACGAAGCGGACATGTATGAGGTTAGCCTAACCTCATCTTCCCGGGCAAGGGGTACGGCCGGGAGACGCCGATCTCACCCATATGAGTGACGGCAGACTGTTTCCATGAGTCTTCTGACTGGCAAAGCCGTGGTGATCACCGGCTCCGGACAGGGCCTGGGCAGGGCTTTCGCACGGCACGCCGCCGCGCACGGGGCCGCGGTCGTGGTGAACGACGTGGACGCCGACCTCGCGCACGAGGTCGCGGGCGAGATCCGCGCGCGGGGCGGGCGCGCCGTGTCCCATGTCGGCTCGGTCGCCGATCCCGGACAGGCTGCCGGGCTGATCGACCGGTGCGTCACCGAGTTCGGCACGCTCGACGGCCTGGTCAACAACGCCGGCGTCAACTACCGCGCCGATCCCTGGGACGACGACCCCGTCCGGATGCGCGAGGTGGTCGAGGTCAACGTGCTGGGCCCGCTGTTCTGTGGGACGGCGGCGGCGAAGGTGCTGCGCGAGCGGGGCGGCGGCGTGATCGTGAACGTGGGCTCCGGCTCGATGATCGGCCAGCGGCGCGCGGCCGCGTACTCGGCCTCGAAGGGCGCCGTCGCCTCCATGACCGCCTCGTGGGCGGCCGACCTGACCGCGCACGGTATCCGCGTCAACGCCGTCGCGCCGGTGGCCTGGACGCGGATGGCGTGGAACGACCCGAGCGTCGTCCAGACCCCGCAGCACTCGCCGGACAGGGTGGCTCCGCTGGTGACATACCTGCTCAGCGACCTTTCGGCGGGGATCACCGGGCAGATCCTGCGGTTCCGCGGCGACATCCTGTGCGTACTGCGCCAGACAGCGATCAAGGACCCCGTCCTCGAACGGGAAGCGTGGACCGTCGAAGACATCGCGAACGCCCTCGACGGGGACCTGAAGGAGGCGCTGGAGCCTCCTCCCACGTCCCGATGGAAGTAGCCGCTCCGCTGGGTCTCGTGAGTGGTAATGACGGTTAGAACCATCATTACCACTCACGAGGAGGTCCCGATACGCGAAGTGCGGCAGCTTTTGTTCACGCGCAAGGGCATCACCCTCAGCCGGTGCTCTTCCTGTCGGTCCTCCCCGGAACAATGACCGGATGACCAGCCACGTGTTCGTCGACGAGAGCAAGGAAGGCGGCTATCTGGTAACGGCCGCCGCTCTGTTCTCCGGCGATCTCGCGTCCGCCCGGCGCGCCATGCGAAGTCTGGTGCTTCCGGGGCAACGCCGTCTGCATTTCACCCATGAGAGCGACGGACGCCGGAAACGTATTCTGGACGCCATCACCGAACTCGGGCCGAAAGTGACGATCTACGACGCTTCCGCTCATCATCGGCGCCGTCAGCGTGAAGCGTGCCTTGACGCGCTGGTCGAGAACCTCGCGAGTATCGGGACACGAATGCTGGTTCTGGAAAGCGACGAGTCGATCGTGGAGCTGGACAGGAAGACGCTCTACCGATCCGTCCGGAGGCACGGATGTCACGAGATCCTGGAATACCGGCACCTGCGCGCGTTCGAGGAACCGCTGCTCGCCGTCCCGGACGCGCTCGCCTGGTGCTGGCAACGTGGCGGTCATTGGAAGACCCGGGTGCGGGAGATGGTGGAAGAGATCCGAACCGTATGAGGTCCGGATACGCGAAACCCGGCCCACCCACCGTCCGGAAGGCTGCCGGGTCCACTTCGCCGGTTTACTAACCAACGCTGACGGAAAGTCTACCGCACCCCCTTCCCGAAGGCCCACCCTCGGATCCACCCATCGGGTTGGCGTTTCGCCGGACACCGGGCCGCCGACGAGCTAGCTTCACCCCGTGGCCACCCCGAACGACTACCGCCGGATCACGCGCAAGACCGACCGTCCGATGTGGATCTGGGCGGGCTGCGCGCTGACGAGCGTCCTCCTGCTGTTCGGCGTGGGCATCTTCGTCGCGATCACCGTGCTGAACAAGGACGACGAGCCCCAGGGCAAGCTCCCCGACGTCTGGCCGTCCAAGACCGGCGAGGCGCTCCGCCCGGTCCCGATGCCGACGGGCGAGATGGTGGCCGCGCTGACCGACGACACCGGCGCGCAGGTGCTGTGCCAGGCGATCCCGGAGCAGCGCTGGGAGGAGATCCTCGGCGGCCGGACGCTGCGGGAGGCGGGCGGCTCCTGCCACGCGGTCACCGCGGACCTCGACGTCAGCGCGCGGATGATCCCCGCGCTGCCCGAGGACACCAGCCAAGGAAGGCCCGCGAAGACCACCGTCGCGGGCAAGCTCGGAGTCATCGCCACCGACAAGGACGGCACCAGCCTGAGCGTCGAACTGGTCGAGATCGCCCCGCACAACGGCGCCTCGCCGGTGCTGAACGTCTCCGTGCGTTCCAGGGTCGCCAAGAGCCCCGAAACCGAGGGCAAGGCGAAAGCCCTCGCCGAGGCGCTGATCGCCGGAGCGACGCCGCCCGGACCCAAGTTGCCGAAAATCGGCGACGACGGCGAAATCCCGCTGCAAACTGTCGAGCCCGGCCCGATCAAGGACAAACCCCTGCCGGTGATCTCGTGGCTGCTGTGCGGCGAACTGGGCCGCGCGCTCGGTGTCCCGGCAGACAAGGCGAAACCCGTCTTTTTCGCCGCTTGCGAGGTGAACGGGGTGACCGCGGACTACAGCGAGCGGTCCTCGGTCGTCCATCCGACCACGAGCATCGCCGGATTGCCCGCGCAGGTCGCCGACGGGTCCGTCGTCGTGCAGCTCACCGGCGATCCGGACGGGCAGACGCTGAAGTTCAAGGGCACCGGCGACCTTCAGAACCTCGCCGAGAAGGTGGTTCCGCCGCTGCTCGGCCGTTAGGCCCGGTAGTTCGACAGCAGATCGTCGAGGAGGGTCTCGTACGCCTTCCGGTCGAAACGGGCCCCGGTGAACTTGTACTCCCCCGACGGATCGAACGGTTCGTAGTCGTACTGCCAGCCGAAAGCCCGCCACTCGACCCAGTCCTCGCCGAGGACGACCTCGACGCTGTAAGCGCCACAACCGAGGTCGCCACACAGCGGGCACATCAGCAGCGCGACGCGTCCGTCGTCGAAATGGCCGGGCAGGTAGCCCAGCATCCGCGAAAGCGTCTCGACCGCCGACTCGCGCCAACGCTCGTCATCCAGGAACAACGGCGTCTGGTGCTGTGTGGGCTCCATCGAACGCAGGGCGACGCCGTCGATCGTCCAGTCCAGGAACCGGGCCTCACCGTCGTTCCACGAAGTCACCGCCGGCTCGACCCCTAGTGTGTTCACACGCGCTCCCGCTTCAGTACGCGCAGCCCGTTGCCGAAGCGCCGCACCGGAAGGCGCACTCCGCCGCGCCGGATCAGCACGATAGCGCACACCACCGCGGCGAGCGCCGAGATCGCGCCGCCGATGTAGAACGGCGAGCGTCCACCGAAGGCGTCGGCCATCCAGCCGGTCATCGGGCCGCCGATGGGGTTGCCGCCGATCAGCACCAGGACGTACAGGCCCATCACGCGGCCGCGCATCTCCGGGCTGACCGCGGTCTGCACGAGCGCGTTCGCCGTGTTCAAAAACGTGATGGTGGCGAAGCCCAGCGGGATCAGCGCGAGACCGAAACTCAGATACGTCGGCATGAACGCGGTGATCATCTCGAACGCGCCGAGCAGGAACGCCGAGATCAGCAGCAGCCGCACCCGGGGACCACCGCGGGTGTTGCGGCGGGCCGACATCAGCGCGCCGGTGAAGGTGCCGACGGCGACCAGTGTCGACAGGAGACCGTAGCCGTCGGCGTTGGTGTGGAAGACGTTCGCGGCGACGATGGGCAGCGAGGTGAAGTACGTGATGCCGAACGTGCTCACGAAGAACACCAGCACCATCACCGTCATCAGGTCACTGCGCCGCCGGACGTAGCGCAGCCCTTCGACCAGTTGCCCCTTCTCCCGCGGGATGGCCGGGCCGCGGAAGAGCTTGTCCGGGTTCATCATCGCCAGCGCGGCGATGACGGCACCGGTGCTCAGCGCGTTCGCGATGAACAGCCAGCCGGTACCGACCCAGGTGATCGCGAAACCCGCGATGGCCGGGCCGACGATTCGGGCCATGTTGAAGATCGAGGAGTTGAGCGCGACGGCGTTCGTGACCTTGTCCCTGCCGACCATCTCGGCGACGAACGACTGCCGCGCGGGCACTTCCAGCGACGCCGTACAGCCGAGGGTGAAGCAGAGGACGTAGACCTGCCAAAGGGCCGCGATGCCGCTCAGGTCGAGCACACCGAGGACGACGGCCTGTGCCAGCACCGCGATCTGGATACCGATCAGCAGGCGCCGCTTGTCGACGCGGTCGGCCAGCACCCCGGCCCACAGCGAGAGGAACAACGTCGGCGCGAACTGCAGCGCGACCGCGATGCCGAGCGCGATCGGGTCGTTGCCGCTGAGGGTGAACACCAGCCAGTCCTGCGCGATGCGCTGCATCCAGGTGCCGATGTTCGAGATGACCTGGCCGGTGAAGAAGAGCCGGTAGTTCCGCACCCGCAGCGAAGAGAACATGCCGCCGCGCGGTTTCCCACGGCTCGGAGAGGGTGGCGGTGGAGCGGGTTCGCGGGTAGCGGTGGTCTTGGAAGGACACTGTGTTTCGCTACCCGTGGTCGTCACCGCTGTTAGTTCCCCGCCATCCTGTCGATGATCTCGGCGGCGCGAGAGAGCACTTCGCGTTCCTCGGCGCTCAACTCCGCCAACTGTTTGTCCAGCCAGATCTCCCGCGCCGTGATCTGCTCGATCACGTAGGCCCGGCCGCGGTCCGACAACTCGACGATGGCCTGGCGGCCGTCCGTCGGATGCGGCCTGCGCTCGACGTAACCCATCTCTTCGAGCGCGGCGATCACCCTCGTCATCGACGGGGGCTGGACGCCTTCCTTCGCGGCGAGCTGGCCAGGGGTCAGCGCGCCGCATTTGTGCAGTGTGGACAACGCGGACACCTGGGTCAGCGAGATGCCGTCACCGGCGCGCTGTGCCCGTAGCCGGCGATTGAGCCGCACCACCGCGAGACGCAGGCGGCTCGCCAGTGAGCGCTCGTGCGTGTCTCCGGACATATAGTTAGCATACCTCACGATCGGCTCGCGGGCCCGTGAGATCGCCCACGGGTGACAAAAGCGCAGGTCAGCTGAACGCGGCCTGGATGGGGCCGACGGCGAAGTAGGCCACGAACATCACCGCGATGGCCCACATCAGCGGGTGCACGCCCTTCGCCTTCCCGGTGACCGCGCGGATGACGACGTAGCTGACGAAGCCCGCGCCGATACCGTTCGCGATCGAGTAGGTGAACGGCATGACCACGATGGTCAGGAACGCGGGCAGCGCGACGGTGAAGTCGGAGAAGTCGATCTCCTTGACCTGGCTCATCAGCAGCGCGCCCACGACCACCAGCGCCGGAGCCGCGGCCTCGACCGGGACGACCTGGTAGAGCGGGGTCAGGAACATCGCCGCGATGAAGAGCACGCCGGTGACGACGTTCGCGAGCCCCGTCCTGGCGCCTTCGGCGATACCGGACGCGGACTCGACGTAGACGGTGTTCGAACTCGACGAAGCGAAGCCGCCGGCCGCGCCCGCGAGGCCGTCGACGAACAGGGCCTTGCCGACGTTCGGGAGCTTGCCGTCCACCGGGAGGAGATCCGCCTCCTTGGCCAGCCCGGTCATCGAACCCATGGTGTCGAAGAAGTCCGCGAGCACCAGGGTGAACACGAGCAGCACCACGGTGATGATCGGCAACCGCGTCCACGCGCCGAAGGAGATGTCGCCGACCAGCGAGAGATCCGGCAGGCCGAGGACCTGATCGGGCAGCGCCGGGTAGCCGAGGTTCCAGCCCTGCGGGTTGACCCCCTTGGACGGGCCGACCTTCGTGATCGACTCGACGACGATCGCCAGCACGGTCGAGGCGAGCACGCCGATCAGGATCGCGCCCTTGACCCGCTTCGCGACCAGGATGCCGGTGACCAGCAGGCCGACGACGAACACCACGGTCGGCCACGACGCGATCGAGCCGTTGATACCGAGCCCGACCGGCACGGTGGTCTTCGCGTCGTCCGGGACCCGCCGGACGAATCCGGCGTCGACCAGGCCGATCAGGGTGATGAACAGGCCGATGCCGACGGCGATCGCGGATTTGAGCTGCGGGGGCACGGCGTTGAACACCGCCGTGCGGATCCCGGCGAACACCAGCAGGACGATGACCAGACCCTCGATCACCACCAGACCCATCGCCTCGGGCCAGGTCATC
This sequence comes from Amycolatopsis orientalis DSM 40040 = KCTC 9412, assembly GCF_000478275.1. GTDB lineage: Bacteria > Actinomycetota > Actinomycetes > Mycobacteriales > Pseudonocardiaceae > Amycolatopsis > Amycolatopsis orientalis. The sequence continues at coordinate 370,426 of NZ_ASJB01000083.1, forward strand.
TGCGAGGCGAGGGTGACCGCGACCAGGCTGTTGATGCCGAGGCCGGTGGCGATGGCGAACGGGTAGTTCGCGACGAGGCCCATGATGATGGTCAGCACGCCCGCGACCAGCGCGGTCACCGCGGCGACCTGCGGGACCGGGAGGATGTTGCCGACGACGTCCTTGTGCGCGCCGGCGTCGGAAGCGGAGAAGCTGCCGATGATCAGCGGGTTGAGGACCACGATGTAGGCCATCGTGAAGAAGGTGACGATCCCGCCGCGGATCTCGCGCCCCGGCGTCGAGCCGCGCTCGCTGATCTTGAAGTACCGGTCCAGTGTGGACCGGGTGCGCTGCTCCGCCATCGCGTACCAACCCTTCGCCCGTTGCCGGGTACCCTTCCCCACGTGGGCGAATCGATCAATTCCGGGGAAGTAAACGGTTCATTGCGGCATACGCCGGAGCTGCCGAAGCGGCTGACCGATCTGACGCCGGTCGTGATCGTAGGTACCTCGCTCTGGGCCGTCGCGACGGTGGTCCTGTTCTTTGTGACCGACGGCATCTGGGTCCAGACGTCGTTCTCCGGCGTCGTGCTCGGCTTCATCGGCCTCGCGATCATCGCCTGGCAGCGCGCCGCCGCCCGCCGCGGCTCCCGCGGCGCCCAGCGCTTCTGACCCCCATGCGTTTCGTCCTCTGGATGCGGTACTTGCGTGTGCAAGGACCGCATCCAGAGGACGAAACGCGTTTCAGTTCAGGAGGGCGGCGGGTGAGGGGTCCTCGAGCAGGGCAGTGAGGACGTGCCGGTCGGCCCACCGATCGGTGGCCCACGCGAAGGCGCGACCGAGTCCTTCGGGGGTGTCGGCGGCGTGCAGCCTGCCGTCGGACCACCAGGCGACGTCGTGCTCGGCGTCCTCGAAGGCCACCGTCAGCGTCTCGTGCAGCAGCACCCCGCCGTCGGGGAGTTCGACGCCCAGCTGATCGGCGGCCAGCCGGAGCGCGGAAAGCTCCGTCCACGGCACGTACTCGCCGTCTTCGGTGACCTTGGCGTCGAGGCCGCTCGCCACCGGCAGGTCCAGCAGCTCCGCCAGCGCCCCGGCGCCGCTCGCCGTGACGACCATCCGGTCCGGCGCGAGCACGGCGGCGAACCACGGGACGTCGAGGACGACGGCGTTCCCGGCGTCGGCGGCCGAACCGTCCGCGACCCGGACGCGATCCGGTGCGTCGATGTCCGAAGTGGACTCGGCGAGTACGGCGTGGGCTCGGGACGCGAGGCCCGGACTCACCTTGCGCTCGGGATCGCCCAACCGCTCCAGCAGATCCTCGACGTCTTCGGCGTCCGTCCCCAATTCCGTCCTGACTCCGGCGGCGAGCAGGATTTCCTTGCTCAGCCCCGAATCCGGCACGACGTCGTAGAGCCCGGTCAGCGCTGCGGCTTCCGGCATCCGCCAATCAAGCGGGGCGTGCCCGTCGAGCAACGCGTAACGCGCGAGCCACCAGCCGGTGTGGCCGCCGGGTTCGGTGAGGGCACGCCAGGTTTCCGGGCGGGCCGCGAGCAGCCGCAGCGCCTCGGACCAGGCGTCGTCGGCGACGAGGTCGAGATCGCGGACGGCGAGCACCCGTGACGGCGGCCGCTCCCGCGAGTCCCACCAGTCGTGTTCGTCGGGCAGGCCGTGGTCGGGTTCCAGCGGATCGTCGTCGGCGACGATCGCGAACGTGTCGAGGACGCCGACCGCGACGAGCGTGGCCACCGGCCAGTCCTCGGCGAATTCCTCGTCCAGCACGGACAAGGCGCCGTCCTCTTCGAACACCTCGGGGTCGAAGATGTCGCCCAGCGGCGACGTGGGCAGCACGAGTTCGTCCGCGCGCCGCCAGCCGTCCTCGCTCGGGAGTGCCAGCGCACCGGCCCATTCGGGGGCGTCGTCGCCGACCTCGGCGATCAGGCGGAGCACCGCGCCCGCGAGCGCCATACCGTCCAAACCGGACCGGACGTCTTCGACGCTGCGTTCGACGGCGGCACTCAGCGCGTCCGCTTCGAGCAGGTCGCTCGCCTCGGCGTGCCGGGCACCCAGGCGCTCCAGCAACGGATGCGCGGCGGCGGGATGCACGAGCCGGAGGCCGAGAATGTCCACATCGGACAGGAGTTCGAGCAGTTCCGCCGAACCGCCTACGAGCAGCGCGTCACGCACACCGGGCAACGTGCGGCCGTCCGACATCGGTACCGGCAAGGCGCCGAGGTCGTCCTTGGTGAGGTCGTGCGCTTCGAGCGCCGGGAGCAGCACGTCGTAGAGCGAATGCCACCACGAGGGCTCGCGCTGGACCCCGGTCAGCAGCTCGATGGCCTCGGCGGGCGAAAGCGACCGCGCGCCGACGGCACGAAGGTCCACACCGGACAGCGAAACCAAGCCAGGCACCAGGTCGGCCAGGAGTGGCGCGAGGCCCGGCACGTCGACCGTCAGCACCCGGGCCCGGCGGCCGGGCAGGTCGTCGCCTTCCTGCGCCGGGAGCCACGGAAGCGCGGCGAGATTCTCCAAAATGGACTCGCGCAGCGTTCCGTCCACAGTGGAACGCGGGAAGGAGGCGGCGGGAACGAGGGTCAGCCGCTCCTTGGCGGGCAAGGAACAGACGAGGTCGACATACTCCCGCGCGGCGTTCTTCAGCGCCGCCGTCAGATCCGGCCCCGGCAGCGCGCGGCGGCGCGACGGTTCGATCGGCAGCGTCGCGATCAGCCTCGCGGGCAAGGAAAGTTCGTCGTCGGTGGGGGTCGGCGCGTGCAGGACGTCTTCGCCGAGCGGCCGCGGCGAACCGGCTTCGTCCAGCGGGACCGCCCAGACGACCTCGCCGCGATGGACCTGCCAGTGGTCGGCGGAACCGTCCGGCGACGTCAGCTGGACGACGCCGTCACCGAGATCGATACGGCGCCGGACGCCGCCTTCGATCTCGATGCTTTCCAGCCAGGACAAGGTGAGCAGGAGATCACCGGCGTCGTTCGCCAGGTCGGCCAGCAAGGCCGGGAGATCGACGCCGTCGCGCACCGGCAACCGGACCTCGGTGGTGAAACCTTCGGGGACGGGCGGTTCGTCGTCCCGGACCGGCCACGGAAGCCGGAGGACCGGGACATCGCCGGCGCGGGCGGCCTCGGCACGCGTGCGCTCCGCCGAGAAGGTGACCCCGCCGGTCGTCGAAACGATCCGCGGTGCGTCGGAAACCGTGAGCACGGCGGCGAACCCGACGCCGAACCGGCCGACCGTCTCGTCACCTTTACCGGAAGCACGAAGGGAGGCAAGGGATTCGACGCCGCAGGCGTCCAGCGGCGCACCCGTGTTGGCGAACCTCAGCTCACCGTCCACAACGGACACCCGGAGCCTGCCGGGTTCCCCTGCCGCCAAGGCGGCGTCGGCGGCGTTCTGCGCGAGTTCGACGAACAGCCGATCCCGGTAGCCGCCGACACGCAGGTCGTTCTCGGTGTTCGTGTCCTCGGTGAACCGCGTCGGCGAATCAGCCCACGCGCGCAGGACGGCGGCGCGTAACCGCTCGGTGCCGAACGGGTCAGTGCTCACTGGCGCTTTCGGCTTCGACCTGCGCTTCGTCGGCGGTGGCCTCGGTGCTCTCAGCGCTCTCGGTGTTCTCGGTGCTTTCGGCGACGGCCTCGGCGGTCTCCGGCTCGACTTCGGGCTGGACCTCGGCGGTCTCGGGCACCTCGGCGACCGGGGCCTCGGCCTCGTCGACCACCGGTGCCTCGGCGGTCTCGACCTCCGAGGTCTCCGGCTCGGAGACCTCAGGTGTCTCTGACTCGGGCTCGGGCGTTTCCGCTACCTCGGCCACGACCTCGGCCTCGGTCCCGGCCGCGGGCTCGGGCTCGGCCGGTGCTTCCGGTGCGGCCTCGTAGTCGATGAGCGAGTCGTCGTAGACCAGTTCCGCCACCGGCACCGACGAGGTCACCTCGACCTCGATCTCGGAATGCGCGCCGCAGCCGTACTCGACGTCGACGACGTGGCCGTCCGCCGGGGAGATGTCATTGGTGCACGCACCGAAGGCCGCGCTGAGCGATCCCGCGAGCGGCACGAAGAACCCGCAGCTCCCGCAGACGTCCGGTGCGCTGCGCGCCATATCCGACCGGGGGCCGAATTCGCCGCCGTGCCAGCGGGCGGCGGCGTCGAGCCTGCCGTACCGGGAGAGCACGTGGACCCGGCCGAGGCCGGTCTCCATGGCGACCTCTTCGACCGCGGGGTCGTCGGACGCCAGGTACGCCGGAGCGAGCCGCGGATCGTCCTTCTCCACCGGGAAGATGTCGCCGACACCCAGGTCGCCCGCCTGCACGCGGCGGTCCCACGGCACCCACGCCGGGGCGACCCGTGCCTCCGGACCCGGGATGAGCACGACCTCGCTGACCGTGACCGGCTGGTCCTCGCCTGCCAGCGCGACCGTCACCGACCAGCGCCAGCCCCGATAACCCGACACGGTCGCCTCGAACAGGTGACTCGCGGAAACCGCGTCCTCACGTTCGACGCCGACGTGCGCGCCGACCTGATCGGGACCGGCGTCCGCCAGCACCGCCTCGCGGGCGAGATCGACCGCCTCGGCGAGTTTGCGCTGGATAGAGCCGTCGTCCAGGGTCAACAGCAGGGTCATACCCCCATTCTGCCGCACGCGATATCGCGGTCCGTGTCAGGCTGTCCGCGTGCGCACGCCGATGACCATCTCGCTCCTGCTGGCCGCCGTCCTCGGTGGCTGCGCCGCCGCGCCGGTGAGCGGCACCGCCCCGGCCGCGGCCGAAAAGCTCAAGGTTCAGGTGCTCTCCACCCTTCCGCACGACCCGGCCGCGTTCACCCAGGGCCTCGAGTTCTCCGGCGAGACGCTGTACGAGGGGACCGGCCTGGTCGGGAAGTCGTCGATGCGGGCCGGGCCCGCGGGCGCGGCGCCGTCGGTCCGGCAGGACCTGCCCGGCCTGTTCGGCGAGGGCATCACCGTGCTCGGGCCGACGGTCTGGCAGATCACCTGGCAGGACGGCGTCGCCATCGAACGCGACGCCAAGACCCTCGCCGAGCTCCGTCGCGTGACCTACACCGGCGAAGGCTGGGGCCTCTGCCACCACGACGGACGGCTGGTGATGAGCGACGGCTCGTCGAGGCTCACCTTCCGCGACCCCGTTTCCTTCGCCCCGACGGGCGGCGTCGATGTCGGGCGTGACCAGCTGAACGAACTGGAATGCGTCGGCGACTCGGTCTACGCGAACGTCTGGCAGACCGAGAAGATCCTGCGGATCGACGCCGCTTCCGGCCGGGTCACCGGCGAAATCGACGCGTCGGGCTTGCTCGGCCCCGGCGAGCGGGGTTCCGCCGACGTCCTCAACGGCATCGCGGCGGTGCCCGGGGCGGACGAATTCGTGATCACCGGCAAGCTCTGGCCCAAGATGTTCCGCGTGAAATTCGTCCCTGCCCCCTAGAAAGCAGTGGTGAACGCGCGCGGCGGGTCCCGGGTAAGGCAGGATTGAAGGGTGGGAATCTTCGGCTCGAACTCTGGACCCGACGGCACGCGTTCCGGCCGGCCGGGCAAGGAGCGTGGCCGTAAGAGCAAGCGCAAGTGGACACCGGAACCGGGCGCCGCCCAGGCGCGCGACTGGTCCGCGCCGCCGCCCACCCGGGTCGACCACCAGCCGGTGCCGCCCCGCGCGGCCCGTCCCCAGCCCCAGAACCAGCCCCAGTACCAGCCGCATCCGGCCGGGCCGACCGCCGACGAGGCGCGCACCGCCGCGATCCCGATGGGGCACCACCAGCCACCGCCGCCACCGCCCCGGATGCCACCGCAGACGCCTCCGCGCGGCGCCCGGCCGTACCCGGATCCCTCGCAGCGGCAGACCGAACCCGTCCGGCGTCGTCCGGGCGGGTTCTACGACGAGCACCCGCCCGGCAGCGGCGAGTACGAGCACTACGACACCGGCGGCTACGCGGGTGAACCCCGGGTCGCCGAGGAGGTGCCACAGGAGCACCCGACGACCGCGGTCCCGCCGCGGGCGGGCGCCCTGCCGCGGATGCCGAAGAAGATCACGGTCACCCGGGTCGCGGCGATGCGCAGCCGTCAGCTCACCGGGCAGGCCGTCGGCGCGTTCCAGCGGGCGACGAAGGCGGACGGCGCCGACAAGTCGGGGCTGACTTCGCTGACGTACGCGGTGATGCTGAACTACGCCAGCGACGCGGCGATGGCGATCGCGCTGGCCAACACGCTGTTCTTCGCCGCCACCAGCGGCGAGAGCAAGGGCAAGGTCGCGCTCTACCTGCTCATCACGATCGCGCCGTTCGCGCTGGTCGCGCCGGTGATCGGCCCGGCGCTGGACAAGATCCAGCGTGGCCGCAGGCTGGCGATGTGCGTGTCCTCGGCCGGACAGGCGCTGATGGCCATCGTGATGGCGCTGCATTTCGACGACTGGTTGCTGTACCCGGCGGCGCTGGGCATGATGGTGCTCTCGAAGTCGTTCACCGTGCTCAAGGCGGCGGTGACCCCACGCGTGCTGCCACCCGAGATCACGCTGTCCAAGACCAACGCGCGGCTGACGGTGTTCGGCCTGGTCGCCGCCGGCGCGTTCGGCGCGCTGGCGAGCGGGGTCAACGCGATCTGGGGTTCGCAGGGCGCGCTGTGGTTCACCATGCTGATCTGCGTCGCGGCCGCCGTGCAGTCGATGCGGATCCCGGCGTGGGTCGAGAAGACCGAGGGCGAGGTGCCTGCTTCGCTGTCCGCGCACCCCGAGCGGCGAGTGAAGAAGCAGCGGCAGCCGATGGGACGGCAGATCGTCGTCTCGCTGTGGGGCAACGGCACCGTCCGCGTGCTGACCGGGTTCCTGATGATGTTCTCCGCGTTCGCGGTGAAGGCGCAGGCCGAGGGCAGTGGGCAGAGCCCGTTCGAACAGCTGCTGCTGCTCGGCATCATCGGCGCCGCCGCCGGTGCCGGTGGTTTCCTGGGGAACGCGCTCGGCTCCCGGCTGCACTTCGGCAAACCGGATCAGGTGATCCTGGCCTGTGTCGGGGCCTGCCTGGGTATCGCGGTCATCGCCACCGTGGCGGCGGGGCTGGCGACGGCGGCGATCGTCGCGCTCGTCGGCGCGACCGCGAGCGCGCTGGCGAAGATCAGCCTCGACGCCGTGATCCAGGAGGACCTGCCGGAGGAGTCGCGCGCGTCGGCGTTCGGGCGTTCGGAGACCGTGCTGCAGATGTCCTGGTGCTTCGGCGGTGCCGTCGGCCTGCTGCTGCCGCCGACGTACTGGATCGGGTTCCTCGTGCTGTCGATCCTGCTGGCCGTCGGGTTCACGCAGACGTTCATGGTCCGGCGCGGGACCTCGCTGATCCCGGGTCTCGGCGGCGACCGGCCGCTGCGCCCCGAGCCGACCAGCGAATCGCCGGTCCCGTCGGAGGCCGGTGACTCCCGGTGGCGGCCGGGCTCGTAATCTTCACCGTATGCGGCGACTTCGTATCTTGGCCCTGCTCGCGGCGGGTGGTTTCGTGGTGGCCGGTTGCTCGGCCCCCGGCCCCGAAGAGGTGACCTTCTTCGCCGACGGGAAGACGGTGAACGTCACCCCGCTGGCGTCCTGCGACATCAAAAGCGCCCAGTGCACGACCCGCCCCGACGCCGCGGGCAAGCTGCGCGTCCGGCCGGGGAAACCGGTGCAGATCTCGGTGCCGAGCGGGATCGCGGAGACGCCGTGGAAGGTCACGGTGCAGTACGTGAACGGCAAGGGCGAGCCGCAGGAACTGAAGCAGGACATCATCACGTCGCTGGACCGGTTCGCCTACACCGTGACGACGCCCAAGCCCGACGATCAGATCCTCGTCGTCGAGGTCGCGCAGGCTTCGGTGATCAGCCAGACCGGACGTCCGGAGGACGCCGAGGCGGTCACGACCGCGATCTGGTCGCTGCAGGTCGAGCCGCCCGCCGCCTGAGCAGCAAGGGACCTTTGCTATCGCGCGGGCTCCCGATCCTCCGCTGAAGGTAGTGAAGGCGCCGACCGACCCGGCCGGCAGCCACCCGTGAGTGCCATGAAAGGTCCTTTCCTTGCAAATTTTGCAAGGAAAGGACCTTTCATGGCGCTTGAGTAAGCGTCGGGCGGCCGATGCGCGTGAAGGCCCCCCCTTCCCTCGGCTGAGCCGAGGGAAGGGGCCTTCACGCGCTAAGACGGAGGCGTCGATCAGGGATCGAGGTCCCTGGCGACCGCGCGCATGATCTCGGCGATCTGCTTGGTGTTCTTGCGGTCCGGGTAGCGGTTGCGCCGCAGGTCCGGCTGCACCTTGAGTTCCAGCAGCTTGATCATGTCCTCGATGAGCCCGTGCAGTTCCTCCGCGGGACGGCGGCGGGCCTCGGCGACCGAAGGCGGCGGGTCCAGCAGCCGGACGGAAAGCGCTTGCGGGCCGCGACGGCCGTCGGCGACACCGAACTCGAGGCGCTGACCCGCCTTGAGTCCTTCGACGCCCTGCGGCAGCGCGGCTTTGCGGATGTAGACGTCGGCGCCCCCATCCTGGGTGACGAAACCGAAACCCTTCTCCGCGTCGTACCACTTGACCTTGCCGGTCGGCACTTCCCTCACCAGTCCTTTGCTGTCCTGCTCACAACGAACGCGCCCGGGGCGTACCCAGGGCGCGCGTCCCATAAGCGTATCTCGCCACATGCCCTGTGGAGAAGCGGATACCGGCGGATACCCTCTGTTTCATGGAGACCGCAGTAAAGGAGGCCGCTGTGGCCGTCCCCGAAAAGCCGGGCAAACCGATCCTCATGCGCGTGGGCATCGGCCTGTTCGCGATCGGCATGATCGCCGTCACAGCCGTGTTCATCCTGTTCGCGGCCGGACTGGAGAACCTGCCGGTGTGGCTGTCCGCCGCGGCCGGCGTGATCACCCCACTGGGTCTGGCGCTGGGCCTGATCGCCCTGGTTCGCGAGGCTCGCCGAAAGAGCTGAACCAGCCGGGGAACTCGGTCAGCGAGTCGAACACCACGTCGGCCCCTTCCGCGAGCAGTTCGGCCTTGGTGCACGGGCCCGTCGTGACCCCGACGGGGACGGCGCCCGCCGCCAGCGCGCCGCGGATGTCGCCGAGGTGATCCCCGACGTAGACACGGGCGCCGTGCTCGGTGAGCGCGGCGGCCTTCTCCGTCGACCACAGCTCCCCGACCAGGACGTCGACCTCGAAGCCGAGGGCGTCCAGGTGGAGTTTCGCGTTGGGCCCGTACTTACCGGTGACGACGACGGTGCGCCCGCCCGCCTCGCGGACGGCGTGGAGTGCTTCGGCCGCGCCGGGCAGCGCGACCGTCACCGGCACGACGACCTCCGGGTACATCGCGCGGAACCGCGTCACCAGTTCCGGGATGCGCTCCTCCGGCGCGCCGAATCCCCGCAGGCTGTCGTCGAGGGGCGGGCCGAGGTTGGCCGCGAAGAACTCGCCGTCCAGCGGCAGGCCGGACTCCACGCCGAGCGCGTTCATCGCCGCGACCATGCCCGGCCGCGGATCGATCAGTGTCATGTCGAGGTCGAACCCCACGGTGATGCCCACGCCGCCACGGTAGCGGCCACCACCGACTGATTTACACCAACCGGGCAATCGTCAACGCCTTTGACACAGGCGCGCTCTGTGTCAAGCTGGAGATGTGGGCGAGATCACGAGCTTCTCCGACCGGACCAAGGCCTCGTTGCGGGAGGCCCTGCTCGACGCCGCCACCGAGCTGCTCCCGGAGCGCGGCTACACGGCGCTGCGCATGGCGGACGTCGCCGCGCACGCGGGGGTGAGCAGGCAGACGGTCTACAACGAGTTCGGCAGCAAGGCCGCGCTCACCCAGGCCGTCGTTCTCCGGACGACGTCGGAGTTCCTGGAGGGCATCCGGCAGCGCGTCGAGCACGCGCAGGACCTCCTCGACGGGATCCGCGAGGCCGTCGTCTACACGATCGAGCACGCCCGTGAGAACCGGCTCGTCGCGACCACGCTCGGCACCGAAGCCGGCGAGGACCTCCTTCCGTTGCTCACCACCAAGGGCGAGCCGATCCTGACCGCGGCCACCGAGGTCGCGGCCGGGCAGTACCGCGAATTCGAACCGGCGCTCTCGGCTCATTCGGCCGCGCTGCTGGCGGAGACCGTCGTGCGGCTTTCCCTGTCCCATCTCGTCATGCCGACCCATTCGGCCGACGAGGCGGCGGCCGCCGTGGTCGCCGTACTGGCACCCGCCATCCGGATGCTGACCACCGATTCGTCCACAATGGAGTGACACGAAGGGGACGTCATGACCGATACGCTCTCTGAGCTGCGGACCGGTTTTTCCTCACTGCGCAAGGGCGGGCTGAACTGGGACTCGTTCCCACTGCGGCTGTTCGCCAAGGGCAACAAGAAGTTCTGGAATCCCGCCGACATCGACTTCTCCCGTGAACGCGAGGGCTGGGACACCCTCAACCCGGAACAGCAACGGTCGACGACGTATCTGGTGGCGCAGTTCATCGCGGGTGAAGAGGCGGTCACCGAGGACATCCAGCCGTTCATGCGGGCGATGTCCGCGACCGGCCGCTTCGGCGACGAGATGTACCTGACCCAGTTCTGTTTCGAAGAGGCCAAGCACACCGAGGTCTTCCGCCGCTGGATGGACGCCGTCGGGCTCACCGAAGACCTGCATCCGTACGTCGCGGAGAATCCCCACTACCGCAAGCTTTTCTACGAAGAACTGCCGCGGTCACTGCGGGCGCTGGAGGACGATCCCAGTCCGCTCAACCAGATCCGCGCGAGCGTCACCTACAACCACGTCATCGAAGGCAGTCTCGCGCTGACCGGGTACTACTCGTGGCAGCTGATCTGCACGCAGCACGACATCCTGCCCGGCATGCAGGAACTGGTGCGCCGCATCGGCGACGACGAACGCCGCCACATGGCCTGGGGCACCTTCACCTGCCGTCGCCACGTCGCCGCGGACGACTCGCTGTGGGACGCGGTGCAGCAGCGGATGGGTGAGCTGCTCCCCCACGCGCTCAACATGATCCAGTGGGTGCAGGACCAGTTCGAAGAGATCCCCTTCGACAACGATCCGCAGGAGATCATCCAGTACGCCGCCGATCGGGCGCAGCGGCGGCTCGGCGCGATCGAATCCGCGCGCGGGATGCCGGTGGAGCAGATCGACCTCGACTATTCACCGGAGAACCTCGAAGAGACCTTCGGAGAGGAAGACGCGAAGGCGATCGCCGAGGCTGCGGCCGCCGTGTCGGCTTAGGCCGTGAAGGCCTCCTTGAGGGACCCAGGGTCCCTCAAGGAGGCCTTCACTGACCATCGACCTTCACCTGGCCGGCCAGTAGACGGCGTGCCAGTTGCCGTCCGCGGCGACAGCGCCGCCCGCGATCGTCCCGTCGAGACCGATCAGTTCGGCCCGGCTGTATCCGCCGCCCGGCAGCGTGCCGAGGTCGGTCCGCACACCGTTCGCGTCCCAGAGCGCGGCGTTGCCCGCGATGCCGACGACGCGGCCCCGTCCGTCGATGTCCATGGCGTTGCCGCCGGTGCCGACCGTGGCGAGCAGGGTCATCGTGCCGTCGGCGGCCCACCGCACCGGAACGGAGAGTGATCCGTTCGGGGAGTCGACGTAGCCCATCCCGACGGAGACCCCGGAACCGTTGATCTTGTAGACGTCCGTGGCGTAGGAGTTCGTCCAGCCGAGTTCGATCATGCGGCCGTCGATGGTCCACTTCACGGCCGCGTACCGGTCGTTGATCGTGGTGCGGCCGACTATCTCGCCGGAGGCGTTCAGGCCACCGAACCAGCTGGCCGCGGTCGCCGTACCGAGCATGGTCACCGCCCCGGACGCGTCCCAGCGCAGGACCCGGATGCTGCCGTCGTCCCCGTAGAGCCGCCCGCCGATGAACCGGCCGTCGCGGCTGATCGCGGACGCGGAGTAGCTTCCCGCCACCGGCGGCGCGGCGAGCATCGTGACCCCTCCGGACGGGTCCCAGCGCAGTCCGCGCTCCTTGCCCGTGGCGTCCGTCCCCGATCCCACGATGACGCCGAGGTCGCTGATCCCGCGGGCTTCCCAGGTCCGGCCGCCCGGCAACGCCGGGAGTTCCGTGACCGCGCCGTCCGGGGCCCAGCGCACGGCCCGGCTGCTCAGCCCGTAGTCGAGTGAACCGCCGACGGCCACCCCGCTCCCGTTGATCGCCTTCGGCGACCCGAGACCGCTGCCGCCCAGGGACGACAGCACGGAGATCTTCCCGCTCCGGTCCCATCTCACCGCCGTGCACCAATGCGTGTGCGGCTCGGTGCTGCAGGACTCCCCGACGAGCTGGCCCCGGTCCCCGACCGCGGTCACGTCGGTCCTCTCGTCACCGGGCAGGAGGCCGAGATCGATCGGCCCGGTCGCCGCGGCCGCCACCGCCGGGACGGACAGCGGCAGCGCCACCGCGGCCACGACCAGGGTGAGCAGACGTTTGCCTCGTTGGATGTTCATGGTTCCCCTAGGCGGCTCCCCATGGCCCCGCGCTCTGCGAGACCTACTGCCGCACAGGGGACACGCCTGCGGAAAGTGACAGGTTGTCCCGAAGTGTCAACTTCGTCAGGCGTGTTTCGCGGCAGCCGCCGCTTCCAGGCCGAGGATGCCGATCGACTGTTCGCGCATCTCGATCTTGCGGACCTTGCCGGTCACCGTCATCGGGAACTCCTCGACGACGTGGACGTAGCGCGGGATCTTGTAGCGCGCCAGCTTCCCCTCGCAGAACTCCCGCACCGCCTCGGCCGTCAGCGGTTTCGCTCCCTCACGCATGCGCACCCAGGCCATCAGTTCCTCGCCGTACTTCTGGTCCGGGACGCCGATGACCTGCGCGTCGAGGATGTCCGGATGGGTGTAGAGGAACTCCTCGATCTCGCGCGGGTACAGGTTCTCGCCGCCGCGGATGACCATGTCCTTGATCCGGCCGGTGATGTTGACATACCCGTCGGCGTCCATGACCGCGAGGTCGCCGGTGTGCATCCACCGCGCCGCGTCGATCGCCTCGGCCGTCTTGTCCGCCTGCTCCCAATAGCCGAGCATCACCGAGTAGCCACGCGTGCAGAACTCACCGGGTTCGCCGCGCGGCACCGTCAGCCCCGTCTCCGGATCGACGACCTTGACCTCCAGATGCGGCCCGACCCGGCCGACCGTCGACACCCGCCGCTCCACCGAATCGTCCGCGCGGGTCTGGGTGGACACCGGCGAAGTCTCGGTCATGCCGTAACAGATCGACACCTCCGTCATGCCCATCCGGTCGATCACCTGCTTCATCACCTCGACCGGGCAGGGCGAACCCGCCATGATCCCGGTCCGCAGCGAGGAAAGGTCATGGGAGCCGAAGTCCGGGGCGGCCAGTTCGGCGATGAACATCGTCGGAACCCCGTACAGCGAAGTGCATTTCTCCGCCGCGACGGCTTCCAGCGTGGCCTTCGGCTCGAACGCGGGCGCCGGGATCACCATGCAGGCGCCGTGACTGGTCGCCGCGAGATTGCCCATCACCATGCCGAAGCAGTGATAGAAGGGGACGGGGATGCATATCCTGTCGGCTTCGGTGTAATTGCAGAGTTCGCCGACGAAGTAGCCGTTGTTGAGGATGTTGTGATGGCTCAACGTGGCGCCCTTGGGGAAGCCCGTCGTGCCCGAGGTGTACTGGATGTTGATCGGATCGTCCGCGGAAAGCCCGGCCTGCCGCTCGATCAGCGGCGCGCGGTCGGCTTTGCCGCCGATCTCCAGCAGTGACGGCCACGCGGGGCTGTCGAGCAGCACGACGTGTTCCAGTGCCGGGCATTTCGGCCCGGCTTCGGCGATCATGCCCGCGTAGTCCGAGGTCTTGAACGAGTTCGCGGCCACGATGAGCTTGATCCCGGACTGGTTGAGCACGTACTCGAGTTCGTGCGACCGGTACGCCGGGTTGATGTTGACCAGGATCGCGCCGATCTTCGCGGTGGCGTACTGGACACAGGTCCACTCCCACCGGTTCGGCGACCAGATGCCGACGCGGTCGCCCTTGGCGATGCCGAGGTCCAGCAGGCCGAGCGCGAGCGCGTCCACCTCGGCGGCGAATTCGGTGTAGGTCCAGCGTTTCCCGGCCGCGCGGTCGACCAGCGCGTCACGATCGCCGAAGGCGGCGACGGTCCGATCGAAGTTGTCGCCGATGGTGTCCCCCAGCAGCGGGGTGTCCGAGATTCCCGATGCGTAACTTGGCAAGGCGGGGGTGTCGGCCATGGAAACTCCTGCGTTCGGCGGTAACGACGCGTCGAGTCTAGGAAGCCGGGGTGAGCCCGGCCACCTGCAAGTGGAGACCCGCGACACCTCGGGGAAAACCCCGAGGCCGGGTTCGCGCGCTACGGATATCGTCGAGGGTATGCGCCTCTACATCGTCGACGCCTTCACCTCCGAAGCCTTCGCCGGCAACTCCGCCGGGGTCGTGCTCCTGGACTCGCCGGGTGACGCGGGCTGGATGCAGTCCGTCGCCGCCGAGTTGAAGCACGCTGAGACGGCCTTCGTCGAGGTCGGTGGCGAAGGCCCGAAGTCGCTTCGCTGGTTCACGCCGGAGACCGAGGTCGACCTGTGCGGGCACGCCACGCTGGCCACCACGCACGTCCTGGGCGGCGAGCAGACCTTCACGACGAGAAGCGGCGAGTTGCGCTGCCGGGCCGAAGACGGCTGGGTGTCGATGGACTTCCCGTCGGATCCGCCCCGCGAGTCGGACGACGATCTGTCGTCGATCCTGCCGGGGTGCGAGTTCGAGTACGTCGGGCGGAGCCACCAGAACCTGTTCGCGGTGGTGGACAAGGCTTCCGTGGTGCGTTCGCTCGAACCGGACCTCGCCGCGCTGCGTGCGCACTGGACCGGACGGCTGATGGTCACCGCGCCCGGCGACGTCGACGGGGTCGACTTCGTCACCCGGTTCTTCGCGCCGGGTGTCGGGGTCGACGAGGACCCCGTCACCGGTTCCGCGCACTGTGTCCTGGCGCCGTACTGGGCGGCGCGCCTCGGCCGGGAGAAGCTCGTCGGTGAGCAGGCGTCGGCTCGGGGCGGCATCGTCCGGATGAACCTCACGGGCGACCGCGTACTGCTTTCGGGGCAGGCGGTCACCGTGGCCAGCGGGGAGCTGCACGTCTGATGCGCCTGATCCTCAACGTCATCTGGCTCGTGCTGTGCGGTCTGTGGATGGCACTCGGCTACGTCGTCGCCGGCATCATCTGCTGCATCCTCATCGTCACCATCCCGTTCGGGCTGGCGTCGTTCCGGATCGCGGCCTACGCGCTGTGGCCGTTCGGCCGCACCGTGGTCGACAGGCGCGACGCCGGCGCCGCGTCGACCATCGGGAACGTCATCTGGTTCATCTTCGCCGGGATCTGGCTCGCGATCGGGCATGTGCTGACCGGGGTCGCGCTGTGCGTCACGATCATCGGGATCCCGCTGGGGGTGGCGAACTTCAAGATGATCCCGGTCTCGCTGATGCCGCTGGGCAAGGAGATCGTCGAACTGCCGTGAAGGTCGTCGCAAGTAGCCGACTACTTGCGACGTCCTGCCCCAGCGAGCGGTGTTCGAGCCTCAGTCCTCCGGCTCCCACGGGAGCGAAACGATCAGACACGGGCCGCCGACGAACAACCCGCCGTCGATCCCCAGCGCCTTGCCGCCCGCGTAGAGGTACGGCCCCTCGATCTGCGCCGGGTGGATGCCGAGCTGGTCGGCGATGACGCTGTGCCCGTGCACGATCCGCTCGCCGCCGAGCCGGTCCATCAGCTGCTGCGCGACGTCGGCGCCGTCCGGCCCCCGGAAGGCGTAGCGCGTGGTCATCCGCCGCCACACGTCCCACCAGGCCTGGATGTCGCTGCCTTCGAGGATCTCGCGACCGCGCGCGTTGATCTCTTCGATGTCGGTACCCCAGTCGAGGTACTCGAGCGTGTCCGAGTGCATCAGCAGGTGGTCCGCGGCCAGCGTCAGCATCGGGCGCGAAGTCAGCCATTCGATATGTTGCGGCGTGAGCCTGTCCTGATCGGCCAGCAGCCCGCCGTTGATCTCCCAGCTCCGGGCGAAGCTGCGCGGCCCGAAATCGGACGGCACCTCCGTGTCGCCGAAGTGGTACATCCCGAGAAGCAGGATCTCGTGGTTGCCCAGCAGCGTCCCGCAGTGCCCGCCCGCCTTGGCGGCCTGCCGTTCCAGCCGCATCACCAGGTCGATGACGCCGACGCCGTCCGGCCCCCGGTCGACGAAGTCGCCGAGGAACCAGAGGGTGGCTTCACCACCGGCCCAGTCGTCGTCGGCGTCGAGCAGCCCCTTCTCCCGGAGCGCCCCGGCCAGCTCGTCCCGGTGTCCGTGCACGTCACCGACCACGTAGGTCGGGGACGCGGGCTGATCGTCGTGCATCTTGTGACGATAAGCCCTCCACCCGCCGCCGCGTCGCTCAGCCTTCGCCGAACGGGTCACCGGTACGGCCCACCAGATCGGCGATCGAGTCGATGATCATGGTCGGGCGGTACGGGTAGTGCTCGGCGCTCTCCCGGCTGGAGATGCCGGTCAGCACCAGGATCGTCTGCAGTCCGGCCTCGATTCCCGAGTGGACGTCGGTGTCCATCCGGTCGCCGATCATCAGCGTCGACTCCGAATGCGCGCCGAGCCGCCGCAGGGCCGAGCGCATCATCAGCGGGTTCGGCTTGCCGACGTAGTACGGCGAGCGGCCGGTCGCCTTCTCGATCAGCGCGGCGACCGAGCCGGTGGCGGGCATGGAGCCCTCCACGCTGGGGCCGGTGGCGTCGGGGTTGGTGGCGATGAACTTCGCGCCGCCCTCGATCAGCCGGATCGCGCGGGTTATCGCGCTGAAGCTGTACGTGCGCGTCTCACCGAGGACGACGTAGTCCGGGTCGCGTTCGGTCAGCACGTAGCCGACCTCGTGCAGCGCCGTGGTGAGCCCGGCCTCGCCGATCACGAACGCCGAGCCGTTCGGGCGCTGCGACGCGAGGAACTTCGCGGTCGCCAGCGCGGAGGTCCAGATGGCCTCCTCGGGGATGTCGAGACCGGTCCGCTCGAGCCTCGCCCGCAGGTCACGCGGGGTATAGATCGAGTTGTTGGTCAGCACCAGGAAGCCGATGTCGTTGGCGCGCAGCTCCTTGAGGAACTCGTCCGCCCCGGGGACGAGGTGCTCCTCCTTCACCAGCACGCCATCCATGTCGCTGAGGTACGTCCAACGGCGCTCGTTCATGACCCCCACCCTAATGATCGGGAGCCGCGTGGACAGCCACGGACGCCGCCTTGACCGAAAGGTTGACCGGTGTGCCGGGTTCGAGTGCCAGTTCGGCGACCGCGGCGGGGGTCAGGTCGGCGGCGAGGCCGGCCGCCCAGCCGTCACCGCGCGTCCGGACGCGGATCACCGGTCCGTGCGGTTCGAGCGCGTCGACGACCCCCTCGACGGTGTTGCGAGGACTACCCCGGTGCTCGCCGTCCTTCAGGTACACGGCGACGGCGCTGGGCGGGAACACCGCGACCGCCGCTTGCCCGCCCTCGACGTCCTCGGCCGGGATTCCGGCCAGCGACAGCCCGCTTGACGTGCGCAAACCGCCTTCGACGGCGACGCCGGGCACCAGGTTCAGCCCGGCGATCCGCGCGGTGAACGCCGTCCGCGGCGCGGCCAGCACCTTGCGGGTCTCGCCGCGTTCGACGATCCGGCCGCCGTCGAGGACGGCGACGTGCTCGGCCAGCGCCAGCGCGTCCAGCGGGTCATGGGTGACCAGGACGGTCGGCGGCCCGGAGCGGAGCACCCGCCGGAGCAGACCGCGGATGGCGGGCGCCGCGTCGACGTCGAGGGCGGCGAAGGGCTCGTCGAGCAGCAGAAGTCCCGGGTCGGCCGCCAGCGCCCGCGCGATCGCGACCCGCTGCGCCTGGCCGCCGGAGAGCTGCGCGGGCTTGCGGACGGCGAGGTCGAGGGCGTCCACCTCGGCCAGCCACTCCCGCGCGCGACTTCTCGACTCGGCGCGCCCCGCGCCCGCCGAACGGGGCGCGAAGGCGACGTTGTCCAAAGCGGACAGATGGGGGAAGAGCAGGGCGTCCTGGGAGAGGAGACCGATGCCGCGGGCGTGCGGCGGCAGGCCCGCCAGGTCGCGGCCGTCCAAAGTGAGCCGCGCGCGATCCGGCCTGAGCAGTCCGGCGAGACAACCGAGCACACTGGACTTGCCCGAACCGTTCGGCCCGAGCAGGGCGAGCACACCGCCGTCGGGAACTTCGAACTCGACGGCCAGTGCGAACTCGCCACGCCGGAGAGCGATCTCGGCCGAAAGGGTCACGACCGGACTCCTTCGAGCGCGCGTGGCCGGGCGAGCGCGATCACCGCGACGGCCACCAGGATGAGCAGCAGCGCGAGGGCGACGGCGCTGTCGACGTCGACCTCGGCCTGGGTGTAGACCTCCAGCGGGAGGGTCCGGGTGACGCCTTCCAGGCTGCCCGCGAAGGTGATCGTGGCGCCGAACTCGCCCAGTGCCCGCGCGAAGCTCAGCACGATCCCCGAACCGAGCGCGGGCGTCAGCAGCGGCAGCGTGACCCGGCGGAACACCGTCCAGGGCTTCGCGCCGAGCGTCGAGGCGACCCGCTCGTAGCGGTCACCGGCGCCGCGCAACGCGCCTTCGAGACTGACCACGAGGAACGGCATCGCGACGAACGTCTGCGCGATGATCACCGCGGCCGTGGTGAACGGCACCTGTTCGCCGGTCAAGGCGGTCACCAGGATGCCCAGGAAACCCTTGCGGCCCAACAGGTACAACAGCGCGAGCCCGCCGACCACCGGCGGCAGGACCAGCGGCAGCAGCACCACCGCGCGCAGCACGCGGATCCCGCGCGCCCGAGAGCGCGCGAGCACCACGGCGAGCGGGACACCGAAGAGCACACAGGCCACAGTGGACAGTCCGGCGGTGACCAGCGAGAGCTTGAGCGCGTTCAGCGACGACGGCGAGGCGATGAGCTCCGGGAAGCGGGTCAGATCCGTGCGCACCAGGAGGCCGACGACCGGCAGCACCACCAGCGCCAGCGCGCAGACCGCCGGCGGCCAGAGCACCCACGGCACCCCGATGCCCGCGTTTCGTCCTCTGGATGCGGTAGTTGCGCGTGCATCTACCGCATCCAGAGGACGAAATGCGGGGTCAGGGCGCGCCAAAACCGGCCTTCGCCAGTTCCTGCTTGCCCTCGGCGCTCAGGACGAAGTCCCTGAACTGCTTCGCGAGCGCTGTCTGCGGAGCGTCCTTCACCACGGCGATCGGGTAGTCGTTGATGGCGCCCGAAGACTCGGGGAAGTCCACTTTGTCCACCTTCCCCGCCGCCGACGTCGCGTCGGTGACGTAGACGAGTCCCGCGTCCGCGTCGCCCGACCGCACCTTCGCGAGCACCGACTTGACGTCCTGCTCCTCGCTCGCGGGCTTGAGCGTGACCCCGGACGACTGCTGGACCTTCTTCGCCGCCGACCCGCACGGCACCTGCGGCGCGCAGACGACCACGGTCAGGCCGTCCCCGGCGAGGTCCGCCAAGCCCTTGATGCCCTTCGGATTGCCCTTGGCGACGGCGATGGCGAGCCGGTTGGTGGCGAACACCGACGGCTGCCCGTCGATCACCTCATCCTTGGCCGCCTTGTCCATATTGGCCTGGTCGGCGGACGCGAACACGTCCGCCTTCGCGCCCTGGGTCAGCTTCTGGACCAGCGCCGAGGAGCCCTCGAAGCTGAACTTCACGGTCACGCCGGAGTTCTGCGCCTCGAACCGCTTGCCCAGCGCGCCGAACGACTCGGTCAGCGACGCCGCCGCGAACACCGTCAGCGTCCGTCCCCCGTCTTGGGGCGCCGCCTCGGAACCACAGGCCGTCGCGGCCAGGGCCAGTGCGAGCAGCGCCGGGACCAGTCTCCTCATCGGCTTCCCTCCGGGGTTTCGACCACGACGGTGGTCGCCTTGACGACGGCCACCGCGAGCACGCCGGGCCGCAGCCCGAGTTCGCGGACGGCCTCCGCGCTCATCAGGGAGACCACGCGGTGCGGACCGCATTGGAGTTCGACCTGCGCCATCACCTTGTCCGTGACGACCTCGGTGACCAGGCCGACGAACCGGTTGCGCGCGGAACGGCCGACACTCGACGGATCCTCCGGCTGTTCGGCCTGCGCCTTGGCGAACGCGGCCAGCTCGGCGCCGTCGACGACCTTGCGGCCCGCCGAGTCGTCGAACGCGGTCAGCTGACCGGCGCGCACC
Organism: Amycolatopsis orientalis DSM 40040 = KCTC 9412; assembly: GCF_000478275.1. GTDB lineage: Bacteria > Actinomycetota > Actinomycetes > Mycobacteriales > Pseudonocardiaceae > Amycolatopsis > Amycolatopsis orientalis. The sequence continues at coordinate 390,605 of NZ_ASJB01000083.1, forward strand.
CAGCGGCGGACCGTGTCGTCACTGACGCCGAGCAGGCGAGCGGCTTCAGACAACCGGAACTGCGGCATGTCTGGCAGGTTACTTCCGCAGATGCGGAAAAGCTACGGACGAGAGGAATCGCCGAGCAGTTCCTCGCGGAGGCCGTCGAGCAACGCGCTCTGGAATCGCTCCAGCACTTTCCGTTCCTCGGGAGAGAACTGTTCGAGGACCGTCTTCATGTTCGTGTACGCCGATTCGAAGAGCGGCGCGTGCCGCTCCATGGCGCCGGGAACGACCTCGATCAGGACCTTCCGGCGATCGATGGGGTCGCGGACCCGGCGGGCGAGACCCGCCTTCTCGAGCCTGTCCATGACGCCGGTCACAGCACCCGTCGACAGTCCGGTCAGCTCGGCGATCCTGCCCGCTGTCAACGGTCCCGGCGCCTGACCGACGAGTTCGAGTGCCTTGTGGTCGGTGGCCGACAGGCCCATCCGCTCGGCGATCCTGGCGTGCCGGAGGACGGTCAGCGTGCTGCCTTCCCGGCCGAGATGGGCGAACCGGGCCATTTCCTCCGCCGACAGCGGGTATTTCGCCATCCGGAAAACCCTTCGGGAAGAAACCAGGCCGCGCGGCGTTTAGGTACGAATAGCATTCTAGACAGTCGGTTTCTCCCGCTTCGGGGTTAGTCTGGTGGCAATGACAGCAGTCGATCTCGGGTTTCCCCGTGTCCCCGGTACACGCGGCCCGTCAACCGTGCCCAGGCCGGACAATCCCGCCCTGATCGACACCTTCGGCCGGGTAGCCACGGATCTGCGGGTGTCGCTCACCGACAAGTGCAATCTGCGCTGCACCTACTGCATGCCCGCCGAAGGGCTCGAGTGGATGCCGCGCGCGGACGTGCTGACCGACGACGAACTCGTGTTCCTGCTGCGGATCGCCGTCGAACGGCTCGGCGTCACCGACATCCGGCTCACCGGCGGCGAACCGCTGCTGCGGCCGGGCCTGGAACAGATCGTCGAGCGGGTCGCGGCACTCGAACCGCGGCCGCGGCTTTCCATGACCACCAACGGGATCGGCCTCGCGAAGCGCGCGAAATCGCTCGCCGACGCCGGCCTGGACCGGATCAACGTCTCACTGGACACCGTCGATCGCGCGCTGTTCGAGACGATCACCCGTCGCGACAGGCTGTCGCACGTCCTCGACGGCATGGCGGCCGCGCGCGTGGCCGGGCTGGACCCGGTGAAGGTCAACGCGGTGCTGATGCGCGGGCTGAACGAGGACCAGGCCGTGCCGCTGCTGCGATTCTGCCTGGCCGAGGGGTATCACCTGAGGTTCATCGAGCAGATGCCGCTCGACGCGCAGCACGGCTGGAACCGGCGCGACATGATCACCGCCGAGGAGATCCTCGGCATGCTCGGCGAGGAGTTCACGCTGACGCCGTTCCCCGCCGCCCGCGGTGGCGCGCCCGCCGAACGCTGGCTGGTCGACGGCGGTCCGGGCGACGTCGGCGTGATCGCGTCGGTGACGCGGCCGTTCTGCGGCGCCTGCGAGCGGACGAGGCTGACCGCCGACGGCGCGGTGCGCTCGTGCCTGTTCAGCAACGACGAAACCGACCTCCGCGCCCTCGTGCGCGCGGGCGCGCGCGAAGAAGAGGTGGCTGACGCGTGGCGGGCGACCATGTGGGGCAAGCTCGCCGGGCACGAGATCAACGAGGCCGGGTTCGCGCAGCCGATCCGGCCGATGAGCGCGATCGGCGGCTGACATGGTGACCATCGTGGTGCGGTACTTCGCGTCGGCTCGCGCGGCGGCGGGCGTCGACGAGGAGAAGGTGAGCCTGCCGGACGGAGCGCGCGTCGCCGACGCCGTCGCCCGCCTTCGCGAGCTTCACCCGGAGAAGCTGCCGAAGCTGCTCGAAGCCGTCTCGTACCTGCTGGACGGCGTGGCCGTGCGGGATCTCACGCGGCCGCTGACCGAGGCCGCCGAACTGGACGTCCTGCCCCCGTTCGCGGGCGGCTGACCTGCGGAAACGGGGGAAAACGATAGCGCCTCACGGAGCGTGCCAGCGCGACGGGAGACTTTGCCTCCGCGCGCCTCTTTCGGCCGAAGGCCACGGAAACACGATGAAGGGGCGCCTTTGGGCTCGATGGGACGCTGAAGCGAATCTGCGCCCCTTCGGCGGGTTTACGTCAGCGCGCGTGAATACGACAGTCCCTTGCTCCCCCGCGAGGCGTTCCAGGGCCTTTGACCTGCAGTCCGTTCCGAATTCACCATCCGGACGCCGAAGCCGCTGAGGATGCGCCAGTGATCACTCCCCGCCGTATCCTCGCCGCGCTGCTCGCGGCCGTCGCCGCCACGAGCCTGGCGACCGCCCCGGCCTCCGCCCACGAACGCGGCGTCCGGCCGCTGCCGCAGGCGCACAGCCACAACGACTACGAGCACACGCGTCCACTGCAGGACGCGCTCGATCAGGGCTTCACCAGCGTCGAGGCCGACATCTTCCTCGTGGACGGGCAGCTGCTGGTCGCACACGACCTCGCGGACACGCGGCCGGACCGCACCCTGGAGTCGCTCTACCTGGAGCCGCTGCGCCGTCGCGTCCTGGCCAACCACGGCGTCGGGGTCTACCGGCAGCGCGCCGGGTTCCAGCTGCTGATCGACGTCAAGGGGGACGCGAACAGCACGTACGCGGCCCTGGAGAAGCGGCTGTACGACCCGCGCTACTCCTTCCTCTTCTCTCTGTACGCGTTCGGACACGTTCAGAAGCGGGCCGTCACCGCGGTGATCTCGGGCGGGCGACCCAAGGACGTCATGCTCGGGCAACAGGTCCGGCTCGCCTTCTACGACGGCCGGATCAAGGACGTGAACGATCTGAACATCGGTTCGGACCCCCGGGTGGCCCCGCTGGTCTCCGATTCCTGGACCGGGCTGTTCACCTGGACCGGCACCGGTCCTTTCCCCGCCGCGGAGCGCGCGAAGCTCCACGACATCGTCAAGCGGGCCCACGCGGCGGGTCAGCGGGTGCGTTTCTGGGCGACGCCGGATGCCGCTGGACCTGCACGGGAAGCGTTGTGGAATGAGCTGGTCGCCGCCGGGGTCGACCACCTGAATACGGATGACCTGCCAGGGCTGGCGAACTTCTTGAGGTCTCGCTAAAGTGCGCGGCCCATTAGCGCGCGAAGGCGCACGAATGGGCCAGTCATCCCTTAATCCACGTGATGCAAGCCTCACGATCTGTGAATTATCTCGGCCAGGAAACGGTCCGATAACGGCCCTCTGACCTGCACAAACGGCCGAATCGTTATGGGTTGCGTGCTGTTACTGTGATGTAGGTCACAGCTCGAATAATTTCCGATCAGGCCGTTCGTTACGTACCGTCGCTTTTCGGTTGGCCCCGACCGACCACGCAACACCGGGAACCCGTAGCGCCGAGCCCTGTCCAACGGATTCCCGGACCCAACCCCGAGCGAAAGCATTTCCGGACAGGGACGAGGGGACCGAGCCGACGCGTCGTGCGTCAGGCGAAGTCAGCCGGCCTGAGACGGCCGGCCAGACCCACGGGTCTTTCCCTCAGCACAGGCTCGTAGGCGCAGGGAGCGAGATTTACTCACATGTCGTACCGAGGCAAGCACCGCAAGATGTCCGCCGCCACCCGTCACATCGCCCGCGTCGCCATTGCGGGTGTCGCGGTCGGCGCCCCCCTCGCGATCGCCGCGACCCCCGCGTCGGCGACCAACTGGGACGCCATCGCGCAGTGCGAGAGCAGCGGCAACTGGAGCACCAACACCGGTAACGGCTACTACGGTGGGCTGCAGTTCTCGCAGAGCACCTGGCGCGCCTACGGTGGCACCGGCAGCGCCGCCAACGCTTCGCGCGAGCAGCAGATCGCCGTCGCCGAGCGGGTCCTGCAGGGCCAGGGCATCGGCGCGTGGCCGCACTGTGGCAAGAAGGGCGGCTCCGCCAGCCCCGCCAAGGCCAAGTCGAGCGCCCCGAAGGCCACCAAGAAGGTGACCCCGAAGAAGTCGACCGCCCCGGTCGTCAAGCAGCAGGCTCCGGCCCCGGCCGCCGCCACTGTCGCGAACTCCAACCCGGCGGGTGACTACACCGTCGTGGCCGGCGACACGCTGTCCAAGATCGCTTCCAAGTTCAACGTCCAGGGCGGCTACCAGAAGCTGCAGGAGCTGAACAAGGAATACGTGCCGAACGCCGACTTCATCGTCGTCGGTCAGAAGCTCGCCACCAAGTGAGCTCATGAGCACCAGTAAGTCGTGATGCCCGCGGGATTCCCCGCGTGGCCAGGTCGCGACTGACAGAGCCCCACCGCGCTATTCCCCCGGCGGTGGGGCTCTGTCGCGTCCAGGTGTCTCGTGAGTGGTAGTGACGGTTCTAACCCTCATTACCACTCACGAGACACGGGGCCCGCTACGGCGAGTTGACCCACTCGTCGCTGCCGTCGGTGAAGTGCTGGTGCTTCCAGACCGGCAGCCGGGCCTTGACCTCGTCCACCAGCTCCGAACAGGCGGCGAAGGCCTGGCCGCGGTGCTCGGCGGCCACCGCGCACGCCAGCGCGACGTCCCCGATGGCCAGCGCGCCCAGCCGATGGCTGACGGCGACGGCCCGCACACCGGTCCACTTCGCCGAGAGGTCCGCGACGACCTCCGCGAGCACGTCCGCGGCGCTGGGGTGTCCCTCGTAGGCGAGCCGCTCCACCGACCGGCCGCCGTCGTGGTCCCGCACGACCCCGCCGAAGGTGACGACGGCGCCCGCGGCCACGTCGTCCACCAGCCGGGCGTGCTCCTCGACCGAAAGCGGTTCGTCGACCACCGCGACCCGTGCGACCCGAACGTTCACTGTTGTCCCTCCCGTGGGTGGTCTCCGCCCGCCAGCTGGTCGACGGCGTGGTCGAGAATCCCGTCCAGTACTCCCAGGCCGTCCTTCACGCCGCCGCGCGAGCCGGGCAGGTTGACCACCAGGGTCCGCCCGGCCACGCCGGCGACCCCGCGCGAGAGCACGGCTGTCGGCACGGCGGGCAGTCCGGCGGCCCGGATCGCGTCCGCGACGCCGGGGAGTTCGTAGTCGAGGACCGCACGCGTGACGTCGGGGGTGCGATCTGTCGGCGAGATGCCGGTGCCGCCGGTCGTCACGATCACCTGGACCCCGGCCGCGACGGCCTCCCGCAGCGCGGCGCCCACCGGGTCACCGTCCTCGACGACGACCGGATCCGGCACGTCCCAGCCCCGGGCGGCGAGCCAGGCCGTGATGACCGGCCCGGTCTTGTCCTCGTAGACACCCTTCGCGGCCCGGTTGGACGCGACGATCACCCTCGCGACCCTGCTCATGGCCGCTCCCAGGTCCCGGTCTTGCCGCCGTCCTTGCGGATCAGGCGGACGTCGTCGAGGGTCGCCGCGGGATCGACGGCCTTGATCATGTCGTGCAGGGTCAGCCCGGCGACGGCGACGGCGGTCAGCGCCTCCATCTCGACGCCGGTCCGGTCGTTCGTCTTCGCGGTCGCGGTGATGTGCACGGCCGTCTCACCGAGGGCGAATTCGACCTTCACGCCGGACAGCGCGATCTGATGGCACAGCGGGATCAGCTCGGGCACCTTCTTCGCGCCCATGATGCCCGCGATCCGCGCCGTCGCCAGTGCGTCGCCCTTGGGCAGCCCGTCGCTCGCCAGCAGGCCGAGCACCTCGGCCGTGGTGTGCACGGTGCCGCCCGCCAGCGCGGTGCGGGCGGTGGGCGTCTTGCCGGAAACGTCGACCATACGGGCGGCGCCCGTATGGTCGACGTGGCTGAGTTCACTCACGCCAGCAGGCTAGTCCTCAGAAGATGCGCTGCTTCGAGCGAACCTCGTCGAGCGCCTTCTCCCGGTCGCGCCGCTGCTCCGGCGTCATCGAATCGAACAGCCCGCCCTTGTCCGCGGCGCAGCTGGTGTCGTACGCGGGGCGCTTGCCTTCCACGAAGAACCGGTTGACGGCGTTGTTGCCGCAAGCGTTCTCGTCGGTCAGCCAGACCCCGTGCCCGCCCTCGTCCACGGTCACGATCCGCGCCCGGTCACCGAGCGCGCGACGCGTCTCCCTGGCCCCGCCGAGCGGCGTCGCCGGGTCACGCAGGTTCTGCACCATCAGGATGTTCGACGGTCCCCGGTCGCCGATCCGCACCGGCGGCTCGATCGGCTCGGACGGCCAGTAGGCGCACGCCCAGATGTTCGCCCCGGCCGCGCCGAACATCGGGTACTTGACGCGGTCCTTCTCGACGTTGCGCTGGTAGGTCGCGACGTCCTCCGGCCAGTTCACGTCGTTGCAGACCACGTGCAGCTGACCGGACAGCAACTGCCCCACGTCGATCTGCGGCGCCGCCTGCTCGGACTGCTTCAGGACGCCTTCGCCGTCGAGCGACTGCCACTGCTGTGCCAGCGTGGGGAACCCGCTGGTCGAGTACAGCGAACCGAACGTGAGCATCCGGAACGCCGCGCCGTCCACACCCGGGACCGCGCCGCCGTCGAGCTTGGCGGCGAGTTCGTAGAACTTCGCCGTCACCTGCTGCGGAGTGCGGCCCAGCCCGTAGCTGGCGTGGCGCGCCGCCGCCCACTTCGCGAAGTCCGGGAAGCGGTCCTGGAATCCTTCCGCCAGCCGACGCGAACCCATGGGGTCGAGCCCACCCGGGCCGACCACGCTGTCGAGCACGACGCGATCGGTCCGTTGCGGGAACAGCGTCGAGTAGACGGCGCCGAGGTAACTCCCGTACGAGACGCCGTAGTACGAGATCTTCTTCTCGCCCAAGGCTTCCCGGATGCGGTCCATGTCGCGGGCGGTGTTGGCCGTGGTGATGTACGGCAGATTCGCCGCGGTCTTCGAGTCACCGCACTGCTTGGCGACGCCGGCCACGGACTTCGCCCGCTCCGCCACCGCCGCCGCGTCACGTGCGTACGGCGGGACGTTGCTGACCAGCTGCTCGGGCTTCAGATCGCAGGTGACCGGCGTACTGCTGCCGATGCCCCGCGGATCGAAACCGATCAGGTCGTACGCGTCGAGCACACTCGACGGCATACCCGCGGCCCGCAGGCCGTCCGGCATGGTCAGCCCCGGGCCCCCTGGCCCGCCCGGGTTCATCAGCATGACCCCGCGCCGCTTGGCCGGTTTCGTGCTGGCGAGCTTCGACACGGCGATGTCGATGGTCGGCCCGCCCGGCTTCCGGTAGTCGAGCGGGACCTTCAAGGTGGCGCACTGCAGGGTGGCCACGTCCGGGCAAGGTGCCCACTTCAGTGAAGAAGACGGCGCGGCGGACGCCGTGGCGGGTACGAATACCGCCAAGGTGACCGCCGCGGCCGTGAGTGTCCCGATTCTGCTCAGGACAGAGTGCTTCATCCCCAACCCCCGTCAAGATCGACTTCCTGGTCGGAATCGAGCCTATGAGCGGGCCGGGTACGGAGTCGTCACCCTGAAGTCGGTGCCCGCGTCGGCCTGAGTGATGACGCGGCCACCGAATGGAGCAAGGGACCTTTGCTATCGCTTCGTCAGCGCTCGGCCGATTGCGCGGCCTTGGCCGCCTTCTTGACGGCCTCGGCGACCGCGGGCGCGACGGCGTTGTCGAAGACGCTCGGCACGATGAACGACGCGTTGAGCTTGCCGTTGTCCACGACGTCCGCGATGGCGTCGGCCGCCGCGAGCAGCATCGAGTCGTCGATGTGGTGCGCGTGCGCGTCGAGCAGGCCGCGGAACACGCCGGGGAAGGCGAGCACGTTGTTGATCTGGTTCGGGAAGTCGCTGCGGCCGGTGGCGACGACGGCGGCGTGCTTCTGCGCCTCCAGCGGGTCGATCTCCGGGTCCGGGTTGGCGAGCGCGAACACGACGGCGTCGGACTTCATGGTCGCGACCTGCTCGGCCCCGAACAGGTTCGGCGCGGAGACCCCGATGAACACGTCGGCGCCGACGAGCGCCTCGTGCAGCGTGCCGGACTGCTGCTCCTTGTTGGTGTGCTCGGCGATCCAGGTCAGGTTCTCGTCGAGGTTGCCCCGTGCGGAGTGCACGATGCCGTCGATGTCGGCGGCCACCACGTCACCCGGCTTCTTGCCCAGCAGCAGGCGGATGATCGCCGAACCGGCCGCGCCGACGCCGCTGACCACGATCTTGCAGTCCTCGATGTTCTTCCCGACCACGCGCAGCGCGTTGCGCAGGGCGGCGACCACGACGATCGCGGTGCCGTGCTGGTCGTCGTGGAACACCGGGATGTCGAGCTGCTCACGCAGGCGCTTCTCGATCTCGAAGCAGCGCGGCGCGGCGATGTCCTCGAGGTTGATGCCCGCGTAGACCGGGGCGATCGCCTTGACGATCTTGATGATCTCTTCGGTGTCCTGGGTGTCCAGGCACACCGGCCAGGCGTCGACGTCGGCGAACTTCTTGAACAGCGCCGCCTTGCCCTCCATCACCGGGAGCGCGGCGGCGGGGCCGATGTTGCCCAGCCCCAGCACGGCCGAACCGTCGGTGACGACGGCGACGGTGTTCCGCTTGATGGTCAGGCGGCGCGCGTCCTCGGGGTTCGCGGCGATCGCCTGGCAGACCCGCGCGACACCGGGCGTGTACGCGCGGGAGAGGTCGTCACGGTTGCGGAGCGCGACCTTGGGGGTGACCTCGATCTTGCCGCCGAGGTGGATCAGGAACGTCCGGTCGGAGACCTTGCGGACCCGCACGCCCGGGAGCGAGTCCAGGGTCTGCGTGATGTCCTGCGCGTGGTTCTCCGACAGGGCGTTGGCGCTGATGTCGACGACGATCGAGTCGGGGTGCGACTCGACGACGTCGAACGCGGTCAGCACACCGCCGACCCGGCCGACGGCGGTCGTCAGATCACCCGCCGCGGTGGACGACGCGGGGGCCTCCACCCGGACGGTGATCGAATATCCGGGACCGGGAACCGGCATGGCACTACCCCCGCTGAGGAACGCTCGAATAGGTCGATCGAAAACCTACTCCCGTGACGACCGCCACGAAGCCTCGCAGGGGGTGACTGACCAGTAACTTCTTACTTGTTGATCTCGGTCTCGGGGTGCACGTAGGGCACGCTCTCGAGCGGGAAGGTCACATCACCGAACGGGGAAAGCGCACCCTGCCGGTCGGAAGCGAGCTCGGTGACGGGGTGCTCGCCGTCTTCACCGGGCCACGTCGGGTCGATTCCCGCGCGCTTCTTGTTCTCGCCCTTCGCCACAACGTCCTCCAGAGCATGGTCAAGCCGTTCTCGAGGGACAGTCTGCCCGAACGCGGCTGCCGGTCCACCACCCGCCCGGTATCCTGGTCGTCTATGCCCGCGCCATCCCTGGCGGACTGGCTGCGCCAGGAGTCCGACGACGCGCTCGCCGCACTGCTGCGCACGCGTCGCGACCTGTCCACGCCGCCCCCGTCCGACACCATCGTGCTCGCCACCCGGGCCGGCACGCCGGGCTCGGTCGCGCGCGCTTGCGAAGACCTCGACACCTTCACCCTCGCCGTCCTCGACGCCCTGCTGCTGGCCGGGGCGGACACCGATCCGGTCGCGGTGACCGAGGTCTCGCGGCTGGTGGGCACCGAGATCGGCGAGGCGCTGACCCTGCTTCGCGGGCGGGCGCTCGTCTGGGGTGAGGACGACGGGCTGCGTGTCCCGCCGTCGGCCCGCGACGCGCTCGGCCCCTTTCCGGCCGGGCTGGGGGCGTCGTCGCCCGCGCTCACCGGAACGGACATCGAGGCCGCGCTCGCGGAGATCGGCGAGGACGAACGCGGCCTGCTGGCGACGCTGGCCGCCGGGCCCCCGATCGGCCGGACCCGCGACGCCGCGGCCGACGTCCCGCTGGAGCGGGCGCGGACGCCGGTCCAGCGGCTGCTCGCCAGGGGTCTCCTGCTGCGCCGGGACGACCAGACCGTGGAACTGCCGCGCGAACTCGGGATCGCCCTGCGCGGCGGTTCGGTCTTCGACCCGGCCTCACTGCGCGAACCGGAACTCCCCGTGCATCCGCATCAGCGGTCCACAGTGGACGAGACGGCGGCGGGCGAGGCGATGGAGTTCCTGCGCCAGACCGAAAACATGCTCCGCGCCTGGTCGGCGACGCCGCCACCGGTGCTGAAGTCGGGCGGCCTCGGGGTCCGTGAGCTGAAGAAACTCGCCAAGGATCTCGACGTCGACGAGACCCGCGTGACCCTGCTGGCGGAGATCGCCGTCGGCGCCGGTCTGGTCGCCGACAGCGAAGCGACCACGCCGGAATGGATCCCGACGACGCTCACCGATTCATGGCTCGCGTCGCCCACCGCGCAGCGCTGGATGACGCTCGCGCAGGCATGGCTCGAACTGCCCCGGCTGCCCGGCCTCGCCGGTGGCAGGGACGCGAAGGACAAGCCGATCGCGCCGTTGTCGGAGGACCTTCGACGGCCACTGGCGCCGGTCTCGCGGCGGCGGATCCTCCTCGCCCTGGCCGCGCTGCCCGAGGGCTCCGGGGTGAAGAGCACCGACGAACTGGTCGCCGCGCTCGCCTGGCGCGCGCCGCGGCGGGGCGGGCGGCTGCGGGACGAGACCGTGCGCTGGACGATGGCCGAAGGGGCCGCGCTCGGCCTGCTCGGGCTCGGCGGGCTCACCACGGCGACGCGGGCGTTGCTGGCCGAGGACCGGCCGGGCGCGGTGGAGGCGATGCTCGACGCGCTCCCGCGTCCGGTGGACCACGTCCTGGTCCAGGCCGACCTCACCGTGGTCGCGCCGGGGCCGCTGGAGGCCGAACTCGCGGCCGAGATGACCGCCGTGGCCGATATCGAATCGGCCGGGCACGCGACCGTCTACCGGATCACCGAGACGTCCGTGCGGCGCGCGCTGGACACCGGACGGACCGCGGGCGAACTGCACGCGTTGTTCGCGGCCCGGTCGGCGACGCCGGTGCCGCAGGGCCTCACCTACCTGATCGACGACGTCGCCCGGCGGCACGGACGGCTGCGCGGTGGCGCCGCGGAGTCGTTCCTGCGCTGCGATGACGCGTCGCTGCTCGCGGAGGTCATGGGCAGCCCGGTCGCGACGGAGTACGGCCTGCGCATGATCGCGCCGACGGTACTCATCAGCGTGTACCCGCTCGCCGAGGTCCTCGACGCGCTTCGCGCCGCCGGGTTCGCCCCGGCCGCCGAAGGGCCCGACGGGCGCGTCATGGACATCAGGCCGTCTGGACGTCGTCTGCCCGCGAAGGCGCGTGGCCCGCGTCGCGCGCCTGGAGAGCAGGCCGGACTGACGGACGATCAGGTCGGCAAGATCGTCGCGCACGTCCGGGCGGGTGACGCCGCTTCGGCACGTCGTCGCGGCGAGACGGTGCGCGCGCCCCAGGGCGGCGGCGCCGGGGACACGTCCGCGACGCTGGCGTTGCTGTCCAAGGCGACCATGGAACGCCGCGAGGTGTGGATCGGCTTCGTCGACTCACGCGGGACGTCGAGCCAGCGCGTGGTGCGGCCGATGCGGGTCGGGGGCGGGGTCCTCGAAGGGACCGACAACGAGCGCTACCCGCTGCACCGGATCACCTCGGCCGCCCTCGTCGAGGAGTGACCACCTTGCTCGGACTCCCGCATTTCGTCCTCTGGATGCGGTAGTTGCGCGGGTGACTAGACGAGCTGTTCGGTGCGGAGGTCTTTCAGCACCATCGACATGGCCTCGCCGTGCGTCGGCCAGTCCGGCGTTCCGATCCCGACCGAATGCAAGGCCGACCGAACAGCGGCATGACCTTCCGCGATGGCGTGGGAGAGGTCGTCGCCGGACACATCGGCCTCGATCTCCATCACCGCCCGACCGGCGTCCGCGGATACCGCGCTGTCGGCGAATACGCCGAGGCACCGTTCCTGTTCGAGGAGCGCTCGCATCACCTTGTCGCAGTAATCGAAGAGATCACCGTCGCCGTCGGCGATGAACACCCAGTGCGTGTGGACCGTCACACCCATCAGGAACCCCCTTCGATCTGGTAGCAAGGTTGACGCAGCAGCCAGGACACTGCGTTCTTTCCGTAGTTGGCGCCGCTTGGCGTCAGGTGGATCCACCGCTGATGCTGCCCACAAGGGCAACGGATGGTGTAGTAGGTCGGCGGATCCAAGATCCGCCATCCTGCCCGATGGAAGTGCTCCAGAACAGCTTCCAGATCCTTCCTAGGATGCTTTCTCCAGTACCCCACCGACTACTCCTCGACCAGGTTAACGCAGATCAGGAAGACCGGCGTCACGCTGAGATCCCGTTCACTGACGACCGAGGTGCTATCGGGACGGAGCGCATACCATTACCCAAGGCGACCGATGTTGACCCTAAAGTAGTCAACTGGTCGCAAGATTCCACCACCGCATTCAGAGGACGAAATGCGGAGGGGAGGGGGTCAGAGGGCGCGAAGGCCTTGAAGGACGCGTTCCATGAAGGCGCGCGAAGAGGAGTCCCCGAGGATCAGCTCCGTCTGGTGGATCAGCACCAGCCCCGCGTCCGCCATGTCGCCGACGAGCACCTTCACCACGCCCAGCGGCAGCCGCAGATGCGCGGCGATCTCCGCGATCGACCGGGTGTCCAGGCAGAGGTCGCAGATCTGCCGGTGCTCGATGGTCCGCACGCCGCGATACCGGCGGCCGTCGTCGCTGGTCGACACCAGCGCCTCCAGCGCCAGGTCGTGCGCGGTGCGGGTGCGCCCGCCGGTGCGCGTGTAGGGCCGGACACGGGAGCCAGAGGACGGCAGGTAGACCGACGCGGGCGCGCTGCCGGAAGGACCCGAACCCGCGGCGCCGTTACCCGTGGACGCGGGCCGCGGAGACGGCTGGCGGATCGGCGAAGGGGCCGTCGGGACGGACTCCGGCGGAGCGGGCGGGCGCCGCGGCATGACCGTGCTGATCGAGCTCAGCTCGAACCGGCTCGGGGAGTCGAAGGCCTCGCGTTCGGTGCCCTGGTACAGGGAGTCCCAGCCGGACGGTTCCGGCTCGGTGAACCCGGTGATCTTCATCGGCGGTCACCCACGTACGCCGCCCTGCAGCTGCGCCCGCAGCTCGGGGGTGATTTGCTGACCGACCCGCTCGACGAGCAGCGTCATCTCGTAGGCCACGGTGCCGATGTCGCAGGTCGGCGCGGCCAGTACAGCGAGCGACGAGCCGTCGGAGACCGACATGAGGAAGAGGTACCCGCGCTCCATCTCGACGACGGTCTGGTTGACCCCGCCCGCGTCGAAGCAGCGCGCCGCGCCCGCGGTGAGGCTGATCAGCCCGGAGGCGACCGCGGACAGCTGCTCGGCCCGTTCCTGCGGCAGCCCTTCTGACGGCGCGAGGAGAAGCCCGTCCGCCGAGACCAGCACGGCATGCGCCGCACCGGGAACCCGGCGCGCGAAATCCGTGATGAGCCAGCCGAACGAGCTCTGCTGCTGCCCGGATGCCGTCACAAGTCCCTCCTCGCTGCGTCAAGACCACCTGGGCGGCGTGGTCCGGACCTCTCTCGCTGACCAGCACCGACCAAGCACCGATGAGCCGAAAGACGCCTCCACCCAGCGTATTCGTCCCGCCGATCGTGTCGAGCCCGCCACCCGGCCGAGAGCGCTAACCGAACGTGAACGTCCAGCCGCTCACCGCGTCGACTCATCGCGAACCACGCATTCGTGGGTCACCCTGTGGTGGCGTCGTGCGACCGGGCGTGAATCGGCGTCCGCGCAGGTCACCGGCATTTCGGTCGCCCGATCGGGCGACGGCAGCACCGGATCGGGCCGAGGGGATCGCCCCACGTGCACTCCGGCCGGTGGCGCCGATGCCCGAAGCGGGTGAAGCCTGCCGAGTTCACTCCAACGGCCGCATCCGCTCCGGGCATTCGTCTGTTTTATCCGGCCCGCAACGCCGAATCGTGTGCGATGGCGTGCTGCACGACCGAGATCAACACCTGCTTGGCGGACTCACGTTCCCGAGCGTCACAGGCCATGATCGGCACGGACGGTGAGATCGTCAGCGCGTGCCGGACATCTTCGATCTGGTGGTGCAGCAGCCGGTCGAAGCAGTTGATCGCCACGACGTACGGCAGCTTCCGGTTCTCGAAGAAGTCGATCGACGGGAACGCGTCGGCGAGCCGTCGCGTGTCGACCAGCACGACGGCACCGATGGCGCCGACCGCGAGGTCGTCCCACATGAACCAGAACCGGTGCTGGCCCGGCGTACCGAACACGTACAGCACCAGGTCCGAGTCCAGCGAAATCCGGCCGAAGTCCATGGCCACGGTCGTCGTCGACTTGTTCGGGGTTGCCGAATTGTCGTCGACGCCGGTACTGGCCTCGGTCATCATGGCCTCGGTGGTCAGCGGATCGATCTCCGAAACCGCCCCGACCAGCGTGGTCTTCCCCGAGCCGAATCCGCCAGCGACCACGATCTTGGCCGACGAAGTCGGTCCGGTCACCTGCGGCGCATTCGCGTCGGAGTCAAATTCTCCGAAGCCCACTGAGCACCCTCTCCATGAACTCGATACTGGGCCGGTCACCCACGTTCTGGCTGGCGGTGTGCACCAGGACCAGGCCGAGGCCGGCCACGTCTCCGATGAGCACCCGGACCACGCCGAGCGGCAGGCGCAACAGCGCCGCGACTTCGGCGACGGACCGGGTGTCCAGGCAAAGGTCGCAGATCGACCGGTGTTCGGGAACGCGCACCCGGTCGAGCACGCGTCCCTGTTCACTGGTCGAGATCAGCGCCTCGATGGCAAGGTCGTACGTCGGCTTGGTCCGTCCCCGCGTGCGGAAGTACGGCCGGACCAGGCCTGAGGATTCGACGTCGGTGGTGTACGGCTCGTCGACGTACTCGTTCTGCGCCTGCTGCGGCAGTGCCGCGGCCAGCGGGTCGGCGGCGGCCGCCGCCCGGCGCTCCTCCTCCTTGTCGAAGGAGAACTTGGCGAATTCGCCCGAGTCGTACAGCGGACCGCTCCCACCGCCGAACAGTTCGGCACCGGGGCCGCCGAGCAGGCGTTCCCGGTAGTCGGAAACGCTGAAATCGGCGGGTCCCTGTCCCGCGTTCGAATCGGTCAGCCAGCGGGAGGCCTCGTCCGGGGACACGGGGTCGTCGTCCGACCCCTGTGCCCGGCGCGATCGCCATTCGCGGTCGACCCGGTCCCGGAAGGACGTCCAGTCCTCCCGGCCGTCGTCACGTTCCGACCACCCGCCGGAGAAGTCGTCACCGAGCCGGCCATCGCCCCTCAAGCGCCCGTCGTCCACGGCATTCTCCTCGGTTCCCGGTCGCTCAGCGGCGGACCGACGCGCCCTGCAGCTGCGCGCGCATCTCCGGTGTCAGCTGTTGTCCCACGCGTTCCACCAACAGGGTCATCTCGTAGACGACCAGGCCGATGTCACTTTCGGGCGATCCGAGGACCGCCAGACAGGACCCGTCGGACACCGACATCAGGAAGAGGAAGCCGTTGGCCATCTCGACCACCGTCTGCGCGACCGTGCCGCCTTCGAACACCTTGGCCGCACCGCGCGCGAGGCTGGTGAGCCCCGACGCGACCGCGGCGAGCTGGTCGGCCCTGTCCTTGGGAAGTCCCTTCGAGGAGGCCAGCAGCAAACCGTCCGCCGACACCACCACGGCATGCGCCGCGCCCGGGACCCGGTGCACGAAATCCGTGATCAGCCAGGCAAAGCTGCTCGTGTGTCCTTTACCCTGCGCCTGGCCGCCAGGCTGCGCCGGACCCCCCGGCTGCATCGCACCCGCCCGTGTCACTTTCACTCCTTACTGCTGTCATCGGCAGGGGAACCCGCACCCCTGCCAGTCACCGGAACGCCGTTGTCATCCAGCGCATCGAGCGGGCGTTCCTTCAACGCGTGCCGTCCCGACGTGTAGCCCTTCTGGAAGCTTGCCATCCGGCTCCGAGCCGCCGTCGCCGAGCGGGCGATCGCACCCGTTCCCGGCATTCCGGAGGTCTTGTCGGCGAAGGAGTCTTCCTTCTTCGGCTCGTTCCCGCCGATCGAGCCCGGGACGAGGTACTGGTTCGGCACCCGTTTGGGCAGGCCCGCCGGGGTGATCTCTTCGTTCCGGTCTTCGTACAGGACCTGCGCCGCCTGCCAGCCGTCGTCCGACGCGCTCCGCCAGCCATTGTCCTGGAGCACCGTCTCCGGCGGAACACTCTGCGGGGTCCGAGTGGGCAACGCCTCGTCGGGGCTCTCCGCGGCGGGGTCTTCGACGTCGGTGGCGCCGTTGCGGGCCTGCTCGGGCACGTCCGACTCGGTGTCCTCCGCGTAGGAGGCACCCGAAGGCTCACCAGCCTCGTCGCCTTCACTGAACCAGCGCGAGAGCACCGACTGGTAGATCGGGAGGCGCCTGGTCGGGACGTCGTCGTCCAGCGCCGACTTGCCCGAATCCGCGGGCTCCTCGGGCTGCGACGGCGGTTCGACCGGGTTCACCGGCACGTACCTCGGCTCGCGCTTCGGCAGCACGAGCGACGCGAACTGGGTCTCCGTGCCGCTGGAGGCGCCGTCGCCGTTCGCCGGCGAGATGTCCTCGGCCGTCGGCCACGCCGGCGTCTCCTCGGCGGGGGCCGCCGGGCTGAGGAACGGCCCGGCCGCGTTCTTGCCCGCGACCAGGTCGTCGAGGCTGATCGGCTGGTCGAGCGGGACGAGCCCGCCCTGCTGCGCGACCGGCTGGTGGGACGGCGGCTTCGACGGCGGCGGCGGGGTCATCTCCAGACCGCGGTCGGACGCCGGGATGCTGGGCAGCGAGGTCGACATCTCGGACATCGACGGCATCGACGTCTCCGAGCGGTTCGACGGCGGCGGGGTGTTCCGCGAGCCGGGCCGCATCTGCGTGAGCAGCTCGGCGGGCACGACGACCCGCGCGATCACGCCGCCTTCGATGTCCTCGTTCTCGCGGAGCCGGACCTCGATGCCGTGGCGGCGCGCCAGGCGCGCGACCACGTACAGGCCCATCCGCCGGGTCACCGAGACGTCCAGGTCCGGCGGGTCGGCCAGTCGCTGGTTGACCTCGGCGAGCCGGTCCTCGGTCATGCCGACACCGTGGTCGGTGACCTGGATGGCGAGCGCCTTCTTGCGGGTGATCACCGCCCGGACGGTCACCTTCGTCTCCGGCTCGGAGAAGTAGGTGGCGTTGTCCAGCAGTTCCGCGAGCACGTGCACGAGGTCGTGGATCGTCAGGCCCTGGACGGCGACGTCGGGGACGATCCCGATCTCGATCCGGGCGTACTGCTCGATCTCCGAGACCGCGGCGCCGATGACGTCGGCGGCGGGCACCGGCTTGGGCACCGACTTCGCGAGACCGGCGCCCGAGAGCACCAGCAGGCTCTCACCGTTGCGGCGCAGCCGCGTGGCGAGGTGGTCGAGTTCGAACAGGCTGGCCAAGTGGTCCGGGTCCTGCTCGTCGGCCTCGAGCCGGTCGATCACGCCGAGCTGGCGTTCCACCAGCCGCTGCGACCGGCGGGACAGGTTCACGAAGATGCCGTTGACGTTCTCGCGCAGGAGGGCCTGCTCGGCGGCCATCTTGACGGCCTGTGCGTGGACGACGTCGAACGAACGCGCGACTTCACCGATCTCGTCACGCGAGGTGACCGGAACCGGTTCGACCGAGCGCTTCGAGGCGTTGACCGGATCCGGGTCGTCGAGGATCGCCTGCACGGTTTCCGGCAGTCGTGTGTAGGCGACGTCGAGCGCGGTCTTCCGCAGGATCCGCAGCGGGCGCAGCATCAGGCGGGCGATGACGAGCATCAGGGCGAGCGCCGCGAGCAGGGCCAGCAGCACGACCGCGCCGCCGATCCAGGCCGAGTTGATCGCCGAGGTGGCCAGGTCGTCGGCCTGTGCCCGCAGCTGGCCGAGCAGGTTGGTCTCGACCGCGCGCAGTTTGTCGAGCGCGACGCGGCTGTCGTTGCCGAGCGCGACGTTGTCGATGGCGGGCGGCTGGTTCTGCTGGTGCAGGGAGAACGCCATCGTGGTGATCCGGCGGCGGTCGTCGACCTCGGGACCGGAGAAGGTGTCCGAGTACAGCTGCCGCTGTTCGGGGCTGGCGTTCGCGAGGAAGGCCGCGGTCGAGGCGTCGCCACTGGCCACCGCCGAACGGGCCTGGTCGAACAGGTCGCCGGGGAACGAGGAGCGGAAGGAGGCGATCAGCAGCGCCGCGTCACCGCGGGCGATGTACTCCTTGCTCTCACTGATCGCCTGCACCGTGGTGCCGAGCCGGAGCACGTCGCGGTTGGTGACCGCGGTGGTCACCTCGCGGCCGAGCTGGACCAGCGAGTCGAGGATGCCGGAGTAGGCGATGAGGACCGGGGTGTCGCCCAGCAGCGAGGTGTTCATCGCGCCGCGCAGCGGGCGCAGGGCGTCGAGCCGCTGCAGACCACGCGAGTAGCGGTCCCTCGTGTCCTGATCGTCCGGGTTGATCTGGTTCGCCGAAGCCCGCAGGTCGTCGACGGCGCGGTCGACCTTGGCGATCTGCGCGTCGAGACCGGCCTGGCGCGACGGTTCGTCGGCGGCGATCTTGGCGACGGCGAGCGCGCGTTCGCTCTGCAGCTCGTGCACCACGAGGGTGATCTTGTCGGCGAACGCGACCTGATCGGCCGTGTCCTGGAACCGGGCGGCCTCGCTGCTGTCGTCGATCACGCGCAGCGTGCCGAGCGCGAGCGCGGTCAGCGTCGGAATGATCAGGACGGCCGCGAGCTTGGATCGCAGACGCCAGTTACGCAGGCCCAGGAACGACCCGGACTTCCCGCCAGGACCGTCTCCGGTATCCCGCGCAGGGGCCCCTCCCACCCCCGCGGTGTCTTCGTTCGGCACCGCCGCACCACCATCATCTTCATCCGGGCCGGGAAAGCCCATTTTGGACATGCCGTTCTCGAACTGGCCGTTCTGCTGTCTGCGTCGATTGTCGGAGACCACTACCCGCACACTCCTGCCGCGTGGCAGGGATGTTCGTGACGCGCGGGGTCACTCCTCCGGATGAGGGGGTCGTCTTCGACGCAGTCTCTCAGGTGCACTTTGCCGAATTCCCGCCTGGCTTCATTGGTCTGTTCGGCCTAACCCGCCAGTGCGTGGACACGCACCAGTGAAGCACGGACGTGTTCAGCTTGTTCGACACAGAGTGCCTTGCACCTCGGGAAAGGTCCAGAGCGTTCGGCCATCCAAGGCACTCTCTTTCACTACATCAGTGGTCCACACCTCACTACCGGTGCATGAGGGTAGCGAACGGGAGGGCCAGATGTAACCCTTCGGTCAAGACGTACAAGAAGACCCCGGACGGCCCTTGACCCGTGGGCACTCAGTTGTCAACAAGTCCCCAGCATGAACACGCCGAGTTGTGTTCACTTCTGACAAACAACCTGTTCGGGTGATCGTTACCACTTGGGATCATGGGATGACCACCCATTGTGAGCGCTGTGTCCGTTCTCTACAGTGGGCCCGTGGCTCGACAAAGAGTCACTTCCGAATTCCACATCAGGCCACGTCATCACGTGTCCCTCCCTTGATCAGGAGCACCCCTTTGCTTGGCTCTGCAAGCTCGAAGAAGGCCTTGAGCGTCAGCCTCGGTCGGCGTGGAGCCCTCGCATTCGCGATGGCGGCCGTCGTTTCGGTATCGGTCAGCGGCTGTGGCCTCCTCGGCGGCGACGATTCGTCCTCCTCCGGCGGCTCCGGGAACCTCGAGAAGTCGAAGATCAAGGTCGCCGTGATGTCGACCATCGACCTCGCCCCGCTCCGGCTCGCACAGGACGGCGGCTACTTCAAGAACGAGGGCCTCGACGTCGAGGCCATCGAAGCCGCGACCGGCCAGGTCTCGCTGACCAAGCTGATCGGCGGCGAGGTCGACGTGGCCTACGCGAGCTACACACCGTTCTTCATCGCGGCGAGCAAGGGCACCGCCGACATCAAGCTGGTCGCGGACGCCTCCTCCGCGGGCCCGAAGAGCACCATGCTGGTCACGCTGCCGACGTCCTCGGTGAAGAGCGTCAGCGACCTGGCAGGCAAGAAGATCGGCATCACCGCGCCGAACACCGTGTCCGACACGCTGTCCAAGTCGGTCATGAAGGACCACGGCGTCGACGCCAGCAAGGTCCAGTGGGTGCCGGTCCCGCTGCCGAACATCGGGAACGCGCTCAAGAACGGCGACATCGACGCCGGCTTCCTGACCGAGCCGTTCATCACGCAGACCGCGAAGCAGGCGGGCACCGTCCCGGTCGTGGACACCGCCACCGGCGCCACCCAGGACTTCCCCACCGCCGGCTACGGCGCGCTCGGCAAGTTCGTCTCCGAGAACCCGAAGACCGTGGCCGCCTTCCAGCGCGCCATGCAGAAGGCGACCCGCGACGCCGCCGACCGCTCCAAGATCGAGCCGCTGCTGGTCAAGTACGCCAAGATCGACCAGGACACCGCCGCGCTGACCACACTGCTGACCTTCCAGTCCACCCTGGACCCCCGCCGCATCCAGCGGGTCCCGGACCTGCTCCTGCAGATGGGCGCCATCCAGAGCAAGATCGACGTCGGCCCGATGATCGCGCCGCAGACCACCAGCTGATGACACGCGGTTACTCCGAATTACCGTTCAACCCGCAATTTGATTACTAAAAGTAGCGGTGTCCAAGCGGGTGATCAGGTGATCGGGCGAATGGCCTAAAATGATCACCCGCTCACGACACCCATTGTGAGCGGGTGGGCAAATCTCTAAGGTGACCGCGTGCCTGGCGGAATGAAGCCACGACACTGATGAAATTCCCCAAACGGTGATTCATTGTTTCCGAGGAGTTGGCTTTGTTTCGAAACGCCATGAGCAGAAGCGGCTCGCCTAGCGGACGGGGTGCCATCAGCATCGCCTTGAGCGCGCTCATGCTGGCCACATTGGGCGCCTGTGGCGCACTCGGGGGCGATGAAGCGCCCAAGGCGTCCGGTGGTGACGGCGCTCTGGAGAAGCCGAAGATCAAGGTGGCCCTGCTGCCCGTCGTCGACCTCGCCCCGCTGCGGCTGGCGCAGGAAGGCGGCTACTTCAAGGCCGAGGGCCTCGAGGTCGAAGCGGTCGACGCGCCCAGCGGCCAGGCGTCGATGACCAAGATGATCGGTGGCGAGGTCGACATCGCCTTCTCCACCTACATGCCCTTCTTCATCGCGAAGAGCAAGGGCGCGGCCGACATCCGGCTCGTCGCGGACGCCGTGTCGGCCAGCCCGAAGAGCAACGCGGTGGTCACCACGCCCAACTCGTCGGTCAAGACGATCAACGACCTCGCGGGCAAGAAGATCGCGATCACCGACAAGAACACCGCCTCCCACCTGCTCACCGTCTCGGTGATGAAGGACCACGGTGTCGACACCAGCAAGGTCCAGTGGGTGCCGATGGCACTGCCGAACATCGCCAACGCGCTCGGTTCGGGCCAGGTCGACGCGGGCTACCTGCCCGAGCCGTTCCTGACCCAGGCCTCCAAGATCGTCGGCGCGACCCCGGTCGTCGACATCGCGACCGGCGCCACCCAGGACTTCCCCCTGGCGGGCTTCGGCGCTCTCGGCTCCTTCGTGGACAAGAACCCCAAGACGCTGGCCGCGTTCCAGCGTGCGCTGACCAAGGCCGTGCGTGATTCGGCCGACCGTTCCAAGATCGAACCGCTGATCGTCAAGTACGCCAAGGTCGACGCCGAAACCGCGTCGCTGCTCACGCTGCCGACGTTCGGGTCCACCCTGGACGCCCGTCGCCTGCAGCGTGTCCCGGACCTGCTGCTGCAGACCGGGGTGCTGACGGCCAAGCTCGACGCCGCCCCGATGCTCGCCCCTCAAGCTGGATAAAGGTCAAGGTGCCACGATTTCTCCGTGCCCTGGCCGGTCTGGCCGGTTTCTTCCTCATCTGGGAAGTCATCGTCCAGGCCGGCCTGGTCCGTAAAGAGTTCCTCCCCCCGCCGTCCGTCGTGCTGGTGACGATCGTCGAGCAGTTCGGCGAGGTGCAGTTCATCCGGGACCTGATCGCCACGTTCCTCGCGTGGGCGATCGCCCTGGTCATCTCGGTCGCCATCGCCGTACCCGCCGGACTGCTGCTGGGCAGCATCCCCGGCCTGCGGACGGCGACCGCGGTGATCATCGAGTTCCTGCGGCCGATCCCCGCGGTCGCGCTGATCCCGCTGGTGCTCCTGCTCATCGGCGGTGGCCCCGAAGCGAAGATCACGCTGGCCGTGTACGCGTCGTTGTGGCCCATCATGTTCAACACGATCTACGCGCTCGGCGAGATCGACCCCGTCCTGCTGGAAACGGCGAAGGCCTGTGGCACCGGGAAGTTCCGGACGATGACGTCGGTGGCGCTGCCGCATACCGCGCCGTTCGTGTTCACCGGGGTCCGGCTGTCCGCCAACATCGCGCTGATCGCGGTGGTCAGCACCGAATTCCTGGCCGGCGCCAAACTCGGCATCGGCAACTTCATCATGCAGGCCAGTACCGGCTCGACCAGGTTCGACCTCGTGCTCGCCGGGACCGTGGTGGTCGGCGTGCTCGGCTTCCTCATCAACGGGGGGCTGGAGATGATCGGCAGGCGGGCCTTCCGCTGGAGCACCGTCGACCGGGAGGCGGTCTCGTGACGACCCTCACGCTCTCCAGCCGCGTCGGCAGGCGCGTGGGCCGGGGCATCGGCCTCCTGGTCCGCAACTGGCTGTTGTTCTTCGCCCTGGTCGGGATCTGGGAGCTGTCGACCCGGCTCGCCGAGAGCCCGTTCTTCCCGCCGCCGACCGAAATCGTGGCCACCTCGGTGAAGCTGTGGTTCAGCGGCCCGGCGTCGCAGCTGTTCCTGACCGACACCGTGTTCGACAACGTCCTGCCGAGCCTGGGCCGGACGCTCGGCGGCTGGCTGCTCGCGGGCGCCGTCGGTGTCGCGCTGGGTGTCGCGTTAGGACGGTCCAAGACCGGGATGGACTACGTCGGCCCGCTTTTCGCGTTCTTCCGCTCGGTGCCGCCGCCCGCGCTGATCCCGGTGTTCATCGTCCTCTTCGGACTGGGGCCGGGCATGCAGACCGGGTCGATCATCTTCGGCGCGATCTGGCCGGTGCTGCTCAACACCGTGGACGGGGTCCGGTCGGTGGACCAGGTGAAGATCGACACCGCGAGGTCGTTCCGGACGCCGCGGTCGTACTGGGTGCGCTCGATCGTGCTGCCCGCGGCCGGGCCGAAGATCTTCGCGGGCCTTCGGCTGAGCCTGTCCATTTCCCTGCTGCTGATGGTGATCTCGGAGCTGGTCGGCTCCTACAACGGCATCGGCCGGTCCTTGATGGACGCCCAGCAGGCGTTCGACTTCCCGCTCATGTGGTCGTGGCTGGTCCTGCTGGGCCTGCTCGGCTTCGGGTTCAACGCGGCCTTCCTCGCGGTGGAGCAGAGAGTGCTTCGCTGGCAACCCACCCGCAACGGCCGTATCTAGTCTTTCTTTCGAAGGGTCAGCAAGATGTCAACCATGCTCGAGGTCTCCGGGCTGAACCACCGGTACGGCGCGGGAGAAAAGGCGCACGTCGCGGTCAACGACCTGTCGTTCACCGTGGAAGCGGGACAGCTCGCGAGCATCGTCGGCCCGTCGGGCTGCGGCAAGTCGACACTCCTGCGCTGTATCGCCGGGCTGATCAAGCCGACGTCCGGCCGCGTCAGCCTGCACGGCGACGACGTCTCCGGCGTGCCGGAGGATCTGGCCGTCGTGTTCCAGGACTACAGCCGCTCGCTGTTCCCGTGGCTCTCCGTGGCGAAGAACGTCGAGTTCCCCTTGCGGTGGCGTAACTTGAGCCGCTCCGAGCGCCGTACGCGGGCGCAGGAGGCACTGGAGTCGGTCGGCCTGGCCGGTGTCGGCTCGAAGTTCCCGTGGCAGCTCTCGGGCGGTATGCAGCAGCGTGTGTCGATCGCGCGGGCGTTGGCCAGCAAGCCGGCTCTGCTGCTGATGGACGAGCCGTTCGCGTCCGTCGACGCGCAGACGCGGTTCGAACTCGAAGACCTGACCCGCCGCGTCCAGCGCGAGAACGGGAGCACGGTTCTCGTGGTCACGCACGACATCGACGAGAGCGTCTACCTGTCGGACCGGGTGCTGGTGCTGTCCAAGTCGCCCGCGACGATCGTCGCGGATCTGCCGGTGGGGCTGCCCGCGGAGCGGAACCAGATCACCACCCGCGAGTCCGCGGAGTTCGTGACGCTGCGCGGTGAGGTGGCGCGGCTGCTGCACGGTGGTGCCCCGGAAGCCGTCACCGCGGCTTCGGACGCGGCCGAGTACGAACTCGCGCAGCAGGACGCGGCCGCCGACGCCGCCACGAAGGCCCACACCAAGAGCTGAAGGGGACTTTCCCCGCATCAGTGATGGGGTAAGTCAAGGGAGGTGGGTCCGGCTCTGCCGCGAGCCGGTGTCTCCAATGTGGCATTGGAGACGTTCAGTGTCCCCAATGCCACATTGGAGACACCGGCCGACACGCGAGGTCCTCACCAGCGCGCTTTCCCCGCATCGCATGCGGGGAAAGCGCCCTTCAGCTCCTCAGTAGAGCGTGCGCGGGTTCGCGTCGATGCGGACGTGCACCAGATGCGGGCGGGCGTCCGGCAGCGCGGCCTCCAGCGTCGGCTTGAGGTCCTCCGCCTTCTCGACGACCGACGTGTTCAGGCCAAGGCTCTTGGCCAGCGCGGGGAAATCGATACCGCCGAGGTCGACACCCGGCACCTTCTCCCCACCGGCCGCCTCGCCGAGGATCCGCACGGCGGCGTACTGCGCGTTGTCGAAGATCACGAACGTCACCGGCAGGTTGTGCTGCGCCGCCGTCCACAGTGCCTGGACGCAGTACATGCTCGACCCGTCGCCGAGGATCGCGACGACCTTGCGGTCCGGGCGGGCCAGCGCGGCGCCGACGGCGGCCGGGAGCCCGTAGCCCAGGGTGCCGCTGGCGACGGTGAGGAAACCCGAGTCGGTCGACTTGATCGGCAGGTGATCGTGCAGTTCGTTGCGGTGGCTCGGCGTCTCCTCGACGACGATCGCGTTGTCCGGCAGGACTTCCGAGATCACGGCGTAGGCGAAGTCCGGCGTGATCGGCGTGACCGCGGCGGGCTTTTCCAGCCGGGTACGGGATTTCGGCGCTTCCCGCGGCGCGGCCTTGTCGATCAGCGCGCGGATCGCGAGCTTCGGCGTCGCCCGGATCCCGGTGCCCACCTCGGCCCTGGCCAGTACCTGCTCGTCGGCGTTGAGCAGGAACAGCGGCGGCAACGAGGTCTCCGACTCGCCCCGGTACACGTGGTAGATGAACGCCGGGGCACCGATGACGACCACGAGGTCGTGCTCGATCAGCGCGCTCGCGAGCGCTTTCCGTTCCGGCTGCAGGAAACCGAAGAACTGCGGGTGGTTCTCGGGGAAGGAGCAGCGGGCGGCCATCGGCGACGCCCAGACGCCCGCGCCCACCTTCTCGGCCAGTTCGACGACGTCCGGCACGGCGCCCTCGTCGTCGACGGCCGCGCCGACCACGATCGCCGGACGTTCGGCGGCGTCCAAGGCGGACACCAGTTCGTCCAAAGCGGACGGATCGGGCGCGAAACCCCGGATCCGCGGCCGGGAGACGATCGGTTTAGTGGTCTCGACGTCCCAGTCGTCCACCGGCACCGAGACGAACACCGGGCCCATGGGCGCCTGCGTCGCGATGTGATACGCCCGCGCCAGCGCGGCGGGCACGTCCTCGGCCCTGGCCGGTTCGCAGCTCCACTTCACGTACGGCTTGGGGAAGTTCGCCGCCTCGACCGCGCCGAGGAAGGGGTCGTCCGGCAGCAGCGACCTGGTCTGCTGTCCGGCGAGGACGATCAGCGGGGCATTGTTGCGGTAGGCGGTGAAGACATGCCCGAGCGCGTGGCCGACCCCGCCCGCCGAGTGCAGGTTCACCAGTACCGGACGCCGCGCCGCACGCGCGTAACCGTCGGCCATGGCGACGACGGACGCCTCGTGCAGCGCGAGCACGTAGGTGAAGTCGTCGGGCCATTCCGTGAGGAAGGCGATCTCGGTCGTGCCGGGATTGCCGAAGATCGTGGTCAGGCCCAGTTCGCGCAGCAGTTCCCTGGTCGCGTCACGTACGGTGCGGGTAGCCATGCCCACACGCTAGCCGGTCGGCTCCCGATAGTTGAAGATGCAACCTCGAATCACCGTATGTGGTCTGGACCTGACCGCCCGCGCACGGCCCAGTCCTCGAACGACTCAGTCCTTGACCAGCGCCGTCCACTCGCGAACGGCGGCGACGTCCACATCGGACTCCCAGCCTGCCGGCCGGACCGCGCTGCCGACGTGGAACGCGCGCACCCCGCCCGCCCGCAGCAGATGCACCTGCTGGGCCCGCAGACCGCCGCCGACGAGCAGCTGGGGCCCGTCCGACCGGCGGGCGAGCCGTTGCAGAACCGAAAGGCCGTGCGCGACCCCGTGCGGATGCCCGGCCGCGAGCACCGTGTCGCAGCCGAGCGCGATCAGCTGGTCGTAGGCACGCAACGGATCCCGCGCTCGGTCGATGGCGCGGTGGAAGGTCCACGGCAGCCCGTCGAGCTCCTTGGCCAGCGTCTCGCAGGCGTCGACGTCGATCTCGCTTTCCCCGTCCAGGAAACCGAAGACGAACTCACGTGCGCCAGCGTCGATCAGCCGCGCGGTGTCCGCGCGCAGGCCGTCGAGGTCGGCGGCGGCGAAGGACAGGTTGTCGCGCAGCATGACGCGCACCGGGAGATCGGTGGCCGCGAGCACTTCGCGCAGGGTCCCGACCGACGGCGAGAGCCCGTCACTGGCCATGTCGCTGACCAGTTCGAGGCGATCGGCCCCGCCCTCCTGCGCGCGCTCCGCGTCCGCCGCGGTCAGCGCGATCACTTCCAGCAGGGCGGGTTTCGCACTCATGGACCTTCCAATTCGCTCAAGCCGAAGGGTTGTCTTCACCCCGGGCATGGCGACCGCGCCGGAACCCGCCTTGGAGGCTGGTCATCCGTTCGCGGACCGCTTCGGGGGAAAGTGAGAGTATCGGCCTCTCCCCTCGCGGCTTTTCCGGCCTGTCGTCCTGCGACCGCGCCTCGGGAACGACGGCGGGCAAGACCGGCCAGGTCTCCTCCGCCCCGTCCTCCTGTTCCAGCTCGGCGGACGTCGGCCAAGCGGGTTCGGGCTCGGGTTCCGGTGTGGGCTCCGGCGCCTTTTCCTTCGCCTCCACCGGCTTCAGCGTCGGTTCGGTCGGCTCGTCCGGATCCACGGTGGGTTCTTCGCCCGCGTCGGCTTCCCCAGGCGCCTTGACCGGCTCGAACGACGGAACGGACGGCGGGCCGGGCTCGGCGGGCGAGGGCCCTTCGCGGGGGCCACCGTGGTCGAACCACTGCGAAAGCACGCTCTGGTACTTGGGCATCCGCTCGGTCGGCGAGTCCAGTTCGAGGTGGTTGCCCGCGTCGTCGTCCGCCGACGGCCATTCGGGCTGCGTCTCGCGTTCGACGACGGGCGCGCGCCGCGGCGGTCCGGGATCCAGCACTGGCGCGAACCGCGACTCCTCCGCGCTCTCCTCGGGTTCGGGCAGCGGCGGGACTTCCAGCGGCGGTTCGGGTTCCGGCTCGGGCGCGGCGGTGACGGGCGGAGGTTCCGGCAGCGGGGCGGGCTGTGGCGCGTCGACGATGAGCGCGGACGGAACGACGACCACCGCGGTGATCCCGCCCCCGTCGGCGGAGCGCAGGCGGACGTCGATGCGGTGCCGGACGGCCAGTGTCGCGACCACGAACAGGCCCATCCGCCGGGAGACCTCGACGTCGACGTCCGGCGGATTCGCCAGCCGTGTGTTGGTCCGGTCGATCTCCGCCTGCGGCATCCCGGCGCCGTGGTCGGTGATCTCGATCTGCCATTCGCCACGTTCGGTCGTATGGCCCTCGACCTGCACCATCGTGCTCTGGTCCGAGTAACGGGTCGCGTTCTCCAGCAACTCGGAGACCACGTGCACGAGGTCGTTGACGGCCTCGCCCCGCACCGCGATCCGCGGCGCCGCACCGAGTTCGATGCGCTGGTAGTGCTCGACCTCCGACAGCGCGGCGCCGATGATCTCGTCGGCGACGACGGCGCCGACGTCCTCACGGACGACGTCGGTTCCGGAGAGCACCAGCAGGTTCTCGCTGTTGCGGCGCATCCGCGTCGCGAGGTGGTCGAGTTCGAAGAGCCCGGCGAGCGTGTCGGGATCCTGTTCGTCGGCCTCCATCCGGTCCAGCACGGACAGCTGCCGCTCGACGAGATCCTGGCTCCGCTGCGACAGGTTCACGAACATCGCGTTGATGTTCTCCCGCAACATGGCCTGTTCCCCGGCGAGCCGGACGGCCTCGCCGTGCACCGCGTCGAACGCCCGCGCCACCTGGCCGAGTTCCTCGCGGCTGAACACCGGGACAGGCGCGACGGCCAGCCGCCGTCGCAGATTCTCCGGCTGTGGTTCGGGATCGCTGAGCAGACCTTCGACGGCCGCGGGCAGCTGATGTTCGGCGACCTGCAACGCGCTGCGGCGCAGGATCCGCAACGGCCGCAACAGCGAACGCGCGATGATCACCGAGAGCACACCGGCGATCACCAGTACCGCGAGCACGATGCCGCCGTCCCAGATCGCGGACGTTCTCGCTTGTGCCGCAAGGGTGTCCGTGCGTTCCTGCAACTGGACGAGGAGCGCCTGCTGCACCTGATGGGCCAGATTGACCGTGTACGTGGCGGAGGTGTCCCACTGGTTCGGGTCCAGTCCGCCGAGTCCCTGGTCGTTCTCGGCGCGGATGAGCGCCGATTCCACCATGTCGTTGCCGATGTCGACGATCAGGCCGATCACCGTGTCGTCGTACATCCGTTGCTGTTCGGGGGTCGCGAAGGTGCGGTAGTCGTTGCGGGCGGCGGCGAGTTCGGCCTCGGCTCCCAGCAGCGCGCGGGTCCTGTCCCGGTTGAGACCGCCCTGGGCGAGCGCGGCGGCCATGATCGCGCGCTTGACCGACATCTGGTCCTTGATCCGCGCGAGCGCGTTTCCGGCGAGGCGGAGCTTCCCGAGGTCCGGATCGGAGACGTCGGCGGCGGCGGAATCGCTGATGTCGAGCAGACCGGAGATCAGTTCACTGTAGGAGCGCAGGACCGCGTCGGCGGGAAAAGCGGAGTGTTCCGCGGAAAACCGCAGCCCGGTGAGGACGCGCAGCCTGTCACTGGTGAGCTGCAGGCTGGTCGCGGCCTTGCCGTCGAGCCTGCTCTTGCTTTCGCCGAGGGTGCGTTCGAACAAGCCGATGGCCTCGTCGACCCGCTTGCGCTGCTCGGTCAGTTCGGAGACGTCACCCTTGCGATCGCCCGCGACGAACCGGACGGTGAGGTCGCGTTCGCGCTGCAGCTGGTGCACCGCTTCGGCGACGGTGCTGTCCACCCGGCCGCGGGTGGCGAATTCGGCCAGCTGCTGGGCATCCCGCAGATCCGAGTTGACCCGGAGCCCGACGAGGGCGACCACCGCGAGCGCGGGGATCAGCAGCACCACGAAGAGTTTGGTACGCAGGTGCCAGTTGCGCAGCCGCCAGCGTCCTCCGACGCGCGGATGCCGTTCCGCCGCGTCGCCCCCACGGGGACGCTTGTCGCGACGGGCCACCTGGTTTCCTTTTCCCACCACGGGACCCTTTCCCATGGCTGACATCGGGGACGAGAGCCCGAACCTACTGTAGAGTAACAAGGTTCGAGAACGATCGAAAGCCGCGCCATCCGGCGTCTCCCGCACGCGATCGTATGGGGCACGGACCATACGATCCAGAAGGAGGAGCACATTCTCTCGGTAGGTGAGCGGTGGCGATGATGCGCGTCTTGGCGATTCCGCTGGTAGCGGCCCTGCTGGCGACTGCCGGTTGCGGAGTGTTTTCCGATGGTGACCCGGATTCCGGCGCCCCGCTCGAACGGACCGAGCTGCGGATCGGCGTCGGAAGCCCCATCGACACGGCGCCGTTGCGGGTCGCCGTCGCGGACGGGCGGTT
Source organism: Amycolatopsis orientalis DSM 40040 = KCTC 9412 (assembly GCF_000478275.1). GTDB lineage: Bacteria > Actinomycetota > Actinomycetes > Mycobacteriales > Pseudonocardiaceae > Amycolatopsis > Amycolatopsis orientalis. Next base: position 420,468 of record NZ_ASJB01000083.1, read on the forward strand.
CACCGCGGCCGGTCTTTCCGTGACCCTCGTCGACGCCCCCGCCGACCAGGCGATCGCCAAACTTTCGGCGGGCGAGATCGACATCGCGTTCGCCGGCGACGTCACGATCTTCCGCGCCGCCGCGGCCGGGACGGCGCTGCAGTTGCAGGGCGAGGCCTACACCGCCGGGCGCAACACCATGGCGCTCGTCACACTCCCGGGCTCCGACTACACCGAGCCGACGGTCAAGAAGTCGCCGAAGATCGCGGTGAACATGCTCGACGACGTCGGCGTGCTCGCGGCCCGTTCGGTACTCGGGACGGCGGGGGTCGACGTGTCCAGGATCCAGTTCAAGCAGCACGCGTTCGACCGGATGCCGCAGGCGTTGCAGGGCGGCGAGGTCGACGCCGCGTGGATGGTCGAGCCGTACATCACGAGGGCCGAGAAGGAACTCGGGGCGAGCATCCTCGCCGACGGCGCCCGCGGCGCGACACTGGACTTCCCGATGTCGTCCTACGTTTCGACCGGCGCCTTCGGCCAGGCCAACGCCCGCACGCTCGCCGTCTTCCGGAAGGTGCTCGGCGAGGCGCAGGTGCGGGCCGCCGACCCGGCCGTCGTCCGCGACGCGCTGCCGACGTTCTCCGACATCGACCGGACCACGGCGTCGCTGATCTCGCTCGGGACGTACCCGGTGTCGCTCAACGGCATCCGGCTGCAGCGCGTCGCCGACCTGATGCACAACTCGGGCATGCTCGGCGCCCGGCTCGACGTCCAGTCGATGGTGCCGCGCTGAGCCGCCAGCCTGCTCGTGAGTGGTAACGAGGGTTCTAACCCTCATTACCACTCACGACCTCGCTCAGCAGGTGCCGCGCCAGCCGGTCCCGCCAACACCCTCGACGGACAGGCCGCTAGATGTTCTCCCCCGTCGGCCGCAGGCACACGGTGCGCTCGGGCGGCCCGGTGTAGTGCAGGGCGGTGTCTTCCGACGAGCACACGCTCTCCGACGATCCCCGCATCACGAGCACCCGCGCCTCCGCGGTGATATCGGTGCAGCGGACCTTCGCGATCCGCGTCTCGTGCACGACGTCGCGCAGGCAGTCCCCGGTCTCGACGTTCAGTGCGAGGCAGAGCGTCTTCTGAGCCCTCCGGGAGGCGGAATCGCTGTACAGCTCGAACTGGACGTAGTCCGCGCCGCGGCACTCGGCCGAGCCGGTGCGGACCTCGTCGACGCGGAAGGTCGCGCGGCTCGACGTGCAACTCGCGGTCGTGTAGCTCTGGGAGCCGCCCGCCTCGTCGGTCAGGTACAGGCATTTGCCCGCCTCCACCGAGGTGAACCGGCCCGTCTGCGTGATCCCCCAGGCCGCCAGGCTCCCCAGGCCCAGCGCGGCGACGACGCCGACGACGATGGCCACCCTGGCCGGCACGCTCAGCGGCCTCGGCTTCGGGAACGGTGTCGGCGGTCCCGCCTCCGGCATCGAGGGCAGCGTCGACGGCGGTGGCGCGGGCGGGTTGAACGGGTCGTACTCGGGCGTCCCGCCGGTCGGTGTAGTCGTCAAGGTCCCCTCCAGTCACCTTTCGCACATCCTTCCACCAGCGGTGCCGCGACGGGAGCCGGTGTGGCCGGAACGTATAAAGGGGAGGTGACCGATGGCCCGCTGATCGTCCAGTCCGACAAGACCGTGCTCCTCGAGGTCGACAACAGCCAGGCCGACGACGCGCGGATCGCCATCGCGCCGTTCGCCGAACTGGAACGCGCGCCCGAGCACGTCCACACCTACCGGATCACGCCGCTGGCGTTGTGGAACGCCCGTGCGGCCGGCCACGACGCCGAACAGGTCGTCGACGCGCTGACGACGTACTCGCGGTTCCCCGTCCCCCAGCCGCTGCTCATCGACATCGTGGACACGATGGGCCGGTTCGGGCGGCTGCAGATCGCCAACCATCCGGCGCACGGCCTGGTGATGTCGACCATCGATCGCGCGGTGCTGGAGGAGATCCTCCGGCACAAGAAGATCAGCCCGATGCTGGGCGCGCGGATCGACGAGGACACCGTCATCGTGCATCCGTCCGAACGCGGACGGCTCAAGCAGGCGCTGCTGAAGGTCGGCTGGCCCGCCGAGGACCTCGCCGGGTACGTCGACGGCGAAGCGCACCCGATCGAACTCGCCGAGGTCGACTGGGAGCTGCGCGACTACCAGCGCAAGGCCGCCGAGGCGTTCTGGGCGGGCGGGTCCGGCGTCGTGGTGCTGCCCTGTGGCGCGGGCAAGACGCTGGTCGGCGCGGCGGCGATGGCGCACGCGAAGGCGACGACGCTGATCCTCGTGACGAACACCGTCGCCGGACGGCAGTGGAAGCGGGAACTGGTCGCGCGGACCTCGCTGACCGAGGAGGAGATCGGCGAGTACTCCGGTGAGAAGAAGGAGATCCGGCCGGTCACCATCGCGACGTACCAGGTGGTCACGCGCAAGACCAAGGGCGAGTACAAGCATCTGGACCTGTTCGACTCGCGCGACTGGGGCCTGGTGGTCTACGACGAGGTCCACCTGCTGCCCGCGCCGGTCTTCCGGATGACCGCGGACCTGCAGTCGCGGCGGCGGCTGGGCCTGACCGCGACCCTGGTGCGCGAGGACGGGCGCGAGGGCGACGTGTTCTCCCTGATCGGACCGAAGCGGTACGACGTCCCCTGGCGCGACATCGAGGCGCAGGGCTGGATCGCACCGGCGGAATGCACCGAGGTGCGGGTGACCCTGACCGACGCCGAGAGGCTCGCGTACGCGACGGCCGAGGCCGAGGAGCGGTACAAACTGGCGGCGACGGCGGACACCAAGACCAAGGTGATCAAAACGCTGGTCGACCGGCATCCCGGCGAGCCGACCCTGGTCATCGGGGCCTACCTCGACCAGCTGGAGATGATCGGCGACGAACTCGACGCGCCGGTGATCCAGGGCGCGACGCGGAACAAGGAACGCGAGGAACTGTTCGACGCGTTCCGGCGCGGCGAGATCAGGACGCTGGTCGTGTCGAAGGTCGCCAACTTCTCGATCGACCTGCCGGAGGCCTCGGTGGCGATCCAGATCTCCGGGACGTTCGGTTCGCGGCAGGAGGAGGCGCAGCGGCTCGGACGGCTGCTGCGGCCGAAGGGCGACGGACGACAGGCGCATTTCTACTCGGTGGTCTCGCGGGACACCGTCGACACGGAGTACGCGGCACACCGGCAACGCTTCCTGGCCGAACAGGGCTACGCGTACCGGATCGTGGACGCTGACGACCTGCTGCGCCCCCTGTGACACGTCGCCTTTAGCGGGCTGAACGCGATCCCCGCGCGGGCGGCCAACTCATCCAGAGGACGAAATGCGGAGGGCGGTCCGGGTGGCTCGCGTTTAGCGGGCTAAACGCGAGCCGGAGGGGCGGGGTCCCGCGAACGGGGTATCGAAAACTGTCGGTGCTTCGAACTAGTGTTCGGGTAGAGTTGACCGAACACCAGTTCGAGGGGAAGCCGATGACGATCGCACCGTTCCGCCCAGGCACGCCGCCCGTCCAGACCCTGCCGCCCGGCCGATGGCACGGCCGGATCTGGGTCTCGGACCTGCCTTTGACCAGGCCGGAGCGCTACACCGGCTGCGTCGCCGAGTTCGACCGGTCCGGCTTGTGGCCGGTGCTGATCCCGCACGACCAGCGCTTCGCGGCCAACGGCGAGGACTGGATCGACGACCGCGGCAGGCTCGCCCCCGCCGACCACCGGATCTCCTCGGTGGATCCGGCCGAGGTGCTGGCCCGCTGGTGGGACACGTCGTGCTGCGACGGCGCCTGCCTGCGCCCGTTCGGCGCGAGGTTCCCCGGCCTCGCGCGCCGCCCCTCGCGCCGCGCGGATCCGCTGGCCGAGGCGGGCAACACCGGGTCGATCCTGGCCGCGCGCGGACCGCACCGGCTCGCGCTGGTGCAGACAGAGCGGCCGGCCGACATCCCGGCGATCCTGGGCTGGACAGGCATGATCAAGGCGACCGACCAGGTCCACGAGCTGTCCGCGGTCCTGCGCAGCTGGGAAGACCGCTTCGGCGCGACACTCACGGTGCTGGGCTTCGACTCGATGGAGCTGTCGGTGGCCGCGCCGCCGCGCACCCAGGGCCGCGCGCTCACGGTCGCCGCCGAGCATCGCTCGTTCTGCCTGCCCGAATTCGCCGGTCAGCCGGGCAATCTGCGCGAGTTCGCCGCCAGTCTCGTCCAAACCCGCCGTTGGCGGTTCTCGTGGGCCTAGAGCGTGTCTCTCGAACTGAGGTTGGCTGGTCGGGTGAGGACGCGCGCTTTGAGAAACACGGCCTGAGCGGGCGTTTGCGCCGGACGGAGAGGGGGAATCAGAGCAGCGCGGAAAGGCGGTGATCGACGTCGCCGAGATCAGGATCGGCACTTCGGGCTGGCGCTACCCACCCTGGCGCGGGGACTTCTACCCCCGCGGCCTGGTGCAGCGGCGCGAGCTGGAGTACCTCTCCGGCCAGATGAACTCGGCCGAGATCAACGGCTCGTTCTACTCGCTGCAGCGCCCCGAGCGGTACCGCGCGTGGGCCGAGCAGACCCCGGACGACTTCGTCTTCGCCGTGAAGGGCGGCCGCTTCATCACGCATATGAAGCAGCTGCGCGACGTCGAGACGCCGCTGGCGAACTTCTTCGCCTCCGGAGTGCTGGCGCTCGGCCGGAAACTGGGGCCGTTCCTCTGGCAGCTGCCGCCGCGGCTGGCGTTCGACGCCGAGCGGGTCGAGGCGTTTTTCAAACTGTTGCCGCGCACCAGCCACGCCGCCGCGAAGCTCGCGAAGGAGCACGACGACAAACTCAAGGGCGAGGCGCACACCGATCCGAAGCCGCGCCGGAAGCTTCGGCACGCCGTCGAAGTACGGCATCCGAGTTTCGCCGAGCCCGAAAGCCTGGAGCTGTTCCGCGAGCACGGCATCGCGCTCGTGGTGGCCGACACCGCCGGGAAGTTCCCGTTCGTCGACGAGATGACGAGCGACGAATTCGCCTACGTCCGCCTGCACGGTGACGAGGAGCTGTACGTCAGCGGATACAGCGACAAGGCCCTCGAACGATGGGCCCGCAAGATCAAAGGCTGGGATCGCGACACGTACGTCTACTTCGACAACGACGTCAAGGTCGAGGCCCCGAAGAACGCGATCACCCTCGCGAAACTCCTGGCGTGAGCCGCGCACGCTGCACAGTCAGCGCGCAGTGAGCGGTGTCCTGTTAAGTGACGCATGAGGTCACGGGCGTACTCGCGTGCTGCGACTGGGGGTCGGCACGCCGGGCGCCCGTGCCTCACCTCAGTGCCTGACCTCGCCGCCGACGAGTGCGGCCAGCTTCGTCCGGACGTCCTCGGCGTCCGGATGCGAAAGCTCGGTCAACACCCGCACCGACCGCAGCCAGCACTCCCGCGCCGACGAGGGATCACCGAGCCGCAGATGGATCGCACCGAGCTGGGCCAGCACGTCGGCCGCCTCGTACAGCTCGCCGTGGGCGAAGAACATCTCCACGGCTCGCCGCATGCAGGCGACGCCCTCGTCGTTGCGGCCGAGCCCGACGAGCGCGATGCCCTTGGTGTGGAAGGTGAACCGGGCTTCGTCGGGCAAGGCGTGCGCCCGCAGGGCCAGGGCCTGGTCGGCGAGGTCGAGTGCCTGCCCGTACCGCCCGTCGCCGGCGCAGATGTCGCCGAGCGCCTGCAGCGCGTCGGCCTCCATCCCGGAGCCGACGTTGTGCTCCCGGATGAACCGCAGGGCCTGGGTCCCGTACTCCCACGCGATCCGGCCGCCTTCGGCGTTCCGGCTGGCCAGCGTGAGGTTGTACAGACCGCGTGCCTCACCCTCGCGATCGCCGACCAGCCGCTGCAGTTCGACCACCTGTTTCAGGTAGGCGACGCTGTCCTCGTACTGGCGTGCCACCCCGCAGGCGACGCCGAGCCCGCTCAGCATCGCGGCCTCACCGGGCCGGTCCCCCGCGTCCCGGGCGGCGCGCAGGGCGACGTCGAACACCGAACGCCAGTCCTCCAGCCGTGCCCGCACGATGAAGAACGACTGGAGCAGCCAGGCGAGCTGCCAGCACTCCTGGTGCCGTTGTTCGCGGTACGCGACGTTCACGGCCGCGATGAGGTTGCCGCACTCCTCGTCGAACCAGTCCAGCGCCTGGTCGTAGTGGCCGAATCTCAGCCCCGCGCCCGCGAACCGTTCGGGCTCGATGAGCCGGTAGTGCCGCTCCGGGCGCAGCAGCCGCGACGCGTTCAGCGCCGAAGCCAGCGAAGCGTGCAGCCATCTGTCCAGGACCTCCGCCCGGACGCCGGGCCCGTCCACCTTCGCCGAGAGTTCCGCCGCGTACGCGCGGATCAGGTCATGGAACTGGTACCGGCCGGGGCGGGATCGCGCGATCAGATGCGCCGAGGCCAGCTTCGAAAGATCCGTATGCGCTTCCGCGAAGTCGACCCCGGCCACCGCCGCGGCCGTGGGAACGCTGAAGTCGCCGCCGGTCGGCAGGCCGAGCAGGCGCAGCATCCGCGCGGCACGCTCGTCGAGGGCCCGGTACGAGTACGAGAAGACGGCGCGGATGTTCGTTTCGTCGCCGTCGGCGAGGTCGAACGAACCCAGCCTGTCCTGTTCGGTCTCCAGCAGCCGGACGAAGTCCCGCACGCTGAGGTCCGGGAACTGCGCGGCCCGCACCGCGAGGATTCGGATCGCCAGCGGCAGCCCGCCGCAGTACCGGACGAACCGCTCGGTGGCGTCGGGATCCTCGGCCACCCGCTCCGGCCCGATCGTCGAGGCGACGAGGGCGATCGCGTCCTCGTCCGGCAGCTCCTCCAGCGCGACGCGGCGCGCGCCGTGGGTCGCCACGAGCGCCTGCAACTGCCAGCGGCTGGTCACCAGCACCAGACAGCCCGGCCCGGGCAGCAACGGCCGGATCTGCTCGGTACTCGCGGCGTTGTCCAGCAGGATCAGCATCCGGCGGCCGGCGCTGTAGGTGCGCCAGGTCGCCGCGCGGCCGTCGACGTCCGCCGGGATCCGGTCGGCCGGGACGCCGACGGACGCGAGCATGGTTTCGAGCGCGGTGGCGGGCTCCACCGGATCGCCGGGACCGTATCCGCGCAGGTTGAGGTACACCTGCCCGCCGTGGAACTGCTCGCCGACCTCGTGCGCGAAATGGACGGCGAGCGTCGTCTTGCCGATGCCGCCCATTCCCTCGATCGACGCGATGGGCGTGGATCTCCCGGTGTCCAGCGCCTCCGGGACGAGTTCGTGCAGTGCCTTGAGGTCGCGCTGGCGCCCCGAGAAGACCCGGAGATCAGTCGGGAGCTGGCGTGGGATCAGCGGTTCGGCGCCGAGCCGGTACCGCGTCAGCTCGGAGTCCAATGTGGTCTCGGCGGAGTCCTCGCCGGTCAAGATCGCCTGGTGCGCGCGCTGCAGCGACGCGCCGGGGTCCAGGCCGAGCTCCTCGGCCAGCACCGCGCCGATCCGGCGGTAGACGTTCAGGGCCTCGGCCTGCCTGCCGGAGCGGTACAGCGCGATCATCAGCTGTTCGTGCAGGCGTTCCCGCAGCGGGTTTTCGCGGCACAACCTGGTCAGCTCGGGAACGACGGTGGCGTGGTCGCCGAGGGAGAGGAGCGCGTCCGCCCACTGCTCGCGGACGCGAAGGCGCTCCTCGCCCAGCTGGTCGGCTTCGTCCCGAAGCAGCGCTTCGGAATGGACGTTCTGGAGGGCCGGGCCGCGCCATTCGGACAACGCGGCCGCGAACCTGTCCGCGGCCAGCCGCGGGTCGCCGCCCCTGGCGGCCTCGGCCCCCGCCGCGGCCAAGGCTCGGAACCGGGCGAGGTCGAGCAGGTTCTCGTCGAGTTCGAGCAGGTAGCCGCCGCGTTCGGTGCGGATGGTGACCTCGTCGCCGAGCGCGCGGCGGACCCGCAGGATGTAGGTCTGCAGGGCGCCCTTGGACCGCCGCCGGTCGTCCGGCCACAGCCAGCGGCCCAGCTCCTCGACCGGCACCACACTGTTCGCGCGCAGCAAAAGGCCGGCCAGCACGATGAGCGGCCTGCTGCCGCCCAGGGGCACCGGCAACCCGTCCGCCGTGACCTCGGTGGGCCCCAGCACGCGAAAGTCGAGCGCCACGCCGCTCATTCTGGCCGGGATCGGGCGAAACGGCACGCGCCGGGTGCGGTGGCATGATCGGCGTCGATGGACGTCTACGCGATCCCCCTGCGCACCCGCTTCCGCGGGATCACGGTCCGTGAAGGACTGCTGATCCACGGTGCGGCCGGCTGGGGCGAGTTCTGCCCGTTCTCCGACTACTCGGACGCCGAAAGCGCGCCGTGGCTGGCGTCCGCGCTGGAGGCGAGCGAATACGGGTGGCCGTCGCCGGTGCGGGACAGCGTCGAGGTGAACGCGACCGTCCCGGTGGTGTCGGCCAAGACGGCGTACGACCTCGTGTCGGCCTCGGGCTGTCGCACGGCGAAGGTGAAGGTCGCCGACCCGCGGGTGAGCCTCGCCGAGGACTGCGCCCGGGTGGAGGCGGTGCGAGCCGCGCTGGGCCCGTCAGGCGCGATTCGCGTCGACGCGAACACGGCCTGGGACGTGGACACCGCGATCAAGGCCATCCGCGAGCTGAACCGCGCGGCGGGCGGCCTGGAATACGTCGAGCAGCCGTGCCCGTCGATCGAGGAACTGGCCGCCGTCCGGCGCCGGGTCGGCGTGCGGATCGCCGCCGACGAATCCATCCGCCGGGCCGAAGACCCGCTCAAGGTGGCCGTGGCGGGGGCGGCCGACGTGGCGGTGCTGAAGGTCGCGCCGCTGGGCGGGGTCCGGCGCGCGCTGGAGGTCGCCGAGGCCTGCGGTCTGCCGTGCGTGGTGTCCTCCGCCGTCGAGACGAGTGTCGGCCTCGCCGCCGGGCTGGCCCTCGCGGGCGCACTGCCCACTTTGGACTTCGCCTGCGGGCTGGGCACGATGTCGTTGCTGACCGGGGATGTCTGCGGCAGTTCACTGTCCCCTGTGGACGGTCGACTGCCGGTGCCGCTCCAGGCGCCGGAACCGGATCTGTTCGGCGTGCACGCCGCCGCCCCGGAGGTCCGCGCGGCCTGGCTGGACCGCTTCACCCGGGTCCGCGCCCACCTCCAGACGCCATGAAAGGTCCTTTCCTTGCAAATTTCGCAAGGAAAGGACCTTTCATGGCGTTCTCCGCAAGATCAGCCGCAGTGCTCCAGCGGGGATTCGTAGCTGACGGAACCCGCCGAGCCGCCCCACCTGACGCATTTGGCACCGGCGGCCGCGCTCACCGGACCGGCGTAGTACTCGAAGCTGCCGGAGTCGGTCTTCCTGGCCGAACCCTCCACTTCGAGGAAGGCCGAAACCGCGCTGCCGCTGCCGACGGAGGTCGCCTTGATGGTGGTGACACAGTTGTTCTTGGTCGTGCCGTTGTACAGCAGGTACGTGGTCGCGGCGCTGCCGAGCGCCTGCGAGTCGATCACCGAGTAGCCGTCGCCGCACACCTCGACGGCGTCATACGGGTTGGGGTTCCCGCTGCCGCTGCAGGTGTTCTTCGAGGTCACGTTGGCGTTGGGGTAGCCGAACTTCACCCCGTTGAAGTACGCGGGCTTGATGTTGTCCGGCCACGACGCGTCGTTGGTGCGGACTTCGTAGTGCAGGTGGGGGCTGATGTTGTTGCCGGGCTTGGAGGTGTTGCCGACCTCGCCGATCTTCTGCCCCTGCGCGACCTGCGCGCCGACCGCGACCGAGCGCACCTTCAGATGCGCGTAGTAGGTCGACCACCCCCCACCGTGGTCGATCTTGACCAGGTTGCCGAAGCCGTTCGCAGAACCCTGGTGCGCCGAGGTGACCACCTTGCCCGCGGCCGCGGCGACGACGGGGTCGCCAAGGTCCGCGTCCGCGGAACCACCGCGGTTGAAGTCGATTTCGTAGGCCCGGTGCGCACTGCTGTTGTCGTTGTCGCCGTTCCACACCTGGTTGCAGGGGAACGGAAGCTGGAAGTTGGGACGCGGACCGACGGCGGCTTCGGCCGACGTCGCGGTGATCGCCAGCCCGGCCATGCCCAGCAGCGCGGTGGCGGCCGCGGTGACCACTCGTCTGAATCTCATCGGATGTCCTTTCTCGGCGTTTCGTGAGAAGCGTCCCGAAAGGGCGTACAAGTGAGATACAAACGACCACGAGCCCTCCCGGCCGAGGGGTGCCAGGAGGACTCGTGTCGCCGCCGCACCGGATCCGTCCGCGTCTTCCCCGTTCCGGTGCGGGTGTTTCAGCCGACCCGCTCGATGGTGGCCCGGCGGATCAGGAACTTCCCCGGTTCACGGACCTGTTCGAAGGCCGCGTTGTTCAGCAGCGCGCAACTCCCGGAAACGCCGGTGACCTCGACCGTCGTGGACTTCGCGTTGTCCAGGTTCGTCACCTTCAGTTTGGTGCCCGCCGGGAACTCGCTGCTGGACGCGGCGGGCGCGCCGCCCTCGCCGGACAGCGTCACCGTGGAGCCCGGGCAGACGACCTCACCGCCCCCTGTATCCACGGCCATCTCGTCCTCCCCCGCCATGGCGTCGTCCATCCCGGCGGCCTGCTCGGCGGCCTCCTCGGCCTCGTCGGCGGCCTGGTTCTGTTCCTGTTTCCCACCGTCGGCCCGCACGTTCTCGGTACAGCCCGCGGTCTGACGGCGCTGCTGGATGAGGTCGACGACGGCCTGCCGGTTCGCGATCCGCGCGCCGGAGAGCGCGTCCGGGTTCGACTGCTGTCCGGCGATGAAGTTCAGGTTGTTCCGGAGGGCGGTGTCGAGTCCCTGACAGTTTTCCGCGGCCTGCCCGTCCGGGGTGCTCACCGCGAACATCGTCGCGGCGATGGCGGCCACCCCGAGTACGGACGCGAGGCCGACCGTCGCGCGCTTGCGGTGTTTCCCGGCGCTCTTCATCATCCGTGTTCCTCCGGTCTGGTTCCTCCTCACCCACATCTGGAGATACGGTCGGATAACGAAAGTGGTTCAAACCGATTTCAGCCGAGCCACGGCTTGGCGATCCGCGCGTACGTGCCGTCGTTCAGCACCAGGCGCAGCCATTGGTCGGCCCACTCCTTGAACACGATGTCGCGCGGCAGAAGGTACGCCTTCTCCGAGAAGGTGAACGGCTCGTCGGGATGCACCGCGCACAGTCGCGGATTCTGCTTTGCCTGCCAACGGGTTTCGGTCGCGTCGGTGATCATCAGGTCGGCGCGGCCCGCCATGATCTCGGCGAAGATCGTGTTGTTGTCCGGATGCCGCACGATGGTCGCCCGCTTGAGATTGGCGTCGGCGAACTGTTCGTTGGTACCGCCCGGATTCACGATCGCCCGGACGCCCGGCTGGTCGATCTGTTCCAGCGTCTGGAACCGTTTTTCGTTCTCGCACAAGGTGATCGGCGTCTTGCCGTCACGCAGATAGGGATCGGTGTAAAAACCCTTCTTGGCGCGGTCCAAGGTCACCGAAACCCCGCCCATCGCGAGATCGCATTTCCGCCCGACGTCGTCGGCGATCGCCTTCCAGGTGGTCTGAACCAGTCGCAGGCGGACGCCGAGCCGCCGGGCGAGATCGCCCGCGAGGTCGATGTCGATCCCGCTCCACGCGCCGGCCGCGTCGCGGTAGGTGAACGGGCGATAGTCGCCCGTGGAGCACACGCGGATCTCGCCGCGGGACTGAACGACGTCGAGTCTGCTCTGCGCGCCGTACCCCTCGGGCGCGGCACTGGCCGAGCCGATTCCCAGCACGGTCAGCACCGCGACCCCGAACGTGAGCACCTTCGCCTTGATCGTCATCACCGCATTTTCCACACTCCGGGGCAGCCGCGCACCCATCCCTGAGGGGTCGGATTCCAGGGTCGGCTCGGGGCCGTTCCCCGATGTGCGGAGGGGCGGTCCCGGGCGAATATCGAGTCATGACGAACAGCGTGTACACCCCTCAGTCCACCAAGAAGCTCTTCCGCAGCCGGACCGACAAGATGCTCGCGGGCGTCGCCGGCGGCTGGGCCGCCTACCTCGGCGTCGACGCCGCGATCCTGCGCATCGCCCTCGTGGCGAGCGTCTTCTTCACCGCCGGGTTCGCGATCCCGGTCTACGTCGCCGCGTGGGTCCTGACCCCGGAGCAACCGGGCGAGTCCTGAACGGAGACGGACGCCGCGCGCAGGGGACGCGGCGTCCGCACGGATCGCGTTTAGCGGGCTAAACGCGATCCAGGGGGTGAGGGGTAGGGGGTGGCGTAAGGCCCGGACATGGGGATGTCCGGGCCTTTCGCCGTACGCGGGGAGCAAGGGACCTTTGCTATCGCGCCGCCAGCGCTTGGATCCGCGCCGGTCACGGCATGAGAAAAGCCCGGACGCGCGAGGCGCGTCCGGGCTTTCCGGTGGTACTACAGGCTCGAACTCAGAAGTCCATGCCGCCCATGCCACCGGACGGGTCGGCGGGAGCGGCCGAGGCCTTCTCCGGCTTGTCCGCCACGACGGCTTCGGTGGTCAGGAACAGCGCCGCGATGGAAGCGGCGTTCTGCAGCGCGGAGCGGGTGACCTTCGTGGGGTCCGGCACGCCGGCGGCGAGCAGGTCCTCGTAGACACCGGTGGCGGCGTTGAGGCCGTGACCCTGCGGGAGGGACTTGACCTTCTCCGCCACGACGCCGCCTTCGAGGCCGGCGTTGATCGCGATCTGCTTGAGCGGCGCCTCGACGGCGACCTTGACGATGTTGGCACCAGTGGCCTCGTCGCCCTCGAGCTTCAGACCGGCGAAGGCGGCCTCGGCGGCCTGGATGAGAGCGACGCCACCACCGGCGACGATGCCCTCTTCGACGGCGGCCTTGGCGTTGCGCACCGCGTCCTCGATGCGGTGCTTGCGCTCCTTCAGCTCGACCTCGGTGGCGGCACCGGCCTTGATGACGGCCACGCCGCCGGCCAGCTTCGCCAGCCGCTCCTGGAGCTTCTCGCGGTCGTAGTCCGAGTCCGAGTTGTCGATCTCGGCGCGGATCTGGTTGACGCGACCCTGGATCTGGTCGGCGTCGCCCGCACCCTCGACGATGGTGGTCTCGTCCTTGGTGATGACGGCCTTGCGCGCCTTGCCCAGCAGGGAAAGGTCCGCGTTCTCCAGCTTGAGGCCGACGTCCTCGGAGATGACCTGGCCACCGGTCAGGATCGCGATGTCCTGCAGGATCGCCTTGCGGCGGTCACCGAAGCCCGGGGCCTTGACGGCGACGGACTTGAAGGTGCCACGCATCTTGTTGACGATCAGGGTGGCCAGAGCCTCGCCCTCGACGTCCTCGGCGATGATCAGCAGCGGCTTGCCGGACTGGATGACCTTCTCCAGCAGCGGCAGCACGTCCTTGACGGTGGAGATCTTGGAACCGAAGAGGAGGATGTACGGGTCCTCGAGTTCGGCTTCCTGACGCTCCGGGTCGGTCACGAAGTAACCGGAGATGTAGCCCTTGTCGAAGCGCATACCCTCGGTGAGCTCGAGCTCGAGCCCGAAGGTGTTGCTCTCCTCGACGGTGACGACGCCTTCCTTGCCGACCTTGTCCAGCGCCTCGGCGATCAGCTCGCCGATGGTGCGGTCAGCGGCCGAGATCGAGGCGGTGGCAGCGATCTGCTCCTTGGTCTCGATCTGGACGGCCATCTTGTGCAGCTGCTCGGTGATGGCCTCGACGGCCGCCTCGATGCCACGCTTCAGGCTGATGGGGTCGGCCCCGGCGGCGACGTTGCGCAGACCCTCGCGGACGAGAGCCTGGGCGAGCACGGTGGCGGTGGTGGTGCCGTCACCCGCGACGTCGTCGGTCTTCTTGGCAACTTCCTTGACGAGCTCGGCCCCGATCTTCTCCCACGGGTCCTCGAGCTCGATCTCCTTGGCGATGGAGACACCGTCGTTGGTGATCGTCGGCGCGCCCCACTTCTTTTCGAGCACGACGTTCCGGCCCCGCGGGCCGAGGGTCACCTTGACGGCTTCGGCGAGGGTGTTCAAGCCGCGCTCTAGACCGCGGCGGGCGTCCTCGTCGAACGCGATCAGTTTGGCCATTTCGGTGTGGTCCTCCGGTATTGGGCGCCGCCGCACGCCTACTCAGCGCGGCGGCAGGACACGTCCTCGGCCAGGCTCGGTGCCCGCGACGGACGACCCACCCCGTGAAGGGTGCGGCCTCACCGTCCCGACCTTCAGGCGAGCGATCGGTGACCGCTCACCTGGCACTCGACGGCGTCGAGTGCCAATGCCGTGTTTAGCACTCTCCGGGGGAGAGTGCAAGAACCGCAGGTCAGCGTGGTGGTGTCAGCTGCTCGGCTTGATGGAGATCGACGTCGGCGGAGCCTTCAACGACGACTGCGGGGACTGCGACTGCGAGCCGCCGGGGCCGACCGGGATGTTCGGCGCGGTGGTCTGCGGACCGTTGCCGGACCCCGAGTCACTGAAGACGAAGATCGCGGCGACGATCGCGCCGGCGACCACGAGGACGCCGACGATGATCCAGATCCACTTGGCGCCGCCGCTCTTCTTCTTGGGCTGGAAACCGCCCTGCTGCTGCGGCGGCGGGCCGTAACCCGGGGGCGGACCCTGCTGGAAGCCACCCTGCTGCTGGAACCCGCCCTGGTGCTGCGGCGGGCCGTAGCCGGGCGGCGGACCCTGCTGGAACCCGCCCTGCTGCGGGTAACCACCCTGCTGGGGCGGCGGGCCGTAGCCGGGCGGCGGACCCTGTGGCCCCGGTCCCTGCTGGCTGTAGCCCGGCTGCTGTCCTCCGTACGGGTGCACGGGGCCCCCCTCTCCCTGTGGCGGCGTGTTCTGCCGTGCCTGGTGCGGTACCGCCTGCTGGACGGTCGCGGCCGCCGCCTGTCCGGGCGGACCCGGAGGCTCGTTCGAGCTCGCGAGCGGACCCAGGGCGCGCCTGGCGGCCGCGATCATCTCAACACAGTTCGGATAGCGATCGGCGGGATTCTTCGCCATTCCCTTCCGGATGACCTCGTCGATCGCGGCCGGCAGGCCGACGATCCGGGAGATGGCCGGGGGTTCGCCGTTCAGATGGCCCTTGATGACCGTCTGCACGTCGCCCTTGAAGGGCGGGCTGCCGGTCAGGCAGGCGTAGAGGACGCAGGTGAGCGCGTACTGGTCCGTGCGGCCGTCGAGCGGCTCGCCGCGCAGGTGCTCGGGAGCGGCGTAGGTCGGCGAGCCGAGGAAGTCGCCGCCGCGGGTCCGGTGGCCGGTGGCGCCGCGGCGGGTCAGGCCGAAGTCGGCGACATAGACGTGCTCGCGCGAGGTCTCCTTGCTGGTGACCAGGACGTTCGCCGGTTTGACATCGAGATGCACGAGACCCCGGTTGTGCAGGGTGTCGAGCGCGTCGGCGACCTGGTCGAGCATGGTCAGCGAGCGCACGGGCGCGATCGGGCCGCCGGAGATCAGCCCGGCGAGGTCCCCGCCGTCGACCATCCGCATGGCGATGTAGAGCATGCCTTCGAGCTCGCCGAAGTCGTACAAGGGCACGACGTTGGCATGGTCGATCGCGGACGTGTTCCGCGCTTCGTCGACGAAGCGTTCGCGGAACTCGGCGTCGGCCCCGAGGTGATCACCGATGACCTTCAGTGCCACCTTGCGTCCGAGCCGCACGTCCGTGGCCTTGTAGGTCACGCTCATGCCGCCCTTGCCGAGCACCCCGTCGATGCGGTAGTTGCCCAGCCGGCGACCGGTCAGGTCCCCCGACTCATCGCCTGTCACGCAGCGCAGCCTAACGCGCCAGTTCCGGAGGCCGCCGGGGGTTCGCCCGAACCAAGGTCTCCTCCGATCAGGAGACCTTGCGCACGTCCGCCGCTTGACTCCGCCCGTCACGCCCGGACTGGACTTCGAATTCCACGCGATCACCCTCGTCGAGCGTCCGGAATCCATCGGCCTGAATGGCCGAGTAGTGGACGAAGACGTCGGGCCCTTCGGTGGATTCGATGAATCCGTAGCCCTTTTCCGAGTTGAACCACTTGACGGTGCCGACTGCCACGGCGCCCTCCCTCAGCACGGGACCCGCCGGCCTTCTCTGCCCCGGACGGCGGTTTCGAGTGCAGTTCACGCTACCCGAATTACCGGCTTCGGCAATGCTCAATTCGTCCCAAGGTCACCCGCGAGAAAGCCGCCTATTGCGCGCTTGCACAAGGACGCGTCCTGGTCCTGCGAAGTCCAGCGCGAGCCCTTCGCCGGTGCGGACCGACTGCGGGCCGGACTGGTCCACCGCGCGGAGACGGCACTGCACGGTGTCCGGATAGGCCAGCAGGAAGTCCGGCCGGACGGTGACCAGCTCGCCCGCGGTGAGTTCGAAGGCGTCGACCGGGCCCTGCGCCGCCAGCACGAGCGGGCCGCTTCCGCTGTAGTGCTCCAGGAAACCGGCGTCCGCCCCGAAGAGCTTCTGCAGCGGCGCCCAGCCCGGGTCGGCCCGGATGGTCGCCGGGCGGGCGAGGATCGCCTCGCGGCTCACGCACCAGCCCGCCCCGCCGGTGAACTCCAGCGGGTAGACGTCGCCGGCGGTCAGCGGCGCGAAGTCGATCCAGCCGCCGCCCTCCGGTGCGTTGAACACCGACGGCGCGGTCTTGTTCGCCCGGGAACCACCCCGCGCGGGAACGGTTTCGGTGATCCCGAAACTGCTCGCCAGCATGGTGTCCCCGGCGGCCTGGACGGCCTCGCCGGGGGACAGCAGCACGCGCGCGACCCCGAAGTTCGGGGTGTGCCTGGTCTGGACCCGCATGGCTCAGCGCGCGGGGACCTGGGCGATCACCCAGGCGGACAGCGCCGACGGGTTGCGGGTCTGGGTGAGCAGCTGGCCAGGCCCGGCGAAGTCGAACACGAGGCCTTCGCCGCTCTTCATCGACTGGATGACGCCGGTGGCGACCTTCCGGATCTGGTACTGCACGGTGTCGGCGAACGCGACGACGTGCCCGGTGTCGATGGTGATCACCTCGCCCTGCTGCAGGGTCACCGTCTCCAGCGCGCCGTAGCAGGCCACGACCAGCGGGCCCTGTCCGGTCGCGTGCGTCAGGAAGCCGCCCTCGCCGCCGACGAGGTTCTTGAGCCCGCCCCATTTGGTCTCGGTCTGCACGCCGTGGGACGACGCGAGCCACGAACCGCGCGTGACGCACCAGCCGGTGCGGCCGTCGAGGTTGATGATCTGCATGTCGCCGGGGAGGTTCGCGGCGACGTCGACCCAGCCGCCGTTCTGCGGGGCGGTGTAGGTGGAGATGAAGAACGACTCGCCGGAGAGGAAGGCGCGGCCGAGGCCCTTCATGATGCCGCCCTGCGCCTGGGACTGGACCTGCACGCCATAACTCGTCGCCATCATCGCGCCGGACTCGACCTGCGCCGGTTCACCCGGTGCGAGCATGAGCCTGGCCACCGCGAACGACGGCTGGTGACGGATCTGAACCTGCATGTCTGTGTCTCCCCGGTGGTCGTTGTGACGCGCAGAGTCTTGCATGCGGCCCCCGACCGGGGAGGATGGTCCGGTGATCTCCGTCGACGCCCACCGTGAGACCGTCACCGGCCTGCTCGGAAACGCCCCCGTCATCCGCCTTCCGCTCGCCTCCGCCGCCGGGCTCGTCCTGGCCGAGGACGTGCTCGCGGGGGTCTCGCTGCCACCGTTCGACAACTCCGCGATGGACGGTTACGCCGTCCGTGCCGAAGACGTCGCGGAAGCGCCGGTGACGCTGCCGGTCGCCGACGACATCCCCGCGGGCCGCGTCGACATCGGGAGGCTGGAGCCGGGGACGGCGCACCGGATCATGACCGGCGCCCCGCTGCCGCCCGGCGCCGACGCGGTGGTGATGGTGGAGCACACGGACGCCGGTGTGACGGACGTCCGGATTTTCAGGACAGCCGTCCCGGGCGCGCATATCCGCCGTCTCGGCGAGGACGTCGTCGAGGGCACGGTGGCGCTTTCGGCCGGAACCGTGCTGGGACCGGCGCACCTGGGGCTCGCCGCGGCCGTCGGGCTCGCCGAGGTTCCCGTGCGGCGGCCGCTGAAGGTGCTCGTCGTGTCGACGGGGACCGAACTCGTCGACGCGCCGAATCCCTTGCGGCACGGGCAGATCTACGAGTCGAACAGCATCATGCTGGCGTCCGCGATCCGGGCGCTCGGCTGCGAGGCCGAAGTCGTGCGCAGTGTCGTCGACGACGTCGACGAGTTCCGCGCGGCGATCGAGCCCCGGCTGGCGGACGTGGATCTGCTGGTGACGTCGGGCGGGGTCAGCGCGGGCGCGTACGAAGTGGTGAAGGACGCGCTGACCGGGCAGGGCGTGGAATTCCGGAAGGTCGCGATGCAGCCGGGCGGGCCGCAGGGCTGCGGGCGGTGGAACGGCGTGCCGGTGGTGACGCTGCCGGGCAATCCGGTGAGCGTGCTCGTCTCCTTCGAAGCGTTCCTGCGGCCGGCGTTGCTCGCGGCGATGGGGCATTCCGGGGTCGACCGGCAGAAGGTGCGGGCCCGGCTGACCGAGTCGATGACGTCCCCCGCCGGACGGCGTCAGTTCCGGCGGGGCTTCTACACACATTCCGAAGGCGAGGTCACCGGGGTAGTCGGACCGCGCGGCGGGCCGGGATCGCATCTGCTGGCGTCGTTCACGCAGGCGAACTGCCTGATCGTGCTGCCGGAGGACGTCGACTCGGCGGCGAAAGGCGACGAAGTCGACGTCCTCCTGCTCTGACGCCCCAGGTCGCCTTTAGCGGGCTAAACGCGACCCGCCGGGAAGTCGCGGCACCGGCCGATCGGCGTGAACAGCAGGGCGAAGACGGCGACGACCTCCAGCCCGGCCATCAGGCCCAGCGTCTGCCGCACCCCGGCGGTCTCGCCGAGGATCCCGCCGAGCAGTCCGCCCAGCGCGATCGCGCCGAGGCTGAGCACGGACATGCTCGCGGTGACCCTGCCGAACATCGCCGCCGGGACGTACCGCTGTTTGAACGTGGCGTTGAGGACGTTCGAGCCGACGACCCCGGCGCTGAGCGAGAACCCGGCGACGACGAAGAACGCGAGTCCCCAGCCGCCTTGGGCGAGTGGTCCCAGCAACATCATCAGCGCTCCGGAGCCCTCACAGAGGATGAAGGCACGCGCGGTGCCGACCCGCGCGGCGAATTTGCCCGACAGCGCGGCGCCGAAGATCCCGCCCGCGCCGGTGAGGGCGAGCACGAGTCCCGCGGTCCCCGCCCCGACGCCGAGATCGCGGACGAGGAACACGACCTCGATCGCCTGGTAGCCCATGAGCGCGACGTTCGAGATCGCGCCGAAGACCGCCAGAACCCGCAGGTAAGGGTCGTGGACGACGAAATCGAGGCCATCGCGGATCTCGTCCCGCAGCCGTGAACGCGTCTTCGCCGGGCGTTCGGGCTCGCGGTGGCGGATGGATCGCAGGCACAGCACGGAGATCCCGAAGCTGACGGCGTCGGCGAGCACCCCGCTGACCGCCCCGAAACCCTGCGCCAGCAGACCGGCCAGCCCGGGTCCGCCGATCTGCGCGGCGGATTCACTGCCCTGCAGCTTCTCGTTGGCTTCCTGAAGTTGTTCCTTGTCGACCAGCGAAGGCAGGTACGCGCGGTACGCGACGTTGAAGAACACCTTCGCGACGCCGCCCGCCAAGGCGACGACGATCAGCTGGGTCATCGTGAGCAGCCCGAACCAAGCGGCGACCGGGACGCTCAGGAACACGAGCATGGAGAGGGTGTTGCAGATCAGCATGACCGGGCGTTTCGGCCGTCTGTCGACCCAGGCGCCGGCGGGCAGGCCGATCAGCAGCCACGGCAGCCAGGCGACCGCGGTCAGCAGGCCGACCGCGAAGGTGCTCGCCTGCAAGGTGACCACGGCGACGAGCGGGAGCGCGACGACGGCGATGGAACTGCCGAGGACGCTGGTCGTCTCGCCGGTCCACAGCAGGCGGAAGTCCCGGGAGCGCAGCAAGCCGCCGCGTTCGCGGGTGGTCACGGGCGGGCCGGGACGGCGCGGGTGGAGATGAAGACGGGGCGGCGCTCCTGGCCGTCGTCGGGGAGCGCGCGGTCGCTGTAGGACTTGATCAGCTCGTGGACCTTCTGCTCGAGTTCGGCCAGCTCGGCGACCGACATCTTCGCCCAGCTGTCGGTGGCGAAAGCCGCCCGATGCCACTCTTCGGGATAGCTGTCGCGTTCGGCGAACCATTGCCGCGCCATCGAAACCTGGCGTTCGAGCGCGAGGGACTCGGCGGCGGCCGCGACCGGGTCGTCCGGGAAGTCCGACGGAGACCAGGAAACCGCGTACCCGACCTTCCGCCACCAGCGCTCGCGCCGGTCGCGGGCGAGTTCGGGCGCTTCCTCCACCAGCTCGCTGGCCGCCAGCACCTTGAGATGGTGACTGACGTTCCCGACCGCCTGCCCGGTCCGCTCGGCGAGCACGGACGCGGTACACGGGCCGTCGACGCGGAGGACGTCGAGCAGGCGGCGCCGCAGCGGATGGGACATCGCGGCGAGCACCTTCGAATCGTGGACTTCACGGACTTCACGGTCGGCCATAACGCACAACAGTAGTTGCACAAGAACTCTTGCACAAGTATCCTTGTGCGCTACTCCATCCGGGTCGGTAACCTCGGAGGCATGGGTTTCTTCTCGTGGATCGTGTTCGGCGCCATCGCCGGCTGGCTGGCCAACGTCGTGGTGGGTGGCCCGGACCGCCGGGGCGGTTGCCTGTTCAGCATCCTGATCGGCGTACTCGGCGCGGCCCTCGGCGGTTTCGTCTACCGGCTCGCGACGGGTACCGAGCGGAGTTTCGAGTTCGACTTCCCCAGTTTCGGCGTCGCCATCCTGGGCTCGATCGTGCTGCTCGCCCTGCTGCGGCTGGTACGGGGCTCCGGACGGCGCGATCCGCGCCCGCCCTATCAGCGGTGACCGATGGAGTAACCGTTGGTAACGGTTTTCTCGCGACCGGTGATCACCGGCGCCCAGCGAACTAAAGTGGGACTTTCGCTCAGTTCCAGCGCCCGCGTCCGGGTGCATGTGCCGTCGGGGGGCATATGCACCCGGACGCCCGCGCCTCGGCGATGATCGAGGCGGCGCGGACGGGGTCGACGAGTGGTGGCATCGGCGCCGCCGAAATGTCCCTCTTCCAGGCTCGGAACAACTCGGCGAGTCGCTCGCCTGCGGGGTCCGGGCTGGCGGGCATTCGCGGGTCCTCAAGGTCGGCGATCGGCAGCAATTACCTAGAGTTATCGCGTATTTCGACCATCTGTTACCGGGATGTGGCCCCTCCCACCCAGCCCGGGGAAACCCTTCCGGGGGAGGCCACGGACCGGTCCCGGACAGGGCGGTAGCGTGGTGGCTCTTCCAAGACCCCACACCTCCGACACGAACTGCGGTGAACCCGACCAATGAGCGGCAACCGGCCGGAAGCCACTGGAAACCCACTCACGCACGCCGTGAAGCTGGCCCGCGAGACCGTTCCGCCGATGCACCCGGCCGGCAGGCCGTTCGTGTTCGGCGGTCTCGCCGCGACGCTGGTGCTGCGGAGGTTCTCCAAGCGCCTTGGCGTCGTCGGCGCGCTCGCGACGGCCGCCACGGCCGCGTTCTTCCGTGAGCCGAAGCGCGTCCCGCCCGCCCAGCAGGGCCTCGCGGTGGCGTCGGCGGACGGTCTGGTTTCGCTGATCGAAGAGGCCGTGCCGCCGCCCGAGCTGGGGCTGCCCGCCGAACCGCGGATGCGGGTGAGCGTGTTCCTGTCGGTGTTCGACGTGCACGTCCAGCGGATCCCGGCGTCCGGGGTGATCGAGCGGGTCGCCTACCGGCCGGGGAAGTTCCTGTCCGCGGACCTGGACAAGGCGAGCGACGACAACGAGCGCAACTCCGTGCTCATGCGCACCGAAGACGGCCACGAGCTCGTCGTGGTGCAGATCGCGGGGCTGGTGGCCCGGCGCATCCTCTGTGAGATCCGCGAGGGTGACAAGGTCGGCGTCGGTTCGACGTACGGCATCATCCGCTTCGGCTCGCGAGTCGACCTGTACCTGCCGCCGGGCAGCAAGGTCCTCGTCTCGAAGGGCCAGCGCACGATCGGCGGCGAGACCCCGATCGCCGAGCTGCCCACGGCGCCGCACCCGGAAGGCTGATCCATGGTCCGCGTGACCACTCCCGGCGTCCGGCTGCTGCCGAACGCCATCACGGTGCTCGCTCTGTGCGCCGGTCTGTCGTCGGTGCAGTTCGCGCTGATCGACAACTATCCGATGGCGATCGCCTCGGTCGGGATCGCCGCGGTACTCGACAGCCTGGACGGCCGGATCGCGCGGCTGCTGGACGCGACGTCGAAAATGGGGCAGGAGCTCGACTCGCTGTCCGACGGCATCTCGTTCGGTGTCGCGCCCGCGCTGGTGCTGTACGTCTGGCACGCCGAGGGCGAGCGGATCGGCTGGGTCGCGTCGCTGATCTTCGCCGTCTGCATGATCCTGCGGCTGGCGCGGTTCAACACGCTGATCGAGGACACCGAGCAGCCGCCGTACGCGGGTGAGTTCTTCGTCGGTGTGCCCGCGCCCGCCGGTGGTCTGCTGGCGATGCTGCCGCTGATCCTGGAGCTGCAGTTCGGGAAGGGCTGGTGGTCGCACCAGTACATGGTGTGGGTGTGGACGATCGCCGTGGCCGCGCTGCTGATCAGCCGGATCCCGACGCTTTCGCTGAAGACGGTGAAGGCGCCGCCGAAGGCCATCGCGCCGCTGCTGGTCGGGGTGGGCCTGCTGGCCGCCGCGATCATCCAGTTCCCGCTGGTGGCGCTGGCGATCGCGCTGATCCTGTACCTGGCGCACATCCCGTACTCGGTGTACCGGTACCGCTGGCTCGCCAAGCATCCGGAAGCGTGGATGGCCCGGCCGAGGGAACGGCGGGCGATCCGGCGGAGCACGAGCCGTCGCCGTCTCGGCCTGCGCCCGCCCCTGCGGCGGGTGGTGGCCGGTGCCGCCCAGCGTGTCCGGCTGCAGCGGGGCGAACAGCACGTCGCGCGCGCCCCGCGCACCCTCAGCACCGAGAAGGACCGGGAAAACGGCCGCGGTCCGCGGCGCCGCTCTTGGCGGCGGATCGGCCTGCGGAAACGCTGATCGCGCGCCACTCCCAGCCCCCCGCCCGTCCCTGGGGGACGGCCCCGCGCCCAGCGTATCGGTGCTCTCCGACCGGAACTGGGAAACCGGGGCTCCGAGGTGAGAGTTGTCCACAATGGGTGAGGCCTGTGGATAGGGTGGCGGGGTGAGCGCACCCCAGATCACGCTGACCGTCCGGCACACCCCGTCCGCCCTGGATTCCCGCCGCGGCGTCGTCCGGCTGCATCCCGAAGTCCTCGACGCGCTCGGCCTGATGGCCTGGGACGCCGTCCGCGTCACCGGGGCGCGGGTCAGCTCGGCGCTGGCCGCCCCGGCGGACGCCGGGGGCCTTCCCGGCGTGATCCTCCTCGACGACGTCACGATGTCGAACCTCGGCGTGACCGAGGGGTCGGAGGTGGTCGTCGCGCCTGCCGAGGTGTCGGCCGCGAAAACGGTCACCGTGGCGGGCTCGCGGATCGCCAGCGTGTCGCTCTCCCCGCACACCCTGCGGCTCGCCCTGATCGGCAAGGTGCTGACCGTCGGCGACGCGGTTTCCCTGCTCCCGCAGGATCTCGCGCCCGCGCCGGGCTCCGACGTCTCCGCGGTCCGCGGCCAGCTTTCCCGCGCCATCGGCATGACGTGGACGAACGAGCTGCTCACCGTCACCGCGACCGAGCCGTCGGGCCCGGTCGCCGTCGGACCGTCCACTGTGGTCAGCTGGCGTGACGGCGCCCGCACCGGTGAGGCCGAGCCCGCCGCGGCACCGGCCCGTGCCGGGACGACGCTGGTGCGCAGCACGCCTGCCACCCCGCACGAGGATTTCATCGACGCCGAGATCGTCGAAGACGAGCAGATCGACGAAGAGGCCGAGGAGTCCGTGCCTCCCTTGTCCGATCTCGCCGGCTCCGAATCGGCCGCGCGCAAGCTCGCCGAGTGGTTCGACCTGGCGTTCCACCGCCCCGAACTGCTGGCCAAACTGGGGACGTCGGCGCATCTCGGGGTTCTGCTGTCCGGTCCGGAAGGCGTCGGCAAGGCGACCCTGGTCCGCGCCGTGGCGCAGGCCGAAAAGGTCCGCGTGGTGTCGCTCGCGGCGCCGAACATCGCCGTCCTCGAACCGAATGTCGCCGCCGCGCGGCTGCGTTCGGCGATCGAGCAGGCCACCCGCGACGAAGAGCCCACCGTCCTGCTGATCACCGACATCGACGCGCTGCTGCCCGCGTCCCAGCCGCCGCCGCTCGCCACGGTCGTCCTTGACGAACTGCGCAAAGCCTTGCGCAACAAGGGTTTTGCCGTCATCGCCAGTACGGGACGGGCCGAGTCCACCGATCCGCGGCTGCGCGCCGCCGATCTGCTCGACCGCGAACTCGGCCTCCCGCTGCCGGACGCCAAGACCCGCACGGAACTCCTGCGTGTCCTGTTGCGCGACGCCCCGCTGGAGTCCGGGGTCGACGTCGGCCCGATCGCCGAGCGCACCCCCGGTTTCGTGGCCGCCGACCTCATCGCGCTCCGCCGTGACGCCGCCCTCCGGGCCGCGCTGCGGCAGCGTGACGCGGACGAACCCCGGATCTCCCAGCAGGATCTGCTCGACGCGCTGACCACCGTCCGCCCGATCTCGATGTCCACTTCGGACACTCTCGCCACCGGCGGGCTCACCCTCGACGACGTCGGCAACATGACCGCCGTCAAGCAGTCGCTCACCGAAGCGGTGCTGTGGCCGCTGCGCTACCCGGACTCGTTCGCGCGCCTCGGCGTCGACCCGCCGCGCGGCGTGCTCCTGTACGGGCCGCCCGGCGGCGGCAAGACGTTCCTGGTCCGCGCGCTCGCCGGCACCGGCGCGCTGAACGTCTTCGCGGTCAAGGGCGCCGAACTGATGGACAAATGGGTCGGCGAGTCCGAGCGCGCGGTGCGGGAACTCTTCCGCCGCGCCGCCGAGGCCGCGCCGTCGCTGATCTTCCTCGACGAGATCGACGCGCTCGCCCCGCGCCGCGGCCAGTCCTCGGACTCCGGCGTGTCGGACCGCGTCGTCGCCGCCCTGCTGACCGAATTGGACGGTGTCGAGCCGATGCGCGAGGTCGTCGTCCTCGGCGCGACGAACCGGCCGGAACTGGTCGACCCCGCCCTCCTGCGACCGGGACGGCTGGAGCGCCGCGTCTACGTCCCGCCGCCGGACGCGCACGCGCGTGAGGCGATCCTGGCCGCCAGCGCCAAGAACACGCCACTGGCGTCCGATGTGGACCTCGCGGCGTATGCGGCCACTTTGGACGGTTACTCGGCGGCGGACTGCGCGGCACTGATCCGGGAGGCCGCGCTGACCGCGATGCGGGAGTCCCTGGAGGCCAAGGAGGTCACCGCCGGGCATCTGGCGAAGGCGGCCGAGGCTGTGCGTCCCTCGCTCGACCCGGCCCAGCTCGCGGCCTTGGAGGCCTACGCGCAAGCCCAGGCGTAAGTACGTGAAGGCCCCCTTCACCGCGCCTGACGCGGTGAAGGGGGCCTTCGCGTACTGCTAGGAGCCGGTTTTGTCGTTGACCTTGTAGTCCTTGGTGACGATGACGATCACACCGGGGGCCGCGTTCTGGATCTCCGCGAACCTCGGCAGGGCTTGGAAACCGAATTCCAGTGCCAACGCCTTCGCGGCCGCTTCCTCGTCGGTGCCCGGCCGGTAGTAGGCCGCCGTCGAGGGAAGCTTGCCCTGGTAGCCGTGGACGTCGGTGACGTTCCAGCCGGAGGCGCGGAAGTCCTTCGCGGCCTGCTCGCCCAGCCCCTGGATCGTGCTGTTGTTGTAGACGCGCACGGTCACCCACTTGTGGGAGGCCTGCTGGTCACCGCCGGGCTGACCCGGCCCTGGCTGCCCAGGCCCCGGCTGACCGGTCTGTCCCGGCTGTCCCGGCGGCGCCGAACTCGCGGGCGGGCTCGACGGCGGTGCCGACGAGGCGGGCGGCGTGCTGGCCGGCGGCGAACCCGGCGCGGGGGACGACGGCGAGACGCCGCCGTCCGAGGTCGTCGGCGTGGTCCCCGGCGGGGTGGCGGTGTCCGAATCGCCGCCCCCGGTGGCCAGGGTGATCCCGCCGATCACGGCGGCGATCACGGCGACACCGACCAAGGCCAGTCCGGCGGCCTTCATCGGCCGGGACAGGCCCGAAAACAGACTCATGAGAGATCGATCCCCAGTCGCCGGGCCGCGCGGTTGCGCTGCCGGGCCGCTCGCGTCTTTCGCAGGCGCTTCACCAGCATCGGATCGGCCTGCATGGCTTCGGTCTTCTCGAGCAGCCGGTTCAGCAATTGGTAGTAGCGAGTCGACGACATCGAGAAGCGTTCGCGGATGGCCTGTTCCTTCGCGCCGGCGTACTTCCACCACTGACGTTCGAAAGCGAGCATGTCGAGCTCGCGCTCGCTGAGGCCGTTCACGGTCTCCGACGGGGACGGCTGGTCGGGCTCGGCCATCGACTCCGCGGCGTCCATCCGACTCCTCGCAATCAGGTCAGTGCTCGGCGGGCGTGAAACCACAGGCTTGTCATTCCGCGGCGCCATTAGACCACGGATCCAGCGCCCGGCCTCGGTATCGGCGTCGGCGCGTCATGGGTAAGGGTGTACCAGAAGGGTCCGACTAAACTGCGCGGGTGACCGTCCATCCCATCGTGATCGCCGGCGAGCCCGTGCTGCACAACCCGACTCGGGAGATCACCGAGTTCGACGACAAGCTGCGCACCCTCATCGACGACATGTTCGAGACCATGTACGCCGCCGAAGGGGTCGGCCTCGCGGCCAACCAGATCGGCCTCGACCTGCGGGTGTTCGTCTACGACTGCCCCGACGACGAGGGCACGCGCCACAAGGGCGTCGTGGTGAACCCGAAGCTCGAGACGTCGGAGATCCCGGAGACGATGCCGGATCCGGACGACGACTGGGAGGGGTGTCTCTCCGCCCCCGGCGAGTCGTACCCGACCGGCCGCGCGTCGTGGGCGAAGGTGACCGGCTTCGACGGCGACGGTAATCCGATCGAGGTGGAGGGCACCGGCTACTTCGCGCGCTGCCTGCAGCACGAGACCGATCACCTGGACGGCTTCATCTACCTCGACCGGCTGGTCGGTCGCCACGCGCGGGCGGCGAAGAAGATGCTCAAGTCGAACAAGTGGGGTGTGCCGGGCAACTCGTGGCTTCCCGAGGCGGGCTCCGAACCGGCCGACGACTGACCGACGCCTCACCCGGGGCGCCTGACTTCGCAATTAGTCGACTAATTGCGCGGTCGTCACCCGGGGCTGAAGGGCGCTTTCCCCGCATGCGATGCGGGGAAAGCGCCCTTCGCTGCGTGAGATGAGAGGAAGGGGCCCTTCAGCCCCGGGTGAGACCGGCGGGGGTCAGCAGCCCAGGAAGTGGCAGCGCACGACGCGCGGCTGCTCGATCACCTTCCCGGCCTGCACCGCCCATGCGAGCCGGAGGTACTGGGCGTGCGTCCAGGCCAGCGGCGTCGCGGAAGCCGTCGGAGTACCGGCGGGGAAGCCCGTCTGCCCCGAAGGCGCGTTCTCGTCCCACACCTGTTCCGGCATGGTGTCCCCCGAACTGCTGACACGACCGAGGTCGCGAAGGCGCTTCGCAGCCGTACCCCGATCACCCGCCGCGAGGTCGTATTCGCCGCGTTCACCCGCGAGCAACGGCCACAGTCGCCCGAACGTGGTTCGGCTTTCGGCCGGGAACGTGTAGTCCCACGGCGAACCGTCGGCCTTCTCGCCGTAGCCGTCCTTCGTGTAGCGGTGCCAGAACTGACCCGTCGGCGTGGTGTACGCGATGTCGGCGTCGGTGACCTTGATGCTGTTCCGGATCACCGGGTCGTCGGCCCGGTAGATGCCCAGCCTCACCAGTTCGAGGAAACCGGCGTCGGTCACGGCACGCTGGTCCATGGTCACACTGGAATTGCCCAGGTTGTACTTCGTGCCGTTGTCCGCGTTGCCGTCCTTGGTCAGCCGGACGAAGTACGGATCCTTCGACAGCGGACCGTTCGTGGTCACCGTCCACCGGGCGAGCTTCGCCTTGAACGCGTCGGCGGTGTCGAGGTAGCGCTTCGCGTCGGCGGCGGCGCCGTTGGCCTTGGCGAGGTCGGCCGCGCAGACCAGTCCGGCGATCACCGCGGCGATCGTCGAAGGCGAGTAACCGTCCTGCTCTTCCCAGCGCTCCTGCTGGCTGTACGGCGACGCGTGCCCGTTGTCCGCCTTGTAGGACAACAGGAATTCCGCCGCCTTGCGCACACCTCGCCACGTCTTCGCGTCGGTGCGGCCGAGTTGCTGGGCGAGCACGATCGGCAGCGCGGTCTCGTCGAGCTGGATGGACGTCCAGTACGGCGTACCGTCGACGTGGCTGTTCTGCGGCAGATGGCCGTCCGGCAGCTGCTGCGTGCCGAACAGGTAGTCGACCGAGCGGTTCGCGGCGTCCCGGTCGCCGGCGGCGAGCAGGCCGGTCGCGATCTGGTAGAGGTCGCGCGGCCAGACCAGGTGATACGTGCCCGACGGCGACCACTCCGGGTCATTGTTGCCGAACCGCCACGGCATGCTCGGCGACGCGATGAACGCCCCCTGGTGGAGCTTGTCCTCGCTCGCCGCGAGCATGAGCACGGACGCCTTGTAGAGATCGCGTTCCTGTTTCGTCTTCAGCGACGACGGCACGTCCTTCACCCGGCGGAGGTACTGCTTCCAGCCGGCGTCGTACGCACGGGCGGCATCGGCGAATCCGCGCCGCTGTGAGGCTTTCGCGGTACCGAGAGCGTCTTCGCCCTTCGCGCCCATACCGAGCGAAAGGGTGAAACGCCGCGAACGGACACCGTCGGCGGACGTCTGCCCGGTGAGCAGCACGTTGCCCTTGGCCGCGGCGGCGTAATCCTTGAGCGTGAAGGACTTCGTCAGCTGGGTGATGCCGTCGGAGGAACCCGCGTAGCCCACGGAAGCGCGTGAGAACGCCGGTTCCGCGGTCAGCGCGGCCGCCGTCTTCGCGTCGGACGCGACCGCGTTCACCCCGTCGGTACGCGCGGAGTCGTCGGATCCCTCGTTGGTGAGATCGGGGTCCGCGACCGCGTACACCTGGTACGGACGGCCGGTCAGCGAGACGAAGTCGACGTCGATCAGCACGCTCGCGCGCGCCGGGTCGGTGACGTAGGTCTTGCGGAGCTTCCAGCGGCGCTGGTCGTCGGTGATGGTCTGCTCATACGTCAGGCCGTCGGCGCCGGTACGCCGCACCTGCTGCGCCTTGGCCGACGAATCGACGGTGGCGAAGCTCTTCCCGTCGGTGACGACGAGGTCGAGCGCGCGGACGCTCGGCGTGGACAGGTCCGGGTAGTAGACCTCCGACATCCGGCCACCCTGCAGGGTGAACCAGACGTTGCTCGCCCGATCGCGGGCGGTGCCGAAGCCGGTCTTGTTCGCCGGGAGCCAGCTCGGATGGGCACCGGGCGCGCCGGGCGCCTCACCGCCCTGTGCCGCCGCCACCGCCGGGACCAGCCCGGCGATCAGCACGCCTGCCAGCGCCGGGAGCATGAGTTTTCGCATATCAACCCCAGACTTCTGTAACGGTGCAGAACCTCCGGGATTCTGTCGTGAATCCCGTGCGAGCACATGCTCCAAACCGGTGAACCGATAACGCTGTCGACTTGTCGATCACGCATGCAGAGGACTGGTTGCGGTAGATGCATGCGCATGTACCGCAACCAGTCCTCTACATGCGGCTTCTCCAGTGACCGTCGCCGGGGAGGGTTGATTGTCCGAGGCCCGGCGTGGCATGGTCGGGGCACAACCAAACAACCGCGGGAGCTCGCGCCATGGCGGGCTGAGAGGGCGGCTGGAGTCTTTTTTCTGGAAGACCCGGCGCCGCCGACCGCATGAACCTGACCGGGTAATGCCGGCGTAGGGAGTGAACGTCGTTGACGACGCTTGAGAATGCCCGGAACATCACGCCGACCGTGACCACCGGGCCGATCACCGGTTCCCGCAAGGTCTACCACCAGACGGAGTCCGGTCTCCGGGTCCCCGCCAGGCGGATCGACCTCTCGAACGGCGAACATTTCGATGTTTACGACACCTCGGGTCCGTACACCGACACGGACGCGGAGATCGACGTCCACAGTGGACTGCACCGGCTGCGGGCGGGCTGGTCCGACGGACGCGAGCACAACACCCAGCTCGGCTGGGCGAAACAGGGCGTCATCACCCGCGAGATGGAGTACATCGCGGCACGCGAGCGCTGCTCGCCGGAATTCGTGCGGGACGAGGTCGCCCGCGGCCGCGCGGTGATCCCGGCCAACCGCAGGCACCCGGAGAGCGAGCCGATGATCATCGGCAAGAACTTCCTGGTGAAGATCAACGCCAACATGGGGAACTCGGCCGTCTGGTCCTCTGTGGAGGAAGAGGTCGACAAGATGGTGTGGGCCACCCGCTGGGGCGCCGACACGATCATGGACCTCTCCACCGGCAAGCGGATCCACGAGACCCGCGAGTGGATCATCCGCAACTCGCCGGTCCCGGTCGGCACCGTGCCGATCTACCAGGCGCTGGAAAAGGTCGACGGCGAACCGGAAAAGCTGTCGTGGGAGGTCTACCGCGACACCATCATCGAGCAGTGTGAGCAGGGTGTCGACTACGTCACCGTGCACGCGGGTGTCCTGCTGCGCTACATCCCGCTGACCGCGCGCCGGGTCACCGGCATCGTCTCGCGCGGCGGCTCGATCATGGCGGCGTGGTGCCTCGCGCATCACAAGGAATCCTTCCTGTACACCAACTTCGCCGAACTGTGCGAGATCCTGCGCGAATACGACGTCACCTTCTCCCTCGGTGACGGCCTGCGCCCCGGCTCGATCGCCGACGCGAACGACCGCGCGCAGTTCGCCGAGCTGGAGACGCTGGGCGAGCTCACACACATCGCCCGCGAGCACGACGTCCAGGTGATGATCGAGGGCCCCGGCCACGTGCCGATGCACAAGATCAAGGAGAACGTCGAACTCGAGGAGAAGCTGACCGGCGAGGCGCCGTTCTACACCCTCGGCCCGCTCACCACCGACATCGCGCCGGCGTACGACCACATCACCTCGGCCATCGGCGCGGCGCAGATCGGCTGGTACGGCACGGCGATGCTCTGCTACGTCACGCCGAAGGAGCACCTCGGCCTGCCGAACCGTGACGACGTCAAGACCGGCGTCATCACCTACAAGATCGCCGCGCACGCCGCCGACCTGGCCAAGGGGCACCAGTACGCCCAGGAGTGGGACGACGAACTTTCCAAGGCCCGCTTCGAATTCCGCTGGAACGACCAGTTCAACCTGTCGCTGGACCCGGACACCGCGCGCTCGTTCCACGACGAGACACTGCCCGCGGAACCGGCGAAGACGGCGCACTTCTGCTCGATGTGCGGGCCGAAGTTCTGCTCGATGCGCATCACCCAGGACGTCCGCAAGTACGCCGAGGAACACGGACTGTCCACTGTGGAGGCGATCGAAGCCGGTATGTCGGAGAAGTCGGCCGAGTTCGCCGAGCAGGGCAACAAGGTCTACCTGCCGGTGGTCAATCAGTGACGTCCTCTCCCCGGACCGCCCTCACCATCGCCGGATCGGATTCCGGCGGTGGTGCGGGCATCCAGGCCGATCTGCGCACGTTCTTCGCCAACGGCGTGCACGGACTGGTCGCGCTCACCGCGGTCACCGTGCAGAACTCGCTGGGCGTACAGGGTTTCAGCGAGGTCCCGGTCGACGTCGTCACCGGCCAGATCAAGGCCGTCGCCACGGACATGGGCGTCGACGCGGCGAAGACCGGGATGCTCGCGACAGCCGAGATCATCAACGCCGTCGCGAAGACGCTCGACGAGGTCCACATCGGACGGAACACCGCGACGCCGTTCGTCGTCGACCCGGTGGCCGCGTCGATGACCGGGCACGCGTTGCTGCGCGAGGAGGCGCTGGAGGCGATCCGCACCGAGCTTTTCCCGCGTGCCACGCTGATCACGCCGAACCTCGACGAGGTACGACTGCTGACCGGGGTGCGCGTGACCGGGCCGTCGAGCCAGCGGGAGGCGGCGGAAGCGTTGCTGGAGTTCGGTTCCGAGTGGGTGCTGGTCAAGGGCGGGCATCTCGACGAGGCGCAGGACTGCGTGGACCTCCTTTCCGACGGCGAATCCTGGGTCGAGCTGAGCGGGCCGCGGTTCGATACCCGCAACACGCACGGCGGCGGGGACACCATGGCGTCGGCGATCACTTCTTCGCTGGCGAAGGGGGCGGATGTGCCGACCGCCGTCGCCGAGGGGAAACGGTTCATCGAGCGGTGCGTGGCGGAGTCGTACCCGCTGGGCGCCGGGGTGGGGCCGGTTTCGCCGTTCTGGCGGCTCGGCGACGCCTGACTCGCGCACCTGCGTGCCTCGTGTCCCTTTAGGATGTCGACCGCATTGGCATCACCACTTACGGCTACTGGCAGCTCTGGGGGCCGCGTGGCTGGGGCTCGACGGAGAACGTCCATCACAGGTTCAACGACTCCGTTTACCGAACCCAGCCGGGAACGGTGACGTACACCGGTGACCTGTGGTGCGCGCGGTTCGTCAAGTCCAATGGCGGTGTCCTGACCGAGGGATGCGTGACGGCTCACCCGTAGTAGCGGTGGCCGCACGGGTCCAGGTGGCCTCGTGAGTGGTAATGACGGTTAGAACCGTCATTACCACTCACGAGACCCAATGTGAAAATGACCCCATGACCGAAAACCCGGGTCCGTCGAGCCCACCGTCGGCGCTGACCATCGCAGGCTCCGACTCCGGTGGCGCCGCCGGCCTGCAGGCCGACCTGCGCACCTTCCTCACCTGCGGCGTGCACGGCCTGGTCGCGGTCACCGCGGTGACCGTCCAGAACACCCTGGGCGTCCACGACCGCACGGATATCCCGCCGCATATCGTCGCCGGGCAGATCGAGGCCGTCGCGGCCGACATGGGCGTCAACGCGGCCAAGACCGGGATGCTCGCCTCGGCCGAGATCATCCACGCCGTCGCCGCCGCGTGCGACAAGGCCGAGATCGGCCGCGACCGGAAGGTGCCGTTCGTGGTCGACCCGGTCGCGGCGTCGATGCACGGGCATCCGCTGTTCGACGACGCCGGGCTGGTGGCGCTGCGGGACGAACTCCTGCCGCGCGCGACCGTCCTCACGCCGAACCTCGACGAGGTCCGCCTGCTGACCGGGATGACCGTGACCACCCGCGAGCAGATGCACCAGGCGGCCGTCGTCCTGCACCGGCTCGGCCCGCAGTACGTGCTCGTGAAGAGCGGCCACCTGGTCGCCGACCCGGAATGCGTCGACGTCCTCTTCGACGGCTCCACGTTCGTCGAACTGCCCGGCGAGCGGTTCGCCACCCAGCACACGCACGGCGCCGGGGACACCATGGCCTCGGCGCTGACCGCCGGTCTCGCGAAGGGGATGTCCGTCGTGGAGGCCGCTCGCTACGGCAAGTGGTTCGTCTCACACGCGGTCGAAAACGCCTACCCCATGGGTGCGAAGGTCGGTCCGGTTTCGGCGTTCTGGCGGCTTGCGCCGGAGCACTGAGCACACGTCCGGTTACGATCTGCGCCGTGACGGGACGTGAAACGGTGGCCAAGGTCGTCGAAGACCGCCGCTTCCAGAACTTCATCATCGCGGTGATCGTCTTCAACGCCGTCACCCTCGGCCTGGAGACCTCGCCCAGGATGGTGGCCGAGTACGGGCGGCTCCTGCATACGGTCGACTACATCGCGCTCGGGATCTTCGTCCTGGAACTGAGCGCGAAGTTCTACGCCTACCGCGGGAAGTTCTTCCGCGACCCGTGGAACATCTTCGACTTGCTCGTCGTCGGCATCGCGGTGGTCCCCACGACCGGCCCGTTCGCGGTGCTGCGGGCGTTGCGGGTCCTGCGGGTGCTGCGGCTGATCTCGGTCGTGCCGTCGATGCGGAAGGTCGTCACCGGCCTGCTCGCGTCGATCCCCGGCATGGCTTCGATCGCCGCGCTCCTCGCCTTGATCATCTTCGTCGCGGGCGTGATGGCGACGAAGCTGTTCGGCGCGATCTCACCGGAGAACTTCGGCGACCTCGGCACGTCGCTGTTCACGCTGTTCCAGGTGATGACCGGCGAGGCATGGCCGGACATCGCCAAGGAGATCATGAAGGAAGCGCCCATGGCCTGGGTGTTCTTCGTGGTCTACATCCTCGTGTCCAGCTTCGCGGTGCTGAACCTCTTCATCGCCGTCGTGGTCAGCGGGATGGAAGACGAACTTCGCCAGGACATCCGCGAGGAGGAGGCGAAGCAGGCTGAGACTCAGGCCCTGGCGAACAAGGAGATCCTCGACGAGCTTCGGGCTCTTCGCACCGAAGTCGCCGAGCTACGCCAGAACGCCTAACGGTCTTCGTCGGCGATGAGCGCTTCAAGCGCCGGAAGAGCCGCCGCCAACGCCGCCTGATGTTCCGGGGTCAGCCGCTCCAGGCGTTTGCCCAGTTCGTTCACGCGCGTCGAGCGGACGCCGGAAACCAGCCTCTCGCCCTCTTCGGTGGCCTCCGCGAGCCAGGCACGCCTGTCGATCGGGTCCGACTCACGGCTGACGTAGCCCGCTTCGACCAGCGAAGCGACGATCCGCGACATGGTGGCCGCGGCGACGCCTTCCTTCGCCGCGAGATCCCCCAGGCGGAGCTGGCCGTAGTTCACCAGCGTGGCGAGCGCCGAGATCGCGCCGTGGCCGGGTCCGGGCACTCCCGCCTGGCGCAGTGACCGGGACAACCGGCCCACCGCCAGGAACAACCTGCCCGAAACGTCCTGGACCGCTGACGTGGTCACCACTGGCTCCTCTGGGTACACGGCGGCGAGTGCGCCTCCGGAAAGTGCCGTCAACCATACGGGCTTCCCGCGCCTGCTCGCCGTCAAGGCCGTGAACCGTACAAAAGGGTTATCGAGGTGGGCTCGAGGCGTGCGCCCAGAACCGCCGCGGGATCCGGCCCGCACCGGCGGCCAGCCGCCCGGCGGTGACGGCGGCGCGCATCGCCGAAGCCATCCGTTCCGGATCCGCGGCCCTGGTCACGGCGGTGGAGAGCAGGACGGCGTCGCAGCCGAGCTCCATCGCCAGTGTCGCGTCGGACGCCGTGCCGATCCCGGCGTCGAGGATCACCGGGACTCCCGCGCGCGACACGATCAGCTCGATGTTGTGCGGGTTCCGGATGCCGAGGCCGGTGCCGATCGGGGCACCGAGCGGCATCACGGCCGCGCAGCCCGCCTCCTCAAGCCGCAGCGCCAGCACCGGGTCGTCGTTGGTGTAGGCGAGCACGGTGAAGCCGTCGGCCACGAGCCGTTCCGCCGCTTCGAGGGTCTCGAACGGGTCCGGCAGCAGCGTGCGGTCGTCGGCGTGGACCTCCAGCTTGATGAGGTCGGTGTCGAGCGCCTCGCGCGCCAGCTGGGCAGTGAGGACGGCTTCGGCGGCCGTCCGGCAGCCGGCGGTGTTGGGCAGCAGCCGGATGCCGAGCCGCCGGAGCAGTTCGAGCACGCCGGAGCCGCCTTCGGCGTCGGCCTTGCGCATCGCCACGGTGGTCAGTTCCGTACCGGACGCCACCAGCGCGCGTTCCACCACGGCGAGGTTCGCCGCGCCGCCGGTGCCGATGATCAGCCGCGACGAGAGCTTGTGCTCGCCGATGACGAGGTGGTCTCCGTCCATGTCAGCCTCCTTGCACAGCGGTGAGGATGTCGACGCTGGCGCCCTTGCGCACCACCGCTTCCGGCCATTCGCCGCGCCGGACGACCACGCCGTCCACGGCGACGGCGACTCCCTGGGTCGCGGTCCCCAGCGCCTCGAGCACGCCCTCGACGGTGGTCCCGTCGGGGAACTCGCGCCACTGGCCGTTGACCTGGATCTCCATCACACCCGCTCCTCGCTTCGCCGCGACGGCGTGGCCGCCGCGACCTCGTCCGGCAACGGTCGTCCGTCCAGCCAGGCGACCGCGGCGTCCGCGGTGACCGGGGCCATCAGGAGGCCGTTGCGATGGTGCCCCGTCGCGGCGAAGACGCCTTCGCCTAGCTCACCGATGAAAGGCATCGTGTCGACACTCGCCGCGCGGAGCCCGGCGGCGGTCTCGACGAGTTCGTACTCGGCGATGCCCGGGAAGACGCGCTCCGCGCCTTCGAGCAGCTCACGGACTCCGCGGGCGGTGACGGTCTCGTCGAACCCGGCCTCGTACTGGGTCGCGCCGAGCACGAGGCCACCGTCGTCACGCGGGACGAGGTAGATCGGGCGGCCCTCGACCATCGCGCGGACGGTCCTGACCGGGGGCGGCAGGCAGCCGCGGCGCGGTCGCAGGCGGAGGATCTCGCCCTTCAGCGGGCGGACGGCGTCGGCCAGCGCGGGATGGAGGCGGCCGGTCCAGGCGCCGGCGGCGAGGACGACGTCGCCTTCGAGGGCTTCGAGATCCGTCACCGTCTCTCGGCGGAACTCGACACCGTGCCTGCCGCACGCGTGTTCGAGCGCGCGCAGCAGCTTTCGGTTGTCCACGGCCAGATCTCCGGGTACCAGCAGTCCACTTCGGACGGACGCGGCGAGTCCCGGCTCGACCCGGCGGGCCTCGCGGCCGGTCAGCCGCCCGACCTCGCGGCCGAGTTCGGTGAGGTACGCGGCGAGCATTTCGAGATTGCCCGCGTCAGCGCTGTCCAGTGCGACGACCAACGTGCCGTGCGGCGAAAGCCCCGGATCGATGCCCTCTCCGGCCAGGTCACGGGCGAAATCCGGCCACCGCCGCAGCGACGCCTCGCCGAGGGTGAGGACGTCCTCCTCGCCGGGCCATGCCTCGGTGACCGGGGCCAGCATGCCGCCCGCGAGCCACGACGCGCCGCGCCCCGGATCGGGGTCGTGCACGGTGACGCGGTGACCGCGCGCGGCGGCGCGCCAAGCGACCGACAGGCCGATGACCCCGCCGCCGACAACCGAAAGTCCTGCCATGTGAATCACGCTCCCTGCGCCGGCATGACCCGGATCAGGTTCCACGGTCGGAGCGGTTTCGGCTCCCTCTCAGCCCGTCCTCGGGCTCCCGTGCGGACCACCCCACCGTAGCGCGCGGGTACCGTCGCCGCCATGCCCACCCTGTCGCAGATCCGCGCCCGTCTCGCGGATGCCCGCCTGTATCTCTGCACCGACGCCCGGTCCGGCCGGGGCGATCTGGCCGAATTCGCCGACGCGGCGCTGGCCGGTGGCGTCGACATCATCCAGCTGAGGGACAAGACCGGTGGCGTCCCGATCGAGGCGAAACAGGAGATCGCGGCGCTGGAGGTGCTCGCGGAAGCGTGCGAGAAGCACGGCAAGCTGCTCGCGGTGAACGACCGTGCGGACGTCGCGCTCGCCGTCGGCGCGCACGTGCTGCACCTGGGCCAGGACGACATCCCGGTGTCGCTGGCGCGCCGCGTGCTCGGCGACGACGTCGTGATCGGCCGCTCCACCCATTCGCCCGAGCAGGCCAAGGCCGCGGCCGAGGAGCCGGGCGTGGACTACTTCTGCACCGGCCCGTGCTGGCCGACGCCGACGAAGCCGGGCCGGGCCGCTCCCGGGCTGGACCTGGTGCGCGAGACGGCGGCCATGGGGACGGCGCGGCCGTGGTTCGCGATCGGCGGGATCGACGCCGAACGCCTGCCCGAGGTGCTGGACGTGGGGGCTTCGCGCATCGTCGTCGTCCGGGCGATCACCGAGGCCGAAGACCCCGAAGCGGCCGCTCGCACCCTTCGCTCCGCCCTCCCCTGACCCGCCCGCGTCGCGTTTAGCGGGCTAAACGCGACGCGGGTGGCGCGGGCCTAGCGCGTTTAGCGGGCTAAACGCGACGCGTCAGGGGGCCGGGACGCGCGAGGCGGGGGCCGAAGGGGGCGCAGCGGACGTCGGCGGCGCCTGAGTGGTCGACGGCGTCGTCGAGGGCGGCGTCGACGGAGTGGTCGACGGCGGTGTCGTGGGCGTCGCCGGGGTGGTCGGCGTGGTCGTCGGAGGCGTCTCGGACTGGTTGTCCCGGGTCTCCGAAGGCGACGTCGCCGGCGGAGTGTCGTGCTTCTCCCGCGGCTGCTCCTGGGCTTGGTCGCCGCCGATGATCTTCCCTATGGTCGTCCCGGTGCCGCCCCCGAAGCTCTTCCCCGTCGCGCCCTCGAAACCGGTGATCGCGACGAGCGCCACCACGAACGCGACGACGCTGACCCCGGCGATCACCGCCCAGCGCGGTTTGAACTTCCGCCCGGACGACTCTTCCTCGTCCTCGGACGGCGTCAGCCGGACGGTCTCCTGTTCTCCGGGGTCGAGCACCCGGCGCCGTCCCGGCACGGTCAGCACCATCCGCGCCTTCAGCGCGGCGTCACGCGTCCGCTGCAGTGAACGCAGGTACAACTCGCCGCCGAGCGTCGTGATGACACTCGCCAGTCCCGCGCCGGCCACCGTTCCCGCGACGCCGAGTGTGGAACCCAGCAGCGCGGCGGTGATCGCGGCCATCGCGGCCGCCAGCACCTGGACGATCCGCCCCTGCTTTTCGGTCTTTTCGGTGTCCTTCTCGGAGGTCTCCTTGGTCATGATCCCGTTCTGCAACTAGTCGGCCTTCACCCGGTCCTAACGAATAAGGCGCATGGGATGCTCCCTTCGTTGTCCGCACGTGAGGAGCGCCACGCCGTCTGTCCAAAAAGGACTATCTACAGTTCACAATTCCTTGACATAATCAGGCAATGGAACTGGTCTCAATCGAGGAAATCCGCGACGCGGCGAGCCGGATCAAGGGCGTCGCGGTGCGCACACCGTTGCTGGCGCAGCCGTGGGCGCCACTGTGGCTCAAACCGGAAAGCCTGCAGGAGATCGGCGCTTTCAAGGTTCGCGGCGCGTACAATGCGATCGCCGCGCTGAACGAGGATCAGCGCGCTCGCGGCGTCGTCGCGTTTTCCAGTGGCAACCACGCGCAAGCGGTCGCCTACTCGGCGAAGCGGTTCGGAATCCACGCGGTGATCCTCATTCCGGACGTCGCGCCCCGCGCCAAGATCGAAGCCACCAAGGCGCTCGGCGCCGAAGTCATCGAGGTCCCGATCGACGCGCAGGAGTCCTCCGCGCTCGCCGTCGCCGAAGAACGGGGACTCACCATGATCCCGCCGTTCGACCACCGTGACGTCATCGCCGGGCAGGGCACCGTCGGCCTGGAAATCGCCGAGGACCTGCCGGACGCCGACGTCGTGCTCGTCCCGCTCAGCGGCGGCGGGCTGGCCTCGGGCGTCGGCACGGCGATCAAGGCACTGCTGCCCGGGACGAAGGTCATCGGCGTCGAACCGGAACTCGCCGCCGACACCGCCGAGGGCCTGCGCGCGGGCAGGCGGATCGAATGGCCGATGGACCTGCGGGCGAGGACCATCGCCGACGGCCTGCGCGCCCAGCCGTCGGAGCTGACCTTCACCCACCTCCAGGCGGTGCTCGACGACGTCGTCACCGTTTCGGAGGAGGAGATCCGGCAGACCGTCCGGACGCTGGCGCACCGCGCCCGCCTGGTCGCCGAGCCGAGCGGCGCCACCGCGACCGCCGCCTACCTGTTCCACCGCGACGCGCTGCCCGAGGGCAAGACCGTTTCGGTCGTTTCGGGCGGCAACCTGGACCCGGCGACGCTGGCCGAGATCCTCTCGTGAGTGGTAATGACGGTTCTAACCGTCATTACCACTCACGAGGCCGCGGCTAGGGTGCGTGGCCGGCGGGCCGGACGTGCGTCGGCGGCGAGTCGACACCGCAGTGGAGGCACTCGCCGGGATGCGGGGACTCGTCGTCGGCCGCTTCGTCCGAAGGCGCCCCGAGGACGCCGTTGTGGATGCCGAGCGCGATCAGCCCGCCCCCGATCGCCAGCGCCGCGCACACCAGCAACGCCGTCCGCCAGCCCGCGGTCAGCGCCACCGGATCGGTGTAGGCGGCGCCGGACAGCCCGGCGACGGCGGGGAGCACGGCGATCGCGAGCAGGCCGCCGGACCGCGCGATGGCGTTGTTGACCCCCGAGGCCACGCCCGCGTACCGGTCCGGCGCGGCGGCCAGCACCGTCGCGGTCACCGGCGCGACGACCGTCGCCAGCCCCGCGCCGAACACGACGACGGCGGGCAGGACCGAGCCCAGATACGTCGACCCCGGTCCGACGCGCATCAGCATGAGCATGCCGACACCGACCAGGATCGGGCCGATCACCAGTTGCGCGCGCGGTCCGATCCGCTGCGCCAGCGCGCCCGACCGGCCGGAGAACAGCAGCATGATGACGGTGATCGGCAGCCCGGCGAGCCCGGCCGCGGTCGGTGAATAGCCCAGAGACACCTGCAGCTGCATGACCATCAACATCATCACGCCGCCGAGGGCCGCGTAGACGACGAAGGTCAGGGCGTTGGCGAGGCTGAACGTCCGGTCGCGGAACAGCTTCGGCGGTACCAGCGGGTCGGCCGACCGGTGCTGGATCACCAGGAACGCCGTCAGCCCCGCGACGCCGAGCACGATGGCGACCAGGACGACGACGTCGCCGAGGCCGCGTCCGGGTGCTTCGACCAGCGCGCCGGTCAGCCCGGCCAGTCCGATCGCGCCGACGGCGGCCGCGGTGAAGTCCGGATGCCCGGTCGCCTCCTCGTCGCGGGACTCGGGCACGTAGCGCCGGGCGAGCAGGACGCAGACGGCGGCCAGCGGCAGGTTGATCAGGAACGCCAGCCGCCACGACCAGACCTGCACCAGCACGCCGCCGAGCAGCGGGCCGACCGCCGCCGCGATCCCGCCGAGCCCGGACCACGCCCCGATGGCGCGAGCGCGGTCGTCGTGGGCGAAGGAGGCTTGGAGGATCGCGAGCGAGCCGGGCGTGAGCAAAGCTCCCCCGATCCCCTGGAGGATCCGCGTCGCGACGAGCATCTCGGTGGTCGTCGCGGCGGCGCACAGTCCGGACGCGATCCCGAACCAGACGACGCCGACGATGAACATCCGGCGGCGCCCGTAGCGGTCGCCGAGCGAACCGGCGACGAGGATCAGCGCGGCGAGCGCGAGCAGGTAGCCGTCGAGGATCCACTGAAGGCCCGCGACGGACGCTTTGAGTTCTTCGCCGATTCTCGGCAACGCGACGTTGATGATCGTCCCGTCGAGCATCGCCATGCCCGAGCCCACGATGGTCGTGGCGAGCACCCCCCGCGCCACCGGCGTCCCCCACCGAATCCCCGCCACCCCATCACTCATACGACGACTGAATCACGCCACCCCACCCAAAGCCACCAGAACCCCGATTTACCTGACACGTCAGAGAATTCACGACCGAACACACACCCACGAAGTGACCGAGGCCGGTGACCGGCGGACCCGACTCCCCGGAGGCGCGCCAGCGCCGGCGGGGAGTCCGCACAGGCGCGCCCTCTTTCGGCCGAAGGCCACGGAAACATTTTGTAGGGCGCCCTACAAGATCACCGCGAGTTCACTTCGGTACAGCGCCCTGCGAAATGTTTCCGTCAGCGCGCCTCAAGGAAGCAGCGTCGTGACGAACTTGTAACGATCACCGCGGTAGATCGCCCGCGCGAACTCGACCGGTTTTCCGTCGGTGGCGTAGGAATGCCTCGAAAGGAGCAACATCGGCATCCCGACGTCGGCGCCGAGCATCTCCGCCTCGTGCGGTCCGGCAAGCGCTGTCTCGATCGTTTCCTCGGCCCTTTCCAGCTCCACGCCGTAGTGCTCCCTCAGCACGGCGTACAGCGAGCCACCTGCGGAAACGTGTTTGCGCAAACCGCGGAACCGGCCGAGCGGGAGATGCGTGGTCTCCAGTGCCATCGGCTGCGAATCCGCCAGTCGGAGACGGCGAAGGCGAAGGATCTTCGCGCCGACGCGGATTCCGAGCAGTTTCGCCAGATCGGCTTCGACCGGCAGTTCGTCGATCTCCAGCAGCTTCGACGACGGCTTGAGGCCCTGCTTGCGCATGTCCTCGGTGTAGGACGACAACTGCAGGCGCTGTGCGAGTTTCGGCTCGGCCGCGAAGGTGCCCTTGCCCTGCACGCGGTGGAGCCTGCCCTCGGCGGTCAGGTCGGCGAGCGCCTGCCGGACCGTGGTGCGGGAAACGGTGAACTCCCCCGCCAGTGCCCGTTCCGTCGGAATCGGGGAACCCGGCGGCAACGCGTCGAGCAGATCGAGCAGGTGCTGTTTCAGCGCCCAGTACTTGGGTTCGCGCTGCCCGCGCATCCCTGCCGTAGTGCCCGCCTCACCCGCGGTGGTTGTCTCCAGCATGACCGACTCCCTAAGCCTTCCCACTCAAACGCGCACCTGCCCCGCTGAGAAACGTACCCTTCACCACAAACGTCCATTCGGGCTAGCATTGGTCTAGACCTACTCGGGGGACGAAACACGTCCCGGTCGAAGGGAACGAGATGACCGAACAGCGCCCCGGCGAGCACATGGCCGCGGAGATCTCCCAGCAACCCGCCATTCTGGCAGGAATCGTGGAGCGACAGGCCGAAATCGCCGAGGTGGCCGAAGCCATCTCCAAGCGCCCGCCCAGGTTCGCACTGCTCGCCGCGCGCGGCTCCAGTGACCACGCCGCCCTGTATGCGAAGTACCTGATCGAAGTACTCCTCGGTCTCCCCTGCGGTCTCGTCTCGCCCTCGACCGCGACTCTGTACGGCGCCCGTCCCGATCTGCGGGACGTTCTCTTCATCACAGTAAGCCAAAGCGGGGGATCCCCGGATCTCATCGAGGTCACCGAAACCGCGCGTCGCCAGGGAGCGCTCACCGTCTCGGTCACCAACACCCCGGAATCCCCGCTCCGCGCCGCCGCCGAACTCGGTGTCGACATCGGCGCGGGACTGGAAAAAGCGGTGGCCGCCACGAAGACGTACTCGGCCACCTTGCTTTCCCTTTACCTGCTGATCGACGCGGTCCGCGGCGGCAAGGGCGAGGACGCGGAGAAACTGGGCGAACTCGCGCAGCAGACGCTCGACGGCGCCGAGGAAGGCGTGCAGCGCGCGGTGGACCGCTACCGCTTCGTCGATCGGGTGCTCACCACCGGCCGCGGCTACTCCTACGCCACGGCGCTGGAAGGTTCCTTGAAGCTGGCGGAAACCAGCTATCTCGCGGCACGCGCGTACAGCGGCGCGGATCTGTTGCACGGCCCGGTCGCCGCGGTCGACGGCGAGACCGCGGTGCTCGCGGTGACGAGCCAGGGGCACGGTGTGGGCGCGATGCAGGAGGTCCTCGAAGCCGTCGGCAAACGCGGCGCGGACGTGCTCGCGGTCGGGTCCGCTTCGGCCGACGTCCCCGCGGCGCTGCGGATCGGTGTCGCCCCTTCGGCCGAAGAGGTCGCCCCGATCCTGGAGATCCTGCCCATCCAGCGGATCGCGCTCGGCCTTTCGCTGGCCCGCGGCGGTGACCCCGACAGCCCCCGCGGGCTGCTGAAGGTGACCAAGACCCGGTGACGCATGCCATCGGAGTGGACGCCGGAGGCACGTCGACGCGAGCGATCGCCGTCGACGCCTCCGGCGCCGTCCTCGGTACCGGAGGGGCGGGCGGGGCGAATCCCAACTCCCATCCGCCGCGGGAGGCCGCGGCCCGGATCGCGACCGCGATCACCGGCGCGCTCGGCGGACTGGACCCGGCCGCGACGGCGGCGTGTGTCGTCGGCATGGCCGGGGTCAGCAAGCTGAGCGATCCGTCGATCGCGGAGGTCTTCGCGGCCACTTGGCGGGAACTGGGAATCGGTCCAGTGCGGACGGTCCCCGACGCCGAGGTCGCCTACGCGTCGGCCACGTCCGCGCCGGACGGCTCGGTACTCGTGGCGGGCACCGGATCGATCGCCGGGCGGATCCGGGGCAGGCGAATGGTCTCCACCGTCGGCGGCTACGGCTGGTTGCTCGGTGACGAAGGTTCGGCCTTCTGGCTCGGCCGTGAAGCCGTTCGCTCCACTTTGGATGCTCTGGGCCGGGGCGAGCGGCTCGGCCCG
This sequence comes from Amycolatopsis orientalis DSM 40040 = KCTC 9412, assembly GCF_000478275.1. GTDB lineage: Bacteria > Actinomycetota > Actinomycetes > Mycobacteriales > Pseudonocardiaceae > Amycolatopsis > Amycolatopsis orientalis. Next base: position 464,408 of record NZ_ASJB01000083.1, read on the forward strand.
CTCGCGAACGCCGTGCTGGCCGAGGCGCTCGGACCGTCCGCAGTGGACGCCGACGATCCCGGAGCCAGGACGGCGGTGCGGCGCGCGCTCATCACGAGCGCCAACTCCGAGGCGCCCATCCGGCTCGCCAGGTTCGCCCCGTTCGTCAGCGAGGCCGACCGCGAGGGCGACGCGGCGGCGGGCCGGATCACCACCGAGGCGGCCCGGCTTCTGGTGACCAACGTCATGGCGGCGCGTGACCCGGGCGAGAACACGCCGGTCGTCCTCGTGGGGAGTGTGCTGTCCGCGGCGGGGCCCGTGGGGGCGAAAGTCCGTGCCGGGCTGACCGGGATCGAAGTGCTGACCAGCACCGATGGCGTACTCGGGGCCGCGTGGCTCGCCGCCGTCGACGCGTTCGGGGAAGGGGCCGCGCGGCCGGTCCGCCCGTGAAAAACACCAAAAGCGAGGCCTAAAAGACCAAAACATCGACTCCGGGCCCGTACTCCGGGTACCGTAGGACCCGGCCCCCGGACCCTCCCCCCTCGCCGGGGGCCGCCTTATGTCCTGGGCAGGCCGTCCGCCCCGGATCCGGAGGGGTTCTTGCCCGCCGCGTCCGCGTCGCCGCCGCTTTCCACGGCCTCGTCTTCCACGACCCGCAGACCGGGATGTTCCGGCGGCAGCGTGCGGTACAGCACCCAGCCGCTCACCGCGACCGTCACCGCGACCAGCGGCCAGGACAGCACCGTCCGCGCGATGCCGAGCGCGACCACCTGCCCGCTCCACCACAACGAGCCGTACACGGTCACTCGCAGCGCGTACTGCAGGAAGACCCACACCCAGCTCGCCCGCGAATACGCGCGCAGCAGCGCGGGATCACGGCGCCAGCGGGTCTTCTGCCCGATGACGAGCCCGACCACGACACCGAGCAGCGGCCACCGGATCACGATGCTGGCCGCCCACAGCAGCGCGCTGGCCACATTGGACAGCAGCTGGATGAGGAAGAAATCTTCGGCGCGGCCGGTGTGCAGGGCGATCAGCGCGGCGGCGATCACCGCGGCGAGACTCACCACGACCGCGCGCGCCTTGTCACCACGCACGACCCGGTAGGCACCGAGCAGGACGGCGACGCCGATGGCCGCCCCGGCGCCCCAGGCGATCGACTGGCCGGCGATCAGCCAGCCGACGACGAAGGCCGCCGGCGGGATGCTCGCGTCGAGGGCGCCACGCCGCCCGCCGAGGATCTGGGCGAGCGACTCGCGCGGGGGTCGTGAGGTCACCCTTACAGCCTGCCGGATCGCGGAGGCCGAACACCCAGGTGGGGAGATGTTCGCCACATTACCTGTCCGTTTTACGCCCACTTGAGGTGAATCTCGGCAGCCCAGGAGTGTACATCCCAGTAATGGAGATGCATGGACGTCCGACAAAATAAGAGACTGTGTCAACGGGCTGAACCATGGGTTTCGGTCAGATGGGATTGCAGGGGCGCTCTCAGCTGTTAGTTGTGGTGTACAAGTACCAACCGGGGGCACACGGACGGAAGGGGACCAAACGTGTACGGATTCGACAGCTACGTGGCGATCGGTGACAGCTTCACCGAAGGACTCAACGATGACCTGCCCGACGGCACCTTCCGTGGCTGGGCGGACAGGCTCGCGGAGATCCTGGCCGAAGGCAGGCCCGACTTCCAGTACGCGAACCTGGCCCTCCGCGGGAAGATGCTCGACGAGATCCTCGAAGAGCAGCTCCCGATCGCCCTCGAGGTGAAACCCGACCTGGTCACCCTGTGCGCGGGCGGCAACGACATCATCGTGCCCGGCGCGGACGTGGACGCCGTCGCCGCGCGGCTGGAGGCGGGGGTCGCCAAGCTGCGCGAGGCCGGGATCCCGGTGCTCATGTTCAACGGGCCGGACACCAAGTACCTGTCGGTGATGCACGTCCTGCGCGGCAAGGTCGGCATCTACAACGCGCATCTGTGGGCGATCGCCGCCCGCCACGGCGCGAAGATGGTCGACATGTGGGCGATGGACCCGCTGCACGACCGTCGCGCCTGGAGCGACGACAGGCTGCACTTCACCCCCGAGGCCCACCGGCGGATCGCGCTGCGCGCGGCCGAGGTCATCGGCGTCCCGGTCGCCGACGACTGGCGCGAGCCGTGGCCGGCGTCCGAGGAGCCGAGTACCTGGATCACCTCGCGCCGCTCCGACCTCGAATGGACGAAGGCGCATCTGCTGCCGTGGATCCGGCGTCAGCTCAAGGGCGAGTCGATGGGCGACGGCCTGTCCCCGAAGCGTCCCGCGCTCGCTCCGCTGCTCCCGCTGGAGCAGATCGACCCGGCGGCCGTCGCCCTCCCGGCCGACCCGCTGCGCGCGGCGCGGGAGATTCACCACCACGCGAGCTGAAGGGCCCTTTCCCCGCATCTCACGCAGTGAAGGGCGCTTTCCCCGCATCGCATGCGGGGAAAGCGCCCTTCAGCTCTCCTGGCGCTGAGCCCGATAGGGGCGATCGGTGTCACTCGGTTCGCTAACCGGCCGGACGCGGCTTACAGTCCCTTCATGCCCGGTACACGCTGGAGCCGCTTGCTGCCTACAGCGCTGCTGGTCACGCTCGCCTTGACGGCGATTTCCGTCTGGTCGGCCTCGGACGACATCGAGGCCGAGCTGACAGCGCGCGCGAAGGACGCCCTCGCCGACGTCGGTGTCTCCGGCGGCCAGGTGAGCTTCTCCGGCCGCGACGCGAACCTCAGCGGTTTCCCGCCGGACAAGGCCGCACAGGCGATCGACGCCATCCAGCGGATCGACGGCGTCCGCACGGTCGAGATCTCCGGCGACACCGCCCCGCCCGCCGGTCCGGTGACGACCAGCGGCGAGCCGTCGAACCCGCCGCCCGCTCCGCCGAGCACGCCGCCCAGCCCGAGCCCGACGTCGGCCAAGCCGACCGACAAGGCCGGTTTCCAGGCCGAGATCGACCGTCTGCTGACGGCCACGCCGATCACCTTCGAACCCGACACCACCGAACTGACCGCGGACGGCGAACGCGGTGCGCTGGAGATCGCGAAGCTGCTCACGGACGCGCCCGCCGACCTGAGGTTCCGGATCACCGGGCAGGTGGCGTCCGGTTCGGACAAGAAGCTGTCGCTGAACCGCGCGAAAACGGTGGAACGGCTGCTGGAACGCAACGGGGTCAAACGCGACCAGGCGTACTCCACCCAACGCAAGACCTCCGACGGCGCGAGTGGCGAGGGCCGCCGCGTCGACATCACGGCCGAACAGAGGTGATGGCTGAATGCTCTGGCTCTTCGGGCAGATCTGGCTCTGGCTGCTCATCTCCTTCGCCCTCGGCTGCGGCGTCACCTGGCTGATGATGCGCGGCGACCGGCGCGAGCAGGCGGCCCACGAGCCGGAGGTCCGCGAGCCGGAACGCGCCGTCCCGGTCTACGCCGAACCCCGACCCGAGCCCGAGCCCTTGCCGCTGGCGGCCGAGCAGACGCAGTTCCTCCCGCCCGCGCGGGTCCACGACGACGACGAGCCGTACGACCAGGAGCCGGAAGGTCACCGCGAGGGTCAGCTGACCCCGGAACCGGTCCGGCCGGCGCGGGTCTACCACGCGGACGAGCCGGAACCGGCCGTCCGGAACGGCGACCACGGCCGCGAACCCGAGCCGGTCTGGCCGAGTGACGAAGACTGGCCACCCGGCGGCCGCGCGTCGGAGCACCGGCCGGGGCAGGGCGGCTGACACCCGCCTGGTAAATTCGGCTACGCACTGTGAGCGTGAAGCCGGGTAAGTTTCGTCGATCGGGAGCCCCGGCACACGAAGGAGGCTCCGATTTGGCGCTCCCCTATTGGACGCCGCACAACCTGCTGCCTCCGGGCCGCCATCCCGCCGATCTCGCCGACGTCTACGAGCGGCTGGTGTTCGACGCACCGCATCAGAACGACCGCGAAATCCTGTTCAGCGCGCTGAACAGCTACCTGGGTGTCGCCCGGCGGATCATGCCGACCGGCCGCGCGTGGATCGGCGGCGATCTGACCGCCAGGACCGCGCACGCACCGCGGAGTCTCGACGTGGTGCTGGTCCCGGACGAATGGGGCGCGCTCAAACGGCTCGACGGGGCTGGCCGCTCGGCGCTGTACGGCCTGCTGACGCTGCAGGGGGTCATCGTCGGCCAGCCCGCCATGTACCTCGACCAGGTCCAGCCCGTCGGCGGCATGCTCGACGGCTTCCTCTGCCGCCCCGGCGACGAGGAGATCTGGGAGGAAGTATGGGCAGCGGATGGCAGGGGTATTCCGGAAGTGATCTGGTGAGGAACGAATTCCGGCGTATCGCCGACGAGATCCCCGGCGGCACCTGGCTCGACGACCTCGCCCGCGCGTCGGCGATGGCCGCGTACGCGAAGTTCGAGCGGACGTCCCGTTCCCCGCTGCTCCGCGTGTCCGTGATCGGCGAGTCGCATCTCGACGCGTACACCTTCTCCGACATCAGCCGCGCGCTGCAGGACGCGACGGCGAAGATCGGGCACATCATCCGTAACCCGTCGGGCGAGGTGACCATCGTCCAGCCCGCGGACCGCGAGAAGGCGCCGCTGATCCAGCGCGGCCAGGCGGGCAACGCGATCTTCTTCGGCTTCCCCGAACCGGCGCTCGACGACGCGCTCATCCACGACGGGATCGAGTCGCTGTCCGAACGCGCGGTCAAGGAACTGTGCGACTTCCTGCCCGCCAACGGTTCCGACGACGGCGCGCTGGACGCGGTGCTGCTGCAGCGCGACACCGTCCGCAACGCGGTCAGCGACATCGTCAACGCGGTCAGCAAACACGCCGGGATCGGCATGGCGCTGACCCCGACCGCGGGCGACGAACTGACCCGCAGCATGACCACCGAACAGGCCAGGATCCTCTCCGGGAGCCTGCGCGAGTCGCGGGAGGCCGTCGGCTACGAGACGGTCAGCGGCAGGCTGGACGGCGTCCGTACCCGGCGCCGGATCTTCTATCTCGAACGCGAATCGGGCGGCACGATCCAGGGCGCGGTCGCGCCGGATCTGCTCGACGAGATCAAGGAGAACCTGGACCGGCCGGTGACCGCGCGACTGCGCGTCGTGCGCACCACGACCATCGACGGCCGCCGCGGCCGCCCGGTGCACGAACTGCTCGAGATCACCCCGGAAGTCAGCCTGTTCGATCAGTGATCGGGTTTCCGATATTCGGCGATGCCACAATTCTCGTCAGAAAATATCGATAACCGCATGATCATCGTTGAATGATGACTTTTTCCGGCAGGTAACAATTTCGGCCATTGCCCCGAACGATGGGTTAACGTCTTCGGACGGAAGCCTCCGAAAGGGCATGTATGCCGACCGATCCACCACTCCCGCACCCGCCGGCCACCCGCTACGGCCCGGGGTTCGCCACCCAGGGAACCCGGCACCGGAAGCCCAAGAACGGCCTGGTCATCGCCGGTTTCCTGGTCGGACTGGCGGCGCTCGGTGTCGCCTTCGTCCCCCTCGCCGGGATCGCCGCCTGGCCGCTCGCCGTAATCGGGATAACCCTTTCCGTGATCGGTTTGGTCAAAATCAAGAAGGGTGAAGCGGACAAGAAGGGAATGGGGGTGGCGGGCCTCGCGCTTTCCATCGCCGGTCTGCTGGCCGCGGGCGGGTTACTGGTCTACACCAACTTCTTCGCTACCGGCGAGTCGGGACTGCACATCCCGGCGGTCTCCGGCGACAAGAACCGGGTCGAGTTCGTCGTCAGCGCGTCCGGCGGCGCGACCGTCCGGTACGGCTCGCTCAACGACCAGCGGACCGAGACGACGCCCGCCAGCACCGACGAATGGCGCGGCACGGCGTCCTTCAATTCGGGCGACTATCTGCTCACCGTCACCGCGGACACCCGGAACTCGTCGGTCAGCAACCAGATCGCCTGCTCGATCCTGGTCAACGGCCGGAAGGTCGCGGAGAACAAGGGCCAGACGATCGCGCTCTGCACCGCGAACACCGGCTGACACCCGCCCGGCCCGACGCCCGCCCAGCCCTCGCGTTTCGTCCTCTGGATGCGGTAGTTGCACGCGCAAGTACCGCATCCAGAGGACGAAACGCGGAGGAAGCCGCCTGGCGGCCGGCCGGTATCGCCCCCACCTCCACCGGCCGGACCGCCACGAGCCGCTCCTGGCGGCTCTTCGGGCGGACCCCGCCGGGGGTCCGCCCGGGCACCGATCCGTACCGCTGCCCCTCCCCTAGGGCTCGATCGGCGCCGAACCGGACCCTACGCGCGAGAGGGCCGAGGCCACTAAGAATCCGCTAAGGATCACTCACGGACCTTCGCCGAGGTCCGTGAGTTCTCCCCGGACCAGCCCGGCTAGCTTGGGATTGGCGTCGGAGAGGATTTTCAGCGCGAGCGCGAACTGCTCGCGGGCACCGTCCACATCCGACCCGGCCCGCAGCACCCTGCCCAGCGTCAGCCGCAGTACGCCCTCCTGGAGGACGAACCGCCTGCTGATCGTCAGATCGACGGCCTCCCACACGTACCGCTCGGCGGCGGCGAGTTCGCCGATCCGCATGCTCAGTTCGGCCAGGTTGTTCAGCGAGACGACGACGTAACTTTCATCGCCGAGGGTCCGGTCGATCTCCAGCGAGGCGACCTGGTGCCCGATCGCCTCGATGAACCGCCCGGCCCGCTTTTCGGCCTCCGCGCAGTTGTTGAGCGCCTGCCCGCGCAGTTCGAGGTCGCCGGTCCGGTCGGTCTCCTCGACCGCCTGCCGCAACGTCGCGATGGCGTCGTCGTGCCGTCCCAGCAGGGTCAGCGCGGAGCCGAGGTGGATGTTCGCCGAGACCATCAACCGGTTGTCACCGATCGCCCTGGCGAGTTCCAGCGCGCGTTCGGCGTCGGCGAGGCAGCCCTGAGGCAGTTCGAAGGTGAGCGCGATGGCGCACCGCGAGATCAGCATCCAGCAGCGGCCGAGGACGTCACCGGACCGCTCGGCGGCCTCCAGGCCGATCTCGACCAGCCGCGTCCACTCGTCCAGCAGCGGATAGACCGCGCGATAGGTGTGCGCGACCCTGGCCAGCCGCCACACATCGCCATGGCGGCCGGCCGCGCGGGCGGCTTCGAGAACCTCCAGCAGGTTCCCCCATTCCGCGGCGAACCAGTCCTGTGCTTCGTCGAAGGAGTTCAGCGGCGGCATCCGCGCGTCGGCGAGCAGGCCGGTGAAATCGAGCGGGTCGACGATCCGGAGCATCTTCCGCCGGGCCCGGTCGGCGACGGCCTGGTAGTACCGCACGGAACGCGTCAGCACGTCGTCACGGTCGGCCTCGTCGAGTTCGTTCTCCGCCAGCTCGCGGAGATAGAGCCGGACGAGGTCGTGCGAGACGAAGGCGTCGCGACCGGTCTCGGCGAGCAGGTTGTGCGCGGCGAGCACCCGCAGATGCCGCCGCGCCTCGGCCACGGTGATCCCGCCGATGGCGGCCGTGAGATGCGAACCGGCCGAGACGCACTGGACCACGCCGAGCCGCAGGAAGGTGTCCGCGACTTCGGCGGGCAGCCCGCGGAACGACACGTCGAACGCCGCGCGGATCCCGTCTTCCGGGCCCTCGACGTCGAGCGCGGCGAGCCTGGTCCGTTCGTTGCCGAGTTCGTCGACCAGATCCTGCGCGGACCACTGCGCGCTGGCGGCGAGCCGGGCGCCCGCGATCCGCAGCGCGAGCGGGAGATAGCCGCAGAGCCGGGCGAGCGCGTGGTTGAGGTCGAATCCGGCAGGCCCGGCCAGCTCCTCGATCAGCCGGACGGCGTCACCGGGCGCGAGCGTGCCGAGGACGCGCAGTTTGGCGGCGTTGGACACGGCGAGCCCGTCGAGCCGGGAGCGGCTGGTCACCAGGGCCATCGACCGCGAACCCGGCGGCAGCAGTGGCCGCACCTGCTCGGCGGTACGGGCGTTGTCGATGATCACCAGCATGCGGCGCCCGGCGATCATCGAGCGGTAGAGCGCGACGCGTTCGTGGACCTGGTCGGGGATGCCCTCGGCCGGGACACCGAGACCGAGCAGGAACTGGGTGAGCAGTTCGGCGGGTTCCAGCGGCGGGTGGTGCGGGTCGAAACCGCGCAGTGAGGCGAAGAGGATGCCGTCGGGGAAGCGGCGGGCGGCGCGATGCGCCCACCACACCACCAGGCTGCTCTTGCCGATCCCGGCGGTCCCGCTGACCACGCCGACGGCCGTCTCGCCGGCTTCGGCGCGGTCGGCCAGTTCGTCGAGCCAGTCGAGATCGGCTTCGCGTCCGGCGAGGTTCGGCACGGCGGGCGGCAGCTGCTGCACCGGCGTCACGGACTGCTCGGGTTTCGGCTCCGTGACGACCTTGTCCGGCAGGTCGTCGTTGAGCACCCGCTCGTGCAGCCAGCGCAGCTCCGCGCCGGGCTCGACGCCGAGAGTGCGCAGGGTCGCCCGCGAGACCGTGCGGTACAGCTCGAGCGCGTCACCGCGACGACCGGCGTGGTACAGCGCGCGCATCAGCTGCCCGGCCGTGCGTTCGGCCAGCGGACCGGCCCGGACCAGCGGGCTGAGTTCGACGATCAGTTCCGCGTGCCTGCCGAGTTCGAGATCCGCGTCGACCCGGGCGCCGTGGACGGCGAGGCGCAGATCCTCCAGTTCGGGCGCGCGGACCGAACCCGGCACGCCGGCGAGCGCGGGGCCCTGCCAGAGCGCGAGGGCCTCGGCGAGCAGTTCGGACGCCTTCTCCGGATCCTCGGCGGAGGCCCGCTCCAGCAGCGACCGGGCGCGGTGGACGTCGATCCGGCCGGGGTCGACGGTGAGCTGGTAGCCAGGCGGCGCGGTGAGGATCTGGGCACCGAGCGGATGGTCGCCCTGGATGTCGCGGAGTACGCGCCGCAGGTGGGAGACGTTGCCGTGGACGATCGTGCGGGCGGTGGCGGGCGGGTCGTGGCCCCACAGCGCGTCGATGATCTCGTCGAGCGCGACGACCTTGTTGACCTTCAGCGCCAGTAGGGCGAGCAGACCGCGGACACCGGGACCGCCGACGGGGACCGGCCGCTCGCCGTCGAGGAGCCGCACGGGACCGAGGAGCTGGAACCGAGCGGGGGAGCCGCTTTCGCCCATGACAAGCCCCCTCCCCCGATCTCTCCCCTTACCGGAGTAGCCAACCTACCTCGCGAAGAGAAATCTCGTGAGTGGTAAAGACGGTTAGAACCGTCTTTACCACTCACGAGACCAAAAAGGCTCCGTGCCCATCAGTCCCGATCTGATGGGGCACGGAGCCGGGGGATGTCCGATTTGGGCCGCCTGGGGGCGCGACCCACACCGGACATCGGCGTCCACGTCCGTCCGGGTGGGCTCACCCCGAGCGAAGAACCCGTACGGCCGTCGACAACACCTACGTGAGCGAGCCCACTGGCCCCCTCACGTGGCGACAACGTAACAGGGCGCACACCAAGAGCTACAAGCGCCCCGTCATGGCCTTCGCTACCTGCGGTTCCGTCAGCGCGTCAGCGGGGTCGAGTCGCGGCCCGCGATGAACGCCGGACGCGGTTCGATCGCGGCGAACGGTTCCCGCAGGGCGTTCTCGACGCTGTTGAAAACGACGAAGATGTTCGAGCGCGGGTACGGCGTGATGTTGTTCGACGAACCGTGCATCACATTCGAATCGAACCAGAGCGCCGAACCGGCCTGCCCGGTGAATTGGTCGATTCCGTATTCCGCGGCGAGTTTGGTGATGTCATCCTCACTGGGAACGCCGACGCGCTGCTCTTTCAGTGAACTCTTGTAGTTGTCTTCGGGGGTTTCCCCGGCGCATTGGACGAAGGTCCGCTGCGATCCCGGCATCACCATCAGCCCGCCGTTGAACGGGTAGTTGTCGGTGAGCGCGATCGAGCAGCTGACCGCCCGGGGCGCGGGCATGCCGTCCTCGGCGTGCCAGGTCTCGAAGTCCGAATGCCAGTAGAACCCGGTGCCCTTGAAGCCGGGCATGTAGTTCACGCGGCTCTGGTGGATGTAGACCTCGGAGCCGAGGATCTGCCGGGCCCGGTCGAGCACACGGGGGTCGCGGACGAGTTCCGCGATCAGCTCGCTGGTCTCGTGGACATCGAAGATGGAGCGGACCTCACCGGTCTTGGCCTCGGTGATGACGCGCTCGTCGTCGCGATGGTCCCCCGACGACAGGCGGACGAGTTCCTGCCAGTACGTCTGGACCTCGCCAGGCGACAACAGCTGGTCGACGACGGTGTAGCCGCGGGCGTCGTGGTTGGCGAGGGTCGCCGCGTCGATCGGGCCGTCGGCTTCGGTACCCCAGACGGTGGGGTGGGTGCGGGGCAGATGTTCGGGCTTACCCGTGATGCGGGTCGGGTAGCTGTCGTCGACTCGGGTATCGGTCAGCGTCAATGCAGTCGCCTCCTCGAGCGATCTCAGGGTTCGGTGACGAGCGGGTACACGCCGTTTTCGTCGTGGACCTCACGGCCGGTGATGGGCGGGTTGAACACGCAGACGCACTTGATCTCGGTCTTCGGCCGGACCTGGTGCTTGTCGTGGTCGTTCAGCAGGTACAGGGTGCCCGGTTTCAGCTGGAACACCTCGCCTGTCGCGGTGTTCTCGAGCTCGCCTTCACCGGAGGTGATGAAGACCGCCTCGATGTGGTTCGCGTACCAGAAGTCGTTGACCGTCCCGGCGTAGAGCGTGGTCTCGTGCACCGAGAAACCGACGCCCTCCTTGGCCAGCACGATGCGCTTGCTGCGCCAGTTCGGGGTCTTGATGTCGGCGTCGGTGTCGGTGACCTCGTCGAGTGTTCTGACAAGCAAAGGAAAACTCCTTCTTTCTTCCTGGTACGGACAGTCAGTTCAGGACGGTGGCGATGGCCTCGTCGATGATCGACAGGCCCTTCGTGAGTTCGTCGTCGGTCAAGGTCAGCGGCGGCAGCAGCTTCATGACCTCGCCGTCGGGGCCGGAGGTCTCCATCAGCAGCCCGCGCTCGAACGCGGCGGCGCAGACCTTGCCCGCGAGGTCGCCGTTGGCGAACTCGAGACCCCGGGCCAGACCGCGGCCCTTCGCGAGCAGGTTCGCGTCCGGGTACGCCTCGACGATGCCCTGGAACGCGGCGGCGATGCGCTCGCCCTTGGCCTTGGTCGACTTCTCCAGCTCGTCGTCGTTCCAGTAGACGCGCAGCGCCTCGGTCGCGGTGACGAACGCCGGGCTGATGCCGCGGAAGGTGCCGTTGTGCTCACCGGGCTCCCAGACGTCGAGGTCGGGGCGGATCAGCGTCAGCGCCATCGGGATGCCGTAGCCGCCGATGGACTTCGACAGGCAGACGATGTCGGGTTTGATGCCGGCGTCCTCGAAGCTGAAGAACGGCCCGGTGCGACCACAGCCCATCTGGACGTCGTCGAGGATCAGCAGGATGCCGTGCTTCTTGCACAGGTCGTCGAGGGCCTTGAGCCACTCGATGCGCGCGGCGTTGATGCCGCCCTCGCCCTGCACGCCTTCGACGATCACGGCGGCGGGCTCGTTCAGGCCGCTGCCGGAGTCGCCGAGCAGCTTCTCGAAGTAGAGGAAGTCCGGGATGGAGCCGTCGAAGTAGTTGTCGTACGGCATCGGGGTGGCGTGCACCAGCGGGACGCCCGCGCCACCGCGCTTCATCGAGTTACCGGTCACCGACAGGGCGCCCAGCGTCATCCCGTGGAAGGCGTTGGTGAAGTTGATGACGGCTTCCTTGCCGGTCACCTTGCGCGCGAGCTTCAGCGCGGCCTCGACCGCGTTCGCGCCACCGGGGCCGGGGAAGACGACCTTGTAGTCCAGATCGCGCGGCGCGAGGATCTTCTCCTTGAACGTCTGGAGGAAGTCCCGCTTGGCCACGGTGAACATGTCGAGCGCGTGCGTGACGCCGTCGCGCGCGATGTAGTCGATCAGGGCCCGCTTGAGCGCCGGATTGTTGTGCCCGTAGTTCAACGCGCCGGCCCCGGCGAAGAAGTCGAGGTAGGCCTTGCCGTCTTCGTCGTACAGGTAGCTTCCCTGCGCCCTGTCGAACACCACGGGCCAGCCACGGCTGTAACTGCGTACTTCGGATTCGAGTTCCTCGAAAATGCTCATGACGTTTTCTTTCTCCCTGGGATCCCCGGTTTTACGTTCTATCGACTGCTGAGCGGACCGATTCGGTACAGATCCTCTTGCTCATGCGTTCCGTCCTCGGCCGGGAAATCCGTCGCGGAGAACAGATCCCGGCGTTCCAAGTCGGTGTCCCACCGCTTGGCGAACGAGGCGAACAACCGGATCGAAGCCTCGTTGTCCGGAGTGATCGTGGTCTCGAGGTACCGGACGCCCTGGGCGACCAGCCGGTCGAACAGCTCGTCGAGCAACGCCCCGGCCAGCCCTTTTCCCCGCTGGGACGCGTCGACGGCCACCTGCCAGACGAACCCGGTGTCCTGCTTCCGATATCCGAGTACGAAGCCGACGGGGGTACCGTCGACTTTGGCCACCACCGAGGTGTCGGCGAAATCCCGGCACCACAGCAAATAGGCGTAGGACGAGTTGAGATCGAGCTTCTTCGAATCGCGGGCGATTCTCCAGAGCGCGGCACCATCCGCCTTGGTCGGAGATTCGATCAAGTGCTTTCCGGACATGTCCAAGAAACGTACCGGAGGATTCGGGCGAGGTCAGATCAGCGCGCTGACGACAGCGCGGCTACCTGCAACAACCCCGAAACACACGTGACAAAGGTAACGGTAACGTTTGAAGCGCAGCACTTGTGGGTAAGGCCGCTTCGATGCGGTCTCACTGCACGTGACGATACCAACCGTCACCATCCCGTCGCAGGGTCAGCGCGCGATTCGGCGCCCGATTCCGCTATTCACGACGCCGTCTGCGCCCGGCGATCGAACCGAGTGGCGTCCAAACGGCGGGCAGCAGCACCAGCAGGCAGACGACCAGCCACCAGACCGGCGCCTCGCCGCGCCGCCAGCCCGCGACGACGTCGCCGAGCCAGCCGAACAGCGGGTCGCGGACCGGGGGCAGGAACGCGGCGAACAGCAACGCGGCTCCCGCCAGCACCCCCAGCACCGTCAGCACCATGCGCCACGTCCTGCGCAGGGTCATCAGGCTGACCACCAGGAACACGATGGCGCCCGCGGCCACCGGGACGCCGACCCATTGCAGGACCGGGCCGCCCTGTCCACCGAGGACGAACCCGGCCAGCACGGTGATGAGTGCGGCCAGCACGTTCCACGGGGACGGCAGGGTGGCCGCGCCGCGTGTGATCCACCACGCGCTGCGGCCCGCGGCCCGCGCGAAGGTGGCGGCGGGCTGTACCGATTTCGGCACCCGCGTCGCCCCCGCCGCCGCGTTGATCCCGGCGGCACCCGCCTTGACCAGCGTCTTCGTCAGCAGCATGGTCCCGCGTTCGTGTTCGAACCGCTCGCCGGAGACCTGGCACGCCTGGAACGCATGCTGCGTCTGCTCGTCGGTTTCCGGCGCGTTCTCGACGAGTTTCCTGAACCGTTCCGAGGGTTTCCCGTTCCCCTTGGCCGTTTTCACGTCGTGTCCACAGTGGAGTCCGACGCAGGGCAGTTCCTCGCGCGCGATTTCCAGCTGCCGGGCCCTGGCGAGCACCATCGCGGTCACCGGCATGCTGATCGGCAGGGCGGCCTTCCCTGCCACGTCACCGAGTTCGCCGTCGAGGCCGAGGAAGGCCAGTTCGGCGGCCAGTTGCCCGCGCAGGGATTCCGCTTCCTCCTGGGACAGCCCGTCTCCGGTATCCGGCTGCCGCCAGCCGATCTTCCGGAACGCGTCCCGGACCTGCCCGCGGAAGGCCTCCGGGCCGACGACGTCACGCAGCAGCCGCAGGCGTTTCGGATCGAGCAGGCACTGGATCAGCCAGCCCGCGCCGTCGACCCGGCCCCACATCCAGTCGTTGGCGCGCCACGACGCCTTGTAGAACGCGCCGAAGTAGTCGGCCTGCATCCCGGTGAGCTTGTCCCAGGAGCGGCGCCGTCTCATGTCCAGCAGCGTCCGCGAATCCGCGCTCACCTGGACGAGGTCGACCCGCTGATCGACCGACGGCGCCTGCGCGAGCAGCCCGCGGGTCGCGATGTGCAGCCGCACCAGCCGCGAGGTGACGATCGGATCCGTGGCGCTTTCGCCGTCGGCGGTGAGCCCGGTCCAGGCGACCAGCGTGCTGACCGTGTCGGCGGCTTCGGTGTCCGGTTTCGCCTTGGCCAGCGGCAACAGGATCGGCGTCGCCTGCCGGAGCGCCGCGACCACCAGCGGCCACGCCTCCTTCAGCGTGTCCGGACGCCCGAGTGCCGCCCATTCCTTGGCGAGGCCCTCGATCCAGGCGGCCAGCGTGACGTCGGCGGGCGGCGGGTTCTGTTCGGCGACCCAGCTCGCGAGCCGTTTGCCCCGCGCGGCCTTGTGGCGTGCCTCGTGCAGCAGCACCCGGCAGCGGTTGAGCTGCACCGCCTGATCCGGCGTCGGATCGAGGCGGAAACCCGCGTTCACCAGCTGGATCCCGGTGGCCACCGAATCGTCCAGCGCGGTGGTGCGGAAGGCGACCAGGTCTTCCAGCTCGCAAGTGTCCTTCGGCGGCTCGGTGGGCAGGCCGTCGCGCAATCCCGACGCCGCGGCCGCGCGCAGCTGCGCCGCCGTCCCCGACGCCCACTGGCGGTCCGGATCCTCCACATCGGACAGTGACAACCTGCGGGTCGCCTCGCGGACCAGCACGGCGGCGTCCTCCTGCACCCGGCGATCGCGGTAGTCGTTCATCAGCCGCTGGTCGACGAGCGTGTCGGGGCCGCCGCGAACCCCCATCGCGGCAAGGGAGACCCGGGTTCCCCTGGTCCGGACGACGGCGTCGTTGTGCCGGGTCAGGTCCTCGAGTTCGGCGCTGATCGTCTGGCTCAGCACGGTGCCGACGACTTTGCTCATCGCGCTGCCCAGCAGCGGCGGCCGGTCCGGGTCGACCTCGAGCCGCTCGGCTTCGCGTTCCGCCGTCGGTACCACGTAGAGCAGCAACCGCCGGACGTCCGAATGCGACTGCCGTTCGAAGATCTCACGCAGCGCCGGGCGCAACGGCTTGTTCAGCAGCACCCCGCCGTCGGTCAGCCAATGCGACCTCGTGACGTCGGTGTAGGCGCGCATGTCCGGGTGCAGTGGCCCGGTCTTCTCGCCGATCGGCATCCGGGAAAGTTCGAACGCGCCGGGGAACGACGCGGTGGACCTGGCCGCGAGCGCGAGCGGGCCCACCACGTCTTTTGTCCACAAAGGACCATCGAATCGGAACAGCAGGCGATGTTCGGTGTCCCGCACGAGATTTCCCAGGGCGTCGTCGAACCTGGTCGTCTCGCCGTCGATCATCGTGCCGGTGAGCAGCACGGTGATGTCGGGACACTCGGGTTTCACCGTCGCCTTGTCGGTGATCCGGTGCAGCGCCTCCTTGAGGTCCCCCAGGAGCACGCGGTCGCCGTTGAGCAGCGACCTCGGTTCCTTCTCGGCGGGGTCACGGATCAGGTTGTCGAGCGAGCCCGTGCTGATCCAGGTGTCACGCAGGACCTGCGGACTCGACCGGAACGCCTCGGCCAGCCCGAGGCACGCCGCGTTGATCCCGCCCGCGCTCGTGCCGGTGAGCACGTCGAGCGAGACGGTGGCGTTGAGCAGATCGAGCAGCGTCCGGTACGGACTCGTCGATTCCGGTGTTCTCGACGCCTGCAGCAGATGCGAGGTCTCGGTGGCGACCCCGCCCATCCAGACCGCGAGGCTCGCCCCGCCCACCATGGTCATCGCCAGCCGGATCTCCTGCGGCCACGGACTCCCCGCGTCGGCCATATGCGCCCTCCCCAAGGCTTTGTGCAGAGGGCACTCTAGACCGGATGGGCGAGCCGGTGTACCGCCGATGGTGCCGGACTTCGTTCGCCCATAAGGGCAACGACCCGCATTTCGTCCTCTGGATGCGGTAGTTCGTATCCCGAACTACCGCATCCAGAGGACGAAATGCTTGTGGGGTGCGGGCGCGGGGTCAGGCGGCGAAGTGTTCCAGGAGGAGCACCTGGGCCTCACCGACGGCGAAACCGAGGACGGCGCCGGTCGCGATCAGGATCCATTCGTCCTGCTGGAACGCCGGCCGCAGCAGCCCTTCGAACTCGCGCGGCGACAGCTCCTTCATCTTGGTCACCAGCACGTTCCGGATGTCCATCGCGTCGTTCGCGTAGTCCTCGATGTACCGCATGGTCTCCGGCAGCTTGTCCATGATCTTCTCGGCGATGTTCAGCTTCATGTCCTGATACCGCCTGCTGCCGACGGCGAACACCACCAGCGGTTTCCCGACGCCGACGCGGCGGCCGAGCTGCGCGTCGAGCTGACGCTGGATCAGGCCGAGGACCCGGTCCGACAGCGGCCCGTGCAGCACCGCCTCGATCACGTTGTGCGGGGTGATGATCTCCTTCGCGATCAGCGCGCCGTACGCCTCCGCGACCTCGCCGCGCCGCTTCAGGAACAGGCCCTGCCAGCGCACGCCGAAGTACCGGCGCTCTTCGAGCGGGTAGAAGATCATCCGCAGCGCGAGCCAGTCGGTGAACCAGCCGGTGAAGAGACCGAACAGCGGCATGATGAGCGGGAACTTGAACAGCACCCACGCGATCATCTGGATCACGCCGATCAGCCCGCCGAAGACGATGCCGGAGCGGGCGATGAACTTGAACTCCTTGTCGCCCGCCTCCTGGAAGATCCGGTTCAGCAGCCGTTTGTCCTTGACCAGTGCGGTGACCACCATGCCCTTGAGGTCGAACACACTGTCCACATCGGACTTGATCAGCTCCAGCACGGCGGCGACCATCTTCGGCGACTCGGCCTGGACGCGCTGGATCACCAGCCGCTGCACCCGCACGGGCAGCGATTCCCACAGCCCCGGCTGGTAGTGCGCGGCGACGTCGCGCACGATGTCCTCGACGGCGGCCTGCAGCGGTTTTTCGATCTCCTTGGCGATGCGCTGCGGATCGAGCCTGGCGACGACCTCCGCCGGTTTGATCAGCTGCTCGGTCATCGTGTCGCAGGCGATGCTCGCCATCCGCGCCGCGCGTTTGGGCACGATGCCCTGCCAGCCGAGGAACGGTTTGATCCCGATGAACTCGACCGGCTGGAACATCATCCGGATCGCGACGAGTTTGGTGGTGTAGCCGATCAGCGCGGCGACGACCGGGATGGAGACGTAGATCGGCCAGTGCTGGGCGAAATCGGCGAGGATCCGCTCGAAGAACGCGCCCATGCCGGGTTCAGCCGGCGCTCGGGTCGCAGGCCTGCCAGAACTGGGCGCCGAGCCGGGAAATGTGGACCGTGCGCTTGACGAACTTCGCCCGCTTGACCGACTTCTCCGCCTCTCGGACGGTCTCGTCGGTCAGCAGGATCTCGTACTGCGTCTCCAGCGAGGGCACCTCTTCGTCCAGCTCGACCAGGCCCAGCCCGATCAGCCGGGTGAGGTAACCGGGCACCTGGTCGGGCAGCGACACCCCGGCGGCCTTGCCGACGGTGGAGGCGTTGCGCAGCACGAACCGCCCGGCTCCGCCGAGGTTGGTCCGCTCGGCGACGTCGACGGCGGGGAACGGCGAGCCGTCGGAAAGCGCGGAAAGGATGCGGGCCTCGTCCGGCGTCAACTGCCGCAGGATGATCGCGTAGAGGTACTCGCGGGCCCGTTCGCGGCCGAAGCCGATCGAATGGTTGAGCAGTTCGGCCATCGCCGCGCGGAGTGGTTCGAGCTGGGTGCGCGTGTGCACGAGGGTGATGGTCGCTTCGACCGGGCGCGAGCCGTCGGCGTCGGGCCGGTTCATCGCGGACGCGGCGGTGAGCGCGGCGTGGTACGGGTCGTCGACCTCGTCGAGACGGCGGCGCAGCTCCGAAAGCAGCTGCCGCTCACCCTGTTTGATCACCTGCTCGGCGAGGTCGACGCCGGGAAGCTTGCGTGTGTACTCCATCCCGGTACGGGCGGCCCAGCCCGCCAGCCGCCCCGCGCGTTTGGCGAAAGCGGCCAGGTCGTCACCGGTGGGTCGATCGTTGCTCACGGGCACTCCCCTCGCGTTCGCGCTGATGCTACCTGCGAGTAGGCCGAATGGCCGAAATTGTGATCGACGAGAGTGTTTGGATGGTCACCATGAGCTTCACGCGCTGGGGTCCGCCGCTCGACGTCCTCCCGCTGTTCGCGCGGGAGGAGCAGGCCCTGCTCGACGTGCTGACCGGACTCGACGCGGAGCAGTGGGCCGCGCCGACGGTGTGCGCGGGCTGGACGGTGCACGACCTCGCCGCCCACATCCTCGGCGGCAAACTCGGCAGGCTCTCGCGCGACCGTGACGACTACCGGATGACGGCGCCCCGCGCGGGCGAGCGGCTCGGCGACTTCATCGACCGGATCAACGACGAATGGGTCGTCGCGTGCCGTCGGCTGTCCCCCGAAGTGCTCTTCGCGATGCTCGTGGACAGCACCTCGCAGATCGCCGAGATGTGGGGCCGCGCCGACCTCGACGCCGTCGGCGAGCCGGTGAGCTGGGCCGGGGACGAACCGGCGCCGGTCTGGCTCGACGTCGCCCGCGAGTACACCGAGTTCTGGGTGCACCAGCAGCAGATCCGCGAGGCCGTGGGCGCGCGGACGCTCGACGAGCGGGAGTTCCGCGGGCCGGTGGTCGACACCTTCATGCGGGCACTGCCGCACACCCTGCGCGACGTCGACGCGCGACCGGGCAGGCAGGTCGTCTACACCGTCACCGGCCAGGGCGGCGGGAAGTGGACGGCTCAGCGGACCGCCGCGGGCTGGGAGATCGACCGCGTCGCGCCGACGTCACGCTCGCCGCTGGCCTCGGTGACGACGGACGCGGACACCTTCTGGCGGCTGTGCACCCGGAACCCCGCGGACCTGGACCGGGTCACCGTCAAAGGTGACGAAAACGTTTGCGGCCTCTTGCTCGGGATGACGTCGATCATCGTGAGCTGAAAGGGCCCTTCACCGCATAAGACGCGGTGAAGGACGCTTTCGTCGCATCGCATGCGACGAAAGCGTCCTTCAGCTCAGTTCAGCCCAGCTCAGGTCAGCGCTGCAGGTGACGGGACTTCTTGGCCTGTTTGCGCAGCTGCAGGATCCGGGCGCCGCCGACGAGCGCGACCACCGCGCCGCCCGCGATCACGGAGAACAGCATCGCGACGGCCAGCGGCATGCTGCCGGACATGCCGAGGAAGTGCACGGTGGCCGTGTCCTGGTTCTGCAGGATGAACACGAGCAGGAACACCAGCACGACCAACGCCACGATGACGGCGATCCAGGTGCCGCTCACCCGCGTGCGCTTGAGCTTCGGGACGGCGTCGAACTTACCGCTGTGGCGTGCGCCGCCAGCGGTTTCGGGCGGCGTGACGGGCTCGACCGGAACCTCGGCGGCACCCTCGTGCGGCTGCGTCATGCAGGACAGTGTCCGCCGAAGTGGCGTTGATCGCGCCCTCAAGCGTCCGAACGGGTGACCTCGTCCGCCGCGCGCAGTACGCGCAAGGTGTTCTTCCCGGCCAGTTTCGCGCAGTCCTCTTCGCTCCAGCCGCGTTCCAGCAGCGCGGCGAACAGCACCGGGTACTTCGAAACGTCTTCGAGGCCCTCCGGCAGTGTCGCGACTCCGTCGTAGTCACCGCCGAGCCCGATGTGGTCGACACCGGCCACCTCACGCGCGTGCTCGACATGCGCGACGACGTCGTCGATGCTCGCCTTCGGCTTCTCCGGTCCGCCGCGTTCCGCGGTGAACTTCGTGCGCTGGTCGAGGTTCCGGTAGTCCTGTCCGGCGGCTTCCATGTCCTGGCGCAGCTGGTCGTCCCACTCGGCGACCTTCGGCGAGATGAAGCCCGGCACGAAGGTCACCATCGCGACACCGTCCTTGGCGGCCAGGGTTTCCAGGACGTCGTCGGGGATGTTGCGCGGGTGGTCGTTGACCGCGCGGCACGAGGAGTGGCTGAAGATCACCGGCGCGGAACTGACCTCCAGCGCGTCGCGCATCGTGCTCGGCGCGACGTGCGAGAGGTCGACCAGCATGCCGATCTTGTTCATCTCACGGACGACGTCGCGACCGAAGTCGGTGAGGCCGTCGTGCTCGGGCTCGTCCGTGCCGGAATCGGCCCAGGTGGTGTTGTAGTTGTGCGTCAGCGTCATGTAGCGGACGCCGAGGCGGCGCAGGATCCTCAGCACGCCAAGGGATTCGGCGATGCTGTGGCCGCCCTCGGCGCCCAGGAGCGAGGCGATCTTGCCGTCGCGGAACGCGGCTTCGGCTTCGTCGGCCGTGTCGACGAGCGCCAGGCGATCGGGGTAACGCTCGACCATCTGGTGCACGATCTCGATCTGTTCGAGGACCGCCGTGACCGCGCTGTGTCCTTCGTACTGACAAGGCACGTAGACGGACCAGAACTGCATCCCGAGCCTGCCTTCGGCGAGCTTCGGGAAGTCGGTGTGCAGATGTGGTTGCCGGACCGTGAGATCCGTGCCCGCCACGGCCTCGACCGGATCCGGTCCGGTCGTGACCCGCAGCTCCCATGGCAGATCGTTGTGCCCGTCCGCGAGGAGCACCCTTTCGAGCAGGGCCTGGGCGCGGACCAGGTCGCCGTTAGTCATCGGACGATGGTACGTCCGTCTACTTTGCTCTCACCGTCACGGGTTGAGCCATCCCGCGGCCGCGACCAAACCGTTGTCCGTCACCTGATGTCCACCGGGATGGCGGTGTGCGACGACGTCCGCGGAGCGCTCGCGCAGGTCCCGGACGAGCGTGTCCGCCGACGCGAGCGGCGCCATCGGATCGCGTTCGCCGTTCGACAGGAATACCCGCGTGCCGGACAGATCATGTTGTGGCGGCGAAGGAACGGGCGCCATCGCCGCGAACAACACGGCCTCACGGACGGCGTCCGGTCGGAGCAAGGTCACCGCGGCGGCGATGTTGGCGCCGTTGGAAAACCCGATGGCGACCAGCCTCCTGCCCACGAGTTCGTGGTCCGCGCTCGCGCCGACCACGAAATCGGCGAGCTGGTTCGCGCGGAAGACGACGTCCTCGTGATCGAAAACGCCTTCCGCCAACCGGCGGAACCACCGTGCCGCACCGTTTTCCGACACCGGCCCGGCCGGCGCGAGCAGCGCCGACCCGGGGCTCAGCCGTCGCGCGATCGGCACCAGATCGTCCGGACCGCCGCCGGTGCCGTGCAGGAGCAGCAGCACCGGCGCGTCCGGTGATCCTTCGACGTACTTGTGGTCCAAGCCGGTCATTGGATTTCCGGGTTGTTCTCGCTCGGGAGGTCCAGCTTCGGCAGCATGGCCTCGATGTCCTCACGCTTGGGCTCCAGCCACGGCGGCAGTTTCAGCGCGCGGCCGAGTTCCAGCAGCGGTTCGTCGATCGCGAATCCGGGTTCGTCGGTCGCGACTTCGAGCAGGGTGCCGCCCGGCTCACGGAAGTAGATCGAGCGGAAGTACTGACGGTCCAAAATGGACGTAACGTTCACGCCGTCGTCGATCAGCTCGTCACGCCAGGCGGCCTGGGTCTTTTCGTCCGGGGCGCGCCACGCGACGTGGTGCACGGTGCCCGCCGCCACCAGCCCGCGCGGGGCGTCCGGCGTCACGAGGACGTCGACGAGCGCGCCGGGGCCGCCTTCACCGGCCGAGAACCGCAGACGATTGCTCTCCTGGTGCTCGAAGGCCAGACCGAGACCGTCGGTGAGCATGCCGGCCGTCGCGTCCTCTTTGGACACCGAAAGCGTGACGGAGTGCAGGCCGCGGATGGCGTGTTCGGCGGGGACGAGTTTCGTGTCCCACGGATCGCGCGGGTCATCCTGCGGATGCGCGACGAGCGCGAGCTTCAGGCCGTCCGGATCGAGGAAGGTGAGCGTCTCTTCGCCGTCGGAGTTGCGGATCTGACTCGTCTCGACACGGCTCTCGGCGAGATGCCGCTTCCACCAGCCGAGCGAGGCTTCCGGCACGGAGAACGACGTCGTGGTCGCCTGGCCGGTGCCGTGACGGCCCTTCGGCGCGTCCTTCCACGGGAAGAACGTCATCAGCGAGCCGGGCTTGCCGGACTGGTCGCCGTAGTAGAGGTGGTAGGTCCCGGGGTCGTCGAAGTTCACGGTGGTCTTCACCAGCCGCAGGCCCAGCGCCCGGGTGTAGAAGTCCGCGTTGCGCTGAGGGTCGCCACCGATGGCGGTGACGTGGTGCAGGCCGGAAGTCTTGATCGACATGGTGCCCCTCCTCTGGGAGCCGGTGAAAGCAAGCTAACCCGATAACCTCTCGCGCGCAAGATATATTCCCGGAAGAGTTACCGGTGTAGGCTCGCGGCCGTGACAGCGGATCCGGACGACGACGAAGTGGTCACCTGGTGGGGCCTGGTGATCGAGGGCTACCTGGCCACGCAGAACCGGCTGATGGGCGAGATCGCCGAGCGGTTCGGCCTGGCGCCGGCGTCGTTCGACATCCTCCTGCGGCTAGTGCGCTCGCCGGAGCACCGGATGCCGATGACGCGGCTGGCCGTCGAGGCGGCCCTGTCCAGCGGCGGGTTCACCAAGGTCGCGGACAGGCTGGTCGCCGCCGACCTGATCCGCCGGGTACCCAGCCCGGACGACCGGAGGGTCACCTTCGCCGCGCTCACCGAGCACGGCCTCGACGTCGCTCAGCAGGCACGGGAGGCCTGCGCGGACATCCTGCGGCGGATCGTCCTCGCCCCACTCGGGGACGACGCGCACGCGCTGGCCGAGGCCATGCGCACCCTCCGCACCGTCAACGGCACCTGACTGATCGCGTTTAGCCCGCTAAAGGCGACGCGCGTTCAACGGTGCCTGAAAAACCTGCCCTGGCCTGCGGCTTCGGCGAGGCGCACGCTTTGGGCATGCTCACCGAATCGACCATCACGACGATGCTCCCGGTGACCGACGCCGAACGCGCCGGCCGCTTCTATTCGGATTCCCTTGGCCTGCGCCGAACGTCCACCGGCGAGGACGGAACCGTCTACTTCGAGGCGGGCGCGGGCGCCATCGGCCTGCGCCCGATGCCCGACGGATCGCAGAGCGAGAACACCGCGCTGAGTTTCGAGGTCGGCGACCTGGCCGCCGAGGTGCGGACGCTGGAGGACCGCGGGGTGCGGTTCCAGGACTTCGAGGCGGACGGCATCAAGACCGTCGGCCATATCGCCGACCTCGGCAAGGAACGCGCGGCCTGGTTCAACGACAGCGAGGGGAACGTCCTCTGCCTGCACGAGGTCCTCGGCTGACACCCCGCGTTTCGTCCTCTGGTCGCGTTTAGCCCGCTAAAGGCGACGCGCGTTCAGAGGACTAGATGCGGTGGGGCGGGGGTCCGGACCTGGTACATGTCCCGCACCAGCTCCCGGATGACGTTGCGCCGGATCTTCCCGGTCGCCGTCTTCGGCAGTTCGCCCAGTTCGACGATGCCCCTCGGGCGTTTGAACGACGCCAGCCCACCGCGGCAGAACTCGATCAGCTCGTCCGCGTCCAGCCGGTGGCCGGGCACGCCGACCACGCACGCGACCGGCTTCTCGATGCCGTCGGCGTCGAACGCGGCCACGACCGCCACCTCGGCGACCGCCGGATGCTGCAGCAGCCTGTCCTCGACCTCGGCGGGCGACACCCAGATCCCGCCGGGTTTCAGCATGTCGTTGAAGCGCCCGAGACAGGTGTACGTCCCGTCGGCGTTGCGCACGAAACTGTCGCCCGTCCGCAGCCATTCGCCCTGGAAGACCCGCTTCGTCGTCTCGTACCGCGCCCAGTATCCGGTGGCGATCGACGGGCCGGCGACGAACAGTTCGCCGGGCTGCCCGTCCGGCACCGGCGCGCCGTGCTCGTCGCGCAGGGCGATCTCGTAGCCCGGCACCGGCACCCCCGTACTTCCCGGCCGGACCTGGTGCGGCCGGTTGGACAGGAAGACGTGCAACGCCTCCGTCGAGCCGATCCCGTCGAGGATTTCGACGCCGAACCGGTCGCGGAACCGTTCGTACAGCACGGCGGGCAGCGGCTCACCGGCCGAAACGGCCAGGCGTACCGAGGTGAACGTGTCGTCCGGGATGTCGCTGGCGAGCAGTGCCGCGTAGAACGTCGGGACGGCGAAGAACAGCGTGGGCCGCTCCGCGCGCGCCCTCGCCGCGATCAGTCCCGGGGTCGGACGGGCCGGTTCGAGCAGTGCCGTCCCACCGGCCGCGAGCGGGAAGAACGCCGAATTCCCCAAGCCGTAGGCGAAGAACAGCTTCGGGACGGAAAGGAACCGGTCGTTCGGCCCGATGTCGAGCACACCGCGCGCGTACGTCTCACAAACCGCGCGGATCCCGGCGTGCCGGTGCATCGCGCCCTTCGGCTTACCCGTCGTCCCCGACGTGTACAGCCAGAGCGCGGGCGAGTCCTCCCAGGTCGGCGCGGGTTCGAAGCCACCGTCATCCACTGTGGACAGATCGCTCCAGTCGTGCACGCGGACGCCGGGCGGCAGTTCGGCCGCCTTCGCGCGGTCCAGCACGACGTCGGTGACCTCGGGCGCCAGCCCCAGCGCGATCGTCGCCTGCGCGGCGAACTCGCCGGAGACGCACAGGACCCTGGCCCGCGAGTCGGCCAGCATCTTGCCGAGATCCAGCCCGGTGACCATGGTGGACACCGGCACCGCGACCACCCCGGCCAGCATCGCGCCCAGGATCCCGGTGAGCAGTTCGACGTCGTCGACCATGCAGAACAGGACCCGCTCCTCCGGGCGGACGCCGATCGCGCGCAATCCGGCCGCGACCCGGCGGGCTTCGGTCGAAAGTCCGGCGTAGGTGAGGCTCCGCCTCGGGGAAACGACCGCCTCCTTCGCCCCGCGCCCTTCCGCCAGATGCCGGTCGAGCAGGTAGCTCGCCGCGTTGAACCCGGTAGCTGCAGCGGTCACGGGCGCACCTTCTATCGGCTCAGCTCAGGTAAACGTATTCGTAGTCGAACGGTTTCCCATTGATGCCCTGGCGTGGCGGCGCCACCCAGCTCGCGATCTTTCCTCGCTCGTACACCGGGTGCATCAGCGATCGGACGAAGGTCAGGTCTTCGGGAGTGGGCAGCCACTTGCGTTTGCCGGCCAACCACGTCGGCTCGTCGACTACGGTGCCGTCGGGCGTCACATGGTGGCCGGAGTTTATGCCGACTTCGCGATTGAATCCAGGGTGCGGGAGGACGAATCGGAAGTCGATACCGGCCTCGTCGAGGATCTTGTTCCAGCGGTTGACCCCGGTCTGGCAGTCGGCGCGGTACTCGTCCCGCAGGTCGAGGTTCAGCAGCAGGATGGCCGGGTGTTCTTCGGTCTCCCAGGTGCCGTCGGCGCGCGGCCGGGACAGCGATCCGGCGTCGTCGGTGAGCCGGTGGTCGTCCTTGCGGCGGGCCTCCTGCCAGCGCCCTTTCAGCCCGGCGGTGTAGTAGTTCGCCGCGTTGGTCGACGTCTCGCCGCCGAACAGGTCGAGCGAGACCGTGTAGTGGAAGTTCAGGTAGCGCTGGATGAGGTCGAGCGGGATCCCGCCGTGCCCGGCGATGTCGAAGGTGTCGTGCTCGCGGATGAGTTCGGCACTGCGGGTGACCACGCGGTCGACCCCGGTGGTGCCGACGAACATGTGGTGCGCCTCTTCCTTGAGCATGAATTCACAAGTGCGGGAAAGCGGGTC
Organism: Amycolatopsis orientalis DSM 40040 = KCTC 9412; assembly: GCF_000478275.1. Lineage (GTDB taxonomy): Bacteria > Actinomycetota > Actinomycetes > Mycobacteriales > Pseudonocardiaceae > Amycolatopsis > Amycolatopsis orientalis. The sequence continues at coordinate 490,018 of NZ_ASJB01000083.1, forward strand.
GAAGCCGCTTTCCTTGAGCGTGCCGAGCTGATATTTGCCATCTCGATCGGTGAAATAGGTGAACATGTAGAAGGCCAGCCAATCCGCGGTCTCTTCGTTGAAGGCACCGAGGATGCGCGGGGCGTCCGGACTTCCGGAATTCCGGAGCAGTAAGGCCTCCGCTTCTTCGCGGCCTTCCCGGCCGAAGTAGGCGTGCAGCAGATACACCATCGCCCACAGATGACGGCCTTCTTCGACGTTGACCTGGAAGAGGTTCCGCAGGTCGTAAAGGCTCGGCGCGGTCAGCCCCAGCAGTTTCTGCTGCTCGACCGACGCGGGTTCCGTGTCGCCCTGGATGACGATGAGCCGCTGCAGATCGGCACGGTACTCGCCGGGCACCTGCTGCCAGGCCGGTTCGCCCTGGTGCTCGCCGAAGGTGATGACGCGGTCCGGATCCCGCTCCGCGAGGAAGATCCCCCACCGGTAGTCCGGCACGTTGACGTGGTCGAAATGCGCCCAGCCGTCCCGGCCGACGCTGACCGCGGTGCGCAGGTAGACACCCTGGGTCCGCAATGTGGGGCCCATTTCGCCCCACCAGTCCAGGAACTTCGGCTGCCAGCCCTCCAGCGCCCGCTGCAGCCGCCGGTCCCCGGAGAGATCGACGTTGTTGGGGATCTTGGCGTCGTAATCGATCTTGGTGGGCATTCAGACCCGCTTCCTGTCGAAGACGGCCTTCTGACCAGTACCGTAGCGACGCAGCGCGCCCTCGGGACCGGATGCGTTCGGACGGGTGAAGATCCAGTTCTGCCAGGCGGCGAGGCGGCCGAAGATCTTGCTTTCCAGCGTCTCCGGTCCGACGAACCGGTGGTTCGCCTCCATTCCGGTGAGCGCGTCGGGGCTCAACGAAGCCCGTCCTTCCAGCGCGATCCGGATCTCGTCCGCCCAGTCGAGGTCGTCCGGGGCGTCGGTCACCAGGCCGAGATCGTTCGCCTCCGCCGGACTCAGCGGGTTGCCGCGCACTTCCGCGAGCCTCAGGACGTGATCGGGGTCGCCGAAGAACCGGGATTCGAGCCGGGACAGGCCGTTCCCCATCGGCAGCCTGCCGAAGTTGGCTTCGGACAACACGATCGACGCACGTTCTTCACTGTCTTCGTCGTCGATCGGCGGACCGTCCAAGATGTACTGCCGGTCCGCGGCGAGCGCGAGTTCCAGCAGGAGCCCCGCGAAGCAGCTACCAGGTTCGATGAGCGCGATGAGGCTGCGGCTGGTGACGTCGAGCCGTTTGAGCGTCCGCTTCCAGTAGTGGACGATTTCGTTGCTCAGCACATCTTTCGCGTCGAATACGGCACGTTCGTGCTCCAGGACCTTCGCCGGATCGCCTTCGGTGCGGAGCACCCAGGTGCCGAGCCCGGGTTCATTGGTGCGCAGACGAAGGATCGCGTCGTCCAGTTCGCGGGTGACGTCCAACAGCCAGCCGTCGTCGCCTCCTGGCCCCTTGACGGTGATCGTCGCTTCGGTCGCGCTCAGCGAAATGCCGACATAGCGATGCGCGAGGCGTGTCAGCTCGACGCCCTCGCCGTCGAGCCGCTCGCTCGTCCGCGCGAGTTCCTTCGCCTTGGCCAGCACGGCCTCACGGAAGCCCTTTCGCGGCACGAGTTCGTCGACGAGCCGCCAGTCGACGGCGGCGCGGCCCTTCATGCCGTCCGGGCGGGTGGCGAAGACGTCCGCGAGGTCGCGCCGCACCCCGCGTTTGTCGACCAGCCTGGTGAGGCCGCCGGTACCGGGCAGGACGCCGAGGAGCGGGACCTCCGGCAGCGCGACGGTCGAGGAGTTGTCGTCGACCAGGAGGATCTTTTCGCAGGCGAGCGCGATCTCGTAGCCGCCACCGGCGCAGGTTCCGTTGACCGCGGCGACGTAGACCTGGCCGGAGTTCGCCGACGCGTCCTCCATCGCGTTGCGGGTCTCATTGGTGAACTTGCAGAAGTTGACCTTCCACTCGTGCGACGACGAAGCCAGCATGCGGATGTTGGCGCCGGCGCAGAAGACGTTGTCCTTCGCGCTGGTCACGACGACCACGCGGACTTCGGGATGTTCGAACCGCAGACGCTGCGTCGCGTCGTACAACTCGATGTCGACGCCGAGGTCGTACGAGTTGAGTTTGAGCTCGTAACCCGGTACGAGACCCCCGTCGGCGTCGACATCGAGTTCGAGCCACGCGACGTCGCCGTCGATGGCCAGTTTCCAGTGCCGGTAGCCGCTGGGATGACGTTCGAACGTCACCGGTGTGGTCCGCGTCACCCCATCGATTGTCTACATCTTGATGTTGAACGTCAATGTTGTGTAGAAAGTTGGTCAGCCGCGGTCACCCGGTTGAGCTTCGTCGCGGCCCAGGTCGCGAAGCCCCACAACAGCAGCGCGGACGCCGTGTCGGTGAAGATCGTGGCGAACCAGAACGCCGGGATCTGCGGCACCCCGACCAGGAAGTGCCCGAGGCTCGCCAGGCCCGACAGCGAGAAGACCATCAGGAACGCCAGCGCCCGCCAGTGACGTCCGCGCAGGTAGTCGCGGTAGCCGGCGAGGCCGAACGCGGTGAAGAGGAAGTACGCGAACGCGACCAGGGCGGCCGCGACGCCGACCGGGATCCCTTCGACCTGCGGATAGTCCGCCGCCCTGATGACGTTGTGCGCGTAGTGCAGCGTGGTGGACAGCACCGTGAAGCCCAGGATCAGCCGGAGCGCGGTGAGCCCTCGGCCTTGAAGAACGTCCATGTTCGCCCCCTTGCGATTTGATAGATCGCTCTAGCGAGAGCGTAGCGGACGGCGATGGGAAGCTGAAGGGGAAGGCTCGCGCGTATCGCGGCGAATGGTCACACTGGGCGCCGGGACACCACGACGGGAGGGCCGATGCCGGAGACGATCGCCGAGGTGAACGGCATCGAACTGTGTTACGAGACGTTCGGTCCGCGGGACGGCAGGCCGCTGCTGATGATCATGGGCCTGGCCTCCCAGATGATCTGGTGGGACGACGAACTCTGCGAGAACCTCGCGGCCGAGGGGTTCTTCGTCATCCGCTACGACAACCGGGATTCCGGGCGGTCCAGCCGGCTGTCGGGCCGCGTCAACCTCCCGCTGGCCTACACCCTGCGCGTGGCGCCGTACTCGCTGAAGGACATGGCGGACGACGCCGTCGCGCTGCTGGACGAACTCGGCATCGCGAGCGCTCACGTCGTGGGCGCGTCGATGGGCGGCATGGTCGCGCAGACCCTGGCCGTCGAGCATCCGTCGCGGGTGCGCTCACTGACGTCGATCATGTCGACCACCGGGAACCGGTTCGTCGGCAGACCGAGCGCCAAGGCGATGGCGATGCTGCTTTCGGCTCCTCCGCGTGGTCGCGAGCAGTACGTCGACTACCTGGTGCGCACGTTCCGGGTGATCGGCTCGCCGGGGTATCCCTTCGACGAGTCGCGGATGCGGGAGCGCGCGGAGCGTTCCTTCGACCGCGGCGTCAACCCCGGCGGCACCGCGCGCCAGCTGGCGGCGATCTTGTCGAGCCGGGATCGCTTCCGCGCCTTACGGAAACTCTCGGTGCCCGCCCTCGTCGTGCACGGCTCGAAGGATCCGCTCGTGCACGTTTCCGGTGGCCGGGCGACGGCCAGGGCACTGCGGGAGTCCGAAGTGGACATCGTCCCCGGGATGGGACACGACCTTCCGCGCGCGATCTGGCCACGGCTGGTGCGCGGCCTGCTCAGGACGGCGGACCGCGCCGAGCTCACGACCCGGCGAGCGTGATCGAGCCCAGATGCGAGAAATGCGCCGCCACCCGTGAACCCGGGCGCAGCTCGACCGCGTCCGTCATGCCGCCGGTGAGCACGATCCACCCCGGCTCCAGCGCGAGCCCGCGGGCGCCGAGGACGTTGGCCGCCAGCGCCAGCGCCTCCGCCGGATGGCCCTGCACCGCGGCGCCGGTGGCGGTGTCGACGATGGCGCCGTCGACCTCCAAGAGCGCCGCTTCCAGCGAAAGGTCGAGGTCGGACGGCGCGACGCCGACCGGTCCCAGCGTGAAGTACGCCGAAGAACCGTTGTCCGCCACGGCATCCGGGAGGGTGAAACGGTAGTCGCGGTAGCGGCTGTCGATGATTTCGACGCCGCCGTGGACCCGGTGGACCGCGGCCATCGCGGTCGCCGCGGTCACGCCGGGGCCCGCGAGCCGTTTCCCCAGCACGAAAACGAGTTCCGGCTCCGCGCGCGGATGGATCAGCGACGGCACCGGGACCCCGGCGGGCAGCACCATCGCGTCGGTCAGCCACGCGAGCAACGGCGAGTCGATGCCCATCCGCCGCTGCTTCGCCCGCGATGTCAGGCCCAGTTTGATGCCGACGACCGTCTCGCCGCGCTCCCGCCGGAGCCGCAGCGCTTCGTCCTGGATCGCGTAAGCGGTATCGACGTCCAAGGCGGGCCACGAGTCCGTCAGCGGCTCACGTTCTTCCCCGGACAGCAGCGCTTTCGCCGCCTCCCGCACACCAAGGCTCACGGCCGCTCCTCCCCGGAGAACTTCGCGGTGACACTGCCGAGCCCCGCCATCGTCGCGACGACGGTGTCGCCCGGGCTCACCGGGATCGCGCGCGTCATCGAGCCCGGCAGCACGACGTGTCCGGGTTCGAGCGCGACGCCGAGCGGCCCGACCGTGTTCGCGAGCCACACCAGCGCGTTCACCGGCGAACCGAGCACCGCGCCACCCGCCCCGGTCGCCGCGATCTCGCCGTTCCGGTGCAGCACACAGCCCGCCAGCCGGAGATCGACGTCACCGATCGCGGTCGGCCTGCTGCCGAGGACGACGCCGCCCGAAGACGCGTTGTCCGCGATGGTGTCGACGATGCTGATCTTCCAGTCCTGGATCCGCGAATCGACGATTTCCAGCGCGGGCACGACGAAGTCGACCGCCCGCAGCGCGTCCGCCACCGTGACGCCGGGGCCGCACAGCCGCGAGCCGAGCACGAAAGCGATCTCCGGTTCGATCTTCGGCTGCAGGAAGCCGCCGACCGGGATCGGCTGGTGTTCGAGGTGGAACATGGAAGCGGTCAGATGGCCGTAGTCGGGCTGGTCGACGCCCATCTGCCGCTGCATGGCGGCGGACGCGAGGCCGACCTTGTGCCCGCGCACGCCGTCGCCGCGTTCGGCCCAGTGACGGACGAGCCGCTGCTGGATGCGGTACGCGTCCTCCAAGGTCGCGGCGGGATACGTCTCGATCAGGGGCGCGATCGGCTTGCCGGTCTCGTACGCGCTGAGCAGCGCGGCCGCGGCCTCCTGCAGCGTGCTGACGTCCATGGGCTCCTTCCGACAGCCGAACTCTGCCCCCTCACCCAGGCCCGCACAAGATGCCCGTTCCACTGGCCGGTACGCACGGATTAGGCCGAAAGTGGCTTGTGCGGCCGCGATCATCACTTAGCCTGCACCCATGTCCGATTGGTCGCTCTCACGGGCGAAGGCCAGGATCGATCGCCGCGAGGAACTCGACGAGCTGACCGCGCGCATCCGGTACGAAGTGCGCGTACACCTCAACGAGCCCACGGTGCACAACGCCTACGACGAGCTGACCGCCGTCTTCGCCATCGGGCACGCGGAATGTTCGGCGCTGCTCAAGCACCATCGCGTCCTGCCGCTGTGGGAGCGGGTCCTGCTCGGCCGCTACACCCGCCGCCTCTACGGCAAGGCTATCTCGGCGACCGTCGGCGATCTCCCCGCCGACGCGGGACCGGCGCCCGCGGCCGCGTTCGGCCCGGAGATCGCTTCGCTGACCCCGGATTCCGGGGACACCGGCGCGAAGTACGACATGCAGGGCCGGGGACTGGTCAACGTCTTCCGGATCGCCGCCGGACGGCACGGCGAGAACTGGCCGGACCGCCACGAAGTCGCGACGACGTCCGCCCGCAACGTCTTGACCTGCTCAGCGGTCTTCCTGCGGCGCCGCGCCTGGCACGTCGTCTGGCCGGTGTACCGGGTGCGCGGCCTGCGGCTCTGGAAGCTCTAGGAATTCCCGGGTGCCCGGCGCGGTTGGAAACGACATGACCGATCGCGCCACCGAGATCCTCGCCGGAGCCAGGACGATCGCCGTCGTGGGGCTGAGCCGCGACCCGGCGAAGGCCTCGCACGGGGTCGCCGCCGTGCTGCAGGCACACGGTTTCCGGATCATCCCCGTGCATCCGACCGCCGGCGAACTCCTGGGCGAGAAGGTCTACCGCTCGCTCACCGAGATCCCGGAGCCGGTCGACCTCGTCGACGTCTTCCGCCCGTCGGAGGACACCCCGCCGATCGCCGAACAGGCCGTCGCGATCGGGGCGAAGGCGCTCTGGCTGCAGCAGGGCATCGTCTCCGCCGAGTCCCGCCGGATCGCCGAAGAAGGCGGTCTGGACTACGTCGAAGACCGCTGCACGGCGGTCGTCCGAGCGGTCGCGAACCTGTCTGTGCGTTAGAACTGGAGATGAGCGCCGGTCCGTGAAGGACCCAAGCAAGCGTCGTGAGTGGTAAGTGCTGTTAGAACGCGACTTACCACTCACGACCCCCTGTACCGACACACCAGCCTCAGGCGCAACGATTCACGTGCCGAACGCACTCCACGCCGAACCCCCGCCGAATTTCCCGGAGGGGGTTCTTTCATGTCCGTGAACAGAAAAATGACCACTGAAGTCATATCCCGAATCGGAACGGCCGAACGGATTGGTCCAAACCGGTGATCTTGACCGGAAGGCCACGAGCTGGGAAAACTTGTCCGGCCGACAGTTTGTTAAGAAACCTTCCCAACGTACGACCGAGCTGTTAACGTCCGAATCCGCTTAACGGAAACAGGTACCGGCCATCGGTACCCCGGTCCAACGGAGGGCGAAGTGGGTACACCACGCGGCCTGGATTCCAGTGGCACACTCGAGCGCGGACTCGCGGTTCTCGAGCACGTCGGCCAGAACCAGGAGATTTCCACCAACGCGATCGCCAGGCAACTGGGTCTCTCCCGGAGCGCCGCCTACCGCATCGTCGGCACCCTCAAGAACCTCGAATACCTCGAAGCCGATCGCGCCACCGGCCGGGTGCGGCTCGGCACCCGGCTGGTCGAACTCGGCGCCCGCGCGATGGCGGCGACCGATCTCCATCGCTGCGCGCCGCGCTATCTCGCGTCGCTCGCCGAGCGGAGCGGGGAGACGACCTATCTCGCCGTCCCGGACAACGACACGATGGTCTACGTCGCCACCGAACGCAGCGCCAAGGCCGTCACCCTGGCCTGCCGTCTCGGCACCCGCCGTCCGCAGCACGCGACTTCGCTGGGCAAGGCGTGGCTGGCGGCGCTGCCCGAACAGGACCGTCTCGAACGCATCCGCCGGATGAAGCTCGACAGTCTCACGCTCAAGACGATCATCGATCCGGCCCGGCTGCTCGACGACCTGGCCAGGACGAGCCGTCGCGGCTGGGCCGTCGACGAGGTCGAGAACGAGCCGGACGTGGGCTGCGTGGCCGCCGCCGTCCGCGACCACACCGGACGGCCGATCGCGGCGATCAGCATCGCGGGCCCGGCGGGCCGGGTGCTCCGCCGGACCGACGAACTCGGCGCGACCGTGGCCGGTACGGCCGCCGCGCTTTCGCTCCGCCTGGGATACGTGCGGGCACAGAGGGGCTGACGTGGGCTGGATCCAGGACTACCAGCCGGCGGGCGGGCTGTGGCTGTCCGCGGCACTGGCGGCGCTGCCGATCGTCGTGCTGCTGGTGACCCTGGGCGTCCTGCGCCGGTCCGCGCGGCTCTCGGCGGCCCTGTCGCTGATCACCGCGCTGCTGGTCGCGGTACTGCTGTACCGGATGCCCGCCGGGCTCGCCTTCGACGCCGCGGCGATGGGGCTGGTGTTCGGGGTCTGGTCGGTGGCCTGGATCGCGTTCCACGCCGTGTACTTCCACAACGTCACCGTCGCGACCGGACGGTTCGACGACATCAAGGCGGTCCTCGCGGGATTCAGTGAGGACCGCCGCCTGCAGGCGCTGCTGATCGCGTTCGGGTTCGGCGCGCTGCTGGAGGGGATCGCGGGTGGCGGCTCGCCGATCGCGATCACCGCGGCGATGATGGCCGCGCTCGGCTTCCCGCCGGTGAAGGCGGTCGTGCTCGCCCTGCTGGCCAACACCGCGCCGGTCGCGTTCGGCGGTCTCGGCAATCCGCTCATCGTGCTGGGCAGGCTGACCGCGCCGATCCTCGGCATGAAACAGGACCAGGCGACGGATCTGTTCTCGTCGATGGTCGGGCGTCAGCTTCCCTTGCTGGCCTTGATCGTCCCGGGTTTCCTGATCGTCGTCCTCGCGGGCTGGAAACGGATGATCGAGGTCTGGCCCGCGGTGCTGACGGCCGGGCTGTCGTTCGCCGTCATGCAGTTCGTCACCTCGAACTTCATCAGCCCCAGCCTCGTCGACGTCGTCGCCGCGCTCGCCGCGATGGCCTCGCTGTGGACACTGACCCGGTTCTGGCAGCCGTCGGCGGTTTGGCGTTTCGACGGCGAAGAACCGGTCGCGGCGGGACGTAGTCTCGGCGCGGCGAAGGCCGGGCGCGGCGCGCTGTACGCGTGGGCTCCGTACATCGTCCTGATCGCGGCGATCTTCCTTTCCCGGATCGGCACGATCTTCAAGCACCTGCCCGGTTGGCTGGATCTGACCGCGTTGCTGCACAAGGCCGACTGGGTGTTCGCCTGGCCGGGGCTGCACAAGGAGGTCGTCCAGCACGCGCCGATCACGCCGAAGGACACGCCGTACGCGGCGACGCTGACCGTCGACTTCCTTTACTCGCCGGGAACGGTGGCCTTGATCGCGGCGATCGCGGCGGGTTTCGCGATGGGCGCGAAACCGGGGTTACTGCTGGCCACCTACCGCCGGACACTGCATCAGATGCGGTGGGCGCTGGCGACGATCTTCATGATCCTGGCGATCGCGTTCGTGATGAACTACTCGGGCGCGACGCAGACACTCGGCCTCGCGCTGGCGACCACCGGCGTGCTGTTCCCGTTGTTCTCCGCCTACATCGGCTGGCTGGGTGTCTTCCTCACCGGCTCGGACGCGTCGACGAACAGTCTCTTCGGGCCGATGCAGGTGATTTCGGCGCAGCAGCTGCACGTCGACCCGATCCTCGCCGGCGCGACGAACACCTCCGGCGGCGTCATGGGCAAGATGATCTCCCCGCAGAACCTGTCCATCGGCGCCACCGCGATCGGACAGTCCGGGCAGGAAGGCGCGTTGCTGCGGCGGACGTTCCTGTGGTCGGTCGTCCTGACCGCCGTGGTCGGGGTGATCTCGCTGCTGCAGGCGACCGTGTTCAGGTTCATGATCCCCTCGTGAGTGGCGATGACGGTCAGAACCGTCGGCACCACTCACGAGAATGTCCACAATGGTCACCTGATCTTTACCCGGCACTGCTCTGGATGGATGAACACCCGACTCATTCACCGGAATGAGAACTACCGTTGTGCACATGCCCATGACGCTGATCAAAGGTACGTTCCAGCTTGTCGGAGCCTCACCGGACGGCGATTCGGTGCGGTTCTATCCCGAAGATCCCCAAGCGACCAAGAAGGCGGGCCTCAAGGTCCGGCTCAATTCGCGGGGCGGGATGCAGTTGCGGCTCGACGCCATCGACGCGCTCGAAACGCATTACCAGGCCAGGGGAACCGGCGGGATGTGGCATCAGCCCTCGGAATTCGCCGACGCCGCCGCGGCGAACCTGCTGAAGGTACTCGGGTTCAAAACGGTGACCCGCGACGAACGGGGAAAGGTCACTTCCTCGACCCCGATCAAGGTACCCGGTCACATACTGACGCGATTCGCGGACAAATACGGACGAGCGGTGGCGTTCGCCTTTCCCGGACAACGGCCGGGAAGGTCGATGGACCTTTCCCGGGTCCATCTCGACGTCAAAACTCTGAAGAACTCCGCCAACTACCGGCAGGTCGCGGACGGTCTCGTCTACCCGACGTTCTATTCACTGCTTTACCCCGATCTCCGTGAGGCACTGGCGGGCGCGGCGGTCAAAGCGCGCCAGGACGGGCTCGGGCTGTGGCCGCTGGACGTCACGAACTCCGGGTTCAAGCTCTCCTCCCGGCGGCAACTCGCCGACGAACTGGTGATCCTGCCGAAACTGTTCCGCAGGCTCGTCGACTACCTCGCGCTCGACGAGAGTGGCGGGGTCTCGCTGACCGGGTTCTCCGACTTCCTCGACACCCGCAACGACCGGCTGTTCACCGTGCCGGACGGCCACGCCACGGAATTCGAGACCTTGGTGAGCGTGAAGCGACAGACCGTGAACCTGACGGTGGAACCGGAGAGGATCGTCTTCATCGAGGCGTGAGAATCCGCCCGCCGCCCCTTCGGTGTGGGCAAAAAGACCGTACCTCCCTCCCCCTCCACCGTGCTCATCTGAAAGGTGGGAGAGGGAGCCGATGCAAGTACACGGTTCGCGGCGGTCGGAGGAGGCCGGCGGGCGGATGGAGACAGCCTCGAAGCTCATCGACGCCGTTCGCGTCCTTGTCGTGCGCTATTGCCGCGCACGGATCGGACGGCGGGCGGGTACCTACGAGACCGCGGACGCGGTCGCGAAGAACAGCTGCCTGGAGATCCTCGCCAGGGCGGCCGAAGCGACCGTGCTCCTCCGGTTCGCCTACGACGTGACGCACCGCCTGGTCGACGACTTCCACCGGACGGCCGCCGAACTGCCGAACCCGCTTTCGGGGCTGCCCGGGCAGCAACGCGAGATCATGGTGCTGCGGTCGCTCGTCGGGCTTTCCGCCGACGACACCGCACTGGCGCTCGGCTGCTCCGTCCAGGCCGTCCGGCTGGGGCAGCATCGCGCCCTGACCGCCCTTCGCCCCACCCCCGCCTGACGCGTTTCGTCCTCTGGATGCGGTAGTTGCACGCGCAAGTACCGCATCCAGAGGACTAACCGCGGTCGGGGCCGGGCGCGCAGTCCGCGGCGCGGTTGAGCAGCAGGGTGCGTTCCGCGTCGTTCCCGGTCATCTCCGCCGCCCGTTCGAATTCGGCGCGGGCCTCGTCGAGGCGCCCGAGCTTCGCCAGGAAGTCGCCTCGCACGCTCGGCAGCAGGTGATAGGACTTCAGCGCGGGCTCGGACGTCAATTTGTCGACGACCTCGAGCCCCGCCTCCGGCCCGAAGGCCATCGACAGCGCCACCGCCCGGTTCAGTTCGATCACCGGCGACGGGTTCAGCTTGCCGAGCCCTTCGTACAGGACGGCGATACGCCCCCAGTCGGTCTCCTCGCCCGTCCGCGCCCGCGCGTGACAAGCGGCGATGGCGGCCTGCGCCGCGTAGACGCCGAAAGCGCCGTCCGCCAGCGATTCGGCGAGGTCCAGCGCGGCGAGGCCGCGGCCGATCAGGAGCCTGTCCCATTTCGCCCTGTCCTGGTCCATCAGCAACACGGGCTCACCGTTCGGCCCGACCCGCGCGGCGGACCGCGAAGCCTGGATCTCCATCAGCGACACGAGCCCGTGCACTTCGGGCTCCTTCGGCATGAGCCCGGCCAGGATCCGGCCGAGACGCAGCGCCTCCTGGCACAGCGCCGGCCGCATCCAGTCCTCGCCCGCCGTCGCCGAATACCCCTCGTTGAAGATCAGGTAGATGACTTCGAGCACCGACTCCAGACGGGCGACCCTGTCAGCCCCCTCGGGTACCTCGAACGGCACCTTGGCGTCGCCGAGCGTCTTCTTCGCCCGGACGATCCGTTGCGCGATGGCGGTTTCCTTGGCCAGGAAAGCCCGCGCGATCTCGTGCGTCTGCAGCCCGCCGATCATCTTCAGCGTGAGCGCCACCCTCGCCTCGGTCGAGAGCACCGGGTGACAGGCGGTGAACACCAGCCGCAGCAGATCGTCCTCGATATGGTCGTCGAGGCCCGCGGTGAAGTCGGGCTCCTCCTCGAACTCCTGCTCGCGGCCGATCTCGCCGAGTTTCCGCTCGTACCGCTCGTTGCGCCGGAAGGTGTCGACCGCCCGGCGTTTGGCCGTGGTCATGAGCCAGGCGCCCGGATTCCTCGGGACGCCCGACTCAGGCCACTGTTCGAGCGCGGCGACCAGCGCGTCCTGCGCCAGTTCCTCCGCGAGGCCGACGTCGCGCGTCATCCGCGCGAGGCCGGCGATGAGGCGGGCCGATTCGATCCGCCATACCGCGTCGATCGCGGCACGGGGGTCTGCTGTTGCGGTCACGCCGACCAATCAACATCGTCGGCGCGACGACCGCAACCACTAGTTCGCTTCGGCCTGCTTCCGCAGGTTCTGCTCGTGCTCGACGATCTCCGGGGTCGCGTTGGAGAAGTCCTCCATCTCGGCGATCCGGCGGATCTCGATCTCGCCCTCGCGGAACGGCGCGCGCTTCATCCACTCGATGACCTCGGCCTTGTCCTTGACCTGCAGGATCCAGAAACCCGCGATGAGTTCCTTGCTCTCGGCGAAGGGCCCGTCGACGACCCTGGCCTCGGACGTGCCGGAGTACTGGAGGCGGACACCCTCGGAGCTGGGGAGCAGTCCCTCGCCCGCGAGCATGACACCGGCCTTGACCAGCTCCTCGTTGAACTTCCCCATCTCCTGCAACTCCTCGGCGCTCGGCTGAGCACCGGACACGTCGGTCTTGTCGTCGCTCTTGACGATCACCATGAACCGCATCTCGCGTCTCCGTTCCCGGCGGGGCTCGTCCCTGCCACATCTACGCGTCGATCGGGCACCCCAGGTTTCGACACGGTCCCCGAACTTTTTTTCGCGAGTATTCGAGCAGCCGGAAAACCCCAGGTCAACCGCACATGTCAGATGCCGCCTCATCCCCACCGCCCACCCTCGAAGGACGCGCTGCGCGCGACTGGGACCATTCTCGGGTGGCTGTCGCACTCCCCCCAGATCTCCGCTCCGCCCTCGACGAGGAGCTGGGCAAGTACCCGCAGAACAGGCTGACGCAGTCCGTCGAGCGGCTCAGCTCGCGCTACCGCGAGAACAACCCGGCGACGGCCCCGATCCTGTCCTCTGAAGTCGACATCGCGGCGTACGCGGGCTACCGGATGCCGGCCACCTACGCGGCCGTACACGCCGTTCTCGCCGAAGCGGCCCTTCGCGCTCCCGGATTCGCTCCGCGCACGCAGATCGACGTCGGCGGCGGCACCGGTGCCGCGATCTGGGCGGCCGCCGACGTATGGCCTTCGCTGGAGAAGAGCACGGTCGTCGAGCAGGTCGCCGGAGCGATCGCGCTGGGGCGGCGCCTCGCGGAGCACGCGGCTGGCCCGGCCGTTCGCGGCTCGACCTGGCAACGCGGGCTGATCGACCCGGCCGCGCCCGCGCCGGAGGCCGATCTGGTGACCCTCTCCTATGTCCTCGGCGAGCTGCCCGAAGCCCGCCGGACCGACGTCGTCCGCTGGCTCTCGGCCAAGGCCGGGATGCTCGTGCTGATCGAACCCGGCACCCCCGCCGGCTACGAACGGATCGTCCAGGCGCGCGACGAAATCGTCGAACTCGGTCTCTCCCTGGTCGCGCCCTGCCCGCACGAAGGCGCCTGCCCGATCCCGCGCGGCAAGGACTGGTGCCATTTCTCCGCCCGCCTCCCGCGCACCGGACTGCACCGTCAGCTGAAGGCCGGAACGCTCGGCTTCGAGGACGAGAAGTTCTCCTACGTCGTCGCCTCTCGGACGGCGCCCGAGCGGGCGGGCGGGCGGATCCTGCGGCATCCGGTCAAACGCAAGGGCATGGTCAGCCTGACCCTGTGCGCCGAAACGGGGCTCACCGAAACGATTGTCACCAAACGGCACGGCCAGGCCTACCGCGCGGCACGCGACGCGGAATGGGGCGACGCCTGGCCCGCCGATCAATCCACAGTGGACTGACGACTGCGCCGCGCGAGCGCGCCGATGACGGTGAGCAGCGCCCCCAGCGCCGGATTGTCGTTGCCGCGCCGCCACATCAGTTCCAGTTCCACCGGACGGCCCTCGATCCCGTCCACCGGGCGGAGTACGACGCCCTCGAAACGCAGCGCGGCGGCCGCGGCGGGTACCAGCGCGACGCCGAGATCCGCCTTGACCAGCGCCAGCACCGTATGCACCTGGCTGGGGTATTGCGTGTACTCCGGCAGTACCCGCGCCGCGCGGAACACCGCCACCAGCATGTCGTGGAAGTACCGGCCCTCCGACGGCGAATACATGATGAACGGCTCGCCGTCGAAGTCGCGGATTCCGGGATTCTTCTTGCGCCGCGCCAAAGGATGCGACGAAGACAACGCCGCCAGCAGCGGTTCGCGCCACAGCGGCAGGGTCACGATGTCGCCGCCGGTCACCGGTGGCCGGATCATGCCGAGGTCGATCCCGCCCGCCAGCAACTCAGCCACCTGCGCCGACGTCACCATTTCCCGCAGCACCAGATCGATGCCCGGCACTTCGGCGTTCGCCGCGGCGAGGACGCGTTCGAGGTACGAATACGCGGCAGTGGCGGTGAAACCGAGCGTGACGACGCCGACCTCGCCCTTCTTCGCCCGGCGGACGTACAGCGTCGCCTCTTGCGACGAACGCAGTATTTTCCTTGCCTCGGCGAGAAAAACCCGTCCGGCGGGTGTCAGCCGGACCGTACGGTGCGTACGGTCGAAAAGCTCGACCCCCAGTTCACGCTCCAGCAGCTGGATCCGCCTGCTCAACGGCGGCTGGGTCATCGAAAGCCGCTCCGCCGCACGGCCGTAGTGCAGTTCCTCGGCCACCGCGACGAAACTCACCAGCTGCTCCAGAGAGAACACCTATCTATTTTAGGTATCAATCCAGGTCGAACAAGCGGCTAATCGGTATCGTTCCGGTCGGCATTCACCCACCGGAACGGAAAAGGTGGACACCAATCGTCCGTTCAGCCGGTTTCGGCTCGCGCGTCCGCCCCTAGGGTGGAACCGGCGTCCGTGGCTCCGGCCCTCGGCGACGGCGCCGACGGCGAGCTCTGGAGGGGCCATGTGCGTTCGCATTCTCGAAACCCGGGCCAAGCGGGAGAATCCCTTTCTCCGGCTGCTGGTCCGCATTCAACTCAAGGCGTCCTGGCGCTGAGCGCAGGCGCGCAGCCTGCTGATCGCCCGGTGTTTGGTCACGCGCACGCGTGACGACGTCGTGCCCAGCGCCGCCGCGGTCTCGTTCGACGTCAGCTGGCCGATCACCCGCATCCCCAGTACTTCCCGGTGGGAGAGCGGCAGCGTCCGCATCAGCCTGCCGAGCCGGACGCCGAGATCGGTCCGCAGGGCGCGCTGCTCCGGTTCCTCCGCGGCGACGGCCGGATGCTCCGGCAGGTCACCGGTCAGCACCTGTTTGCTCCGCGCCGCCTTCCGGAAGACGTCGGCGACCTTGTTCGCCGCGATGGCCCGCACGAGGAACAGGAAGGAACCGCCGCGCCGGGCGTACCCGGGCAGCGCGACGAAGACCGCGAGACAGATCTCCTGCGCGACGTCGGCCGGTTCGAGATAGGTCAGGTCGCGGCCGCCGAGCCGGGTTTCGGCGTACTGCCGTGCCCATGGCGAGAGGGCGGCCATGAGATCGTCCATGCCGTGCGGCTCGCCGGCCGCCGCGGCCTTGGCGAGGTCGTCCCAGCCGGCGGGGGAGATCCACGGCTCGCCCTCGCTGGTTCTTCGCACCGGAAAATCGTCGCCGCCGTCCATGTCCCGCTCCCCTCGGATGAGTAAACCGGCCGCCGAGGTCCAGGACGGAACGCGCACCACGGTAGTCGAGGAATCCGGCCACCTCAATCGACGAAAGTCCGCGACCGATTGTCCGCCGGGTCCTGAAACCGGACAGGTTCCCACCGTTGGTCTAGACATGTTGTCACTCGCGACGTAACTTTCCGTGCTGAGACCCCTCGCCAGGGTCACACCCAGGCCGGGAACGCGCCCCCGGTCGACATCCGCAAGCACCGCCGTGGCGCGTTCGCGCTCCGCGGCGGGATTCAGCCGAGGAGTGAGTGCACTGTGCGCATCCGTAAGAAGATCCGGCGCGTTCTGACCGCGTTGGCGGTCGTCCTCCCCGTCGTCACCGGGGTTTCGGCGCTTTCGACGCCCAGCGCGGTCGCCGCCGGTCCCGATCCGTTGCCGCTGACCGTCACCAACAATTCGAACCGCTCCGACGCGGTCCACCTCTACGTGCTCGGCACGAACCTCAACACCGGCAAGCTCGGGTATGTCACCGCGGGCGGCGCCTTCACCCCGTGGCCGCCGGGCGCGAACCCCCCGAGCCCCGCGCCGGACGTCGCGATCGCCGGTCCCGGCAACGGCGGTTCGACCACGCTGCGGATCCCGCGGATGCTCTCGGGCCGCGTCTACATGTCGTTCGGGCAGAAGATCAAGTTCTTCCTGACCCCGGACGGACTGGTCCAGCCCGCGCCCTGGGCGGGCGGCGATCCGAATCGGGACATCCTGTTCGACTGGAGCGAATTCACCTACGACAACGCTGGTCTGTTCATCAACAGCTCACAGGTGGACATGTTCAGCGTCCCGCACGCCGTCGGGCTGACCAACGGCGCCGGGGTCAGCAAGGAAGCCGGACGCCTCAAGGCGAACGGCCGCGAGAACATCTTCAACGCCGTCCTAGGGCAGCAAGGTTTCTCGAACCTCGCCTACAACCGGCTGCGGGTCCTCGCCCCGGGCAAGGGGCTCGACTCCGGCAAGTTCAGCGGGAACTACCTCGACGGCTACGTCACGAACGCCTGGAACACCTACAAGTCGACCCCGCTGACCGTGGTCCCCTTCGAAGCCGAACCCGGCAAGAAGTTCACCGGCCGCACCGGCGGGGACGACGTCATGCGGTTCACGGACACCTCGGGGGCGACGGTCGCGTCGTTCGGCAAGCCGAGCACACGCGACGTCTTCAACTGTGACGGGCGGCTGCAGGCACCGAACGACCAGGTGGTCGGGCCGATCGCGCGGACGCTGTGCGCGGCGCTGCACCGGTCGACGCTCGGTTCGCTGCACACCCAGCCGACCTACGACGCGAGCCAGTTCTACAAGCAGTCCGTGACCGACCACTACTCGCGGATCGTGCACGAGCAGATGGTCGACGGCAAGGCGTACGGCTTCGCCTTCGACGACGTCGGGCACTTCGAATCGCTGGTGCACGACGGCGACCCGCGTACCGCGCGGATCATCCTTACGGCGTTCTGACGACTCGTGAGTGGTAATGACGGTTAGAACCGTCATTACCACTCACGAGTCCCGGTACCGGCACCTTCTGCCGGTACCGCACGCATTTCCGGTGCCATTCCAGGATTCCGGACATCCAGTTCTTCAGGTTGTCCGCGTACCGGGTCAGTGCCGCGCGGACCTCCTCGTCGAGTCCGAGGTCGTCGCACATCCGCGGCAGCCCCTCGTCCGCGAGCTGTTCGAACTGCTCCATCCGCGCGTTCATCAGCCGCGCGGTGATGTCGCGGGCCTGGAGCCTGTCCACGGCCAGGAAGCGCTCGATGACGTAGACGAGGTTGTGGACTTCGCCTTCGTACTCGATCTCCTTCCGGTACGAGAACAGGTCGTTGGTGAACGCCGCGTAGTCCTCCGCCGCCGTGTCGAGTTCGAACAGGACCCGGTTCCGGTGCAGCTCCGGCGGGATCACGTCGCCGGTCCGCAGCCGCGCGAGGCTCTTCGTGAGGTCCGAACCGAACGTCCGCCGCCGCATCTCCACGTAGTCGACCGGATCGGGCACGCGGTTCTGCGCCTGGTTCGCCACCTCCCAGACCCAGCTCTCGGTCATCCTCTCGACGTCCGCCCGGAAGTCCGCGCGCGCGGACGGGCTCAGTGATCCCGCGGTGCGGCTCCACAGGTCGGCGAGCCCGCGTTCGACCGGGTTCGCCGGTTCGGGCACCGGCTCGCCGTCGAGCGGCATGAACAGCGAAAGCCGGTCGCTGCAGAACTTCGCCGCGACAGGGTCCCGCCGCATCCCGAAGATCAACGGGAAGTAGTCGTCGCCGTAGGTGCCCCAGGTCAGCCAGTCCGACGACAGCTTGAGCTCCTCGAAGTCCGAGTCCGGGTGGATCATCGCGGCGCAGTGCGGCAGGTCGATACCGCGCATCCGGCGTTCGTCCCAGACCCCGAGTGCGACACCGGGTACCGGGCCGAACATCCCCATCTCCCGTGCCCAGCCCGGCGCGTACTCGCGGGCGGCGGCGAGATGCGGGCTGGTGCGGACGGGGTACGGCATGCGGAATTCCGGCAGCGGCAGGTGTCCCACCGGAGCGAACGGCGGGGGAGCCTGCTGCCGCGTCCGTTGGACCAGCCCGAGCCGGTTCGGTGAGAACCGCAGCGACTCCGTGCCGAGCCCCGTCGGCCCGCCGAGCGGGCCGTTCGCGCCGGAGACCGGGCCCTCGTTCATGTACCGGCTGGATTTCGCGTGCCACTCGTGCCCGCCGGACTGCCAGTCCTGCAGGCCCTTGACGTAGTGGCCGATCCCGATCTGATCCGGCAGCGGGACGTCGTGTTCGACCAGCAGCGCGGGCACCTCGACGAGCGCGGTGTTCTCGAACTGCTGCAGCCGCGAGGTCAGCAGGTCGTTGGTGAGGTCGGCGGCCTCCTGCGTCGAGCAGTCGAGGAAGGTCTCGAAGACGAGGACGGCGTTGGAGTTCTCGCCCTCTTCACGCACTTCGCGTTGGTAGGAGAAGAGGTCGTTGCGCAGGTGGACGGCGTCCGCGAAGGTGTCGCGCAGGACCTCCATCGGCCTGGTCGCCGCGACCTTGTCCGGCACTTCGGCGCCGACGGCGTATTCGATCAGGTTGGCCGACCAGGGCGCCCCGCCGACGCGCCGCCGCATCTGGAGGTATTCGATGGGGTTCGCGATCCGGCCGCGGTCGATATTGTCCAGTTCCCAGAGCGATTCGACCATCAGGTTGTGCGTACTGGTGACGAATCGCCGTCGCCACGCCTCCGACATCGAGGGAATGGTGCGTGCCCAAAGGTCCTTGAGTCCGGCTTCGGCCGGGTTCTCCGGTTCCGGTGGTGTTTCCCCCGGCCCGGTCATGAACAGTTCCAGTCGGTCCAAATAGGCTTTCGCGCCTTCGGTGTTCCGGGTGTACTTGAATTGCGCGAGGAAATCGTCATCGAAGAAGAACACCCATACGTACCAGTCGGTGACCAGATCGAGGGACGGCCCGTCACAGTCCGGATGAGTGTGCGCGCAGAGCAGCGCGTAATCCATCTTGGCCAGCGCCTGCTCGGTCCACACGACGTCACCGGACGGCGCGGGCGAATCGAGCATGCCCATCTCCCTCGCCCACGCCATGCTGTGCGTCCGTGCCGCTTCGAGGTGCGGATTGATCCGTGCCGGATGCGGTACGTAGAACTCGGGCAAGGTGAAAGCCTGCATCTGCGACTGCCTCCCGGGCGGATGTCGAATACGTCTCGACATTTCCAGCCGCCCGCCGCGCCGGGCAACGGCCACCCGAGCGATTCCGCGCACCATCGAGTGAATCAGTTCCAGAGTGACTTCTGGTCGATATAGGGCGCGAGAAGCGCGGTCAGGATCGCGTCACCGTTTCCGTTGAGTTCGTCCTCGGCGATCCGCCGTGCGACACCGACCAGGAAATCGGCCACCTGCACCCGGGGATCGGTCCGCGAATCCACGAACTTCAGCCCGGCCAGCCCCGGACTCGACTCGATTTCGGCGAGCCGCTCCCCCCTGAGCGACGGCTGTTCGTCGTGGACGAGGAAGACCTGTTCGCCGTCCTCGCTCCAGCGTCCGACGGCGCGGAGGATCGCGGGGACCAGGGGATCGAGGACCTTGGCGTCACGCAACTCGGCCACCTTCGCCCGCAGTTCCGCGCTGTCGCCGGCCATCGCGAAGAACGACCCGCTCGCGGGATCCCGCCGGTTCCTGGTCCGCAGCACGTCGTTGAACGCGGCCAGAAGTCGTTCGTCCGGCGGGAGATCCCGGCCGAGCAGTCCACGGAGTTCGTTCGCCAGCAGCAGTTTCTTGTCCACGAGGTACACATGCGCGCGACCATGGAGCGGCCCCAGCGGGCCGAGGAACCATTCGAGCACCCGCCGGTGTTTCGTGCGGAGCAGGTGATTGGCCTTGTATTCGAGCGCGGGCGAACGGATCCGGCGGCGCAGCTCGACCAGGCAGGCCGCGGCCTCTTCGGTGCTCAGCCGGACCCCCGCGTGCGCGAACACGTCGGTCTGGCCGCCGATCAGCTTTTCGCCCTCGGACCCGGACTCGTCGCAGGCGATCTCCAGGGGCACATCCGGATCCTGCCCGATCGCCCCCGGCGCCGTCGACCCACTTACGCGGGTTCGGGCAGCGGCTCGCCGGTCTCGAGCAGCGTCTTGAGGCTCGACAGGATCGACGGCCAACCGCCCTTGACCATCTCCAGCGCGGTGCTGCCCTGATCGAAACCGTCGTGCACGACGGTGAGCTTCACCGTGTCACCGACCGGCTCCAGATCGAACGTCACCTTGGAGCGCGACTCGGCCGCGAGCTTCGCCGACACGTCGTCGTCGAGCCCCACCGACTTGGCGAACTCCGGGGTGAAGGTGTGCCAGGTGTAGGAAAGCCGCCGGTACGGGTCGGATTCGAGGATGACCTGCTCGGGGTCCTCCAGTTTCACGCCGAGCTGTTCCCAGGCCATGGTCGACCCGGTCTTCCAGTCCGAAGTGAACTCGCAGCCCCAGTACTGCTTGGTGAAGACCGGGTCGGTCAGCGCCCGCCAGAGCCGCTCGGGCGTCGTCTTGATGTAGCTGGTGTACACGAATTCGTCGGTGCTCATGGGTTCCTGCTCCAATGCCTTCTTGAGGTCGGCGAGCGCGTCGACCCGGCCCTGGTGGTACCGGTCGATCCAGCGCTCGGCGATCGCGTTGATCGGTTCCGCGTTCACGTAGTGCAACTTCTCGCGGCCACGCCGCACCGTGGTCACCAGATTGGCCGCCTCCAGCACGGCCAGATGCTTGCTGACCGACTGCCGCGCCATGTCCAGCCCCGCGCACAGTTCGCGCAGGGTCTGGCCGTTGCGGGCGTTCAGGTCGTCGAGCAACCGGCGACGACTGGCGTCGGCCAGCGCCTTGAAGACCTCGTCCATGTCGCTCTCTCCAATATGCAGCCGCGCGGCTGCCTTTTACATTAGGCAGCCGCACGGCTGCATGTCAAGTCTCGTGAGTGACCCTGTCACGTTTCCGGCGGCTCCCTCGTCCAGGTGGCGACACGACCATCCGAAGGAGTTCCCCATGCCGACCCCGTTGCGCGTCGCGATCGCCGTGCAGACCCTGGCCGTCTTCCTCACCCCGATCACCGCCGGTCTCCTGCTGACCATGCCGAGCGGCCACACCCTGCACAGCGCCACGTCCTACACGCTGTTCATCGTGGCGGTGCTGCACGTGCTCGTCGCGATCCTCGTGTGGCGGCCGGGCGGCGGCTCGCCCAAGCCGATCCTGCCCGCGGCCGTGTTCCTCGGCCTCACGCTGGTGCAGGTGTTCCTCGGGCTCGCGCACGTGACGGCCGTGCACGTCCCGCTCGGCGTCCTGCTGTTCGGCTTCAGCCTCCTGCAGCTGAGCCGGATCCGCCCGGCGCGGGAAACGGCGGCGGTGAACGCCTGACGCGTCGGCGAAACCTTCGCCCAGTTCTTCGCCCCGGGTCGGCAAGGCCGCACCCGCGAGCGGGAGCGCCGTCAACGACCGTCCCTTGTGGACACTCATGCGCCCTTAGCGAAAAGTTAGCGGCTCGTGGTTGCGTGAGGCCGGCAGCGGATCCGGAATGACCGGATCACGCTCGACCGGAGGAGGAACCATGGGAATTCGAAGTGGTGCATTCCCCACCGGAAGGGAGTGCACATGATCGCGAAATTGAGCAAGCTCGGCGAACGGCTGCTCGGCAAGGTCGTTCCGGTCGTCGAGGCCCAGGCGGGTGGTGCGGGAGCACAGGGGCAGATCTTCTGTTACTGCCTGAACCACCAGGCCAGGTACCGCTCGTGTCCGGGGTGCGGCTGTCACCTTCTGCTCGACTGCTGACCGGGAGGATCCGATGGTCACACTGATGGAACGACTGGGCGAGCGCATTCTGGGGGTGTTCGTCCCGATCGTCGCCGACGCCGCGACCACCGCGGCGTGCACTTATCCGAACTGCGGCGGTTGCCTGAACTGCATCCAACGGTATCGCCGTTGTTGCAACGGCGTGTGCGGCAGTTGCCAGATGGCCGAAAGTTGTTGCGGCGGCTGATTTCCGTGTCCGGGGCGGTGGACACCTTCCGCCGCCCCTTCCCCGTCGGGAGAATGATGTCCTACGTCGTATTCGGCTGCCGCTGCGCGTTGATCGTGGTGTTCGCGGTGTCCGCGATCTCCAAATCCCGGAATCGGACCTCGTTCGCGGCATTCCGCCGGGCCACCATTGAACTGGTACCCGCCGCACGCGGTCACGGCACCCCACTCGCCGCCGCGGTGGTCGCCGCCGAGTTCGTCATCGTCGTGGGGCTGGCCGTGCCGGACACGGCGACCGCCGGGCTGCTGGCGGCCGGCGCACTGGTCACGGCGTTCACGGTGGCCATCGCCACCGCCCTGCACCGTGGTGTCACGGCGTCGTGCCGGTGCTTCGGCGGCTCGTCCACTCCCGTGGGCGCGCGCCATCTGGTGCGCAACGCAGTGCTGATCGTGCTCGCCGTCCTCGCGTTCGTCCTGCCCGGTCACGACGGCGACGGGAATGACCTGGCCGCTCTGGGCCTGGCCGCCGTCGCCGGGGTCGTCGTGGCCCTGCTGGTGATCAGCTTCGACGCTCTCGCCGACCTGTTCCTGGGTATGCCGCCGCCTCCGCCCCATCACGAAGGGATTCCCTCATGACCGTCCTGTCCGTCGCCGTCGCGCTCGTCGGGATACTGTGCCTGCTCGACCTCGTGCTCACCCTCGGCGTCATCCGGCGACTGCGCGATCACACCGCCCGGCTGACCGCGTTGCAGTCCGCGCCCGGGGAGACGGCCATCGCCGAACCAGGCGAACTGGTCGCACCGTTCACTGCGTCCACTGTGGACGGTACGGTCATGTCGTCCGACGACCTCGCCGGAGCGAACCTGGTGGCGTTCTTCTCCCCCGACTGCCCGGCGTGCGAGCAGGAGCTGGCGCCCTTTGTCGAGTACACGAGGACCTTTCCCGGTGGTCCCGAACGGACGCTCATCGTGATCACCAGCGAGACCGGTGGCGCGAAGTACCATTCGGCCCTCAGCGGGCTCGGCCGGATCGTCACCGAACCCGAGCTGACCGGCCCGGTCCAGAAAGCCTTCAAGACGCGCGGCTACCCGGCGTTCGTCGTGGTCGTGGACGGTTCGGTGATGCAGGCCTCGCATACGGTGGCGGATCTCCCGCAGCATCAGCCCGCATGAGCGCAGTCGATCCGGCTCGGTCCGGGATCCGCCACCTGCGCGCCGCGATCGTGCTCGCGTTCGCCGCCAACCCGGCCGCGGCGACGGGTCAGCTCGCGGTCGCGGTGCTGGCCGGTGCCGCGCCGGTGGTGGTGGCGTGGCTGACGAGGATCGTCCTGGACGGGATCGCGGCCGGCTCCGGCCGGTCGTTCGTGAGCCTCGCCCTCGCGCTGATCGTGGTCGGTGTGTGCGCCGCCGTGCTGCCGAACGTGGAGCGGTACCTGCGCGCCGAACTCGACCGGTCGGTCGGGATCCTCGCCCGCGACCGGCTTTTCGGCGCGCTGGAACGACTTCGAGGTCTGCGCAGGCTCGAGGACCCGGATTTCCACGACCGGCTGCAGCTGGCCGTCGACGCGGGCCGGGCCAGTCCGCCGTCGGTGCTGTCCGGCGCGGTGGAACTGGTCCGGGGCGCGATCACCGTGGCCGGCTTCGCCGTGTCACTGCTGCTGATCGGGCCGTTCGTGACGGTGATCGTGCTGATCGGCGCGCTTCCGGTCGGGGTCGCCGAGTTCACGCTGGCGCGACAGCGGGCCCGGATGATGTGGGAGGTCGAGCCGGCGCAGCGGCGCGAACTGTTCTACGCGCAGCTGCTGTCCGGTCCGCGCGCGGCCAAGGAGGTCCGGTTGTTCGGGCTCGGCCGGTTCTTCCGCACCCGGATGGTGACCGAGCTGCGCGGGATCTACGGCGCCGAACGAACCCTGGACCGCCGGGAGCTGCGGGTGCAGGGGCTGCTCGCGGTGCTGTCCGCCGGGATCGCCGGCTACGGGTTGTTCTGGGTCGTGGGCGCGGCCTCGCGCGGCGTGGTGAGCGTCGGGGACCTGGCCGTGTTCGTCGCGGCGGTGGCCGGGATCCAGGCCGCGCTCGCGGCCGGTGTCGACCAGGCCGCCCGGATGCACCAGGCGCTGCTTCTGTTCGACCACTACGTGTTCGTCACCGCCGTGACCGGCGACCTGCCGGTGGCACCGGCACCGGTGCCGGTGCCACCGCTGCGCCGGGGCATCGAGCTGCGCGACGTGTGGTTCCGCTACAGCGAAGACCACCCGTGGGTGCTGCGCGGCGTCACCTTGACCATTCCGGCCGGGCGTGCGCTGGCGCTGGTCGGGCACAACGGCGCCGGCAAGTCCACGGTGATCAAGCTGCTGTGCCGGCTCTACGACCCGGACCGCGGCTCGATCCACTGGGACGGCGTCGATCTCCGCGAGTTCGACCCGGACGAGCTGCGCACCCGCGTCGGCGCGGTGTTCCAGGACTACATGGACTACGACCTGACCGCGGCGGAGAACATCGCGGTCGGTGATCTCGACGCGCTCGCCGACGAGCCACGGCTGCGAGGGGCGGCCCGGCGGGCGGGTGCGCACGAATTCATCGAGGCGCTGCCTCGTGGATACGAGACGATGCTCAGCCGGATCTTCACCGACAACGTCGACCGGGACGACCCGTCGACCGGTGTGGTGCTCTCCGGCGGGCAACTGCAACGGCTCGCGCTGGCACGCGCTTTCCTTCGGGACCAACGTGATCTGCTCATCCTGGACGAACCGAGCGCGGGCCTGGACGCCGAGGCCGAACACGACGTGCACACCCGGCTGCGCGCGCACCGGGCCGACCGGACCAGCGTGCTGATCTCCCACCGGCTGGGCGCGGTGCGCGACGCCGACGTGATCGCCGTGCTGTCCGGCGGGCGGATCACCGAACTGGGCGACCACCACGGGCTGATCGCGGCCCGCGGGGTGTACCACCGGCTGTACACGTTGCAGGCCAAGGGATACCACGAGGAGGTGGCACTTCCGTGAGCACTGTCGTGGTGGTCCTCGCGGCGGTGGTCGCCGTCGCCCTGGCCGTGCTGCGCTTCCGGCTCGTGCGCGTCATCGTGAAGGGCACCAGCATGCTGCCGACACTGCGGCCCGGCGACCGGGTGCTGGTTCGCCGGGTGGCCGCGCGGTCGCTCAAACGGGGCGATCTCGTCGTGTTCGCCAGGCCGCGCGAGGAACGGCGTTCCTGGATGATCAAGCGGGTGCTGGCCGGGCCCGGAGACCGGGTCCCGCGCGCCGAAGTGCCGGTGCTGTGGGGATACCAGGAGCCGCTCGTGCCGCCCGGCCGGTTCGTCGTCGTCGGTGACAACCCCGAGGACAGCTACGACTCGCGTCAGTTCGGCTATCTGAAGGCCGAGGCGCTACTCGGGGTGGTGGTGGGCTCGGCGCGTCGCCCTGACGGCCCGATTCGCGCGAACCGCGATTCGGGTGTGACCGCCCCTCAGCCGGGTAGCCGGGACTGGTCACCCAGCGAAAGGAGATCCTCGTGAGCAAGCCGAACCCGATCGAACTCCAGAAGCACCTTGCCGGTGTCGACTACCCGGCGAAGCGTGAGGATCTGGTGCGAGCGGCCGAGCGGAACGTGTCTGCTAGTCGAAGATCACCGACCTGAACAAGAGCCCGTCCGATCCACGTGCGCCGACGTCGAGGACGAAAGAGTCGCCTTGGCAACCGTCGCCCTTGAATACCGTGGCGGCCGAGTCGGTCTGGTTGAACGACCGGAAGGCGTAGTCGTCGGCGGCATCCGTGAGTTCCGGAAGATCGAAGCAATCGCCACTGGGCGGATCTTCCAGCGTGACACTCTGGAGTTCGCCGTTGTCGCCGTAGTGCCAGTAAGTGAATTCACCTTCGGACGCGGTGGCCGCGGCGGGTGTGGCGAGAGCCAGGGTGACGACGGTGGCCACGGCCAAGAATGCGGCGTTTTTACGCATGCGATCTATTCCTTCCCAAAAGATGTCGAGACCTCACTCTGACATCCACCGGGACTTCAAGCTCGAAGTGCACACTTTCGGGCAAAAGGTGCCTTACCAGCGTGCGAATAGGAGGGTTCGCGAAAACGTTCCGATGCCGTCGCTGTACCTGCACTTTTGCGAGAAAAACCACCCGAACAGATTTCACTCCTCGTTCGGCACCAGGTACAGCTCCTGCTTTCCGAGGGTCGGCGCGTCGAGTGTCCAGTGCGCGAGCGCGTCCGGCGGCGGGGCCGCCAGCCGGCGCAGCACGAGTTCGGGACGGCGTGGCCGGACGTCGAAGTCGAAGAAGGCGTAGTTCACGCGGAGTATCGCGCGGATCCAGCGGTTCTCCTCGCCGCGCGCCGCGATCGCGGCCGGCAGCAGGCCACGGTCGGAGAAGACGTCGACGACCGGGCAGCCGCAACTGTAGGCGAGGACGCCGATCTCGCCCGCGCTGCCGACGCTCCGGCCTCCCGCGAGCGTTCCCAGTTCCGCTCCGATACGTGCGTACTGCGCGCTCGACGTGTAGTTCGACGTCAACGGCGCGTACGTGCGGGGAAGTCCGGCAGCCGCGTACGCGATCACACCGGCGACGATCAGCGCGAGCACCCCGCAGGTCGTGACCCGGTGGGAAACCGCTACGGCACAGACGAAAACGGTCGCCGCGGTGAGGCCGGGGCCGTAGTACCAGTGGTAGGGCGGAACCGCCAGCAGCACGTAGCCGAGGTGGTAAAGCAGGCCGCCGAGGGCGAGCAACAGGAACGGCCGCAGCCCGGCGGGGATCCTGCGCCGCCGGACGACCGACGTCACCACGGCGAGGACGGCGAGGGCCGCGGGCAGGAACGCCAGCGCGGCCATCACCGGCGAACTCCGCGCGTAGAACAGCGGACCGTTGCCGAAGTTCCAGTCACCCCAAGCGTGTTGCGCGCCCTGGAGAGTCTTGATCACAACGGTGTCCGGAACGGCCGCGCCGAGCACGATCCAGCTGAAGCCGAACCACGGCAGCGTGATCAGCCCGGCGCCGAGGAGCGCGCGTGCCGTGCCGGGACGGAGGAAGACGAAGAGCACCACCGCGAACACGATCAGGTCCAGCCGGACCAGGGCGAGCAGGCCGGCTGTCAGACCGAAGGCGAGGGGGTTCTTTTCGACGGCGAACACGGTGAGCCAGCCCAGGACCGCCGCGCCGAGGGCGACCTCGAGCCCGATCGACGAGAGCAGCAGCGGGTTCGCGGTCAGCGTGGCGAGAGTGAGGGCGGGGAACCGGCGCGGCAACCCGGCCGCCGCGCCGAGCCTGCGCAACCCCAGGGCGAGAAGGACCTGGCACAGCACGAACAGCACTCCGGCGGCGAAGACGGCGTCGCGGACGAAGACGGTCAGAGCCGCCAGGATGAGCACGTTCGCCGGTGACGTCGCGGTGTTCGACGTCGCGTCGGCGAGCAGGCCCCAGTGGCCGTGGAAGGCGACGTTGCGCGCGTACGCCAGCGTGATGAACGTGTCGTCGATCAAATGCGGGCGGGCGAGCAGGAACACCACCGCCGAAAGCACCGCTACGGAAAGGGGCATCCGCCAGGACGTGGCCTGGTTGTCCGTCGTCCGGACCTGTTCCATGATCATGGCTTGACATGGCTTCTCCGCCCCGGAAAGTTGCGCGCAACGTTCGGCCGGTGCCGGCCACAACCAGGGTGTGAGCAGTCTTGCGATCGGGGTGGGGGTACCGGTGGAACAGACCGGTGACCGGGAACTGTGGGCCCGCGCGGCCCGCGGCGACGAGGGGGCGTTCAGTGAGCTGTTCGAGCGGCACGCCGAGGCTCTGTGGAACTACACGTATCGCCTGACCGGTTCGTGGAGCAGCGCCGAGGACCTGGCGTCCACGACGTTCCTCATCGCCTGGCGGCGACGGGCCGAGGTGACCCTGGTGCGGGACAGCGCCCTGCCGTGGCTCTACACGGTCGCGGCCAATGTCGCCCGCGACGAGCACCGCGGTGCTCGGCGGCGGCTGCGGCTGCTCGGGAAGATCCCCGCCCAGCCCGCCGTATCCGACCACGCCGATTCGGTGGCCGAGAAGATCGACGGCCAGCGCAGGCTGGGGCGAGTCGCCGAAGCCGTCCGGTCGCTGCCGAAATCGCAGCGCGAAGTCGTCGAACTCTGCCTGGCCGCCGAGGTGAGCATCGCTGACGCCGCGGAGTTGCTCGGCATCGCCGAGGTCACCGTCCGCGCCCATCTTTCCCGGGGACGAGCCCGGCTGCGTACGTTGCTGGAGGAGAAATGAGCGGCGAACCCGAATACCCGCCTCACAGTGCGATGCCGGACGACGTCCGAGCCCGGATGCGATCGGCCGTCCGCGAGGGGATCGCGAAGCCGCGGCGAACGGCGCGGGTCTGGTACGCCGCCGCGGCGGCGGTCGTGCTCGTCGCGTCCGGTGTCGCCGCCGTGACGCAGTCACTTCGTCAGCAGGGCACGGACCCCGGCCCCGATCCGGCCGCCGGCGGGCTCAACCTGGACGTCGGGCTGGCGACGTCGTCGCTCGACCGCTGCTGGGCCGCGGTGCGGGCCGCGGGCAAGACGGACCGGGTGGCCCCGCGCGAGGAATGGGTTCCCCACTTCACGGACACCATGCTGGACGTTTCGGTCGTCGCCGCGACGGCGGCGGGCAAGCCGATGTTCTGCGAGACGACGCTGACCACCGTGACCTTGTCCGACCCGAACGCCGTCCCCACGTATGTGCCGGGAACCCGCACCGGACTGCTCCTGCAGAGCGCGACCGGCCTGATCGGCGGGGTGCTCGATCCGGCCTGGCGGGGGGCGGGTCTCTCATTCCAGGCCGAGGATTCCGGCGGCGGGGACGTCGCGGAAGCCTCGCTTCTGACACATCAGTTCGTCTCGTTCACCTGGACCGACCCCGCGAAGACGCAACTGTCCGTTTACGAGCCCGTCGGAGCCACGACCGCGAGCCTGCCGCCGGCTCCGGCGCCGCTGCTTTCGGCCGTCGATCGCCCGATCGCCCCGGCCGACCGGACCTCGCCCGCGGGACGTGCGCTGGGCGCCTGTCTGTCCGGCGCGGCGGACGCTGTCTCCGACGTGGCGGGCTACAGGCCGGGTGCGCTGCTCGACAAGGACGGCTATCAGGTCGTTCTCGGCCGCTTGGGCGACCGGAGTCTGGCGTGCACGACCCTTCCGGACCCGCGGCGTCCCGGCCGGATGAAGATGCGTGTCTACCAAGACCAATTCGAGCTCCCGCCGGAGCAGCCCCGGACGATCCCGATGCAGCCCCTGGGCGGTGTGGAAGACGGCGGTGACCGGGCCAACGCCCGGACGCCGTTCGCCGGGACGCGGCTGCCGTCGACGGCGGTGACGGTGACCTGTGACTTCGGCGCCGGACCGACCTCGACGTCCGATGTGGTCGACGGGACCTTCGTGGTCTTCGTTCCGAAAGAGGTGAACGATCCGTTCCCGCGAGGGGTCCATGTTCAAGCGCGTGATGCCAAGGGCACCGTCGTGTTCGAAGGGTCTCTGTAGCCGGGGTTCGAGGTGCTCCGTCCAGGTCCGACCTCGCAAGCAGTCGACTACTTGCGGACCAACTTGCGACGGAACGAGATCAGGGAGTCTCCGGGAAACGGAGACCCCCTGGTCGAAGGTGAGCCGCCAAGGGGGCTCGAACCCCTGACCTTCTGTTTACAAGACAGATGCTCTACCAGCTGAGCTATAGCGGCCGTGCCCAGGGCAGCCCGGGCAAGCCCAGTATATCGGCGCCCGCTCAGCCGTTCGCAGGCCACACCCAGGGCTCCCCGGCCACCGTCCGGAAGCCGTGCGCGAACGTCACGGCGGTCGCCGGATCGCGGCGGTCGGCGACGTAGTACCAGTTCATCCGGACGGCGTCCGGCGTCACTTCGAGGACGCCGGGGCCGTGCGAGTCGAGTTCCACGAAGCGAACGTGCGGGTTCAGCGCGCGGATCGCGGCCTCGACCTGGAGTGAGCCGGTCCGCGGCGGGACGCCGAGTTGCTCGTCGATGTTGTCCGAGGTGACCGACGGGCAGACGAACTCGACCGCGACGCTCGTCCCGTCCCGCGGCACGTCGTTCGCCCACGACGAGTGGACGTCGCCGGTCAGGAACACCGTGTTGCCCCGCCCCCGCGCCGCGACGGCGTCCAGCACGCGGCGGCGGTCGGCGGTGTAGCCGTCCCACTGGTCGGTGTTCACCGTGGTCGGCTGGCCGTCGAGCAGTCGGCCGAGCGCGAGTTTCTCGCGAGAGGGCAGCGCGGGGATCTTGAGCGGCGTGACCATCACGGAGTTCCCGATCAGGTTCCACGACGCCGTGCCGTGCGCAATACCTTCGAGGAACCACTGCCGCTGGTCGGCGCCGAGGATCGTGCCCTCCGGGTCCTCGGCGGAGCCGGGCTCGGGCTGCCGGGTCCGGTAGGTCCGCAGGTCCAGCATGGTCAGGTCGGCCAGCTTCCCGAACTTCAGCCGCCGGAACAGCCGGTCGCCCCGATGCCGCACCGGCATCCATTCGAAGTACGCCTGATGCGCCGCCCGCATCCGGTCGAGCCAGTCGCCCTCGGTCGCCGGATCGTGCGACGGCGACCCGCCGGACCAGGCGTTGTCCGCCGCCTCGTGGTCGTCCCAGGTGGCGATCATCGGATGGCGGGCGTGCAGCCGCCGGAGGTGATCGTCCGTCTTGTACATCGCGTGGCGCTGCCGGTAATCCGAAAGGGTGGTCAACTCGTGGGGTGGCAGCGAGGGCCGGAGATCACCCGCGGGATTGGGAGCACCCTCGTAGAGGTAGTCACCCAGGTGGATGAAGGCGTCAAGATCGTCACGGCCGGCCAGGTAGCCGTAGGGGGCGAAGTGACCGACAGCCCAGTTCGCGCACGAGACCACACCGAACCGCAGTCGCGCGACGTCCTCGTCGTGCGCGGGCGCGGTGCGCGTCCGCCCGATCGGCGAGGTCCGGCCCCGCGCGGTGAACCGGTAGAAGTACGCGGTCGACGCGCACAGCCCGCCGGCCGTCACCTTCACCGTGTGGTCACGTTCCGGGCCGGTCCGGACATGACCGCGAGCGACGACGTCGGTGAATCCGGCGTCCCCGGCCACCTCCCACCGGACGTCCACCGGTGGTCCCACGCCGGACCCCGGGGTGGCGTCCGCCGAGGGGGTGACCCGGGTCCAGAGGAGTACCGAATCGGGCATCGGGTCACCCGAAGCGACACCGTGGGCGAAAACCGGGGCCTCCGCCCCGGTAGATGCCCCCGAAAGGGTTAATGTCGCCGCCGTTCCGGCCGCGGTGACACCGGCTGCGCGAAGCATCGAACGCCTGGTCAAGGAAGGCCCCATGGCATGCAGTGTGCCGTAAACAGACGAAGCCGCGACGATCTTCATCGGACGTGGCGGACGCCACTTCGGGTTACCTGCAACGGTCGGGCCACCGGCCCCGATGGTCCTCGGGAAAGTCCTTTGACGAGACCTACGGACCAGAGTGAGGAGGTGGATCGATCATGAAGATCAACGAGCACACCAAGGGGGCCCAGCGCGGCAAACGCGGACTCGACAGGAACCAGGACGAAACACCCGAACGTGGCGAATGGCTGCTGGAAGCGCCGCGGCAGCGTGACGGTGAGCGATCGAACCACCAGGCGCGCTCGCACCGGCCGAACCTGCTGCGCCGCCGCGCCTGGCAGATCCTCGAAGCCCCGACGGCGGAACAGCCCGTCGTCGACGGCGCCGAGACGATGGGCCCGAAGCCGCCCGACGACACGACGGTCAACTTCGTCCTGGACCTCGCCCTGCGCATCGGCGAGGTCCAGATGTCGAGCGGCGCCGGCGCCTCCGACGTCACGGCGACGATCATCGCGCTGACCTCCGCGCTCGGCCTCCCGCACTGCGAGGTCGACGTGATCTTCACGTCGATCACGGTGACCTGCCACCGCGGCACCGACATGGCGCCGGTGACGGCGCTGCGCGTGGTCCGTTCGCGCAGTCTCGACTACACGCGGCTCACCCAGACGGAGATCCTGGTCCGCAAGATCGTCCGCGGGAACATCGGCGCCGAAGAGGCGCAGCAGGAACTCCAGCGGATCACGACCGCGCCGCATCCGTACCCCCGCTGGGTGGCCACGGCCGCCTGGGGCGGGCTCGCCGGGTTCATCACCCTGATCCTCGGCGGCAGCCTCGACGTCGCGCTGGTCGCGATGGTGATCAGCGCGGTCATCGACCGGCTCGGCCGGTTCCTCAACCGCTTCGCGCTGCCGTTCTTCTTCCAGCAGGTGGTCGGCGGCCTGGTCGCGACGCTGTCCGCGATGGCGATAGTCAGCAGCGACCTGCTCACCACGGACAAACCGACGCTGGTCGTCGCCGCGGCCGTCACGGTGCTGCTGTCCGGGCTCTCCACCGTTTCCGCCGTGCAGGACGCCATCACCGGCTACAGCGTGACGGCGGCCGGGCGCACGATGGAGACCGCGCTGATGAGTGCCGGGCTGATCGCCGGGGTGGTGCTGGCGCTGAAGATCGCGCTGCTGCTCGGCCTGCCGCGGACGCCGCTGCCGGAGGTCCTCTCCTCGACGCCGCAACAACTCCCGCTCATCGTGATCGGCAGCATCGGCGCGGCCGGCTGCTTCGCGCTCGCCTCGTACTCGACGCTGCGCGCGATGCTCGTCGCGTCGGCGGCCGGGGCGATCGGCGGCGCGGTGTACGGCGCACTGATGCTCACCGACTTCCAGGCCGTCAGTTCGTCCGCCATCGCCGCCACCCTGGTGGGCTTCTGCGGTGGCGTACTCGCGAGGCGGCTCAAGGTCACACCGCTCGTGGTGGCTGTGTCCGGCATCACTCCGCTGCTTCCCGGCCTGTCCACCTATCGTGGTCTATACCAATTGGGCGTCGAGCCCGGCGGGGACATCTCCACGCTGATGACCGCGGTCGCCATCGGGCTTGCCCTGGCAGCGGGCGTGGTACTCGGTGAATACCTGGCGCAGCCGGTGCGCACGGGGCTGGGCAGGCTCGAACGGAAGCTCGCCGGGCCGCGGATGGCGGGTCCGATGGAACCCGCCGAACGACGCTTGGAGTGATCGCGCGACGACCGGCCGTCGCCTCGGCGCGCGATAGGGTTTCCGCTTAGGGCAGCGACCCGCGATTCGAGGGAGCGGCTGGTGGACGAAGTGATTGCTGAGACGGGCAGAACGAATTCCGCGGACTTCGTCGTCGTGGCGAACCGGCTCCCGGTGGACCTTGAACGGACCGCCGACGGGAGCAGGCGCTGGACGGCGAGCCCCGGCGGGCTGGTGTCTGCGCTCGAACCTTTCCTGCGCTCCCGCAAGGGCGCCTGGGTCGGCTGGCCGGGTGTGCCCGACGTCGAGGTCGAAGAGTTCGACGACGACGGCCTGGTCCTGCACCCGGTCTCCCTGACGTCGGACGACGTCCGCGACTACTACGAGGGCTTCTCGAACGCCACGCTCTGGCCGCTGTACCACGATGTGGTGGCCAGGCCGGTGTTCGACCGGAGCTGGTGGGAGTCCTACGTCCGGGTGAACCGGCGCTTCGCCGAGGCGAGCGCGCGGGTCGCCGCCGAGGGCGCGACCGTGTGGATCCAGGACTACCAGCTGCAGCTGGTCCCGGCGATGCTCCGCGAACTGCGGCCGGATCTCCGGATCGGGTTCTTCCTGCACATCCCGTTTCCCCCGGTCGAGTTGTTCATGCAGATGCCGTGGCGGACCGAGATCGTCCGCGGCCTGGTCGGCGCCGACCTCGTCGGTTTCCACCGGCCGGGTGGCGCGCAGAACTTCCTCTGGCTGGCCCGCCAGCTGGCCGGTCTCGAATCCAGCCGCGGCGCGGTCGGTATCCGCACCCGCCCCGGCCTGATGCAGGTCGGCGACCGCACGGTGCGGGTCGGCGCGTTCCCGATCTCCATCGACGCCATCGGCCTGGACAAACTCGCCAAGACCAAGGGCGTCGCCGAACGCGCCGCCCAGCTGCGGCGCGATCTCGGCAACCCGAAGAAGGTCCTGCTCGGCGTCGACAGGCTCGACTACACGAAGGGCATCGACCTGCGGCTGCAGGCGCTGCACGAGTTGCTGCACGAAGGCCGGGTGCGCCCGGAGGACGTCACGTTCGTCCAGCTGGCCACGCCGAGCCGCGAACGGGTGGAGCACTACCAGCGGATGCGCGGCGACATCGAGCAGATGGTCGGCAGGATCAACGGCGAATTCGCCCGCGTGGGTCACCCGGTCGTGCATTATCTGCACCAGTCCGTGGACCGCACGGAGCTGGCCGCCTTCTTCTCGGCGGCCGACGTCATGGTGGTCACTCCCCTGCGTGACGGGATGAACCTCGTCTGCAAGGAGTACGTCGCCTGCCGCCACGACCTCGGCGGCTCGCTCGTGCTGTCCGAGTTCGCCGGCGCGGCGGCGGAGCTGACCAGTGCTCTCCTGGTCAACCCGCATGACCTGGACGGGGTGAAGAACGCCTTGGAGACTGCCATTACGCTCGACCCCGCAGAGGGCCGCCGCCGCATGCGCGCCATGCGCCGTCAGGTCCTCACGCATGACGTCGACCGCTGGGCGCGCTCGTTCCTCCAGGCGCTCGGTGCCGAACCGGCCGACTGAAGCACTCCCATCCCCGCATAGTTCCCGAGGAGAAATCGTTGACCGCCGAGGCACTGCCCGCCGAGCTGCGGCGCGCGATCGTCCAGGTCGCGCGCACTCCGCGGCTGCTGGTCGCCTGCGACTACGACGGCACGCTGGCTCCGATCACGGCCAACCCGGACGAAGCCCGGCCGCTGCCCGAATCGGTAGGCGCACTCAGGTCGCTGGCCGGCCTGCACGAGACGACCACCGCCGTCATCTCCGGCCGCGCGTTGCGTGATCTCGCCACCCTGTCCCGTCTCCCGGCCGAGGTGAACCTGGTCGGCAGCCACGGATCCGAGTTCGACATCGGCTTCATCCACGCGCTCGACGACAAGGCCCGCGAGCTGCACAGACGGCTCGAGGCCGAGCTGGAGAACCTGGTACTCGACGTACCGGGCGTCTCGCTCGAGGTCAAACCCGCCAGCATCGCGGTGCACGTCCGCCGCGCCGAACACGAGGCGGGCCGCCGCGTCCTGCGCGATGTCCACAATGGACCTTCGAGGTGGGAGGGCGTCTCCACGACGGACGGCAAGGAGGTCGTCGAGCTCGCGGTCGTCCAGACGGACAAGGGCCGCGCGCTGGACACCCTGCGCCACCAGGTCGGCGCGACCGCGGCGATCTTCCTCGGCGACGACGTCACCGACGAGAAGGCGTTCGCCCGGATCTCCGGCCCGGACCTCGGCGTGAAGGTCGGCGAAGGCGAAAGCCTCGCGCAGTACCGGGTTCCGGACACCGTCGACGTCGCGCTCGTGCTCGCCTTCCTGCTCGAAGAACGCCGGAACTGGCTCTACGGCGAGCAGGCCCCGCCGATCGAGCGGCTTTCCATGCTGGCCAACGAACGTTCGGTCGCGCTGGTCACGCCGGACGCCCGGCTGACCTGGCTGTGCCACCCCGGCCCCGACGCGCCCGCGATCTTCGCGGACCTGCTCGGCGGCCCCGGCGCCGGCCACTTCTCGATCAAACCGCACCGCAACGGCCTGCCGCTCGGGCAGCGCTACCTGCCGAACACCATGACGGTGGAGACCCGCTGGTCGCGGCTGCTCGTCACCGACTACATCGAGCCGGAGAGCCCGGCGCACCGCACGGATCTCGTCCGGGTGATCTCGGGCGAAGCGGCGGCGGAGATCGTGTTCGCGCCGCGGCCCGAATTCGGCGGTGTGCCGGTGACCCTGCTCGCCCAGGGCGACGGGATCCTGGTGCAGGGCACCTCGGAGCCGTTCGCGCTGCGTTCGCCGGGCGTGGAGTGGGAGATCACCTCCGACGGGATGAACGACACCGCGACGGCACTGGTGACGCCCTCCCCGGAGAACCCGGTCGTGCTCGAACTGCGGTGCGGCACCACCGATCTCGGACCGCACGAACTGTCCGAAGTGGAGCGCCGGACCCGGGCTGGTGACTACTGGAGCACCTGGGCGCGGACGCTCAAGCTGCCCAGCGTGCAGACCGACCTCGTCGGCCGCTCCGCGCTCACCCTGCGCGGCCTGGTCAACACCGACACCGGCGGCGTGCTCGCGGCGGCGACGTCGTCGCTGCCGGAGGAGATCGGCGGCGTCCGCAACTGGGACTACCGCTACTGCTGGATCCGCGACGCGGCCATGACCGTGCGCGAACTGGTCCACCTCGGCTCGATCGAGGAGGCCGAAGGCTACCTGCGGTGGCTGCACGGTGTGCTGTCCACTTTGGCCGGTCCGGAACGGCTGCACCCGCTGTACACCTTGGCGGGCAGCGTGATCGGCGCCGAGGCGGTCATCGAGTCGCTGCCCGGGTACGCCGGTTCGCGGCCCGTCCGCGTCGGCAACCTGGCGAACCACCAGGTGCAACTGGACGTCTTCGGCCCCGTCGTCGAACTCGTGCAGACGCTGGCCGAGGCGCGCGGCGAACTACGCGACGAGGACTGGCAGATGGTGCGCGCGATGGCCGAGGCCGTCACGCGGCGCTGGAACGAGCCGGACCACGGCATCTGGGAGGAGCGGCACGTGCCGCGCCACCGGGTGTACTCGCGGGTGATGTGCTGGGTGACCATCGACAGGGCGATCAAACTGGGCGAGGTCTACGGCCGTCAGGTCCCGGGCGCGTGGCCGTCGCTGCGTGACGAGATCGCCGCGGACGTGCTGGAGAAGGGCTGGAACGAAGAGGTCCAGGCCTTCACCACCGCCTACGACGGCACCGACCTCGACGCCGCGTCGCTGTTCGTCGGGCTGACCGGGCTGATCGACCCGGCCGACCCGCGGTTCCAGTCGACGGTCACCGCGATCGAGGCGGAACTGCGCAGTGGGTCCACTGTGTACCGTTACCGCCGCGACGACGGTCTTCCCGGCGGCGAGGGCGGCTTCCACATCTGCGCGGCCTGGCTCATCGAGGCGTACCTGCTCACCGGGCGGCGCACCGAGGCCGAGGAACTGTTCACGCAGATCGTCGACGCCGCCGGTCCGACCGGCCTGCTGCCGGAGCAGTTCGACCCGATCGCGGAACGCTCGCTGGGCAACCACCCGCAGGCGTACTCGCACATCGGGCTGATCCGCTGCGCGAACCTGCTTTCCCGGTAACCCTCACGTGTCATAAGGGGTCCCCCTAGGACGAAAATCGTCCTAGGGGGACCCCTTATGACACTCAGCCGCCGGCGACGGACGGGATGATCTGCACCTCCTTCGCCCCGTCGAGCGTGGTCTTGGCACCGTCGAGACGGCGGCATTCCTCACCGTCCACATAGAAGTTCACGTACCGCCGCAACGCGCCGGTCTCGTTCCGCAGACGGCGTTCCAGCGCGGGGAACTCGACACCGAGCGAATCCAGGACGGCGTCGAGTGTCGGGGCGTCGACCTCGAAAGTCCCCTCGCCGCCCGCGAGCGGCCGCAGCATCGCGGGCAACAGGACCCGGACCACCTAGACCACCTGGGCCCGCACGCACAGCACGTCGGGGAGATGCGCGGCCACCGGATGCCAGGTGTCGCCCTCGTCCGGACTCGCCCACACTTCACCGGACCGCGTGCCGAAGTAGATCCCCGCCTCCTGATCGACGCACATCCCGTCCCGGAGCACGCCCGCGTAGAAACCCTTGTCCGGCAAGCCGTTTCCGAGTCCGGTCCAGGTCCCGCCCGCGTCCTCGCTGCGGTAGACGCGGCAGCGGCCGTCCGGCGG
Source organism: Amycolatopsis orientalis DSM 40040 = KCTC 9412 (assembly GCF_000478275.1). Classification (GTDB taxonomy): domain Bacteria; phylum Actinomycetota; class Actinomycetes; order Mycobacteriales; family Pseudonocardiaceae; genus Amycolatopsis; species Amycolatopsis orientalis. The sequence goes on from NZ_ASJB01000083.1 coordinate 527,893, forward strand.
GAAACGGAGAACGTCGGCCACCAAAGGGAAGTTGTAGACGGTGTCCGGTTCGGTGGGATGGACGACCATGGCGAACCCGAAGTCGTTCGGCAGGCCGTCCGCGATCGACGTCCACGTCCTCGCGTCGTCGTCACTGCGGTAGACACCGCCGTGGTTCTGCAGGAAGAACCGCTCGGGCCGGGACGGGGACATGGCGACCTTGTGCACGCACTGGCCGAATTCCGGCTCCTCGTCCGGCAGGAAACCCGCGCTGATGCCGCGATTCGACGCCGTCCAGCTCTTGCCGCCGTCTTCGGTGCGGTAGACCCCGCCGGTCGACATGGCGACCGTGATCCGCCCCGGATCGGTGGGATGCGGCAGGATCGTGTGGATCATCTGGCCACCGCCGCCGGGAGTCCAGTGTGGACGGTGCTCGTGATCCCACAGCCCGCGCACGAGTTCGAAGGTCTCGCCGCCGTCCTCGGAGCGGAACAGCGCGGAGGGCTCCGCGCCCGCGTAGACGACGTCACCGGAGACCACGAGCTGCCAGATGCCTTCGAGCGCGGTGCCGGTGTCGGCGGGGAAGGCCACCGGGGCGTGGTCGGGCTCCGACCAGGTCTCCCCGAAGTCGCCGGACGTCGCGATCGACGGGCCGAAATGCTCGTTGACCGCCGCGGCGTAGACCCGGGACGGCGTCAGTGCGAGCGCCCGGACGGCCTCCATCGGGAACTTCGGGGTGGACAGTTCCCAGTTCAGACGGTCCTCGCTGCGGGCGAGGAACAAGCCCTTCCTGGTCCCGATCCCCAGCTGGAACTCCACGACGGCGTCCTCCTCGGTCGATGCTGTGACTCAGGTCACCCCGCACCGTACTACCGGAAGCGCGTGAAGGCCCCCTTCGCTGACGCCCGTGGGTTTCGAGTGTGGAGGATTTGGGACGTTGAACGTCCCAAATCCTCCACGCTCGAGCCCCCCGTTGATGAAGGAATGGGGACACTCAACGCCCCAATTCCTTCATCGTCGGCCGGGATAGCGCAGTGAAGGGGGCTTCACGTACTTCCCTGACCGAGTCGGCAGGCACCGCCACGCTGCGGACCACTCCACTACCCGTCCGACCGCGGCCACAGCCCCTACCAGGGCGAACGTGTCGGAAGTCCGTGAAGGCCTCCTTCCCTACCCTGAAGGTAGGCAAGGAGGCCTTCACGGACCTGGAAATGGAGGCGTCGCGCCGGCTGCTGTCCAAGGGGTCGCGACCTTCGCCTTCTCGGGAGAACGAAAGTCACAGACGAACAGCCGGCGCGACGGGCTTGCGGGGTGTCAGGTCCCGTTGATCAGGCGCAGGGCCAGGTCGGGGCTGAACGTTCCGGCTTCGACGTTCGGCGCGATGCCGCATTTGCCGTCGGAGTCGCCGGGGACCTTGACCCAGAGCAGCATCTCGGCGCCGCCGCCGGTCTGCGAGGTCACCCCGAGCTTGCGCCCGGCCGGGTTGCACCACTCGGAGCCCAGCGGGCCGTTGCCGTTGCGGCTGGTGTCGATCACGAACGGCTTGGTGTAGCCGTACTTGCTCGACAGCGCCGCGCTGACGGCCTTGCCGTAGTTCGCCGAGTCGGTGGTGGTCTTGTAGTTCGACACGTTGATCGCGAGGCCGCGGATCGACTTCACGCCGGCGGCGTTGAGCCGGTCGGCCATGGTGGCGGCGGGGATCCAGGTCGAGTTGCCGCCGTCCATGTACGCCCAGGTGTTCGGGGCTTTCGAGGCGAACTGCTCCGCGGCGTACCTGAGCAGGTCGAGGCGGGTCTGGCGCTCACCGGTCGGCAGACAGTCCACCTGCGCGAGGGCGTCCGGCTCGATGACGACGACCGCGGGCTTGCCACCGATGCCTGCGGCGAAGTTCGAGATCCAGCTCCGGTACGCGTCCGGGCTGCCGGCGCCGCCGCCGGAGTGCCCACCGCAGTCCCGGCCGGGGATGTTGTAGGCGACCAGGATCGGCAGCTTGTCGACCACGTCGGCGGCGTAGGTGTAGCCGTCGACGGCGGACTTGATGTCCCCGCTCCAGTTGCCGAACCAGCGTGCGCCCGCCTTGGTGGCGATGGCGGCCCTGATCTGGTCGGCGGTGCCGCCCGGGTGGTTCTTCACCCAGACCGCGGGATTGGAGTTCGGGTCGGTGTAGAAGCCGTTGGTCTTCTCAAGGGGGTTGCCGTCGGCGGCCTGGGCCGGGGCGGCGATGAGGGCCAGCAGCGAGGCGGCCAGCAGACCGAGCGTCTTGATGCGCATACCCATCAGGATCGGACCCTCCCGTACAAAATACGTACAACCCCACCCATTTAGTCCTCTGGTTGCGACCATTCCGCGTGCAAGTTACGCAACCAGAGGACTAAATGCGTCCGGGGATCAGGCCGAGTAGCCCTTCGGCGGGATCAGGGTGGCGAGCTGGTTGAAGGTGAGCCAGTAGATCTGGTTACCGCCGAAGTTGGCCGGGTCGGCGATCTTCACGGTCATGTTGTCGGCGTTGTATCCGATGACCGTGAAGTAGTGGTAGATCGTGTAGTTCGGGTAGCCCGGCGGGTGGTTGTTCGCCGGGGCGACGATGTTCGCGACGATCGCGTAGCCGTTGTTGATGTCCAGCACGATGTCGCGCCACAGGAGGTCACGCTGCGCCTGGGTCGGCGGGTCGTTCGGCATCTCCTTGGTCTCGTACCAGCCGCCCGCGACGTGGTTGTTGAGGACGCGGGTCACCTGGCCGATCCAGTCGGTGCCGTTGGTGGTGGTCGGCAGCTCGTTCGCGAGCTGCTGCTGGCTCGGCGGATTGCCGTTCTTGGCGGAGATGGCGATCCGGGTGGCGGCCGGGCCGCACCAGTAGCCGGTCTGCTGGATCTGGTACTGGATGTTGAGCTCCGCGGCCGCCCTGACACCCTCGACCTTGGCGGGCGCGGGCATCGCTTTCACGAAGTCGGGCGCGGGTACGACATATCCGTCTTGAGCGACGGCCACCGCCGGGGCGGTGATCAGTGCGGACGCCGCAAGCGCGGTGACGACCGCGGTCCTGAGTCGACGCATGGTAATCCTTCCCCAGTTCCGATACTCGTTGGTGAATATCGAATAGACCGATATTCGCGTTCTTCGCGGCTTTTGTCTTGACCTCCACCTGGGCTTTCACCGATCGGCCCACGACGAAAGTAGGGTCGGATGAACGCTCGAGGGGACATCGGGCAAGAGGGATCGTGCAGGTGATGAACAAAGATCTCGGCCAGCCCGGCTCCCGGGGGCCGGACCGGCCGGATCTCGGCGGTCCCGACCCCGCGCCGGTCTTCGGCATGCTCTTCGACGCCCACGCGGCCCCGCTGCAGCGTTATCTCGCGCGCCGCGTCGGCACCGATACCGCGCACGACCTCGTCGCCGAGACGTTCCTGGTGGCGCTCCGGCGGCGGGAGACGTACCGCCCCGAGGCCGGGACGGCGCGGGCGTGGCTCTACGGCATCGCGACGAACCTGCTCCGGCACCACGTCCGCACCGAGACCCGCGCGCTCAACGCGACGGCGCGGCTCGCGGCCGCCGATCAGGTGGTCTCGGCCGGGCACGACGGCCGCGTCGCCGAGCGGGTCGACGCGCAGCTCCGCGCGGCCCAGCTGGCGGGCGCGCTCGCCGAACTGAGCGTGGCCGACCGTGACACCCTGCTGCTGGTCTCCTGGGCGGGTCTGGAGCCGGGCGAAGTCGCCGAGGCGCTGGGAATTCCGCCTGGAACGGTCCGGTCCCGGCTGCACCGGATACGAAGATGGTTGCGCGCCAACGCGCCGGAGCTGAAATCGGAGTCCACAGAGGACAAGGCAAGTGGAGAAGAGGTGCGCGAAAGTGGACGACGGTAGCGTCAGGAAGGTGTGGTCCGAGGCCGAGCTCGACGAGGCGCTGGCCGATCTCCACGCCGAACCCGAAGTCCGGCAGGACGAACTGTCCGGCGCCAGGGCCGCACTCCTGCGCGCCGCAGGCGAGGTCGAGGTCGAGGACGAACTCGTCCCGGTGGCGGTGCCCCCGGCAAAAAAACGGCCGGGCTCGTGGCGATGGATCGCCGCCGCGGCCGCGGCGGCACTGGTGTCCGGCGGGGGGATCGTGGCGACGAACGCCTTCACCGGCGGCGACGGCCCGGACCCCGCGGCCCACTCGATCACCGCCCCGGGCGATGACGTCCTCGACGCCCTCCGCGGCGACGACTTCCCCCTTCGCGTGAACCAGTACCGGCTCGTCACGGAGTCCACCTGGACAACACACGTCACCAAATCCGGGCTGGTGTACCAGACCCACGAGATCACCGAGCGCTGGCTTTCGCCGCATACCTTGAACCTCGCCAAGAAACGGGTCACCACGACCGGCGAGATCCGCTGGATCAAGGGCGACTACCAGTCGGCGCAGAGCCTGGGAGAGGCGCTGCCTGGCCCGTCGTCTTCGATCGGCGTGGACGAGATCCCGTCGCCGGCCACCACGACGTCGCAGGCGCCCCCGACGACGACAACGACCGGTCCACCGCCGCCCGTCCCGCCCCAGACGCGCCTGCGACCCGAAAGCGGGTGGACGAACCCCACCGTGGAATTCCTCGCGGACCTGCCCACCGACCCGGTGAAGATGGCCGAGCGGCTCGTCCGGGACAGCACCCGCCGGGACGACCGGACGCCGGAGCGACCGGACGCGGCACAGGAGATGTTCCGGATGGCCTTCACCGTCCTCCGCTCTTCCCAGGGCTTCGGCGCCCAGCGGGTGGCGCTGTGCAAGGCGCTCGCGCGCATACCGGGCATCGCCACGGAGAGCACGGTCACCGACGGACGGCCCGCGTTGTCCTTTTCGGTCATGTCGCCGGACCAGACCCGCACCTTCATCGTCGACATGGCGACGGCGGCCGTCGTCCGCAACCGTGCCGTCCGAGCCCGCGGCGACAAGGAATGGCCGGGGCTGACCTTGTTCGACACGACGATCTCGGTCGTGATCACCGACGCGGGCGGTCCGCCGGGCGGGCCCTAGCGGGCGTGTTTGGCGGCGTTGAGCGCGCTGCCGACGTCGGACACTTCGAGTACCCGGATCCCCGGCGGGATCTTGCCGGAGTCCGGCGGCACCAGCGCGTAGGTGAAGCCGAGCCGGGCGGCCTCCGCGAGCCGCCGCCCGACGCTCGGCACCCGCCGGACCTCACCGGACAGCCCGACCTCGCCCATCGCGACGAGTTTGGGTGAGAGCGGGGTGTCCCGCGCCGACGAGATCAGGGCGAGCACCACCGCCAGGTCGATCCCCGGCTCGGTGATCTTCATGCCGCCGACCGTCGCCACGTAGACGTCCTTGTCGCCGACCTTGATGTTCGCCCGCTTCTCGACCACGGCCAGCACCATCGCGACCCGCGCCGAATCGAGGCCGCTCACCGCTCGCCGGGGCTGCGGTGACTGGGTCGCCGACACCAGAGCCTGCACCTCCCCCAGCAGCGGCCGCTTGCCCTCCATGGTCACCGTGACCGCGGTGCCCGCGACCGGCTCGGCGGTGTGGCTCAGGAACAGTCCCGACGGGTCGGGCACGCCCACGATGCCCTCTTCGACCAGCTCGAAGCAGCCGATCTCGTCGGCGGCGCCGAAGCGGTTCTTGATCCCGCGCAGCATCCGCAGTGTCGAATGCTTGTCGCCCTCGAACTGCAGGACGACGTCGACCAGATGCTCCAGTACCCGCGGCCCGGCTACCGAACCGTCCTTCGTCACGTGACCGACCAGCACGATCGGCAGCCCGCGCTCCTTGGCCAGCGCGACCAGCCCGGAGGTGACCGCGCGGACCTGGGTGACCCCGCCCGGCGCGCCCTCCACCTGAGGCGAGGCCATGGTCTGGACCGAGTCGACGATCAGCACGCCAGGTTTGACGGCGTCGACATGGCCCAGGATCGCGGAGAGATCGCTCTCGGCCGCGAGGAACATCTCGTCGTGGACGTTGCCGGTGCGCTCGGCGCGCAACCGCACCTGGCCCGCCGACTCCTCACCGGTGACGTACAGCGCGCGGCCCGCGGTGGCCGCCCACTGGTAGGCGACCTCCAGCAGCAGTGTCGACTTGCCGACCCCGGGCTCGCCCGCGAGCAGGATGACCGCGCCCGGCACGAATCCGCCGCCGAGCACCCTGTCCAGTTCGGAGACGCCGGTGGGCTTGGCGCGAGCCGTCTCGACGTCGACCTCGCCGATCGGGCGCGCCGGGGCGCTGGGCGCGCCGGCGGCGACCCTGGCTATCGCGGGGCGGGCGTCACCGCGTTCCTCGATGGTTCCCCATGCCTGACATTCGGGGCAGCGTCCGACCCACTTCGCCGCTTCGTACCCGCATTCACCGCAGCGGTAGGTGCTGCCCTTCTTGACCACTCCGCGAGGCTAGCGGGCACCACCGACAAACCCCGGCACCGACGGGCTGAAGGGGCCCTTCACCGCATCTGACGCAGCGAAAGGGCCCTTCACCGCGTGAGATGCGGCGAAGGGCCCTTTCGGCTCAGCTTTGGAGGACTAGTGCCCGCCGCCCTCGGCCTTGGGCTTCTCGGGCGCCGGCGCCCGGCTGCCCGGGTGCGACGGCGCCGCGATCGGCAGGTCCAGGGTGATCGAACCGGAGTTCTTGAAGACGAACGTGACCTTGATCGTCTGGCCCGCCCACACCGGCTGCTTCAGACCCTGCAGCACGACCGTGGCCTTGCCCACCTGGTCCGGCGCGTTGGACGGCTCCGGGCCGACGGTCGGCGTGACCGTCCCGGCGGCACTCGACGACGGGGCGCCGGACTGGCTGCTCGACGGAGCACCCGAAGAAGACGGGGCACCCGAAGAAGACGGGGCACCCGAAGAAGACGGCGCGCCCGAAGACGGCGGCGCGGAGGAGGCGCTGGTCGGAGCGACCTCCTTCGTCGACTCGACCGCGTCGGACGGGCCGATCACGAGCGCGTGGCTCGAGACGATGGCCTTGGCCCCGGAGATCTTGGCGTCACCGGTGGCGACGTCGGAGGTCACCGAGACGAGTTCGTCGTCCTGCTTGCCCTGGTTCACGATGGTCAGCGTCAGCGGCACGGCGGAGCCGGCGGGGTACGCCTGGCCTTCCTCCGGGAACTGGAGCGCGGCGTTCCGCAGCACCAGGTCCTTCGCCTGTGCGTACGTCCCGTTGACCGCGGGCTGCTGCGAGTCGGTCTGGGTGATCTGACCAGCACCGCAGCCGGCGAGCACGAGCGCGGCGCCGAGCGCCAGCACACCTGCGCCGAACACGCGACGATTCTGCAGCCTCACGTCGGAGTCCTTCCATCTCACGGCCTCTTCACCGCGAAGACTAGCCGGGCGGCTTCCCGGCCGGAGAACCCGGTGCGTGTTGGCACCCCACCAATGCGGTGACTTGCCCAAGATCAACCGTCCACAAAGGATTTGGAAACCGTTCGCTTCTCACCTGCATGAGCATGGGCGAATTGGGTTTGTCAACCCCCGGGCGGGCCACCGTCAGGCCGCTGACCTGCGACGACGATCGCGGGCCGCTAGGTGGGCCTCGTCGGCACGTGCTAAGATGAATTCAGCGAAAGGGGCAGAGGACACATGGTTTTCAAGGTCGGAGAGACCGTCGTCTACCCGCACCACGGTGCCGCACTCATCGAAGCCATCGAGACCCGCGTGATCAAGGGCGAGGAGAAGAAGTACCTCGTCCTCAAAGTCGCGCAAGGGGATCTTACGGTTCGCGTGCCCGCTGACAACGCCGAGATCGTCGGCGTTCGTGATGTCGTCGGGCAAGAGGGACTGGACAAGGTTTTCGACGTTCTGCGTGCTCCGCACACCGAAGAGCCCACTAACTGGTCTCGTCGGTACAAGGCCAACCTCGAGAAACTCGCCTCCGGCGATGTGAACAAGGTGGCCGAAGTGGTGCGCGACCTCTGGCGGCGAGAGAAGGACCGCGGACTTTCAGCCGGTGAGAAGCGCATGCTGGCGAAGGCGCGGCAAATTCTGGTCAGCGAGCTGGCGCTCGCGGAGGGCACCGACGAGGACAAGGCTGAAGTCCTCCTCGACGAAGTTCTGGAAACCGCGGCAGTCTGAACCGGCGGGTGTCCCACGCCAGGTGAGGCTGCGCGGGATACCTCTACGATCGCGCACATATGAGCACCGACCATATGAGCACGATCGTGTTCGTCACTGCCGTTCATCACCATGCCTCCGACGCGGAGCTCGCTCTCGCGCCGGTCAATGGTGAAGCATTACTCACGCACACCGTGCGGGGGCTGCTCGCTATGCCGGATCTCGATCTGGTGGTCGTAGCGGCCCCCGAGCGGTGTGCTCATTTGTTTGAGGCCGCTTTGCCCGGCTTCCCAGCGCGTTGCCGGATAGTACCCGGCCCGTCACTCCGGCATGTTTTCGACACCGTCGAAAAAGAGATCGCCGGAAATCCCGTCTTCCTCGTACACGACGCTTTGCGGGCATTCACTCCCGCGGACACGGTCCGTGCCGTCGCGGACGCGGTGCGTGCGGGATCGCCTTTCGTGGTTCCCGTGCTGCCGATGGCGGACACCGTGAAGGTGACCGACGCGGCGAAGGTGATCACGGGCACCGAAGACCGGGCATATCTGCGCACGGCGCAGACGCCCCTCGGCTTCACTCGTGAGACTTTTCTCTCTTATGTCGACAAACCGTCTCTCGACGGGGGGTACACCGTCGCCGGTCATCCCGATGCGATGCGCGTCACCAACTCGTTCGAACTGAAACTGGCCGAAGCGATCGCCGTGGCCGGGGACCGAGAAGAAACCCTGTGATCCACTCGCGCCGCGGCATCCGAGTGGGCCGAAGAGCGCGCGTACGGCCGCGAGGCCCCGCTATCGCGGCGGCAGGGCGCCTCTCCCGGTTCCCGAGGAAAGTCACTAACGTGCGCCCTGGCGACGCGATCGCGGTCGCGCGCGAAAACGCGAAGAAAGAGGAAACCCTGTGAGGATCGGGAACGGCGTCGACGTCCACCCCATCGAAGCCGGCCGCGAATGCTGGATCGCCGGTCTCCTCTGGCCCGGCGTCGACGGCTGCGCCGGACATTCCGACGGCGACGTCGCCGCGCACGCGCTGTGCGACGCGCTCCTGTCCGCGGCCGGGCTCGGCGATCTCGGCGCGGTGTTCGGCACCGGGGATCCGAAGTGGGCGGGCAAGCACGGCGTCGAGTTCCTCGCCGAGGCGCGACGGCTGGTCGAGGCGGGCGGCTGGACCGTGGGGAACGCGACCGTCCAGATCGTGGGCAACGCGCCGCGCGTCGGGAAGCGCCGCGAAGAGGCGCAGAAGGTGCTGAGCGAGGCCGTCGGCGGACCGGTGAGCGTCTCCGGGACGACGACCGACGGGCTCGGCCTGACCGGACGCGGTGAAGGCATCGCGGCCTTCGCGACGGCGTTGCTCCTGCCCTCGCAGGAATAGGCCGCGCCGGGCGCCGGTTCGGCCTGTCATGGCAGTCACACTTCCCGAACCGGTCCGCGAACTGGTGGACGGCAAGAACTTCGCGACCGTGGCCACGCTGGACGCCGACGGCGGCCCGCAGACCTCGGTCGTCTGGGTGGGCCTCGACGGCGGCGATCTGGTCTTCAGCGCCACCGAAGACCGGCTGAAGGTGCGGAACCTCCGGCGCGATCCGCGCGCGAGCGTGTCCATCACCGACGCGGAGAACCCGTACCGGCACACGCAACTGCGCGGCACGGTGACGATCACCCCGGACCCCGGCAAGGAGCTCCCGAAGACGTTGAGCCACAAGTACCTCGGCCAGGATCCGCCGCCGGAGGGTTCGGAGGTCGAGCGGGTGATCGTCCGCCTGCGGGTCGACAGGATCGCCGGGAACGTTCGTTGATTAGGCTCTCGCCATGGGTGTGACCTTCAACGACGCGACCAAGAAACTCCTCGACGGCAACAACTTCCCCGTCCTCGCCACCATCAACGCCGACGGCTCCGCGCAGACCTCCGTGCTGTGGGCGAAGCGGGACGGCGACACGGTGATCTTCGCGACCGTGCGCGGCCGTCTCAAGGAACGGAACATGGCCAGGGACCCGCGGGTGTCCGTGTCGGTCTTCGACCACGAGAACCCGTACAACTACGTCGAGATCCGCGGGACCGTGGAGATGACCGACGAGGGCGGGCGCGAGCTGATCAACGAGCTGTCGCACAAGTACCTCGGCAAGGACTACCCCGACGAGCCCGCGGAGGTCGTCCGCGTACTGGTCCGGATCACGCCCACCAAGATCACCGGCAACGCCGCCTGACGCTGAGACGCGCGCCAAGAAAGGTCCTTTCCTGGCAAATTTTGCAAGGAAAGGACCTTTCATCTCACACGCGACGAGAGGCGAAGGTCCCCCGATCGTGGTTAATGTGGGCTTCGTGACCTTTCGCGCTGTGTTGTTCGACTTCTCCGGCACGATCTTCCGGCTCGAGCAGGACGAGACCTGGCTCGCCGACCTCACCGATCACGAGGGGGAACGGCTCGACATCGAGGCCCAGACCGAACTGATGCGCCGGATGACCGCGCCGGTCGGCCAGGTCGTCGATCTCGACGAGGAGCATCTGCACGCCTGGAACCACCGCGACCGCGACCCGGTGCTGCACCGCAAGGTGTACCTCGAGGTCCTCAAGCAGTCCGGTGTCCCGCACACCGACCAGGCCGTCGCGCTCTACACGCGACTGATCGATCCCAGCCAGTGGACGCCGTACCCGGACACCGAAGCCGTCCTCAAGGGTGTCTCCGGCAAGGGTGTGAAGCTCGGGGTGCTGAGCAACATCGCCTTCGACATCCGGCCGGCCTTCAGCCGCCGCGGTTGGGACGCCTTCGTCGACGAGTTCGTCCTGTCCTTCGAGGTCGGAGCGGTGAAGCCGGAGCCGGAGATCTTCCGGCACGCCGTCGAGCGGCTCGGCGTCGACCCGGCGGAAACGCTCATGGTCGGCGACAGCGAGGAGGCCGACGGCGCCGCACGCGAGATCGGCTGCGCGTTCGCGCTGGTAGAGCCGCTGCCGACGACCGAGCGGACGGACGCCCTGCTCACCGTCATGCGTACTCATAACGTGCTGTAATACGGTCACTGCGACACCGCTCACGCCGACCCCGTACCCTTTTAGGGTGGCACTACACCTCTATGACACGGCGACCCGGAGCGTGCGGGAATTCCACCCCGCCCGTAGCGGAACGGCGTCCATGTACGTGTGTGGTGCCACCGTGCAGGGCATCCCGCATATCGGCCACGTCCGCGGCGCGCTGAACTACGACGTTCTCCGCCGGTGGCTCGTCCACAGTGGACTCGACGTGCTGATGGTCCGCAACGTCACCGACATCGACGACAAGATCCTGACCAAGGCCGCGGACGCGGATCGACCCTGGTGGGAGTGGGCGGCCACGCACGAGCGCGCCTTCGAGTCGGCCTACGAGTCGCTGGGCTGCCTGCCGCCTTCGATCGCCCCCCGGGCGACAGGGCATGTAACGCAGATGGTCGAGCTGATGCAGCGGCTGATCGACGGCGGGCACGCCTACGCCTCGGGTGGCGACGTGTACTTCTCGGTCAAGGCGTTCGACGGCTACGGCGATCTCTCCGGACAGAAGCTCGACGAGGTCGTTCAGGGCGAGAGCCTCGGCGAAGGCAAGCGCGACCCGCGCGACTTCACCCTGTGGAAGGCCGCGAAGCCGGGCGAGCCGTCGTGGCCGACGCCGTGGGGTTCCGGCCGTCCCGGCTGGCACCTCGAATGCTCGGCGATGGCGACGTCCTATCTCGGCGCGGAGTTCGACATCCACGGTGGCGGCATCGACCTGGTGTTCCCGCACCACGAGAACGAGCGGGCGCAGTCCAACGCGGCCGGTGACCCGTTCGCGCGGTTCTGGCTGCACAACGCCTGGGTGACCCTGTCCGGCGAGAAGATGTCGAAATCGCTGGGTAACACGGTCTCGATCCCGGAGATGCTCAAGAACTACCGGGCGCCCGAGCTGCGGTACTACCTGGTCCAGCCGCACTACCGGTCGACGATCGAGTACTCCGACGGAGCACTCACCGAGGCCGCGCAGGGCTACCGGCGGATCGAGCAGTTCCTCCGCCGCACCGCGGGCATCGCGAGCGCGGTCCCCCTCGGCGAGATCCCGGCGGAGTTCGCCGCGGCGCTCGACGACGACCTCGCCACCCCGCACGCGTTCGCAGTGCTGCACAACACGGTCCGCGACGGTAACGCCGCCCTCGACGCGGCCGACAATTCCAAAGCACTCGAAATCGCCGCCTCCGTGCGTGCGATGACCGACGTGCTCGGCCTCGACCCGCTCTCCGCGCGCTGGTCCGAGGCGGGCGGCAATGAGACGCCCACCCGGCAGGCGCTGTCCGAACTCGTGGAAGGGCTGCTCGCCGAACGGCAGCAGGCCCGCGCCGAGAAGGACTTCGCCCGTGCGGACGCCGCGCGTGACCGCCTCCAGCAGGCGGGCATCGTGGTGGAAGACACTCCGAACGGTCCACAGTGGACCGTCAAGGAAGTCTGACACTTACTCGGTTTCTAGCTCAAGGATTCTCACTGATGGCAGGCAACTCCCGGCGCCAGGGCGCTATTCGCAAGCCCGGCACGAAGAAGGGTCAGGTCGTCGGTTCCGGCGGCCAGCGCCGGAAGGGCCTGGAAGGCAAGGGCCCGACCCCCAAGGCCGAAGACCGGCCTGGGCACAAGGCGTACCGCATGTCGAACGCCCGTGACCGCAAGGAACAGGCGCGGCAGAAGAAGGCCGACAAGCCGGAACTGATCGCCGGCCGCAACCCGGTCGTCGAAGCACTCCGCGCCGACGTGCCGGCCACCGCGCTGTACGTCGCGGTGAACATCGAGATCGACGACCGCGTCAACGAGGCCGTCCGGCTCGCCGGCGACAAGGGCATCTCGATCCTGGAGATCCCGCGCGAGGAACTCGACCGCAAGACCAACCGGGCCATGCACCAGGGCCTCGGCCTGCAGGTGCCGCCGTTCGAGTACGCGCACCCCGGCGACCTGATGACGGCGGCGAAGGACTCCGGCAACACGCCGCTGTTCGTCGCGCTCGACGGTGTCACCGACCCCCGCAACCTCGGCGCGGTGATCCGCTCGGCCGCCGCGTTCGGCGCGCACGGCGTCCTCCTGCCGGAGCGGCGCAGCGCGGGCATGACCGCGGTCGCGTGGCGGACCAGTGCCGGCACCGCCGCCAAGCTGCCGATCGCCGTCGCGACCAACCTCACCCGCCAGCTGAAGGCGTGGAAGGACGACGGCCTGATGGTCGTCGGTCTCGACGCGGACGGCTCGGTCGACATCGACGAACTGAACCTCGCGGCGGACCCGCTGGTCATCGTGCTCGGCTCGGAGGGCCGCGGCCTTTCCCGGCTGGTGCGCGAGACCTGCGACGCGACCGTTTCGATCCCGATGGCGGCCGGTGTCGAGTCGCTCAACGCGTCGGTCGCGGCCGGCGTGCTCCTGGCCGAGGTGGCGCGCCGCCGCCGCATCGCGGGACGTGTCTGACCCCGCAGTTCGTCGACAAGGTGCGGGGCGCTCAGGCTAAGGTCACCAGCGGATAACGCGTAACCGCCCTGGGGGACCCCGCACCGATGTCGTTCATTTCGCCGCTGTTCCTGTGGTACTTCATGCCGGCGGTACTCCTCGCCGTGCTGGTGTGCCCGCGCAGCTGGCGCAACGGCATCGTCGCCGTCGGCAGCTTGATCTTCTACGCCACCGGCGCCGGGCCGTACACGCTGGTGCTGATCGGCTGCATGGTGGTCAACTTCCTGGCCGGGCCCGCGCTGGAGCCCAACGCCTGGGATCTGCAGAACACGCGGCGCAAGCGGCTGCTGCTCGGCGTCATCGGCCTCAACGTCGGCATGCTGCTGATCTGGAAGTACGCGGGGTTCGCGACCCAGCAGATCGCGGCCGTGACGCACTGGTTCGGCGGCGGCTTCCCGGTGGCCGACCTGGTCATCCCGATCGGCATCTCGTTCTACACCTTCCACCACATCTCGTACGTGGTCGACATCTACCGCGGTGAACGCCGCGCCCTGCGCAATCCGGTTTCGTTCGCCGCCTACATCGCGATGTTCCCGCAGCTGGTGGCCGGGCCGATCGTGCGGTACCGGGAGATCGCCGACCAGCTGCCGCAACAGCGGTCGCACCGCCTCGACGACATCGCGGCCGGGTTCCCCCGCTTCGCGCTCGGGCTGTGCAAGAAGACGATCATCGCCGACTCGCTCAGTCCGATGGTGGACGCCTGCTTCAACACCCCGTCGGATCAGATGACCTTCGCGATCGCCTGGCTGGGCGCGATCGGCTACACCCTTCAGCTGTTCTTCGACTTCTCCGGGTACTCCGACATGGCGATCGGGCTCGGCAGGATGCTCGGCTTCCGCCTCCCGGAGAACTTCGCGCGGCCGTACTCGTCGGTGACCATCACCGAGTTCTGGCGGCGCTGGCACATGTCGCTGTCCCGCTGGTTCCGCGACTACGTCTACATCCCGCTGGGCGGCAACCGCACCGGTGCCGGGCACACCTACCGGAACCTGTGCATCGTGTTCGTGCTGACCGGGTTCTGGCACGGTGCACAGTGGACGTTCCTGATCTGGGGCATCTACCACGGCGCGCTGCTGATCGTGGAACGCGCTTTCGGCTACGACGTCACCCCGAAGACCCAGGCCGCCCGGATCGGCCGCCGGGCGCTGACACTCGTGCTCGTGGTCTTCGGCTGGGTGTTCTTCCGCGCCAAGGACCTGCCGCACGCGCTCAACATGATCGGGCACATGGTGCTGCCGGACTTCACCGGGCTCACCGACGTCGTCGAAGGCGCGGTGACGAACCAGCGGCTGATCATCCTGCTGTGCGCGCTGGCGATCGTGTTCCTGCCCGCGCATCCGGTGACCGGGCCGCTGCTGGAGTCCTCGCGGAGCCGCCCCGCCACGGCGCTGCGGATCGGCGTGATGACCGTGGGCCTGGTGTACGCGGCCATCCTGATCGCGACGGGCACGTTCAGCCCGTTCCTCTACTACCAATTCTGAAGGAGCCCGGAGAATGACCGAAGCGACCGATCTGGCCAAGCTGCCGGGCGTGATCCCCTACGTCGACAACCACGACGGCCCGCGCCGCCTGCTGACCATCGACGTACCTCCCGTCAGCATGAACGCGGTGCGGCATTACGTGCCCTTCACGAGCATCGACGGGCGGCAGTACGTGGTGTCGTGGGGTTCGGTCACCTTCGAGATCCCCGCCGACCGGAACGTGCATGTCAGCGTGCACCTGCAGACCAACTACGCGTCCGGGCTGACGTCGACCCCGTTCGCGTCGATCGTCCTGGCCCCGCATCCGACGCCGGTGCGGCTGGCCACACGATTCAGCGACGCCGAGGGCACGCTCCTGCCGGTCGGCTAGGTTGGCCTCATGACCGACGGCTGGAAGCGGGACCGGATCGGTTCGGCGCTCCGGGGCGAAAATCCGACCGTGCTGCGCCGGCTGGACGCGGGCTTCGCGGTGATCGGCGATACGCAGTTCCTGCCGGGTTACTGCGTCCTGCTGACCGACACTCCCGGCGTCGGCCGGTTGACCGATCTGCCGCGGACGCGACGGCTGGAGTTCTTGGCGGACATGGATTCGCTCGGTGAAGCAGTCGAAAAGGTGTGCGCCCGGCGCGATTCCGGCTTCCGTCGCGTGAACCTGGAGATCCTTGGCAATACGGATCCCTTTCTGCACGCCCATGTCTGGCCGCGCTATGACTGGGAACCGGCGGACGTGGTCGGGCGGCCGGTCTGGCTCTATCCGGTGGGGAACTGGGCGACGGCCTCGCTGGGCCCTGAGCACGACTCGCTGCGTTCCGAGCTGACCGTGGAGATCGACAGGCTGCGTGCCGCGTCGAGCACCAGACGCGAGAACTCCTGACCGCGCACCATCGGCAGGTAATGCCCCGCCTTCGGCACGGTGATGAGCCGCCCGTCGGCGCAGACGTCGAGGAACCGGCGCTCGTGGCGCCTGAAGTGGTCGCGTGAGCCGTTGATGAGCCACGTGGGCCCCGGATAGGCCGCGAGTTCCGCGAGAACGTCGAAGTCCGCGAAGGCTTTGGCGACGTCCGGGATCACCTCGGTCGCGATGCCGCCCTTGAGCACGGCTTGGGCGAGCTTCGGCGGGAGCAGGCTTTCGAACTGCCGTCGGCTCAGCCGTTCGCCCTGGTCCGGCAGCCGCATGAGCAGCCGATGCGTGAGGCGGAACGGCGTCTCCAGGGTTTTGCCCGGCACGCAGGTCGAACCCGCGACGAGGAGGCCCGCCACGCGATCCGGATGCCGTGCCGCCGCGGCGATCGCGACGTAGCCGCCAAGGGAGTGCCCGACGACCAGAGCGGGCTCGTCGATGGCTTCGACGACGGCGTCCACGGCGCCGGCGAGGGTGAACCGTTCTCCTCGGCGGGCGCCGTGTCCGGGTAGATCGACCGCCGTGGCGGGTGGGTTCGCGCGTTCCAGCTGCTCGGTCCAGGCGGCTCCGCTGAGCCGGATTCCGTGGACGAAAACGACGGGGACCATGGACTACCTCCTGAATGCAACGCACCGTTGCGTTGCAAAGTACGCGTGTCGTCTTCGCAACGCAACGGTGCGTTGTATTCTTCGCGAGTGCGCACTCTGGACGGTCCCCGCAAGGCCGAGGCGATCTTCGCCGCCACTCTCGAACTGCTGGCCGAGCACGGGTACGACAAGCTGGCGATCGAAGCCGTGGCCGCGCGGTCCGGCGTCAACAAGACGACGCTCTACCGGTGGTGGCCGTCGAAGGACGCGCTCCTGGCCGCGGCACTACGCGATTCGGGGCTCTTCGCCCTCGAGGTCCCGGACACCGGCGGCCTCCGGGGTGATCTCCTCGCGGTGGCGACGCAGATCCACCGATTGCTGACTTCGGAGCACACCGCGCCCGTCGTCACCGCGACGCTCACCGCGGGCCCGCGCCGATCGGAACTCGGTGAGGTGTCACGGAGTTTCTTCGCCGACCGCATGGCGCGCGAACAGCCGATCTTCGAACGCGCCGCCGCCAGGGGCGAACTGCGGGCGGGTGCCGATCCGGTCGTCGTGATGGATCTGCTCGCCGGGGCGATCTGGTTCCGGCTGCTGCTGCGCGGCGGCGAAGCCGATCCGAAATTCCTCGAAGAAGCCGTCGACACCGTACTGAACGGAGCCTCGTGAAAAGCGCGCTGAAGATCGAATCCGAACGGCTCGAGGATTATCTCGTCGCCGACACGGTCGTCGATCACGATCATCCGCTGATCCGCGAAACGGCTGACGGACTGTCACCGACCGGCGGCACCGAAGTCGACGTGATTCGTTCGATGTTTCACTTCGTGCGCGACGACATCGCCCATACGGTGGACGCCGCCGATTCCCGCGTCACTCTTATGGCGTCCGAGGTTCTGCGCGAGCGGGTCGGTCTCTGCTACGCGAAGGCCCATCTGCTGGCCGCTTTGCTGCGCAGCCAAGGCATCCCCGCCGGGTTCTGTTATCAGCGGATCGGCGTTCTGCACGGGCTCAACGCCGTGTACCTCGCTGGTCTGGACCGCTGGATACGGCTCGACCCGAGGGGCAACAAGAACGGCGCGAACGCCCAATTTCCTTTCATACGACAGAGTTCCGTGGAAGACGAGCGGCTCGCGTGGGATCTGGACCCCGCCAAGGGCGAGATCGACTTCCCCACGGTGTACACCGCTCCGTCTTCGGCGGTAGTCGAAACACTGTCGGCGGCGAAGCCCGGTCCGGCGTGGTACGAAGGAATCCTTCCGCACGCTCCGTGAGTGGTTTTTCCGCGATCCGGCGAAACCTCCGATGCGAAAGCGGCATCGCCGAGCGTCACACTCGTTGTTGGGACCTTTCCCCCGAATTTCTTATTTCGACATTGTCACGATGCGCGTAGAGTAACTCCCCGCACTCAAACAGATACGCAATGCGTTCGTCCGTTCGAGTGCGGATCAAGGAGGTGACCCCCGTGCCCGCGGAAGCCGACCGGCTCCGCCGTACCCCACTGCAAGAGATCTTCTGGACCAGGACAAGTCTTCTGCTCACCGTACTGGTCGTCGTCGCGGGCCTCAGCCTGTGGATCTCCAGCATGATGGATCCCGGCGCCGGTAGAACGCTGCTCACTTCACTGGGCACCGGCACCCTGATCTCCGCGGTGGTCGGCTTCGGCCAGACCCTGATCACCGCCACCGCGTCACAACGCGCGATGGTGACCCCGCTGATCGAGGAAAGCCGCCGCGCCCTGGAAGCACTCAGCGCCGAATACCGTTCGCTCAACAAGGAATTCTTCCCCACCCACGTCTTCGAGGCGACCACCGACCCCGATCCGTTGTTCAACCGGGTCATGACCGAGGACCTCGACGCGACCCGGCACTACTTCTTCCGCGGGTTCTCCGGCAGGCACGCCGCGGCCCGGTTGCTGTTGTCCCGCACCGAAAGGGAGCTTCGCGTGGTCATCGCCGACCCGCGCGACGAGGGCGCCATCAGTGGCAGGGCGCGCTATCTCCTGCGCAGCGAAGAAGCGGGTTTGGACTACGAGACCATCCAAAAACGGCTCGACGACGAGATCAGTATCGGACTGGTCGGGCTGTTCCTGGCCCGCAGCCGGTGCTCACTGGTGGACATCACCGTCGTCGCCGACCCGCCGCTGGACCGGCTCGAAGTGTTCGACGAGAGCGTGTGGGTGACCTTGTACAGCGACATCCGCGGCGCCACCACGCTGTATCCGCGCACGTTGCGGTTCAGCGAAGGCTCCTTCCTGTACAACAAGGAACGCTCCGAATTCCTGCGCGTGTCGCAGTCCCGGTCCGGACGGCACTTCCGCATCTCCACCACGACGACTAGGGCGGATTTCCTCGCTCTGTACGAAAAAATCACCGGCTCTCCCCTGACCGAAGAGAACTTCCTCGAACTGGAAGGGAAATTCCACGCCTTCCGGAAGGAGTTCACCACACTCGCCGAGCTGAAGCCCTGACTTCGCGGCGCCGAAGAGTACTAGAATTGAGGAGCTGAAGTTGCTCACTCGCTTGTCCCCCCTCACCCAGCTGGCCGGGCTGCTCCGCACCACGGACCTGCCGCTGGCGCAGCATTGGCAAGTCGTCGACGAGATCTTCCGGGACTGGACGTCGAGACCGGATCTGCGCACCGATCTCCGGCGGCATCTGGAATCGCTCAGCCCCGACGAGGCCGACGCGGTACTCGGACGATCGCGTGAAACGACCACCCATTTCGCCTGGTGCCTGCTCGACTCCCCGACGGATCCCTTTTCGATCTGGCTCCACGAGTACAAGGCACCGGAGGACTGGCGCGAGGGCTACGCCGATTCCGTGCACAACCACAGATATCACTTCTGCACCACGCTCCTCCGTGGCAACTACGTCCACGAGCGTTACTCGACCCTGCGGGATCCGATTTCCGGATTGATCACATCGGTTCGGTTACGACGTAGCACTCTGTGCCAGGCGGGGTCGGTAGGCGTCATGTACGCGGACGAGTTCCATCGGATTCCTGAAGCCACCGAAGGGACTATGACGTTCTTGGTGAAATCACGCCCAGTAAGCGAGTTCAGCCTCTCCTATGACCCGAAGACCGGAATCGGGCATCGTCACGTTCCGGTTGAGGTCCGATTGGGGGACCTGGCCGCCCGCATCTAACTACACACCGCCGTCGAAGGCGCATACCATTACTCCACCCGTCGGTAAGCGGGATCGGAGAGGTGTATGCGCGCGCGAAAAAGCACGATTCCTTCCCAGACCATTGACAACGTCGAGCATCGCGTCCGGCAACTGTGCTGGCGTTATGCGGACAAACTGCAGTTCCACGGCTGGCATCATGTGAGTTTCGTCCGGGCGAAGGCCGCCGGGTTCGCCGAGCACAACGGTGCGGATCGCACCGTCGTCGAGGTGGCGGCGCTGGTCCACGACGTGAACTACATCGTGCTCAGGAACTCCCCCGCGGCCGCCGGACGAGATCTCCGGATGGGCATCCTCCGGGAGTGCGGAGTCGAGGACACCGTGGCGCGGTGGATCGACGACATCATCGACGAAGCCGAGATGGCCACCCGTGGCCGGGACATCTCACTGGAGGCTCAGGCACTGAGCGACGCCGACACGCTGTTCAAGGCGCTGCCGGTGACGCCCGTCGTGCTCGCCCACCGCTATCTGCGGGAGAACGGGCTGAGCCTGCGCGAACTGGCGCACAAGATCGTCGGCGAACAACGCGACGTCCACGACAGCGGTTACTACTTCTACAACCCGAAGGCCGCGGCGACCTACTCCCGGTGGGCGCTGGCGAATCTTCAGTTGTGGCAATGCATCAAGGAAGCCGTCGACGATCCGACGGTCGTCGAACTCCTCGACGCGGTGCACGCCGTCGACGACCTGGCCCTCGAAGTCGAGCCCGCCGCTTCCTAGCGCTGGCCGTAGCCGCGGAGTTTGGCCACGACGTGCTCGATTTCGGCGGGCGGGAGCAGATTCGGTGTTCCCGCCGCCCGCGCCGTCAGCCAGACCTGGCAGACCCATTCGAGCTGCTGCGCCCGGCTGTACGCGGAACCGAGGCCGTCGCCGAAGGTGATCGTGCCGTGGTTGGCCAGCAGGCAGCCTCGGCGGCCTTCCAATGCCTCCAGCATGGCCTTGGCCAGTTCTTCGGTGCCGTAGGTGGCGTAGGACGCGACGCGGGCCGTCGGACCGATCGCGGCCAGCATGTAGTGGATCGGCGGCACCTCGGCGACGAGGGTGGAGACGGCCGTGGCGTGCACGGAATGCGTGTGCACCACGGCCGAAACCGGCTTGCCGTCCGGATCCGCGGCCTGCCGGTACACGGTGAGGTGCATCGGGAGTTCGCTGGTCGGTTTGAGTGCGCCGTCGACGATCTCGCCGTCGAGGCCGACCACCGGCACGTCTTCGGGCCGCAGCCCGGCGTAGTCGACGCCGGTCGGGGTCACCGCGACCAGTTCGCCCCGCCGCACGGAGACGTTGCCGGACGTGCCGACCACGAGTCCGTCCGCGGTCATCCGGCGGGCGAATTCGCAGACCGCCGCACGTTCTTCGGCCAGGAGCACCGTCACAACCTCCACAGTCCACGGGCCGCGGCCAGTGAGGCCTGGTAATCGGCGTAGCCCTGCTCGTAGAAACCTACGTTCTCGGGACTGACCTCGACGACGCGGGCGCTTTCCGCCCACAGCTCCCTGTCGACCGGTTCGCCGAGGGCGTCCGCGGCGACGATCACCGCGCCCCTGGCCCCGACCCCGGGATCGCCGGGGATCACGATGGGCCGCCCGAGGACGTCGGCGAAGATGCGGGTCCATTCGAGCGAACGGACCCCGCCACCGCAGGCGTACAGCGTGCCGGTGAGGCCGGCCGCCTCGAAGCAATGCCTTGCCGCGTAAGCGATCGACTCGCACAGCGCACGGACGATGTCACCGCGTTCGCTCTCCAGGCTCAACCCGGAGAACTGCGCCCTCGCCGACGCGTCGACGAACGGCGCCCGTTCCCCGGACGCGGAAAGGAAGGGCAACGCGCGGACACCGCCCGCACCGGGCCTGCTCGCGTCGAGCAGCGTCCCGATCTCCTCGACCGCGATCCCGAACAGCCGGCACACCCAGTCGATTCCCGCGGTGCCGACCATCGCCGGCATCGCCCGCAGGAACTCTCCTTCCTCCGGGGTGCAGAGGAACATCCCCGCGGGTTCACCCTCGGGATCGAAGGCCGGCGAATCGGTCAGTACCTGGCAGGCGAGGGTGGTTCCGGCGGTGAGGATGCCGTCGCCCGGCCGCCGTACCCCGGCGCCGATCGCGCTCGCGGGCAGATCGAACGGGCCCGCCGTGACCGGCAGCCCGGCCGGGAGCCCGAGCAGCGCGGCCCCGCGCTCGTCCAAGCGGAAGACGGTTTTCGGCGCCGCCGGTTCCACGAACAGGCTCCGGCGGTGGGACAGGCCGACCGCCGCGATGGCGCCTTCGTCGTAGCGCCGGGTGGCCGGGTCGAGGAAAGGCAGCGAAGCGTCCGACGCGTCGACGGTGATCTCACCGGTCAGCCGCTGGACCACCGCGTCCACGCAGTAGCCCGCCACCGCCGCCCGGTCGAGCGACTCCGGTTCACGAGTGTCCAAAAAGGACATGATCGCCGCGGCGCTACCCGGGAACATGCCCGACGCGGTGCGGCGGAACACCTCCCGGGTCACCCCGTCCGCCTGCCATTCGGCCAGCAAGGAGTTGGCCCGTCCGTCGAGCCAGGAGATCGCGGGCCGGACGGCCGCACCGGACTCGTCGCGCAGCCAGAGCCCGTCGCCCTGGCCGGTGAGGGCCAGCGCGGTGACCGGGCCGTCGAGCCCGGCGGCGACCTCGCGCACCACCGTGGCCACGGTGCCGAGAACCTGGTCGAGGTCCTGCTCGACCAGCCCACCCGGCAGATGGTGCACCTCGGAGGTGGTGCACGCGCTCGCCACCGACATCCCGGCCTTGTCGAAGACGACCGCCTTGGTCAGTGACGTGCCGATGTCGACGCCGATGATCATGGCCGCCGGACCTCGGGATTCGCCAGGTTCGCGAGTGCCTCCCCGCGGACGTACCGGCCGACCTCGGCGGCGACGATATCCGCCGCCCGCTCCGCCGTCTGCCTGCTGGCTCCGGCGAGGTGCGGGGTCGCGATCACGTTCGGCGCGTCCCGCAACGCCCAGTCCGCGGGTGGCGGCTCGACGTCGTACACGTCCAGCGCCAGTGCGCCGAGCCGTCCCGAGCGCAGGGCGTCCGGGAGCGGCGAGTAGTCCAGGAGTCCGCCGCGCGCGGTGTTGACCAGCACCGCCCCGTCCGGCAGCAGCGCGAGTTTGGCGGCGTCGATCAGATGCCGGGTCTCCTCGGTGAGCCGGGCGTGCAGGCTCACCACGAAACTGCGGCGCAGCAGGTCTTCCAGTTCGACCAGTTCGGCACCGTCGGCAGCGATCTTGGCCGGATCGGCGAAAGGATCCGCGACCAGCACCTTCGCCCCGAACGCGAGGAGCACCTTGGCCACCCGCGCGCCGATCGCGCCGTAGCCGACCAGGCCGACGGTGGTCCCGTCGAGTTCGAGGCCGGTCCGGTCGTAGGCGTAGTAGTCGCCGCGCCAGGTCCCGCCCAGCAGTTCGGCCGAGGACGTCGCGATCCGGCGCATCGCGGCCAGGATCATCCCCACCGCGAATTCGGCGGCGGCACCGGCGTTGCGGCCGGGCGCGTACGTCACCGCGACCCCGGCCTCGGTGGCCGCGGCGAGATCGACGTTGACCGGGCCGCCCCGGCATACGGAGACGAGCTTGAGTCCCGGCGCGGCCGCGAATACCTGCTTGGTGAACGGCGCCATCTGGGTCACCGCGACCTCGGCTCCGGCGAGCGCCTCGATCACCTGCTCTTCGGTGCCGCTGGCCTCGTGCACGTTCGCGACCGGGCCGAACGGCTCCACCGGCCACGGCAGGGTCAGCTCCGAGAACTCGTGCCCGGCGCCGATCTCGGCACGGACGGCCTCGGCCAGCAGGCCGGTACCGACGAAATGGTCTCCCGCAGCGAGTATCCGCAACTCTGCGTCCTCTCTCCGTGCCCGTGTCGGGCGCTTCTCAGTGTCTGTTGGTCAACCCGCTACCGCAATCGACCGCCTGCCCGGCTTTCGCCGATGGGATCAGTGCGCTTTCTCGTATTCGGTGATGTGCGCGACCTTGCTCGCGCTGGCCGACGCCGGGTCGAAGCGGTAGCCGACCCATTCGGCGACGATCTTCTTCGCCAGTTCCGGCCCGATCGCCCGCGCGCCGAAGGTGATCACCTGGCAGTCGTTCGATTTGACCGAACGCTCCGCCGAGTACGAGTCGTGCGCGACCGTGGCCCGGACCCCCGGCACCTTGTTCGCCGAGATGGCCATGCCGATCCCGGTCCCGCAGACCAGTACCCCGCGATCCGCCTCACCCCGCGCGATGGCCTCCGCCGCCGCGAGCCCGAGCAACGGGTACGCCTTGTCGTCCGAGCCGTCGGCCACGCCGAGGTCGGTGACCTCGTCCACCCGGTCATCGGCGAGGAGCAGGTCACGCAGCTGATCCTTGAGGACCACCCCGGCGTTGTCCGCCGCCACCACGATCCGCATTCAGTCGTCCTTTCCCAGAGCTTGGCCGACGGCGGTGACGAGCAGCGCGAACGAGGTCGCCCCCGGATCCGGGTGTCCCTTGCTCCGCCGCGCCAACCGCGCCGCCCGTCCCTTGGCAGGCAGCAGGTCCGCCGTGGCCTCGGCCGCGCTCACCGCGACCTGGGCCGCCTTTTGCCAGGCCTGCGGCACGTCGGCGCCCGCCTCCGCCTGTTCGCGCAACGCCAGCCGGAACGGCTCGATGGCGTCGAGCATGGTCTTCTCACCGGGTTCGGCCTTGCCCAGTTCGACGAACGCCGCCACGGCGCCGTCCACGGCGTTCGCGAGCGCCTCCGCGGTGACCTCTTCGCCCGCCAGGCCACGCAGTCCCGCGCCTGTCTCGGCGAGCAGGACTCCGTACAGCGCACCGGAGGCTCCGCCCGCCGCGTCGGCGAACGCCGTCCCGGCGGCCAGGAGCGCGGTGGACAAGGAGTCTTCGTCGCGCCGCGCGGCAGCCACCGCGGCCCGCATGCCCCTGGTCATGCCCAGACCGTGGTCGCCGTCCGCCGCGACCGCGTCCAGCCTGCCCAATTCGGCTTCGTTGGCCTCGATGTCGTGGAGGGCCGCCGTCAACGCGCGATCCACGATGCCCCGGCCCGGCGCGGTCTCGGTCAGCAGCGAGTCCACTGTGGACTCCAAAGGCACCTGTGCCAGCACGGCACCGGTGCTCCGGTAGCCCGGGGTGTCGCATGGAGCCGCGTAAAGCTCGGCGAGTTCGTCGTCGAGCACCAGGATCGACAGCGAGACACCGGCCATGTCGAGCGACGTGACGAATTCGCCGACCTCGGTGTGCACCGGGTCGAGTCCCGCGGCGGCGAGCCTCTCGTGCACCCGGGTGTAGGTCGCGAACATCTCTTCGTACTTGGTGCGGCCCAGCCCGTTCAGCAGGACCACCACCCGCCCGTCACCCTCGGGCAGCTCCGGCAGGAGACCATCGACCAGTTCGTCGGCCAGGTCCCGCGCGCTCAGCCTGCCGACCGTGCGCACACCGGGCTCACCGTGGATGCCGAGCCCCAGTTCCATCTCGCTCTCGCCGACGGTGAACAGCGGCCCGGACGCCCCTGGCAGCGTGCACCCGCCGAACGCCGCCCCGAACGTCCGGGTGCGCGCGTTCGCCTTCTCCGCCACCGCGTGCACGGTGGCCAGGTCGTCGCCGCGTTCGGCGGCGGCACCCGCGATCTTGAAGACCAGGAAGTCACCCGCGACACCACGACGGCGTTCCGGCGCGTCGGCGGGGCCACTGGCGATATCGTCGGTGACCAGGATCGTGCGGCTCTCCACCCCCTCCGCCGCCAGCCGCCGCGCGGCGAGGCCGAAGTGCAGCACGTCGCCCTGGTAGTTGCCGTAACCGAAGAGCACACCCGCTCCGCTCTCCGCGGCACGAGCCGTGCGGTAGACCTGCTCGGCGCTCGGGCTGGTGAAGACGTCGCCCACCACCGCGCCGTCGGCGAGCCCGGGCCCGACGAGTCCGGCGAACGCGGGATAGTG
Organism: Amycolatopsis orientalis DSM 40040 = KCTC 9412; assembly: GCF_000478275.1. GTDB lineage: Bacteria > Actinomycetota > Actinomycetes > Mycobacteriales > Pseudonocardiaceae > Amycolatopsis > Amycolatopsis orientalis. Next base: position 553,456 of record NZ_ASJB01000083.1, read on the forward strand.
CCCGCAGCCGCCGCCGATCACCACCGCGACCTTGCGTGCGGATTCCTCTCGGCGCAGTACGCCATAGGCGCCGGGGACCTTGCGCACCGAACGCCCGTAAGCGGTGACGAACCCGTCAAGCCAATCGCGTTTGAACGTCTCCGCGGCACCCAGGACCGTCATCGCCCGCTCGCCTCCGCGAATTCACCGGACAGGTACGCGAGCAGCTTGCGCCGCACGTCGTCGTTGTCCTCCGCGACTTCGGCGGCCAGTTCGAGCGCGTCCGGCTTAGGCGGGTACACCGGATTCGGCAGCGCGATCACGGTGAGCCCGGCCGCGGCGGCGGCGCGGATGCCGTTGCTGGAGTCTTCGACACCGAGGCATTCCTCCCCGGACCGGCCGAGCCTGGCGGCGGCTTCGAGGTAGACGTCCGGACTGGGTTTGCCCCTGGCGACCTCGGCACTGGACACGGTCGCGGCGAACTCGCCCGTGAGCCCGTGCTTGTCGAGCACCGCGTCGATCACCCGGCGGGCGGCCGACGACGCCAGCGCGACCGACACCTTCGCGCTCACCTCGCGGACCATCTCACCGGCCCCCGGCAGCAGTGGGGCCTCCCCCGCCTCGATCGCGGCGATCATGCCGTCCACCACGGCACGCTCGACCTCGGCCGCGCTTTCCGGTGTCCCGGATCGCTTCGCCAGATAGGCCGCCCATTCGGGCGCGCTCATCCCTTGCACGGACGCGGTGTCCTCGGCGGTCCATTCGGTCCGGTGCCGGGCGGCGTACGCCACCCAGTTCTCTTCCCAGAGGTGTTCACTGTCGACGAGGACACCGTCCAGGTCGAACACCACCGCGGCGAGTGCCATCCGGCATCTCCTTTCACATCGATGCTGTTAAGTTAACATCGACGATGTGATATTGACAAGCCCTGAGGAGGGAACACGTGGTCGCACGGTTGTTATTGGTCCGGCACGGCCAGACCGAATGGCATGCCGAGAACCGGTACGCGGGCAGCAGTGACGTCGCGCTGACCGAGGAGGGGCTCAGGCAGGCGGAAGAGCTCGCCGGATTCGCCGTGGCGGCGGGGCCGTCCTCGGTGTTCTGCTCGCCGCAGAGCCGCGCACGCCGCACCGCGGAACCGTCGGCCGAGGCATTGGGCCTGCCCTTGCGCGTGATCGACGAGCTGCGCGAAGTCCACTTCGGACTGATGGAAGGACGCACCAGGGACGAGCTGGCGGCGACGGATCCCGATGCGGTCGCGAGGTTTCTCGCCGATCCCGTGACCGGCGCCTTCCCGGGCTCGGAGCCGCCGGGGGACGCGGCCGCCCGCGGCGCGAAGGCACTGCGCGGGATCGCCGCCGAGGTGCCGGGCGAGACGGTGCTGGTCGTCGCGCACAACACCCTGATCAGGCTGACCCTGTGCGAGCTGCTCGGCATCCCGCTCGAGACCTATCGCACGGTGTTCCCGCGACTGGACAACGCGGCCGTCACCGAGATCGCGATCGACGGCACGCGCACCGGCCTGCTGCGCCTCAACCAGCCGGCGCGCACGCGATACTGGACGCCATGAGCGATGAGAAGACGGCCGGTGCGAGCGCACACTCCCGTAACACGCGCCAGCAGCAGATCACCGAACACGTCTTCAAGACCGGCTCCGCCACCATCTCCGACCTGGTGGAACTCACCGGCGTCAGCACCATGACCGTGCACCGTGATGTCGACGAACTGGTCCGGCGCGGCCTGCTGCGGAAGTACCGGGGCGGCGTGTCGGCCATGCCGTCGACGGTCTTCGAAAGCAACGCCGACTACCGGATGAACGTGCATTCGGAGGAGAAGGCGGCGATCGCCGCGCACGCGCTCGCCCGCGTCGAACCGGGGATGTCGATCCTGCTCGACGACTCCACGAGCGCGCTCGCGCTGGCGAAGATGCTGCACCGCGTCACCCCGCTGACCGTCGCGACGAACTACCTCGGCGCCATCGAACTCCTGAAGGGCGTGCCAGACCTGCGGCTCATCTGCATCGGCGGGGACTACTCGGCGACCCACGACTCGTTCCTCGGCATGCAGAGCCTGGAGGCGATCGAACGGATCAACGTCGACGCGACCTTCGTTTCGACGTCGGCGATGAACACGCGGATGACCTTCCACCAGGAGCCGGAGATCGTGATGCTCAAGCGCGCGATGCTCGCGAGCGCCCGGACGAAGGTGCTGCTGATGGACCACAGCAAGACCGAACGCGCGGCACTGCACCGGCTGGCGCCGTTGAGCGACTTCGACGTGCTGATCGTCGACGACGGCGTCGAAGAGCACCTGGCCGAGGAGATGCGGAGCCAGGTGGAAGTGGACGTCGCGGAAGTCTGAGCCCCGCCCCCGCCGCAATAGCCGGGCCGATGGGCGCTTTCCCCACATCTCACGCAGCGAAGGACGCCTTCCCCACATCGCATGCGGGGAAAGCGCCCTTCAGCTCCCCGCCCCGGCGCGCGAGGCTAACACGGAAATCCACCGATGTAACATCTTGAAAGTTAAGTTAACACGATCCATGATACGCTGAACACGACGTCATGGAGGCGTGCATGAACCAGGTAACATCGCCGTTATCGCGATCCGGGAGCGGGTTCGCCCGCGTACTGAACCGCTGGGGGCTGCCCGCCCCCTTGTTCCTCGGCTATGCCGGGCTGCTTCTGTTCATGATCGGCGACGGGGTCGAGTCGGGCTTCATCGCGCCGTTCATGGCGGACAACGGCGCGGGCACCGAGATCAAGGCCTCGTACGTGATCACCGTGTACGGCGTAGCCGTGATGCTGGCGTCGTGGCTGTCCGGTGCGCTCTCGGATCTCTGGGGACCGCGTCGCGTGATGATGATCGGCCTGGCCATCTGGCTGGTGTTCGACGTGCTGTTCCTCGCGGTCGCGGTATCCGGTGAGAACTACCCGCTGATGCTGGTGTTCTACGGTCTCCGCGGGTTCGGCTATCCGATGTTCGCCTTCGGTTTCCTGGTCTGGATCACCGCGGTGGCACCGGTCGCGCGGCTAGGCGCGGCCGTGGGCTGGTTCTATTTCGCCTTCACCGGCGGGCTGCCGACACTGGGCGCGCTGGTCGCGAGCTTCACCAACCCGGTACTGGGCCAGTACGGCACGCTGTGGGTGTCGGTGGCGCTGCTCGCCCTCGGCGGTCTGCTGGCGATCTTCGGCGTCCGGCAGCGGACGGGGTACACCCGGCTCGCGCCACCGGACGTGAAACCGGTGCAGAGCCTGGTTTCCAGCGTGTCGATCGCGTGGAAGAAGCCCCGCGTCGGCGTCGGGATGCTCGTCCGCGTCATCAACACCGCGCCCGAGTTCGGCATGCTGGTGTTCTTCCCGACGATCTTCATCGAGGGCATCGGGTTCGGGGAGAGCCGCTGGCTCCTCCTGGTCTCGGTCATCTACGGCACGAACATCTTCTTCAACCTGATCTTCGGCGTGCTGAGCGACCGGATCGGCTGGCGGACCACGATCTTCTGGTTCGGCGCGATCGGCTGCGCGATCTCGATCCTGCTGCTGTACTTCGTCCCGGTCGCGATGGGCGCCGAGTACTACTGGCTCGCACTGCTCGTCGGCGCGCTGTACGGCGCCACGCTCGCCGGGTTCGTGCCGATCTCGGCACTGCTCCCCTCCCTCGCCCCGGAGAACAAGGGCGGGGCGATGGCGCTGCTGAACCTGGGCGCGGGCGCGGCGGCGTTCGTCGGGCCGGCGATCGTCAGCGTGTTCCTCGGGCCGCTGGGCGCGGCCGGGGTGGTGATCGTCTTCGCCGCGCTGTACCTGGTCGCGGCGGTCATGGTGCGGTATCTGAAGCTGCCCGAAGAGACTGCGAAGGCGATCGAAGAGGACAAGAGCCTGCAGGAAGTCGGAGAGAAGGTCGCCAGCACGTGAACGAACCCGTCACGATCGGCATCGACGTCGCCACCGCGGGGGTCCGTGCCCTCGCGGTGCGCGGCGGCAGCGTCCTCGCCTCGGCGGCCGAGCCCCTGCCCGCCCCGGTCCGCGACGCCCGCGGGCACAGCGAGCAAGACGCCCGGTCCTGGTGGCCGGCGGTGGAGACGGTGCTGGCGAAGGTCACCGGCGAGCTACCGGGCAGGGGCGGCGAGGTCGCCGCGGTGGCCGTCGCCGCGACGTCGGGGACGATCGTCGGGGTCGACGCCTCGGGTGCGCCGGTCACGCCCGCGCTGATGTACGACGACAGGCGCGGCGCGGCCCTCAACCGCGAGGCCACCGAACTCGGCGCGGATCGCTGGCGGCGGCTCGGCTTCGGGGTGTCGGCCACGGCCGCGCTCGGCCGGATCGCCTGGCTGTCCGCTTTCGTCCCCGGCGTCGCCGCGATCCGGCACACACCCGATCTGATCGCCGCGAAACTCACCGGCGGACCGGTGGCGAGCGACTGGTCCCATGCCTTGAAAAGCGGCTACGACCCACTCGCCCGCGAGTGGCCGCACGAGGTCTTCGAGGCATTGCGGGTGCCGGAGAACCTGCTCCCGCCGGTCGTCGCTCCGGCCACCGTGCTCGGCACGATGGCCCGTCCCGTCGCCGGGCTCCCGGCGGGCTGCCAGGTCGTGGCCGGGATGACCGACGGATGCGCCGGCCAGCTCGCGGCCGGGGCGGTCACCCCCGGAAGGTTCGTCGGGATCCTCGGCACGACGTACGTGCTCAAGGGAGTCACCGAAGAACTGGTGCCGGATCCGACAGGCGCGATGTACAGCCACCGTCATCCCGACGGCTGGTGGCTGCCCGGTGGCGCGTCGAACACCGGCGGCGAGGCCGTGGCCGGGCAGGACAGGCTCTCCGAACTCGACGCCGCGGCGGCCGCGTTCGGGCCGGCGAAGGTGGTCGCGTACCCGTTGCGGCGCAAGGGCGAACGGTTCCCGTTCACCAGCGGTGACGCCGAAGGCTTCGTGTCCGGCGAAGCGGACGAGGTGGAGCTGCACCGGGCCAAGCTGGAGGGGGTGGCCTTCCTCGAGCGGCTGGCGCTGGACCACCTGCGGCGGCTCGGAGTGACGATCACCGAGCCGCTGCTGGCGGCGGGCGGCGGCAGCAAAAGTCCTTTGTGGACCCGGATCAGGGCGACCGTCACCGGTCTCGGCCTGCGGGTCTCCCCACAGGCCGAAACGGGGTACGGCGCCGCGTTGCTCGCCGCGGCCGGGGTGCTGCCGGGCGGGCTCACCGAGGCGTCCGAAGGGCTCGGCGAGGGAACACTCGTCGAGCCCGACGAACGCGAGAGCGGCGCGCTTGCCGAGTCATACCAACAGTTCTGCACCGAGCTGCACACCCGGGGCTGGATCGACGACGAGCTGTTCGCCGTCGTCCGCCATTGAGAACTCAGGAAGGACGTGGGCCGTTGGACTTGGTCGGAGCGGGCTTCTGCGCGGCCTCGGCTTTGGGGGTCTCCGTTTTGGATGCCTCCGTTTTGGATGTCTCAGCTTTGGCAGTCTCCGCGTCGGGAGCGGGTGCCAGCAGCCGGATGGCTTCTTGGACGGCGACATCCGTGGCGGAAAGCCGTTCGGCGACCTTAGACCGGAGTTCCAGCGCGAGCTTCCGGGCCTGCTGGGCCTCGGCCTGCTGAGTCTTCGCGTCGGTGAGGGCCTCCGCGACCTGCTCCTGCTTCGCCGCGATGTCCTCGGCCGAGGACTTCTCCGACTTGGCGATCTTCTCCGCAGAGATCCGCTCGGCTTCGGCGCGCTTCTCCGCCGACACCCGGTCGGCTTCCGCGATCTTGTCGGCGGACGCCTTCTCCGCCTCCGCGCGGCGAGCCGCCGAAGCCTCTTCGGCCTTCTTGTCGGCGGCGGCTCGGGTCCGGACGCTTTCCATGTCCAGTTCCTTGCGCTTCTGCGCCGCCTCGGCGTTCAGCCGCTCGATCTCGGCCTTGGCGTCCGCGAGCAGTTTCTCCCGCTCGGCCTGCGCGTCCTTCGCCGCTTTGTCGCTGGCGCGCTGCGTCTCGTGGGCGTACCTGTCCGCCTCGGCACGCGTCGACGTGGCGTCGGCTTCCGCGGCGGCCTTGAGGTCGGCGATCTCCTCCTCGGCCAGCTGCATCATCATGCGGACGCGTTCGGCCATCGCACCGGCGCCGGAAGGGCTCGAGCTCATCCGGACGAGTGCGGCCTTGGTCTCGTCCAGTTCCTTTTGAGCGTGGCCGAGCGCCTTGGTGAGTTCAGCGGCGGTCGCCACGGCCTCGTCGCGATTGCGCGAGAGCTGCTTGAGTTCGGACGACAGTTCGGCGAGCCGCTCGTCGACCTGACGCTTGTCGTAACCGCGGACGGAGCCCGCGAATTGGGGCGATTTCGCTGAGGGCGCCTGAGGCGCCGACTTCTCAGGAGCGACCATGGCGGCCACCTTAATGAGCAGGGGCCAGTCGAGTAGTACCGCCAAACGGCTGCACTCGGCACGCGACCGGTCGATCACATGGCATCCTGCATTGTTGACAGGTCGTAAGCAGGGAGGCCCGGGTGGACATTTCGGCGATCCTCGACGACATCCAGGCGCACTGGCACGTCTACGCCACGATGCCGTTCATCGCCGCCCTCATCGGCTACATCACGAAACGCGTGGCCATCGAGATGATGTTCCGGCCGCTGGAGTTCGTCGGGATCAAACCCTTCCTCGGCTGGCAGGGGGTCATCCCGGCCAACTCACGCCGGATGGCGACCACCGCGGTCGACCTGCTGACCAAGAACCTCGTCGACCCGCAGGAGATCTTCTCCCGGCTCGATCCCGACGAAGTGGTCAAAGAACTCGAAGAGCCGCTGCTCAAGGCCGTCGAGGACGTCACCCGAGAGGTCATGGAGCAGTACCAGCCCCGGCTGTGGGAACTCCTGCCGACGCGGGCGCAGCGGATGCTGGTCGACCAGGTCAGGGCACAGGCGCCGAGGGTCGTCGCACGGCTGATGCGCGAGGTGTCGACGAACATCGACGAGGTCCTCGACGTCAACGAGATGCTGATCAACGCGATGGTCCGGGACAAATCGCTGACCTGCCGCCTGATCAAGGAGGTCGCGACCCCGGAACTCCGCTTCATCGCCCGGTCCGGGATCTACTTCGGCTTCGTGATCGGCCTGGTCCAGTTCGTCGTGTGGGCGCTGACGAAGCAGCCGTTGATCATGCCGATCTTCGGTTTCGTCACCGGTTTCGTCACCGACTGGCTGGCCCTGAAGATGATCTTCTACCCGCGTGAGCCGCGCCGGTTCCTGTTCTTCAGCTGGCAGGGCATGTTCCAGAAACGCCGCCAGGCGGTCGCCCGCGACTACGGCGCGCTGATCGCGGACGAGGTCCTCACCGTGCGGAACGTGATGGAGGCCGTGCTCACCGGGCCGAAGTCGGACAAGCTGTTCACGATGATCACCCGCGAGGTCCAGCGGACCATCGACGCGCAGGCGAGCATCGCGAAACCGTTGGTGGCGCTGACCGTCGGCGGCAAGCAGTACCAGGAGATGAAGAAGGCCGCGGCGGAGAAGGCGATCGCGTACCTCCCCGAAACGGTGAAACATGTGGAGAGTTACGCCACTGACGCGCTCGACGTACGCAACACGATCGTCGTGAAGATGCAGCAACTGACCCCGCTCGAGTTCGAAGGGATCCTGCGACCCGCCTTCCAGCAGGACGAATGGAAGCTGATCGCGGTCGGCGCGGTGATCGGCGGGCTCGTGGGTGAACTTCAGGTCCTGCTCCTCCTCCACTGAGGACAGGCGGCTAGGTTCCCCTCAAGCGAGACGCGGGAGGGGCTGCGAGTGGACGCCGTCATCGCCGATCTCGGCGAGCACTGGCCGGTGTACGTCACCATGCCGTTCATCGCCGCGCTGATCGGCTACGTCACCAAACGCGTCGCCATCGAGATGATGTTCAAGCCGGTCGAGTTCGTCGGCATCAAGCCGTTTCTCGGCTGGCAGGGCGTACTGCCGGCGAACGCCGAGCGGATGGCGGCCACCGCCACCGAGATGCTGACGAACAACCTAGTCGATCCGAAAGAGATCTTCGCCAGACTCGACCCGGCGCAGGTCGCGAAGGAGATCGAGCAGCCGCTGCTTCGCGTCGTCGAGGACGTCACCCGCGAGGTGATGGAGCAGTACCAGCCCCGGTTGTGGGAAGTGCTGCCGAACACCGCCCAGCAACTGCTGCTCAAACGCGTGCAGGGCGAGGCGCCGCGAGCGATCACGAAGATCATGGGCGAGATCGCCGAGAACATCGAAGACGTCCTCGACCTCAAGCACATGGTCGTGACGAACCTGGTGCGCGACAAGGCCTTGCTGAACCGGCTGATCCGGGACATCTCGCGGCCGGAGATGCGGTTCATCGCGCGGTCGGGGATCGTGTTCGGCTTCTCCCTCGGCTGCGTCCAACTGCTCGTCTGGGCGCTGACGAAGTCGCCGATCGTGCTGCCGCTGTTCGGTATCGGCATCGGCTGGTTCACCGACTGGGTCGCGCTGAAGATGATCTTCCTGCCGCGGGAGCCGAAGCGGTTCTTCGGCTTCTATACCTGGCAGGGCGTGTTCCAGAAACGCAAGGACCAGGTGGCCGCCGACTACGGCGACATGATCGCGCGCGAGATCATCACCATCCCGAACCTGCTTGAAGCCGTGTTGAGCGGGCCGAAGTCGGACAGGCTGTTCACGATGATCACCCGCGAGGTCCAGCGGACCATCGACGCGCAGGCCAGCGTCGTGAAGCCGTTCGTCGCGATGGCCGTCGGGAGCAGGCGGTTCCAGGAGATGAAACAGACGGCGGCGGCGAAGGCGGCGGCGCGGATCCCGGAGACGATCCGGCACGCCGAGAGTTACGCGGTCAACGCGCTCGACGTCCGGAACACCATTGTGGACAGAATGCGACGGCTGAACCCGCTCGAATTCGAGCAGCTGCTGCGCCCGGCGTTCCGGCAGGACGAGTGGAAGCTGATCGCCGTCGGCGCGGTGATCGGCGGCCTTGTCGGTGAACTTCAGGTGCTCCTACTGCTTCACTGACGGCTACCCGATACCGTTTCCCATCCCCGGAGAACGAGCGAGGAGGTCCCATGGACGCCGTCCTCGACGACCTCGCCCGGCACTGGTGGCTGTACGCCGCGATCCCCTTCATCGCCGCGCTGATCGGCTACGTCACCAAACGCGTCGCCATCGAGATGATGTTCAAGCCGCTCGAGTTCGTCGGCGTCAAGCCGTTCCTCGGCTGGCAGGGCGTGGTGCCCAAGCACGGCGGGCGGATGGCCGCCGTCGCGACCGAGTTGCTGACGTCGAACCTGTTGGACGTCAAGGAGGTCTTCCGACGGATCGACCCGGCGATCATCACGCGCGAGATCGAGCAGCCGTTGTTGCGGGCCGTGGACGAGGTCGCCCGCGAAGTGCTCGAAAAGCACCATCCCAGGCTATGGGAGGTCATGCCGACGATGGCGCAGGAGCTGCTGATCAAGCAGGTCCAGGCGTCGACGCCGCGGCTGGTGCGCGAGTTCATGGCGGAGATGACCGAGAACCTCGACGAGGTGCTCGACTTTCAGCACATGACCGTGCAGCGGCTCACCAGGGACAAGAAACTGCTCGTCCGGCTCATCCGCGAGACGTCACGGCCGGAGATGGCGTTCATCGCGCGCACGGGGATCTACTTCGGCTTCGGGCTCGGTGTCGTGCAGGCGATCGTCTGGGCGGCGACGAAGGAACCGTGGGTGCTGCCGATCTTCGGCGGCTGCATCGGGCTGTTCACCGACTGGCTGGCGATCAAGCTGATCTTCGTGCCGCGGGAGCCGGTGCGGGTCGGCCGGGTGATCCTGCAGGGCAAGTTCCAGCGGCGGCGGGCCGAGGTCGCGCGCCAGTACGGCGAGCTGATCGCGAACGAGATCCTCACCGTGCCGAACCTGCTCGACGCGGTGCTGCGCGGGCCGCGGTCGGATCGGCTGTACGCACTGGTCGAGCGGCTCGTGGCGAACGCCGTCGACGAGCAGGCGAGCGCCGCGAGGCCGATGGTGGCGATGGCCGTCGGCGGGCAGCGGCTGCAGGAGATCAAACAGGCGGCCGCGCGGAAGGCGCTGGAGCGGCTGCCGCCGACGATCCGCTACGCCGAGGGCTACCTGACCGAGGCGATGGACGTCGCGAAGATCGTCGAACGGCGGATGCTCGGGCTGACGCCGCTGGAGTTCGAGGGCCTGCTGCGGCCCGCCTTCCGGCAGGACGAGTGGAAGCTCATCGCCGTCGGCGGGCTCATCGGCTTCCTGGTCGGGGAACTCCAGGTCCTGCTGATGCTCCACTGACCGCTCGCGTTTAGCCCGCTAAACGCGCCCCGGGCGCACTTGCGTTTCGCCCCCTAATCGCGATCCGCAGGGGCGGGGCGGCGTCGCGTTTAGCCCGCTAAACGCGACCCGACCGACGCGCGCGCGTTTAGCCCGCTAAACGCGCCCCGGGGGCACTTGCGTTTCGCCCCCTGATCGTGATCCGGGGCGCGGAAGTGAGGCGTTCTCACGTGCGCGCGACACGGGGTGATTACGGTGGTGGGGTGGCGTCCGAACCTCAGCAACTGCCAGCCGTGCACGAGGCGTGGCTTCCCCGTGAGCACGCGCTGCACCGTCCCCGTCACGGCGGCAGGCAGCTGACCGCGCTGGTCAGCGCGCTGCTGTTCTTCACCACCCCGGCACTGCTGTGGGTCTTCGGCGTGCGGCCGGGCGAGATCGAGAACCACAAGCTCGCGAGCTTCCCCGGCCTGGACAAGGGCTGGGCCTTCTTCACCGACCTGCCGGCCTGGGCCATCGACCAGCTGTCGTTCCGGCCGGGCGCGATCGCCGCCGCCGACGCGATCAGCCGCGGCGTCTTCGGCGAGGGCGCCCCGCTCGACCAGCCGCCACCGCAGCAGCAGGCCGGCCCGATCCCCGCGCCGCCGGCGCCGACGCCGTCCAAGACCGCGCCCACCCAGGGCCCGACGCCGAACGCCGCGTCCGGCTACCGCCGCGTCGTCCAGGGTCGCGACGGCTGGCTGTACTACGGCTACGACGCCGACGCGAAATGCGATCCGTCCCGTCCCCTGCCCGAGACCATCGCCAAGATCAACGAGCTGCGGCGCGCGGTCGAGCAGTCCGGGAGGCGGTTCGAACTCGTCGTCGCGCCGGACAAGTCGACGATGGTCCCGCAGTTCCTGCCCGACACCTACCCCGGCAAGGACTGCTCGCGGTCGGCCGAGGCGAGCACCTGGCACCGGATGATCAAGGACGCCCGCGCGATCGACCTGCGGCCCGAACTGCGCGCGTCCGAGGGCCGGGTGCAGCGCCCGATCTACCCGTCGAACGACACGCACTGGGCCGACGAGGGCGCGCTGGTGATGACGCGCGCCATCGCGAACGCGATCAAACCGGGGGTCACGCAGACCTGGGTCAGCGTGCCCGTCGGCCAGTACGACACGGTCGCGGACCTGCCGCCGCTGATCAACAAGCAGGGCACCAAGACGAACACGCTCTACAGCCTCCGCCCCGACGGCTTGGTCGAGCGCGCGGGCGAACCCAACGGCGACATCGACCGGCCGGTGTACCGCACCGCCAGTCCACTGATCGGGACCGTGGACGACAAGATCCTGATCTACGGCGACTCGTTCACGAAGGCGTCTTCGCGGTATCTCTCGGGTGCGTTCACGAACCTGACGATGCTGGCGCACTTCACGCAGAAGACTTCGCAGGCCGAAGCCGTCGACGCCTTCGTGAACGCGAACGTGGTCGTCCTCGAAGCGGTGGAACGGAGTGTGGCCGGTGGCCAGCTCGCGTTCATCGACCCCGGTTTCCTGGAAGCGGTCAAGAAGGCGCTCGCCGAGCACCCGATCCGCTAGCGCAGGGCGGGCCGGGCCGCCGCCGTCGGCTCGACGCGGACCCGCGAACTCCGGCCGCGCAGCCACGCGATGAGGCGGCAGACCAGGTAGATCACGAACGAGATCGTCGTGACGAACGCGCTCACCGGCTTCCCCGGCGCGAGCGAAAGGATGATCCCGCCGAGCGCCGCGGTCTCCGCGAACACGATCGACAGCACGGTCGCCTTCCACGGGCTGGCCGTGACGCGCGCGGCCGCCGCGGCCGGGGTCACCATCAGGGAGACCACGAGCAGCGCGCCGACGATCTGCACGCCGAGCGCGCTCGAGATCCCGACCAGCACCGCGAAGATCAGCGAAAGCAGCCGCACCGGTACGCCGCGCGCCGCCGCGACCGCGGGGTCGACCGTGGCGAACAGCAGCGGCCGGTAGATCACCGCGAGCACCACGAGCACCACGACCGAGGCGCCGACGAGCAGGTTCAGGTTGGTCGAGTCGATGGTGATGATCTGCCCGACGAGGATGCCGAACTTGTTGGCGCTGCGGCCTTCGTAGAACGAGAGCAGCAGGACGCCCATGCCGAGTCCGAAGGCGAGGATCACGCCGATCACGGAGTCGCGTTCGGACTCGCGGCCGCCGAGGATCCCGATCAGCAGGGCGGCGATCACCGCACCCGCGAGGCCGCCGAGTTCGACTCCGACGCCGAGCAGGAGCGCGCCCGCCGCGCCGGTGAAGGCAAGTTCGGCGGTGCCGTGCACGGCGAACGACATCCGCCGCATGACGACCAGCGGGCCGAGTACGCCGGCCACCAGGCCGAGTACGGCGGCCGCGAGCAGCGCCGTCTGCACGAAATCGAGACCGAGGAGTTCGCCGGTCAGTGCGAAGTCGAACATCTTGTCCACGGCGCTACGAGACCTGTTCGTCGATGTGGTGGGGTTCGTCCTCGCACAGCGCGCTCTGCGCCCCGGCGACGTGGATCTGCCCGCCGACCTTGAGCACCTCGATCCGCGTGCCGTACAGCTCGGACAGCGTCTCCGAGTTCATCACCTCGTCCGGTTTACCGACCCGGAACTGGCCGTTCACCAGGTACAGCATCCTGTCCACATAGGACAGGATCGGGTTGATCTCGTGGGTGACGAACAAGACCGCGGTATTCGCCGAGCGCCGCCGCTCGTCGATCAGCTCGCTGACCGCGCGCTGGTGGGCGAGGTCGAGGGAGAGCAGCGGCTCGTCGCACAGCAGGACTTCGGGGTCGCCGACCAGCGACTGCGCGACGCGGAGCCGTTGCTGCTCGCCGCCGGAAAGCCGTCCCACCGGCTGTTTCGCATAGGCCTGCGCGCCGACCGACTCGATCGCCCGCGAGACCAGCTGACGTCGTTTCGCGAGGCCGAAGAGCCCGGTCCCCCACCGGTGCCCGTCCAGGCCGAGGCCGACCAGGTCCACCCCGCGCATCGTCAGGCCCTCGTCGAGGGCGCGCTGCTGCGGGATGTAGCCGATCCGCCGGTTCTGCCCGCCGGGGCGCCGCCCCGCGATCTCGACCGTGCCCTCGGGTAGTCCCTGCTGACCGAGCAGCACCTTGAGCAGGCTGCTCTTCCCGGAGCCGTTGGGCCCGAGGATCGCGAGGAATTCGCCGGGTTCGACGTCGAGGTCGAGTCCGGACCAGAGGGTCCTGGTGCCGAACGCGAGGCTCGCCCCGCGGACACGGACCGCGGGGCGAGCCTCGGCAGGTACGGAGCTCACTACTTCAGCGCTCCCGCCAGCGCGTCCACTTCCTTGGTCATCCATGCAATGTAGTCGGTCACACCCTGCGGGAGCGTTTCGGTGACGTCGACGACCGCGATCCCGGCGCCCTTGGCGTCGCCGACCACCTGCTGGGTGACCGGGGTGGTGGTCTGCGCGTTGTTGATCAGGGCCTTGACCTGCTTGCCGGTGATCAGCTGCTTGACCTCGTTGAGCGCGGCGGCGGGCACGTCCTGCTCCGCTTCCACGGCCTCGGCGAAGGCGGGCGGAGTCGCGTCGGTGACCTTCGCGCTGTCGAGCAGGTAGTGCGCGACAGGCTCGGTCGCGACGACCTTGGCGTTCGAGGCGCCCAGGCCCGAAACCTTCTTCAGCAGTTCCTGGGTCTTGCCCTTGAACGCGGTCGCGTTGGCGGTGAAGGCGTCCTTCGACGCGGGCTGGATCTCACCGAGCTTCGCGGCGACCTGGTCGGCGACCTTCTCGACGCCGGGGAGGCTGTACCAGACGTGCTCGTTCTCGTTGCCGGTCGCGGCGATGTCGACGGCGACCAGCTTCTGCGCGCCGGCGGCCTGGTCGGCGAGCTTCGAGAAGAAATCGTCGTAGCCACCGCCGTTGGACAGCGTCAGCTTCGCGTTCTTCGCGGCGACGGCGTCGCTGGCGGTGGTCTCGTAGGAGTGCGGGTCGGCCGAGGGGTCGTGGATGATCGAGGTGACCTCGACCTTGTCGCCGCCGATCGCGGTCACGACGCTGCCCCAGACGTCGGTCGAGGCGACGACCTTGATCTTCTCGCCGCCACCCGGGTTCGCGGCTGACGCGTTCTGGGCACCGGATCCGGTCGACGCCTGGTCGCCCGACGCGCAGGCCGTCGCGCCGAGGGCGAGGACGGCCAGGGCCGACACGGCCGCGAAAACACTCTTAGTACGGCGGGAATTCATCTACTGCACTCCTGCGGATGCCCAGGCCAGGTGTCCCAGATGCCGGGTAATGGAAACCGTTGTCAGATTCAACTGTACCCCATCCGGATGATGGGGCCTCATCGATCGCCGTCGGCTGTACCCAGGGTCACTCTGAATCGAGACCTGCCACACGTCGGGTGATGCTTCTGCAAAACGTTCTGAACCGTTACGGTTTGCGAATGGGCCGTCCTATCCGCACCAGGAGGCAGGCGACACTGGCGTCGCTGGCCGCAGAGCTCGGTGTGTCGAGGACCACCGTCTCGAACGCCTACAACCGACCGGACCAATTGTCCCCTGAGCTGCGCCGCCGTGTCCTCGAGACAGCGCGCCGCCTCGGCTACCCGGGCCCGGACCCGGTCGCTCGTTCACTGCGGACGCGCAAGGCCGGCGCTGTCGGTCTTTTGCTCACCGAAAACCTCTCCTACGCCTTCCGTGACCCCGCGGCCGTCGGCGTACTCGAAGGGCTCGCGCTGGCCTGCGAAGACGCGGGCGTCGGCCTGCACCTCGTCCCGGCCAGCCCGGGCCGCGAGGACGTCGCGGCCGTGCACCGCGCCGGTGTCGACGGTTTCGTCGTCTACTCCGTGCCCGACGACGACCCGCATCTGGGCGCCGTACTGGAACGCCCGGTGCCGACTGTGATCGTCGACCAGCCCCGGGTGGACGGCGTCGACCGGGTCGGCCCGGACGACGCGGCCGCGGTCACCGCCATGGCCGAGCACCTCATCTCGCTGGGCCACCGCCAGATCGGTGTGCTGTGCATGCGGCTGGCCCGCGAGCGCAACGACGACTTCGTCTCCATCCAGCGGCAGAGCGCCGCACACTTCCACGTCCAGCGGATCCGGCTGGAGGCGCTGGCCGCGGCCTTCTCCGCGGCGGGCGTCGACTGGGCGACCGTGCCGGTGGTCGAGCGGTTCGACCACACCGTGGACGACGGCGCGTCGGCCGCGCGACAGCTGCTCGACGCGTATCCGCAGGTCACCGCCGTGATCTGCACTTCGGACATCCTCGCGCTCGGCGCGCTCGCCGAAGCCGAGCGCCGCGGGCTGCGCGTGCCGCAGGATCTGACGGTCACCGGTTTCGACGGCATCACCGAGGCCGAACGGTCCGGGCTCACCACGGTCCACCAGCCGGTGCTCGAAAAGGGCAAGGCGGCCGGGAAACTACTGCTCAGCGCGGCCGATCGGGTCGGCCCGAAGGTGATCACACTGGCCACCGAACTGCGCGTCGGCCGCACCTCGGCCCCGCCGCGGACGGCCGAGGAACGCTGGTTCGGTCCGTGACATGAACCCCGAAAAGTTGCCCTCCACCGGCTCACCCGGTTCCAATGAGCCGGTGACCTCCATCGACGTACTGCTCAAACGCAATCAGGAGCTGGGCGATGTCACCCCCGGTGACCGCTCCTCCCCGAGGCCATCGCTCCACGTGACGATTCTGACCTGTATGGACGCCCGTATCCGGGTGTTCGAGATCTTCGGCCTGATCCAGGGTGAATCGCACATCCTGCGTAATGCCGGAGGTGTCGTCACCGACGACACGATCCGTTCGCTCGCGCTCAGCCAGCGGAAGCTGGGCACACGCGAGGTGCTGATCGTCCAGCACACCGACTGCGGCCTGTCCATGGTCACCGAGGACGACTTCAAGGACGAACTCGAAGCCGCCAGCGGGCTGCGCCCGACCTGGTCGGTCGAGGCCTTCCGCGAGGTCGAGGACAGCGTGCGCCGGTCGGTGCAGCGCGTGCGGCGCAGCGACTTCCTGCCGCACCGGGACAACGTGCGCGGCTTCGTCTACGACGTGAAGACGGGGCGCCTGAGCGAAGTCGCGTAAGGGTTTTAAGCTTGGCCATGTGGGCGTCGACGCGGTTGTGCTGAGCGAGTGGTTCGACGAGGTGGGACGCGACCTGCCCTGGCGTGAGCCGGACTGCACCGCCTGGGGCGTGCTCGTCAGCGAGATCATGTTGCAGCAGACGCCGGTCGCGCGCGTCCAGCCGATCTGGCTCGACTGGATGGCCCGCTGGCCGGTCCCGTCGGCGCTGGCGGCGTCGTCGCAGGGCGAGGTCGTCCGCGCCTGGGGCAAACTCGGTTATCCGCGGCGCGCGCTGCGCCTGCATGCCGCTGCGGCCGTCATCGCCGCCGAGCACGGCGACGTCGTTCCGTCCGATGTGGACACTCTGCTCGCGTTGCCGGGCATCGGCGCGTACACCGCCCGCGCGGTCGCCGCCTTCGCCTACGGCAAGCGGGCGCCGGTGGTCGACACGAACGTCCGGCGCGTGGTGGCCAGGGCGGTGCACGGCGCGGGCGACGCCGGGCCGCCGTCGAACACCCGTGACATGGCCGACGTGGAAGCGTTGCTGCCGCTCGAAGACGCTCCGGCGGCGAAGCTTTCGGCGGCGCTGATGGAACTCGGCGCGCTCGTCTGCACCGCCCGGGCGCCGCGCTGCGCGGACTGCCCGATCTACGACGACTGCGCCTGGCAGCACGCGGGCAAACCCGCCTACGCCGGGCCCGCGAAACAGGTCCAGAAATTCGCCGGGACCGACCGGCAGGTGCGCGGGCTGCTGCTCGACGTCCTGCGCGGAACCGAAGGGCCGGTGGAAAAGGCGCGGCTCGATCTCGTCTGGCACGAATCCGGGCAGCGCGACCGCTGTCTCGACTCCCTGCTGGTCGACGGCCTGCTCGAACAGACCCGGGACGGCCTGTTCGCCCTCCCCGGGGAACACTGACGCATTACGACAAAAGTTGGTCAATGGTTGTCATCGGCGCGATGGCGGGTTAGTTTTCCGGCCAAAGCGCATGACGGGAGCACGTCCATGGCCGATTTCGACCGACGCACCGCGCTCAAGGGCGGCCTGACGGTAAGTGCCGTCGGGCTACTGGGGACAACGACGATTTCCGCCGCGAACGCGGCCTCCGGGGTACCGGAACCACAGATCCACGGCACGGCCGCGTGGGGCGCGCGCCCGCCGAACGGGACGATCGAGGTGCAGAACCACAAACCGACGTACATCGTCGTGCACCACACGGTCGAGCCGGGCAATGTCACCGACTACACGCTCGAACACGCCTTCTGGGCGTCACGCTCGATCCAGAACTTCCATATGGACACACGCGGCTGGATAGACACCGGCCAGCAGTTCACGAACAGCCGCGGCGGGCACCTCACCGAAGGGCGTCATCGCAGCCTGGAAGTGCTCCGCGGCGGAACCCGGCATGTGCTGGGCGCGAACGTGGGCAACAACAACAGCACCTGCATCGGGATCGAGAACGAGGGCCTCTACAGCACCGAAGACGTCACCCCGGCACTGTGGGACTCGCTGGTGAAGATGGTCGCGTACATCGCGTCGCAGTACGGGATCAAGCCGGAATTCATCAAGGGGCACCGGGACTTCAACTCGACCGAATGCCCGGGAACCGTGCTGTACAACCGGCTTCCGGAACTGCGGACCGCGGTCGGCAAGCTCCTGGGTTCGGCGTCGCCGAAGGTGGACGTGCCGGAATGGCCGTTGCTCAAACCCGGCGACACCGGGCCCCGGGTGCGGGTGGCTCAGGAACTCCTGCGGGAACGCGGTTTCGCCGTTCCGGTCGACGGCGTGTTCGGTCAGTCCACAAAGGACGCGGTCGCCGCGGTGGCGGCCCGGAACGGGCTCGAGCGCGACATCTGCGGAGCGACGGCGGCGACCGACGAGACCGGATTCCTCGGTTCCGACGTCTGGCCGCTCATCGCGCGATCCGGGACCGGATCGCGGGCGCTGAAAGCACGACTCGCCGGCTGAACAGCAACGGCGAGAGGATCACGAAGGCGGCGCACCACGGGAGCAGGAACGTTCCCAGCGGCAACACCAGACCGCCGAGGAGTGCCCCACCGGCGACGGCGCCGTTCCAGGCCGCGATCGTGAGCGACTGGGCGGCGTCGGCCGTGGGGCCGGCGATCAGGGCGGTGACGGCCTGGAAGGCTGTCGGGGCGCCGCCGAACGCCAGGCCCCACAGGCAGGCGGCGGTCAGCACCAGGCCGGGGACGCCGTCGCCGAATCCGATGATGACGATGGCGGCGGCCGTCACGGCGGTGCAGGTCATCAGGACGGCGCGCGGACGGCGATCCAGCGCGGCGCCGACGGCGATCAGCCCGCCGACCGTGGCGCAGCCGAACACCAGCAGCACCGCGCCCAGCATGCGCACCGAGTCCAGCCCGGCGAGGATCGGGCCGATGTAGGTGTAGGCCATGTTGTGCCCCAACGAGAACAGCACCACCGTCGCCAGCAGGGGCCGCATCCCCGGCAGCCGTGACGCGGCCAGCGGCCGGGTGGGCCGCGCTGGATCCGCGGGTACGGCCGGTACCGCGACGAGCACCCACACCAGCAGTGGCACGGTGATCAGCGCCATCCCGGCGAACGCCCAGCGCCACTCGGCCAGTTCGCCGAGCGCGGTCCCGGCGGGCACACCGAGCGCGAAGCCGATCGGGGTTCCGGACATGGCAACGGCCAGCGCGCGCCCGGCTAGCTCCGGCGGGGCGAGACGCATCGCGTATCCGGCCACGAGCGACCACATCACGCCGGTCAGCGCGCCGGAGAAGACCCTCGCGGCGAGGATCAGGGGGTACCACGGGGACAGCGCGATCAGCAGGTTGGTCACCAGGAATCCGGCGATCAGCGCCAGGAGCAGCCGTTTGCGCGGGACGCGGAGGGTCGCCGTCGTGAGCGGGATGGCGGTGAGCGCGGTGGTGATCGCGTAGACCGTCACCAGCTGCCCGGTGGCCGACGGGGACACCCCCAGGTCCGCGGACATCCCCAGCAGCAGTCCGGCGGGCAGGACTTCGGCGAGGCAGCCGAGGAAGACCGTCGTGGTCAGCGCGAGCAGCGCCGGGAGGGGCAACATGCCTCGACGATTCCGTCCCGGACGCGACGCGGGATAGTCCCGGGCGGGGATGCCGCGGGGTTATCGGGGCCGGCTTGCACCCTCTCAAGCTCTGGTGAGCGGGAGCGGCCGGGCCGGTGTGTGGAAATAGGGACGTTGAGTGTCTCTGTTTCCACACACCGGTCACGTTCGGTCAAACCTCGGCGTCGTCGCCGCGAAATGGCGACGAACCCCGGCTTCTGACTTGAGGCTGCCGATGAGGGTGAGCCCCGGGAGCGGCCGGGCCGTGAAGGACTCCTTCGGGGACTCGCTTGCCTGCCCGCCGCTCCGGCTCGCGCCCCGAGAGCCGCACGCTGTGTGGCGGTGGCCCGTCGATGAAGGAATCGGGACACTCAACGTCCCAATTCCTTCATCGACGAGGTCGGTCGCGCCACTCACGCCCCTCGCCTCGATAACCCCACGGCATGACCGGCTGACAGTGCCGCGCGCGGCGCGGACGATCGCACGATGACCGGGCACCCTCCCCCGTAGAGAGAAGGCTCGTTCATGACCGTGCGGATTCGGTGGCAGGAGCCACTGTGCACCGCGTTGCTCGCCACCACGATGATCGGCACCTGCCAGGCCTCGGCGGCTCAGCCGTCCCCCGGCGGCGACGGGTACGTGCACGTCTCGCCCAACGGCACCGTCCTCGGCGCCGATCCCTACTACCCCAAGGACGGCAACGGCGGCTACGACGTCTCCGCCTATTCACTCGCGCTGGACTACGCGCCGTACTCGATGCTGGTGAACGGCAAGGCGACGATCACCGCGACGGCCACCCAGGACCTGAGCCGGTTCAACCTCGATCTGCGTGGCCTCACCGTGCGCTCGGTGACCGTCGACGGCGTGGCCGCCACGTTCCGCCGGGCGGGTGAGCACGAGCTGGTGATCACCCCGCGGAAACCGGTGGCCGAAGGCGCTCAGTTCACCGTGGTGGTCGGTTACGACGGGCGGCCGGAACCGATCGGCACGACGCGTGGCCGGACCGGCTGGCTGGCCACGTCCGGCGATTCCGCCGTGGCCACCGGCCAGCCGCATTCGGCGATGACCTGGTTCCCGGTCAACGGTACCGAAGTCGACAAGGCGACCCTGCGCGTGTCCGTCACCGTCCTCGACGAATTCTCCGTGGTGGGCAACGGTTTCCAGGTCTCCGACGTCCCGGCGGGCTACGGACGGCACACCGTCACCTGGGCGGAGGACACCGCGCTCGCGCCGAATACGGCGATGCTCGGCATCGGACGCTGGGAGGTCGAACGGCTCACGCTTCCCGGCGGCCGGACGGCGATCAACGCCTATCATCCGTGCGCCGTCGACCAGCGGAAGATCGGCGGACGGCTGCCCGAGGTACTGGAGTTCCTCACCGGGAAATTCGGCGACTACCCGCAATCCGCGGCGGGCGGGCTATTCCTCGACCGCTCGCTCGGCTACACGCACGGCGCCCAGACCCGGCCGGTGTACGGCCGCACGGCGACCATCGCCGATCTGGTGTACGCCACCGCGTACCAATGGTGGGGAGCGGGCGTGAGCGGGAAGATGTGGCGCGACGCGCTGATGACCGAGTCCGTCGCGCGGTACGCGGTCTGGTTGTGGGACGAGGCCAAGAACGGCATCGACCTGGATCGACGGTACCGCGACCTGGTGGCCGGGGTGCGCGACGACGCCGGCTTCTGGGCGGCCAAGCTCACCGATCCGGGCAAGGGAACCGAATTCGCGCCCTCCACCAAGGCGGTGCTGCGGGTACACGCGCTGCGCCGTCTGATCGGCGACGAAGTGTTCTTCCAGATCATGGCGGGCTTCCCGCAGATCAACCCGCAGGGCAACCAGAACTGGCACGACTTCGAGCTGTACGTCTCCGCGATGGCGCAGCTCGACCTCGGCGAGTTCGACCGCGCGTGGCTGGACGGCACGGTGCGGCCGCCGGACGAGCACCTCTACCCCGGGCCGCTGCGCCCGGCTCGGTGAAAACTCCCGCCCGGGTGACGTGACCCGATCATCCGTCACCCGGGCGGGGCCCGAACTCACCTCGGGAAGCCAGATATCCGGCGTAGACCGGCGAATCACGCGCCTCACGCCAGTACGTGTCGATCAGGGCGGCGGCGAGTTTCTCGTGCCGCGCCGTCACGAACGTGTCCCGGTTCCAGGCGAGAATATGCCTGCGCAGCAACACATCCCCGCTCAGCGGACGGCTCACGATGCCGAGGTTGCGCGAATCGCAGATCGGCTGCGACAGGCCGATCGCGCCCGCCCGGACCACCAACAGCGCCACCTGCTGCGAAGTCACCTGATGGGTGACCGACGGGCTGAAACCATGCCGCGCGCAGGTGTCGGCGAAATACTTGGTGAACGTCGTCGTCGACGAATCGGACACCATCACCCACGGCTCGTCCCGCAGTTCACCGAGGTCGATGATCTCCTTGTACGCCAAGGGATGGAACTCCGGCAGCAGGACGAAGGTCGGCTCGGTCGCCACCACCGCGGTGTCCACGTTCGCGGGCACTTCCAGTTCGTGGCCGGGATAATCCTTGACCAGTCCCACTTCCACGCGCCGCTGCGCCAGCAGGGACAACAGCCGCTCGGGATGGTCGTCGTGCACCACGACCGCCTCGGACACCTCCGGCCACAACCGGGTCACCAGCGAGGGCAGATGCGCCACCAGCGCACTGGCCACCGCCGCCACCCGGACGACCTCCGGCGGGCCGCCGGTGCAGACGCGCTGCTCGATGTCTTCGAGCAGTTTGTCCAGCTGTGGAAGCAAAGCGGCCGTCCGGCGCAGCAGCAACTCGCCCATCGGTGTCGGGGTCACGCCGTTCTCTCGACGCTCGAACAGCTGATAGCCCAGCATGTTCTCCAGCCGTTTGAGTTGCGCGGACACCGCGGGCTGCGTGATGCCGAGGGCGATCGCGGCACGGGTCAGGCTGCCCGTGTCCGCGATCGCCCGGATCACCCTCAGGTGGTGAACATCCAGCTGTACGACGTCGAACTCCTTTGTCACGTACGGGTTTTCGTCCCGTCGGAAGAAGTCATCGCCACGGGAACCGATGCGGCCGTGGTCCGTCTGCCGAGAAGAATATACAGGAGAAAAGCACCGAAAACGGAATTCACCGTGGGAATTCCCCAGGGCAGCCAAGCACCCACCGCGGCCCCGGCCACCCAGCAGATCAGCGCGGCGGGCACCCAGGCCGGACAGGTCCGCGGCAACTCACCCGACGCCCGCGTCGCCGCCAGATCCGGTTTCCAGCGCCGGACCACGTAGTACTCGGCGATCACCACCCCCGCCACCGGCGGTGTCACCACGCCGACCCAGGTCAGGAAGGTGGTGAAGTGGTCGAGGATGCCGATCGCGGAGAGCACCGTCCCGAGGCCGCCGAGCAGCAGGGTGGCGGTGGTGCGGTCCAGCCGCCGGGAAAGCAGTACCTGCACGGTGTTCACCAGTCCGAGCGAGGACGAGTACAGGTTCCAGTCGTTGATCTTCAGGATGGCGGTGACCAGGATCAGCGTGCCCAGCACACCGGAGGACGAGGTGATGATCCCGACGACGTCGGCGCTTTTCGCCGCGTGCGCGAGCAGTACGCCGATCAGGCCGATCAGGTACTGCCCGAGGGTGATGCTGACCAGGGTCTGCTTCACCACGTCGGACGCCGTCCGGTTGAACCGGGTCATGTCCGGGGTCATGATCGCCCCCATGATGAACGCGCCGGCCACCAGCGTCGTGCCTTGTGCCAGCGACATCGCCGGTCCCGGTGGCGGCGCGGACACCAGCGCGGACAACGCGTGGTCGTCGAGCGCCGTGATGATCGAATACCCGGCCAGCGCGAGGAAAGCGGGCACCGTCAGGTAGGCCGTCCAAGCCATCGCGTGGAAGCCGAACACGACGATCACGGTCACCAGCGCGCCGCCTGCCAGCGCCCAGACCCAGACCGGCGGGCCGCCCATCAACGCGTGGAGGCCGTGCGCGAACACGTCGTTCTGCACCCCGAACCAGCCGGCCAGGCTCAACGTCATGAGCAGCCCTACCAGCGAGGAACCGCCGGTGCCGAAACCGGTCCAGCGCGCGAGCACCGAGGTCGACAGTCCTTCGCGGGTACCTGCGATGCCCATCAGGATGGTGATGATCTCCAGCAGTACCGAACCGATCGTGATGGCCAGCACCGCGTCCCAGAACGTCATGCCGAAGCCGAGTACCGCGCCGAGCAGGAACTGGTGGAACGAGGAGACCTGCCCGAACCGTTGCAGCGCGACGGAAACCCAGGAGTAGCGGCGTTCGGCGGGAACCCGGCGCAGGGAGAAGTCGTCGTGCTCCACGGTCACTCCGCTCGTTCCGGGACGGCTTGTTCGAGGACGACGAAGCCCTGTCCCGGCAGCGGCCGCCAGGACAGCTCGCCGCGGTACAGCCGTTCGAGGAACGGGACCCGCTGGTGGTAGGCGAACACGGAACTGCCGACACCGGCCACCGCCACGGTGCCGACGAACATCGGCAATTCGGCCAGGAAGTACCGGACCGCGCTGCGCAGCTGGTCAGGAGTGGGGTGCTCGCCTTCGGGCAGCCGCCGGTCCAGCACCCAGCCCGTCGCGCCGACGCACTGCGCGGCGAACTCCGGATCGATCGCGAAGCGGTGGTGCGCCTCGGAAAGCAGGCCCAGATAGGCGGGGTCGGTTTCGAGCACGGCGGCGTCCAGGATCAGGGTGCGCGGATCGGAAGGGCACACCTGCTCCAGCGCGCGGATGATCTTGTTGCGCGTGTAATTGCCTTGCCGTTGCGCCTTCTGCGCGGCGCGGACCGGGTCGTAGCCGAGCGCTTCGAGGGTGAAGGCGGACGGGCCGTCCGGGACGAAGAAATGAAAACCGCGGAAGCCGGACATGGCCCAGCGGGCGAGATCGGCGATACGTTCCACCGTGAAATGACTGTTGAACGGGCTGACGCCGAGGCACACGTGCTCGGCACGCGACAGTGGATCGGCGCAATGCTCGGTGAGCGGCAGTGGTCGCAGCAAGACGGCTCCTGATTCGCGGGATATTCGCCGGAGAAGAGGCGTCGACCGAACGTAGCCACGGAGGGGAACCGGCGGTATTGCCGACGGTGACTGCCGTCGCGTTATGGGTCGTGAGTGGTAATGAGGGTTAGAACCGTCATTACCACTCACGAGGCGCGCGACCTTCGGAGGTGCCGGACGTCGGTGAAGCGCGGTATACGAAGTCATGGAGATTCAGGTTCGGCATCTTCGCGTGCTCTGTGAGATCGCTTCCTCCGGCAGCCTCAACCGTGCCGCGGCCGGACTGGGGCTGGGACAGCCCGCGCTCAGCCACCAGTTGCGCCGGATCGAGCGGATGGTCGGCGGCGCGCTGTTCCACCGCGACCAGCACGGCGTCCGGCCGACCGAACTCGGCGCGCTGATCCTGCGGCGGGCCAGGGCCATCGTGCTCACCTTCGACGAACTGGACCACGACTTCCACCGTCAGGAACCCGCACCGGGCGAGCCGCTCAGAATCGGCTGGAACGACAGCGCCATCACGGGTTCGCTGCTCGGCGTGCTGCGCGAACTGCGGCCGGGCGAACCGGTCCGCACCCGCGCGGACACCTCGCGCACCCGGCTGCTCGCCCAGGTCGCGAACCGCGGCATCGATCTCGCGCTGATCATGATCTGCGGCGGCCGCGGCCTGCCGGTGCCGCCGGAGGTGCGGACCACGACCCTGGCCACGGAGCCGTCGTTCGTCGCGGTCCCCGCCGGGCATCCGCTGGCGGGCGAGCAGGAGATCGAACTCGCCGAACTGGCCGGGGAGGACTGGATCGTGTCGAGTGGTGGCGACGGCTGCCGCGTGGTGTTCCGGGAGATGTGCCTCGCGCACGGTTTCGATCCGCGGATCACCCACGACGTCGACTTCGACATCGCGCGGGAGGACCTGGTCGGCGGTGGATACGGCGTCGGGCTGGTCCAGCCGACCCGGCAGGCGGCGGACGGACTGGTCATCCGGCCGCTGGCCGGCGCGCCGATGTGCGTGCGGCACGTACTCGCCTGGCGCGAGGACAGTCCGTGCGCGCCCACCGTCCAGGACCTCGCCACCGAGGCGACGGCGGGATACTGGCGGCTGGCCGAGCGGACCGCTCCGTACCGGACCTGGCTGCACCGCCACGGCAGGCTGGCCGCCGGATAACCCCCTGACATGCGGATGCGGCACTAGAGCGTTCTTCGCACGACACCCGACGATGGGAATCGTCAATCACGGTCGTGGAGAGAAGGAGCACCATGCTGCCGTTGATCACTCGTACGGAATTGCTCTCCGGGATGGAGGCCGGAACGGTGGTCGTGGTCGACACCATGCCGGTCGCCTATTTCGCGAAGGAACATCTTCCCGAAGCGCGCAATATCCCGGGGTTCCCGTACGAACAGGCCGCCGAATTCACCGACCGGCTGGCACCGGTGGTGCTTCCGGACAAGACGGCCGCGATTGTCGTCTATTGCGCGAACACGCCGTGCCGCAACAGTGAATTCGTCGGGCGGCGCCTGCTGGAGCTCGGATACACGAATGTCCGCAAATACCGCGAAGGCATCGAGGACTGGGTCGCGAACGGACTGCCGACCGGTTCTTCGTCCTGAATGGTTCCCCGCATCCAAGGAGATCGTCTTGTCCAAGTGCAAACGGTTCGTCTGCGTGCTGGCCGGTGTGCTGGCGCTCGTCACCGGTTTCGGCTCCGGCGCGGCGTCCGCCGCCCCCTCGCCGTCGGCCGAGAACGTGGTCACGGTGACTTCGGCCAACTACGCCGAAGTCATGGACATCTCGCGGCAGAAACTGGTCATCATGGACTTCGGCGCGACGTGGTGCCCGCCGTGCCGCCAGATGAAGCCGGTGATCGAACGGCTCGCCGCCGAATACGGCGGCCGGTTCCTGCTCGGCGAGGTCGATGTCGACCGAAGCCGGGATCTGTCCAGCCGGTACAACATCCGCTACCTGCCGACGCTGGTCGGCGTCCGCAACACCACCGAACCGCCGAACTCGCGCAACATCGGCTACCCGGGCGAGACCCGGTTGCGCGCCTGGATCGACGCCCAGCTGGCGAAGGGCTGACCAGGGCTACTTGACGACGTCGGAGAGAAACGCTTCGACGGCGCCGAGATAGGTCTCCGGCGCCTCGTCGTGCACCACATGCCCGGCGCCTTGGACGACGATGTGCCGTCCGAGGCCGCCGGGCACCCGCGCGGCCAGTTCGGCCTGCTGACCGGCGGGCATCGCCGTCCGCTCCCCCTCGATGGCCAGCAGCGGGCACTTGACGCGCTCGACGAACTCCCAGAAATCGCGCCGTCCCCATTCCGCCGCGATCTCGTACAGATCCGGGAGCGACGCGATCAGGTGATAACCGTCCTCGCGTTCTTCGACGCATTCGATGAAATAGTCGCCGGTTTCGCCGAAGAATTCGCGTACGTGGGCGAGCGAGCGGAACGGGACCGGCCACGATTCGAAGTAGCCGCGCCAGGTGTCCACGGTCCGGCCGCGCTGGTCCGGCGCGAAGTCCTCGCAGACCACGGCGCGGACGAGATCGGGATGCGTGGCCGCGGTGACCCACGCGTGCAGGCCGCCCATGGAATGTCCGATCAGGACCGCGGGCTCGCCGAAGGTCCGCAGCACCTCGGCGACGTCGTCGGCGAATCGTTCGGTACGCCACGGCCCGCCCCGTGGGCCGCGTCCGTGGCCGCGGGCGTCGAGACCGAAGACACGCCCATACGGTTCGAGCCGTCGCGCGACCCGCCACCACGTCGTCGCCCTGCCCATCAACCCGTGCAGGAGGACGATCGGCGGCCCCTCACCGCCGAAAGTGATCAACCCGTCGCGCTGAATCACCACTAAGCTCCCCTCCATGCGCAGCCGTGTCCCCGCAGCCGGTCTGGTCCTGGGGGTCGTCAGCGCCCTGATTATCGGCTGCAGCACCGATACTCCTCCGGCCCCGCCCCCTCCGCCGCCGCCGATGAACCCGGTGCCGGGCGCTTCGGGCGCGGGTGACCCGTACTACCCGATGGACGGAAACGGTGGTTACGACGCCGTCGAGTACCAGGTCGGGATCACTTACGACCCGGCGAAAGGGCGTCTCGACGGCGACACCACGGTCACCGCGAAAGCGACCCAAGACCTCAATCGGTACAACCTGGACTTACGCGGCCTGACGGTCCAATCCGTTGAAGTGGACGGAAAACCGGCGAAATTCGCCCGCGAAGGCGAATTCGAGCTGGTGGTGACGCCCGCCGAGCCGATCCGGAACGGGACGACCTTTCACACGAGGGTCCTCTACGGCGGTGAGCCGTCGGCGACCCCGAAGGCGGGTGGCAGCGAGAACGGCTGGCAGAAGTCGAAGGACGGCGGCGCGTTCATCGTCGGCGAGCCGCATTCGGCGTCGTTCTGGTATCCGGTCAACGAAACCCCGCGTGACAAGGCGATGTTCACCCTCAGCGCCCGGGTTCCGGACGGCTGGACCGTCATCTCGAACGGACGCGAGATCCAGAAGACCTCGGCCAACGGCTGGTCCACGACGTCCTGGCAGGAGCGCACGCCTGTGGCGGCCTACCTGACCACGGTGGCGATCGACAAGTTCACCGTCGACCGGATGGCGCTGCCCGACGGGACGCCGCTGGTCAACGCGTACGCGCCGGGCGCGGAGGACAGGCGGGACACCGGCAGGCGACTGCCGGAGATCATCGGCTTCCTGACCTCGAAATTCGGGCCGTATCCGGTGGACGCGGCGGGCGGGATCTATCTCGACGAGGACATCCACTTCTCCTTGGAGACCCAGACGAGGCCGACCTACGCGAAATGGGCCGACCTGATCACCGTGGTCCACGAAACGGCACACCAGTGGTTCGGCGATTCGGTGACGCTCGATTCGTGGTCCGACATCTGCCTCAACGAATGTCTCGCCTCGTACGCGCAATGGCTCTGGCAGGAATCGCGGGACAATGAGAACCTCGACGACCGCTATCGCGCCGCACTCGAGATCATGCGAGGCAGCCCCGATTTCTGGACCCCGAAACTGGTCGG
Source organism: Amycolatopsis orientalis DSM 40040 = KCTC 9412 (assembly GCF_000478275.1). Taxonomy (GTDB): domain Bacteria; phylum Actinomycetota; class Actinomycetes; order Mycobacteriales; family Pseudonocardiaceae; genus Amycolatopsis; species Amycolatopsis orientalis. Next base: position 581,818 of record NZ_ASJB01000083.1, read on the forward strand.
CATGGGGGCCGGGCAGGAATTCCACGGCGTCTACGACAAGGGGATCCTGGCCATCCACGCGCTGCGGCGGAAAATCGGCGAAGGGGCGTTCGCGCGGCTGCTGAAGGAGTGGCCGGCGGCGCACCGGAACGCGAACGCGTCGTGGGCGGACTTCGAGGCGTTCACGATCAAGCTTTCGGAGCAGGACCTGCGGCCGTTCTTCGACGCGTGGTTCCACGGCACCGTGATCCCTCCCGACGCCGAACTGCTCCCGGGCACCCTGCGCGGCTGAGCCCCCAAGCGCCTTTAGCGGGCTAAACGCGCTCAGGTGCGCCCTCGACTTCGCGTTTAGCCCGCTAAACGCGGTCGAGAGGTGGGTAGTCCGGCAGGTCGATCCCGCTCACCACGTTCCGCATCTTCCGCGCGGCCAGCGCGGCGAGCGGCTTGAACCGCATGGCCCGCATCGTCAGGTACTGCATCCGCAACGCCGTCCGCGACTTCGCGAAGATCGACTCCGCGTTGGCCCGCCCCATCGCCTGCGTCTTCTCGACGAACTCGCGCATGACGGCCTCGTACCGCTCGAGCCCGTTGTCGAGATCGGCCGCGAGTTCCCCGGCGAGGACGTACGCGCCGACGAACGCCAGGCTAGTACCCTGCCCGGAGAGCGGTGAGGGGCAGAAAGCGGCGTCACCCAGCAGTCCGATCCGGCCGCGCGACCAGGAGTCCATGATCACCTGGGCGCACGAGTCGAAGTAGAAGTCGGGAGCGTGCTCCATCTGGTCCAGCAGCCAGGGCGCCTCCCATTCCATCCCGGCGGCGAACCTTCGGACCAGTGCCTTCTGCGCCTTGACGTCGCGATGGTCGTAGTCGATCTTCTCCGAGGCGAACCCGAAGTAGCCCATCGCCTCCTCGCCGTCGCGGATGGCGCGGATCCCGGCGGACCGGCCGACGTCGTTGAACCCGATCGCCCACTCCCGCAGGCCGAGCCGGTTCGGTACCGTGAAGAACGCCACGTACGTGCCGAGATGCCGGACGTAGGCCGATTCGTCACCGAAGGCCAGCGCCCGCACCCCCGAATGCAGCCCGTCCGCCCCGATGACCACGTCGAACGTCCGCCGCGTGCCACTGGCGAAGGTGACGTCGACGCCGTCGGCGCGCTCGTCCAGCGCGGTGACGCGATCCCCGAAGACGTACTCCGTCTTCTCGCTGGTCGCCTGGTACAGCACGTCGCTCAGGTCGCCGCGCAGGATCTCGATCTCGGCGATCAGACCGTCGCCGCCGAAGTCGTCGGCGCGCAGGATGGCCTTCGCCCGGTTCTTCCGGTCGACCAGCGTCTCGCCCTTGGTGTCCGTGCACGCCGCGCGGATACGCTCGTCCAGTCCCATCCGGCGCGCGACCTCCTTGGCCGTTCCGCGCAGGTCGACGGCCTGGCCGCCGGGACGCAAGGACGGCGCGCGCTCGACGACCGTCACCGCGAAGCCGTGGTGCGTGAGCCAGAACGCCAATGCGGGACCGGCGACACTCGCGCCGGAAACGAGAATCCTCGCGTCAGTCATCATTTCCCCCTCGAACCGATTCAAGGTCCCACGCATCACATCGCGGCGCAAAAGAGTTTCGTCGTAGGCTGGCGGCATGGCAGTCGTGAAGATCAACGCGATCGAGGTCCCCGAAGGCGCTGGCCCCGAGCTGGAGAAGCGGTTCGCCGCGCGGCTGCACGCCGTCGACAACCAGCCCGGCTTCCTCGGCTTCGAGCTGCTCCGCCCGGTCTCCGGCGAGAGCCGCTACTTCGTCTACACGAAGTGGGAGTCCGAGGAGGCGTACCAGGCGTGGGCGTCCGGCCCGGCGCGCGAGGCGCACGCGGGCGAGCGCGCGAAGCCGGTCTCCAGCGGGGCGAATCTGCTGGAATTCGAGGTCGTCCAGGCTTCGAAGCCGGGTGAGTGAGCTCGAACGAGCCGCGGAACTGATCGACGGCGCCGGCGCGCTGCTCGTCTGCGCCGGCGCCGGGATGGGCGTCGACTCCGGCCTGCCCGATTTCCGGGGCGACGAAGGTTTCTGGAAGGCGTATCCGCCGTACGAGCGGCTGGGCATCAGCTTCGTCGAACTCGCCGACCCGCGGCATTTCGCCGAAGACCCCGAGCTGGCCTGGGGTTTCTACGGGCACCGGCTCGCGCTGTACCGCGCCACCGTGCCGCATGAGGGCTTCCGGCTCCTGCTGTCCTGGGGAGCGCGGAAACCCGGCGGCGTCCGCGCGTTCACGTCCAATGTGGACGGTCAGTTCCAGAAGGCGGGGTATCCGCTGGTCGCCGAGGCGCACGGATCCATCCACCACCTGCAGTGCCTCGCCCGGTGCACCACCGAGATCTGGTCGGCGGCCGACGTCGAGGTCCCGGTCGACGAGGAAACGATGCGCGCGCCGGACCCGCTGCCGTCGTGCCCGCGCTGCGGCGGCCTCGCGCGGCCCAACATCCTGATGTTCGGCGACTACGACTGGCTCGGCGGGCGCAGCCAGGCCCAGCTCGACGAGCTGACCGCGTGGCGGCGGGCGCATCGCGACCTCGTGGTGGTGGAACTCGGTGCCGGGCAGGCCGTGCCGACGGTGCGGCGCTACTCGGAACTGGCCAGTGCCGCGACAGGCGCGCTGGTGCGGATCAACCCGCGCGAGCCACAGATCCGGCACGGCCGCGGTGTCTCTCTCGCGGCCAACGGCCTCGAAACGCTCCGGGCGCTGGACTCGCTGCTCAGCTAGGCCGGGTCCACAGATCGCGGCTGCTCGCCAGGACCACCCGTCCGTCCTCGAGGGTCACCGCGGCGGTGATCCGCTCCGCGGGGCAGCCCAGTTCACCCCGCCGCCAGCCGGTACCGGCGACCCACACGACCGAGCAGTCCCGGTTCGCCGTTCCGTGCTCGTTCGTCTCGGTGCGATCCCCGAACAGCACCGCCTTCCCCGCCTTGTCCACCGTCCCGCCGAGGATCCGGCCCTCCCCGGCGAACGCGGTGACCCAGGCGCCGGGCACGCCGGTCACGATCAGCGCGTCGTCCACGGAACCGCCTGCCAGCAGCCATTCCCCTTCCGTCCGGAGCACGGTGGAGAACCAGAGTTCACTTCCCCGCACCTGAACGGGCGACACCGTCCAGGTCGTGCCCGCGTCGTCGGACGCCCACACCCGCACGTCGCCGCCGAGGGAGCCGGCCACGAGGACCTGATCGCCCTCGGCCGCGATCGCCGTCGTCGCCCACTGGCCCGGCCGGTCCTGCGGCAGGACGATCTCCCGCGCGTCGCGACCTTCGGCCGCGGACACCCACGCGATCGGTTCCGAACGGTCCTCACCGGGGAACTCCCGGACCCCGACCCCGATCAGGGTCCGGCCCGCGCGCGCCAGCGCCACCGCCCGCCGGTCGGGGCCCGGCCGGAACAGCCGCTGGGCCTCGCCGACCGGGTCCGGGGGAACGAAGGTGCCGGCGGCGCCGGGCTGGACGGTGAAGCCCAGCGCGCTCTCGGGCGGTCCCGGTGGCAGGGTGCCCGGCACGCAGGCCGCGACCAGCGACAACACGAGAATCCCCCAGAGCTTTTTCATGAGCGGGAAGCCTGCCAGCGAAAGGTCACGTTCAGGGCAGGACGATCTCGGCGTAGACCGCATCGTGATCGCTGCCCGGCGTCTCCAGCACCTTGAAGTCCGCGATCGCCGTCCGCTTGTCCGCCAGGACGTGGTCGATCGGCACCGGCGGCACCATCCCGTTCGTCCAGGTCCCGGTCAGCGCCTTCCCCAGCTGATCGGCCGCGTCGACGTATCCCCTGGTCAGCAGCTCACGGAAGAGCGAGTGGTCGAGACTGGCGTTGAAGTCGCCCGCCAGGATCCGGATGTCGTGCTCGGCGTCGGCGTAGGGCAGGTCCTTGGCCTCGGCGACCCACGCGTGCCTGTCCCACATCGGCGCCGCCGGATGGACCGCGACGACCTCGATCCGGACGCCGTCGCCGAGGTCGGCGCTCGCGCTCGGCTGTTTCGCATCCGAATCGCCGCTCAGCTTCAGCGGCGTGAGCGGGTACCTCGACACCAGCCCGGAGCCGGACGCCCACTCCGCCGGGTGCAGTACGTGGAACGGCAGGATCTCGAACAGCCCCGCCCGGCCCAGTGCCTCGACCGCCTCGGGGGTCATCTCGGTCAGGCTCAGGACGTCGACCTGGTGTTCCTTCACGTATCCGACGATCTTGCCCGGATCCGCCCGCCCGCCGAGCATATTCGACGCCAGCACCCGGACGTGCTTCCCGCCGAGCGCCTTCTGCTCGTTCGCGAACGCCCTGGGCAGCACCATCGCGGCGATCGTGAAGGTCAGCACCAGCGCGACGGCCGCGGTCCACCAGCGACGCAGTCCGAGCGCGAGGAGTGCGAGTACCAGCGTCGCGATCCCGGCGTACGGCGTCAGCGCGAGCGCCGCGATCGTGTAGGTGTTGCCGTCGTAGCCCACCAGCCGCAGCGCCGTCAGCACCGCGAACGGGACGAGCGCCGCGATGAGCAGGCCGCTGACCAGCGTCGACCGGATGCCTCCCCGGGTCCGGCCGGCCACCGGCACGGGCCGTTCTTCGATCACCATGACATCGAGTATGCCGATCGACGATCAAGTGGCGGCGGCCTTCACAACACCTCCACAACCTCCTCACACCGCGTCTACCAGCGCTTATCAGGTCCTGTCAGGTTCTGCCAGCGCGCTGTGCGCGGTCTGCCAGGCAGGCGGGGCACCTTTGTCCGCGGGGCGAGATCCACAGGAGGAAACATGAGCCACGCGATCAGGGCCGAGGGCCTGGTCAAGCACTATGGGGAGACGAAGGCGCTCGACGGGGTCGATCTGGAGGTCCCGGCGGGCAAGGTGGTCGGGGTGCTGGGGCCGAACGGCGCGGGGAAGACGACCGCCGTCCGGATCCTGGCCACCTTGATCCGGCCGGACCGCGGCCACGCGAGCGTCTTCGGCTACGACGTCGTCAAGAACCCGATGGCGGTCCGGAGCATGATCGGGCTGACCGGGCAGTACGCGTCGGTCGACGAAGACCTCTCCGGCACGGAGAACCTCGTCCTGATCGGCAGGCTGCTGGAGTTCTCCAGGGCGGACGCGAAGAAGCGCGCGGCCGATCTGCTGGAGCGGTTCGAACTGACCGACGCCGCCGGACGCGCGATCAAGACGTACTCGGGCGGGATGCGGCGGCGGCTCGACCTCGCCGCGAGCCTGGTCGGCCGTCCCAAGGTGCTCTACCTGGACGAGCCGACCACCGGGCTCGACCCGCATGCCCGCAACGAGGTCTGGGCCGTGGTCCGGACGCTGGTCGCCGACGGCACGACGGTGCTGCTCACCACGCAGTACCTGGAGGAGGCCGACCAGCTGGCCGACACGATCACCGTGTTCGACCACGGCCACGTCGTGGCGAACGGGCGGGCCGACGAGCTCAAGCGGCGGACCGGCGGCCAGACGCTGCAGGTCCGGCCGACCGCGCTCGGCGATCTCGACGCCGTCGAGCGCATCCTGGCCGGGCTCACCGGGTCCCGGCCGAACCGGGACGACGACACCGGGCTGCTCACCGCGCCCGTCGCCGACCCGGTCCTGCTGTCCACTTTGGTCCGCAAGCTGGACGAAGCCGGGATCACCGCGGACGAGCTGGCGCTGCGGCTGCCCAGCCTCGACGAGGTGTTCCTCGCACTGACCGGCAAGAAGACCGACGAGTCCACAAAGGACATTACTCCGGAAGGGAGCCTGGTATGACGACCATCGCCGCGCCCGCACCACGGCGCGTTTCACTGTCCAGCGGCGTTCAGCACGGGCTTTCCCTTGCCTGGCGCGGAATCCTGAAGATCCGCAAGAACCCGGAACAGTTGGCCGACGTCACCATCGCGCCGATCATCTTCCTGGTCATGTTCGTCTACCTGTTCGGTGGCGCGATCATGGGCAGTACCGAGGGTTACCTCCAGATGATCGTGCCCGGCATCATGGTGTTCAACATCCTGCAGGCCAGCATGACCGTCGGCGTCCAGCTGAACACCGACGTCACCAAGGGGGTGTTCGACCGGTTCCGCGCGATGCCGATCTCCCGGTCCGCGCCGCTGATCGGTGCCGTGCTGGCCGATATCGTGCGGTATCTGGTGTGCATCACCGTGCTGATGATCGTCGCGACGATCATGGGCTACCGGATCCAGACCGGGCCGGCGGAGTTCGTGCTCGCCGTCGTCCTGGCCATCGCGTTCGCGCTGTCGTTCTGCTGGGCGTCGGTGTTCGTCGGGATGCTGGTGAAGAGCCCCGGCGCGGTGCAGGGCCTGATGTTCGTGGTCCTGATGCCGCTGACCTTCGGCAGCAACGTCTTCGTCCCGACCGGCACCATGCCCGGCTGGCTGAAGGCGTGGGCCGACATCAGCCCGGTGACGCAGATGTCCGACGTCCTGCGCGGGCTGATGAACGGCGGGGCGATCGCCGGGCCGCTGACCGGCTCGCTGATCTGGATGGCCGGCGCGATCGCGGTCTTCTTCCCGCTCGCGACCTGGGCTTATCGGAAGCGCGTCTGACGGGGGTCAGGGGGAACGCGCGTGAAGGGCTCCTCGCCTCTGCCGGGCGAGGGGCCCTTCTTCACGTGACCACTTCTCGCAGGATCCAAGACATCAGGTCGGCGCGGGAAAGTCCGGCATCCTGCGCGAGCAACGCTTCGTAGCGCTCCTCGCCGAAATACTCGCGGAGATCCCCGATCAGGTCCCGGATGGCGGGTTCCCCGAGATCGAGTCTGCCGCGCAGGAGTTTCGCCGCGCCGAGCAGCCGGACGGCGGTCTCGTGGCGTCCCTGCCGGAACCGGATCAGGCCGCAGACCTCGACGATCCGCCCGAGATCGGCGATGTCGCCGCGTTCCGCGGTGGACTTCACAACGGCCGCGGCCCCTCGTTCGGCCGCTGCCAGATCCCCGGCGGCCAACCCGATCTCGGTGTCGATGTACCCGCCGAACTCCTCGCCGAACATGCCCGGCGCGGCGACCAAGGCCATTTTCTCCCGGAACCGGACGGCGACCTCGCGTGCCTCGTCCACACGTCCGGCGCGGCAGAGCAGATCGGCCTTGCCCACCAGCACCATCACCGCGAGCTGCGCGTTGCCCGTTTCGGTCGCGTAACGCTCGGCCTCGACCATCTCGCGTCTCGCCGTGTCCAGGTCGCCCGCCCGCGCGTACTCCGTCGCGAGCCGCCAGCGCTGCTGGATCACGTCGTCCTGCGATCCCAGTTCGAGTGCCAGGGCGAGCCCTCGGCGGTACAGCGCGAGCGCGGCTTCGTGATCGCCGGACATCGAGATGTCGCTCGCCTTCATGCCCAGCGCCATCGCGGTGCCCCACCGGTCGCCCAGTGCCAGGAATCCTTCGTAGGCCCGGTCCCTGGCCTGTTCGGCGCCGTCGAGGTCACCGTCGTCGGTGAGGACGAAGCTGTGCGCCCACGATCCCGCCGCCCTGGACCACGGGTCCTGGCTCGACAGTGCCCGGTCCACCTCGCGGTGCGCGAGTTCCTTGTCCTGGGAGAAGAAGGCCAGCATGGGCAGGCCGATGGCCAGCCCGGCGAACCGGTTGTACGCGTCGGTCCGCACACATTCGCCGATGAGCGCGCGCACGGCTGCCGGGTCGCCGACGCCGGGCACCATCGTGGTGATCTCGCGCATCGCCCGGAACGCGGCCGCGAAGTCGTCCTCCAGGCGGTCGCCGAAGGTGAGCACTTCGGCGACGAACGACTCGACGCGATCGCTGTCGCCCTTGATCAGCCAGTACCAGAAGGTGCTGCCGAACAGACGCGTCGCCATTTCCACGTCGTCGGCGTCGATGGCCTGGCGAAGCGCGGTCACGATGTTGCCGTGCTCCGCGTCGTAGCGTGAGATGGCGACGAGCTGATCCGCCGTCCGCAGCATCGGCTCCAGCCGCTCGGCGAGCTGGGCGTAGTAGCGGTGATAGGCCTTCGTCAGCTGTTCCCGCTCCCCGGCCTCGTCGAGACGTTCCGCCGCGTAGGCCCGGATGGTCTCCAGCATGCGGTAGCGCGGCTCGCCGTGATCCCCGGCGATCGCGTCCACAATGGACTTTTCGACGAGCGAGCCGAGGACGTACAGGGCGTCCTCGGCGGGCAGGCCGTCACCGGCGCAGACGCTCTCGACCGCTTCGACCTCTGCGCCGGCCCCGAACACCGAAAGCCGCCTGGCGAGCACGCGTTCGGCGTCGTCGAGCAGGTCCCAGCTCCACTCGACCACGGCACGCAACGTGCGCTGCCTCGGCAACGCGGTCCGGCTGCCGGAGGTGAGCAGGCGGAACCTGTCGTCGAGACGTTGCGAGATCTGCGCGACGGTCATCGAACGCAGTCGCGCCGCGGCCAGTTCCAGCGCCAGCGGCATCCCGTCCAGCCTGCGGCAGATCTGCGCGACCTCGTCCACAGTGGACTCGTCGAGCAGGAAGTCCGGGCGAACGGCCATCGCCCTGTCGACGAACAGCCGGATCGCGCCCGCCTCGGCCGCTTGGGGAACGGTCGGCCTGCCTTCCGGCACGGACAGCGGGCCGAGCGGGCACAGCGTCTCGCCGTCGATCGCCAGCGCCTCGCGGCTCGTCGCGAGGATGCGCAGGGTCGGCACGCGGCGCAGCAGGGTGTTCGTCAGCTCCGCGGCCGCGTCGACCAGATGCTCGCAGTTGTCCAGCACCAGCACCGACTCACCGGCGCCGAGCGTTTCCACGACCCGGACCAGCGCCTCCACCGGCCGCCGCATCGGGTCGCCGCCGTGCGAGAGCCCGAGATCCCACAGCTCCAGCGCCGCGAAGACCGCGCCGGGCAGGTCGCCCGGGTCCCGGATGCCCGCGAGCGGGACGAACCAGACACGTCCGCGCGCGTGCGCCGGATGCCGCGTCGCGACTTCGGTGGCCAGCCGCGTCTTCCCGGCACCGCCCGGACCGACCAACGTCACCAGCCGCGCGCCGGCGAGGAGTTCCGCGACCAGCTTCAGCTCGTCGTCGCGGCCGACGAAACTGGTCAGCCGGACCGGGAGATGATCGGCGACCGCGGGCGGCGGGCCGAGTTCGCCGCGCAGCGCGGCGAGGTGGATCTCCTTGAGTTCGGCCGAGGGATCGACGCCCAGCTGATCGGCCAGCGCCGCGCGGACCTCCTCGTAGACGGCGAGGGCGTCGGACTGCCGGTCCGCCGCGCACAACGCCCGGATCCACAGCCCGGCGAGACGTTCGCGCAGCGGGTTCCGCGCGACGGCCTCCTTGAGATCCGCCAGGACCCGGTCGTGCCCGCCGATCCGGATCTCCGCCTCGAACCGGTCTTCGGCGGCTTCGAGACGCAGATCCTCCAGCCGGGTCGCCGGTGCCTGCGCGAAAGGGGCTTCGAGCACGTCGGACAACGCTTGGCCACGCCAGAGGCCGAGCGCTTCGGCGAGGACGGCGGCCGCGCCGGAATCCCGGCCGGCCGCCAGCTCGGCCCGCCCTTCCGCGGCCAGCCGTTCGAACCGGAAGACGTCGACGTCCTCGCGGGCGACGTCCAGCCGGTAGCCACCGGGACCCGAGTCGAGCGCGACGTCGTCGGCACGCAGGATCTTGCGCAGCCGCGAGACCAGGGACTGCAGCGCGTTCGCCGCGTCGGCGGGCGGTTCCGCACCCCAGAGATCGTCGATCAGGGCGGTCGCCGGGACCGGGCGGCCGGCGTCCAGCGCGAGCCTGGCCAGGAGCATGCGGAGGCGGACACCGCCGATGTCGACCGGGGTGCCGTCTCCGGCCTCCGCTCCGACGGGGCCCAGCAACGTCACACGCACGGCCCCAGCTTTCCAGAACCCGCAACCGGTTGACCCCTTAGGCGACGGAAGTGGGGATTATCCGGGCACGAAGGAGCTTTCCGGGCGGTCGGCCGAAGTCACGGGACTAGGTTCGGGACCAATTGACAGCCGATCGACTGGGAGCGTGAATGAGGTACCGGAGTGTGGCCGTCATCGCAGCCGTACTGGCCGCGAGTGTCCTCGGCGGTGGGACCGCCCTCGCCGATCCCGGCAAACCCGGCGCCGACGGCGCGGGCGACAGCTACTACCCGCAGGACGGCAACGGCGGCTACGACGTCGGCGACTACAACCTGAAGGTCGGCTACGAACCGGCCACCAAGCAGCTCACGGGCCTGCAGACGATCACCGGCCGGGCGACACAGGCGCTCAGCTCGTTCAACCTCGACCTGCACGGGCTGACCGTCGACTCGGTCAAGGTCAACGGGCGGAAGGCGACCTTCGCGCGGACCGGCGACCACGAACTCGTGATCACCCCGGCTCGTCCGCTGCGGAACCGCGAGCGGTTCACCGCCGAGATCGCCTACCACGGTGTCCCGCAGCCGATCGAGGATCCGCTGCTGGGCGAGAACGGCTGGCAGTACGCGAAATCCGGCGGCGCGTTCGTCGCGGGCGAGCCGAAGTCGGCGACGACCTGGTACCCGGTCAACGACACCCCGCGGGACAAGGCGACCTTCCACCTCACGATCACCGTGCCGTCGGAGTGGGGCGTCATCTCGAACGGCCGCGAGCGCGGGCACTTCGCCGAAGGCGCGAAGACCACGTACGTCTGGGCCGAGGAGACCCCGGCCGTGCCGTACATGACCACGGTCGCGATCGACAAATGGGAGTTCGAGCGGACGAACCTGTCCGACGGGACCCCGGTCGTGAACGCCTACGCCCCCGGCACACCCGCCACGACCAAACAGGCCGAGGCGCGGCTGCCGGAGATCATCGACTTCCTGGCGTCGAAGTTCGGCCGGTACCCGGTGGACGCCGCGGGCGGCATCTTCCTCGCCGAGCCGATCGGGTTCTCGCTGGAGACGCTGAGCAGGCCGATCTACTCGGGCGCGGCGGGCAACATCCCGACGATCGTGCACGAGAACGCCCACCAGTGGTGGGGCGACTCGGTCGCCGTCGACAAGTGGAAGGACGTCTGCCTCAACGAATGCTTCGCCTCGTACGCGGAGTGGATGTGGTCCGAGGCGAAATCGGGTCAGGACCTCAAGGCGCGCTACCTGGCCGCCGTGCAGAAGGCCACGGACCGGTTCTGGGCCGGGAAACTGTACGACATGGGGCCCGGCAACGAGTTCACCTACGTGTACTCGAAGGGCCCGGTGGCGCTGCACGCGCTGAAGAACTACATCGGCGCGGCGCCGTTCGACCGCATCCTGAAGACGTGGCCGACCCTGCACCGGGACGGCAACGCGAGCCTGCCGGAGTTCCAGAAGTTCGCCGAACGCGTCGCGCACAAGAACCTGCAGGGCTTCTTCGACGCGTGGTTCTACGGCAACACCAAACCGGCGCCCGAGTTCCTCTACCCCGGGGACCTCAAGCCCGCTACCTGACGCGTGTCGCCCAGACCGACGTCGGCCGCCTGGGCGAGGACACGCGCGCGCGTTCTCTTCGGCCGGAGGCCTCGGTTTTGCGGAGGCGGGCCGCTGACACGGTTGAGTGAGTCGAACAACCAGTGCCTCGGCCCGGCTGCGGAAAACCGAAAGCGCGCTTTGAGAGACACTGCCTGACGTCCGTCACACGTTAGGGTGAGCGGCATGACGTCAGTGCTCCTCACCGGTTTCGAACCGTTCGGCGGTGAGCGGGTGAACCCGTCGTGGCAGGCGGTTTCCCTGCTCACCGGCCGACGGCGAGACGCCGTGGCCGTCGAGCTGCCGTGCGTGTTCTCGCGTTCGCTGATCACCTTGCGCGACGCCATCGACGAATACCGGCCGGAACTGGTGGTCTGCGTCGGCCAGGCGGGCGGCCGCCCCGACGTCACCCCGGAACGGGTCGCGATCAACCTGATCGACGCCCGGATCCCGGACAACGCGGGCTCGCAGCCCGTCGACGTCCCGGTGATCCCGGGCGGGCCCAACGCGTACTTCACGACCTTGCCGGTGAAGGCCTGCGTCGAGGGGATCAAGGCCGCGGGGCTTCCGGCGTCGGTCTCGCACACCGCGGGGACGTACGTGTGCAACCAGGTCTTCTACGGGCTGATGCACTTGCTGGACAACGACTTTCCCGGCGTGCGGGGCGGCTTCGTGCACGTGCCCTACACGCCGGAACAGGCCGCGCGGACGACCGCGCCGAGCCTGGCCGTGCATCGCGCGGCGGAGGCGCTGGAGATCATCGTCGACACCGCGCTCTCCGTGACCGAAGACCTCTCGACGCCGGCGGGCACCCTGCACTGACCGGGGCTGAAGGACGCTTTCGTCTCATCTCATGCGGTGAAGGGCGCCTTCGCTGCATGAGATGAGACGAAAGGCCCCTTCACCACGGCCTGGTTCACGATGCAGACCGGCGCAAGCAGTCGACTAATTGCGTGTAATTGCGTGACGCTCACGGAGCGATCGAGCAAAGCGCTTACGGCTTGAGCTGCGCGGTGAAGAAGTCGACCATCTCCTGCGTCGTCCGCGCGGTCCCGTCGCGGCGGGTCGAGACGAGCATCGCGCTCAACGGCGCGTCTTCGGTCCCGAAGAGCACGATGCCGCTTCGCTTGCCCGCACCCGCGAGGTAGCGGCCCCGCAGCCCATCGGCCGCCCAGGTGCCCTCCACGGGCTTGCCCTTGGTCATCTGCCGCCGGGCGTCGTCCTCCAGGCCGGTCATCGCGACGCCTTGGTAGTAGTTGATCGCGTTCGACGCCTCGTCGTTCTTGAACACGCAGGTGACCGCGGTCGCCGCCCCCATCGCGGCGGCCGCTTCCGGCGCGTCCCGGCAAACGTCCCGCTGCGGGAGGACGGCGGCGATCCGGCGGAGGCAGTCCGTGAACCCCTGCGCGTCCTTCGGGCCGGCCTGATCGCAGTTCGGCTGCTGCGCCGGGACGGCGGGAGCCGGGGCCGCGACGGGTTCGTCCTCGCCGCCGGTGAGCAGGACGATCGTCGTCACGATCGCCGCGAGGGCGAGCGCGACGACGCCGTAGGCCGTGGGCTTCCGCCAGTTCCGGCCGGGTGGTGGTGGTGGTGGTGGTGGTGACCAGCGCGGCGGTTGCGGCCGCCGGGGTGGCTGAGGCGGCGGCTGCTGGACGGGCCGCTGCTGAGCGGGCTGGGAGACCGGGGCGAACGCGGGCACGGTCAGCTGGGAGTCCTCGCCGCCCGCCGGCACGTGGTGCAGCCCGAACGCGACCGCTGTCTCCGGCTGGTCCTGGGTCGTCGGCGCGATCCTGAGCTGGTTCGCCAGCAGACTCGCCAGCAACGGCATCCGGCTCGGCCCGCCGACGAGGTAGACGCCGCCGAGCTGGGCCGGGGTGAGCCCGGCGCGGTGGATGGTGGTGGCCAGGAGTTCGGCACTGCGCAGGAAACTCGGCCGGACGAGCGCTTCCAGCTCCATCCGCGTGACCCGTACGTCCCCGAACGGCTCCGGCATCGGGATCTCGGTCTGCTGATGCCGGGACAGGCTTTCCTTGGCGTCACGGACGTCCTGCAGCAGCGAACGGCGCGTCCGGCGGTCGCCGACCGACTGCGGGCGCAGCACCCGCTGCCAGACCGCCGGATCGGAATGCGAGACCTCGCGGCCGATGTGGACCAGCAGCGCCTGGTCGATGTCGAGGCTGCCGAGGTCGGGCAGGCCGTCCTCGGCGAGCACGGCGAACCCCTGGGCGCTGACCCCGACGACGGCGCAGTCGAAGGTGCCCGCCCCGAGGTCGTACACCGCGATCGGACCGGACGGCCGCACCTGGCCCTGGTTGAGGGAGGCGTAATGCGCGGCCGCGGCGACCGGCTCGGGAATGAGCAGCGTGGTGCCGAAGCCGGCCTTGAGGGCGGCGTCGCGGAGGATCTGCTTGCGATCCGGGCCCCAGCCCGCCGGATGGGAGATGCGCACCTGGGCGGGCGGGCGCGCGAGGAGCAGCTCGGCCTCCTCGCCGACGCGGCGCAGGACGGCGGCGAAGGCGTCGGCGATGGGCAACGTGACGTCGCCGAGCTGGAGGGCGCCCTCGTCGATGCGTCGCTTCGGATTCGCTTCGAACCGGCTCGGATCCAGCCGGGCGCGGCGTTCGGCGTCGCGGCCGACGAAGACGGTGCCGTCCTTGTCGGCGTAGATCGCCGACGACATCGTCACCGACCCGTCGATTTCGACGACCTGTGTCCCCCTGCCGTGGATCGAGAGCACCCCGACCGTGCTGGAGGTACCGAAATCGATCGCCAGAACGTCCACCTGACCCCCTCCCGGACCCGGTGGCATCGTCTCACGCGAAGATCGGGCGAGCGGGAGCGGTCAGACGGCGGCGGAAATGGTGACGTCGTGATCGTCGAAATCGGCGACCACCCGCATACGTCCGCCCAAGGCGACGATGTACCTGCGAAGGGTGTCCAGTTCCATCTGGCTCGGATCACCCTGTTCGAGCTGGCTGATTCGTGGCTGGCTCACTCCCATGCGTTTGGCGACCTCAGCCTGGCTCAGCCCGACGTCCTCCCGCAGTTGCGACAACCTGAAGCCGAGAATGTAGGCCTGCGTGGCCTCCCTGGCCTCGGCCCGCGCCGCGTCGATGTCGCGCCCAGACCGGCGATCGACAGCCAGTTTGTCGGCCTTGACCTCTTTCCAGGATCGACCCATTTCAGCCTTCCTCCATCGAGTCCAGGTGCCGCCGGTATCGCTCCTCCGCGATCGGGATGTTGATGTCGTACCACCGCTTCCAGTTTCCCGCTTTGTCTCCGGCCACCAGAAGCACGGCTCTTCGCACCGGATCGAAGACGAACAGGATCCTGATCTCGGTGCGCCCCGCCGAGGCCGGGCGCAACTCTTTCAAGTTATGCCGGCACGAGCCACTGATCCGGTCGACCAGCGGCCGTCCCAACTGCGGTCCTTCGCGAGCCAGCATGTCGATCGCTTCCTCGACCCGGTCCGCCGAAACCGGGTCCTCCGCTCCCACCGGCCTCGTGAGTGGTAATGACGGTTCTAACCGTCATTACCACTCACGAGGCCCATGCGGCCCTGCACAAGGAAACGCCCGCCGCGGCGAACCCGCGACGGGCGTTTCCTTGAATCACCGAGGCTTACTCGCTCTCGGCTTCACCGCTCTCTTCGCTCGTACCGGCGCCGATGCTGACCGGCGGGGCGTCCGGGACCGACGAGGGTCGCGCTTCGCCGCGGAAGACGAAGTGCGCCTTGTCGTCCTTCTCGCCCTCTTCGTCGTTCCAGCCTTCGACGTCGACCAGGATGATCTGGCCGGCCTGGACCTCGCCGAACAGGATCTTCTCCGACAGCTGGTCCTCGATCTCGCGCTGGATCGTGCGACGCAGCGGCCGCGCGCCCAGCACCGGGTCGAAGCCGCGCTTGGCGAGCAGCGACTTGGCCTTGGGCGTGAGCTCGAGCTCCATGTCCTTGGCCTTGAGCTGCGTCTCGACCCGCGCGATCATCAGATCGACCATCTGGATGATCTGATCCTTGGTCAGCTGGTGGAAGACGATGATGTCGTCGATCCGGTTCAGGAACTCCGGCCGGAAATGCTTCTTCATCTCCTCGTTGACCTTTTGCTTCATCTTCTCGTACCGGTTGGCGGTGTCGCCTCCCTGCGAGAAGCCGAGCGAAACGGACTTGGAGATGTCCGAGGTACCCAGGTTCGAGGTGAAGATGAGCACGGTGTTCTTGAAGTCGACCGTACGACCCTGACCGTCGGTGAGACGGCCGTCTTCGAGGACCTGCAGGAGCGTGTTGTAGATCTCCTGGTGGGCCTTCTCGATCTCGTCGAACAGCACCACCGAGAACGGCTTGCGCCGCACCTTCTCGGTCAGCTGGCCGCCCTCTTCGTAGCCGACGTAGCCCGGAGGGGCACCGAAGAGCCGCGAAGCGGTGTAGCGGTCGTGGAACTCGCCCATGTCGATCTGGATGAGCGCGTCGTCCTCGCCGAACAGGAACGCCGCCAGCGCCTTGGACAGCTCGGTCTTACCGACACCGGACGGACCGGCGAAGATGAACGAACCGGAGGGGCGCTTCGGGTCCTTCAGACCGGCGCGGGTACGGCGGATCGCCTGGGAGACGGCCTTGACCGCGTCCTCCTGGCCGATGATCCGCTTGTGCAGCTCGTCCTCCATGCGGAGCAGACGCGTGGTCTCCTCCTCGGTGAGCTTGAACACCGGGATACCGGTCCAGTTGGCGAGGACCTCGGCGATCTGCTCCTCGTCGACCTCGGCGACGACGTCGAGGTCGCCGTCCTTCCACTGCTTCTCCCGCTCGCCCTTCTGGCCGAGGAGGGTCTTCTCCTCGTCACGGAGGCGCGCGGCGCGCTCGAAGTCCTGCGCGTCTATCGCGGACTCCTTGTCCCGGCGCACGTCGGCGATCTTCTCGTCGAACTCGCGCAGGTCCGGCGGCGCGGTCATCCGGCGGATGCGCATCCGGGCGCCCGCCTCGTCGATCAGGTCGATCGCCTTGTCCGGCAGGAACCGGTCGTTGATGTACCGGTCCGCCAGCGTCGCGGCGGCCACGAGCGCCGAGTCGGTGATCGAGACGCGGTGGTGCGCCTCGTACCGGTCGCGGAGACCCTTCAGGATCTCGATCGTGTGCTCGAGCGACGGCTCGCCGACCTGGATCGGCTGGAAACGGCGCTCCAGCGCGGCGTCCTTCTCGATGTACTTGCGGTACTCCTCGAGCGTGGTCGCGCCGATCGTCTGCAGCTCACCACGGGCCAGCATCGGCTTCAGGATCGACGCGGCGTCGATCGCGCCCTCGGCGGCACCCGCGCCGACGAGCGTGTGCAGCTCGTCGATGAACAGGATGATGTCGCCGCGGGTCTTGATCTCCTTGAGCACCTTCTTCAGGCGCTCTTCGAAGTCACCGCGGTACCGGGAACCGGCGACCAGGGAGCCGAGGTCGAGGGTGTAGAGCTGCTTGTCCTTCAGCGTCTCCGGGACCTCGCCCTTGACGATGTTCTGCGCGAGCCCTTCGACGACGGCGGTCTTGCCGACGCCGGGCTCACCGATCAGGACCGGGTTGTTCTTGGTGCGCCGCGACAGCACCTGCATGACCCGCTCGATCTCCTTGCCACGGCCGATGACCGGGTCGAGCTTGCCTTCGCGGGCCTGCACGGTCAGGTTGCGGCCGAACTGGTCGAGCACCAGCGACGACGACGGGGTGCCTTCACCGCGTCCGGAGCCGGTCTCGGCCGACTCCTTGCCACCCTGGTAGCCCGACAGCAGCTGCAGAACCTGCTGACGCACCCGGTTGAGGTCCGCGCCGAGCTTGACGAGCACCTGCGCGGCGACGCCTTCTCCCTCGCGGATCAGCCCGAGCAGGATGTGCTCGGTGCCGATGTAGTTGTGGCCGAGCTGCAGCGCTTCGCGCAGCGACAGCTCAAGCACCTTCTTGGCCCGCGGGGTGAAGGGGATGTGCCCGCTCGGGGCCTGCTGCCCCTGGCCGATGATCTCCTCGACCTGCTGGCGGACGCCCTCCAGCGCGATGCCCAGCGATTCCAGCGCCTTGGCGGCGACACCTTCACCCTCGTGGATCAGACCCAGGAGGATGTGCTCGGTGCCGATGTAGTTGTGGTTGAGCATCCTGGCCTCTTCTTGGGCCAGGACGACCACCCGCCTCGCGCGGTCGGTGAACCTCTCAAACATGTGCACTCCCTCGACTGCTGCGACGGCGGCCCGTTTCCATCGTGCTTTCACCGCGATGGATTCAGCACCGTGAGACCACTCTAGTAGCCAAGCGGTCGCGCTGGCGTACCACTACGGCTGATTGCGGCCCGTTCGCGCCCCGGCCGTTCTCCGGCCGTGCGCTCCTTCATCTTCCGGTTGCCCTGCACCTTTACGTCAAGCCCAACGTGCGAACCCGCACTCGGATTCCGTCGGATGCGCCTTGTCCGCTGAGCGCGAACACGCCGAGTCGGCCAGAGACAGCCCGGTGGATGGACACCCGTCCGGAGTAGTCACCGACCGTATGTAAGGTTAGGCGTACCTAATGACGGGAGGGCCGTGTCGCATCATCACACGCTCGCGTCACCCGAGGACGGCCTCCGGGCCTCGTTGTCGAGGATGCCCGAAGACGCCGGGCTCCGCAGCGTGGTGCCCGTGAGCGAGCCGGACTGGGTCCGCTGCGACGCCCTGCTCGGCGAACCGGCGCGTCTCGTCCGCTGGCGGGAACGGCTCGGCGGCTGGCTGGCCGGGGCGTACCCGGAAGCGTCCGCGATTCCGGAGCGGATCGCGGCGAGCTGGATCCTGTCCTGGTACCTGCACGTCCCGGCGTTCGCCGGCGCGATGCTGCTGCACCACGAACGCCGCGTCCCGTCGCTGGCGCCGTCCGCGCTGGCCTTCCGGATCGGCGGCGACCGGCCGCATCCCGCGTCGATCGCCGTCCTCGGCGACGGGTTCCACTGCCTGCCGACCGACCCGGGTTCGGCGCATCCGGCCGCCGTCGTCGTGCCGGACGAGCGAACGCTGGCGACCGTGCTGCGCGGAAGGTTCGTCGCGCACGCGAACCGGTTCATCGACGTCTACGGGCCGTTGACGAGGCTCGGGCGGCGGCAGTTGTGGGCGGCCGCCACGGACGCGCTCGACAACGCGCTGTGGTCGGCGGGACGGCTGGGCGGGACCGCGGACGCCGAGGGCTCCGGCGTCGCGGACGCCGCGCTGGTCCTCGAAGCACGATTCCCGCCGCTGACGTCCGCGTCGAAGCTGAGGCTGGCCCCGGCCGCCGATGGTCGCCGCGAGTGGACGAGAAACCGGGAAAGCTGCTGTTACTCCTATCTGTTGCCCGCGGAATCGGAATGCGAGGGCTGTCCGCGAATCCGTTAAGGGGTCCAGCCGGGATCCCGTCCGGTCGCGCCGAGAGCGCGTTCGAACGTCGTCGCGCCTTCCTCGACGGGCACTTCGTCGCCGTAAACCTTCATCGCCCGCGCCTGATCGCCGATCTCCAGTGCGATCGCGTACACGGCGTCGGCGACTTCGGGGAGAACAGTGAACTCCGCGCCGGTCGCCCTGGCGAGGTCCCAGCCGTGGAAGACGAACTCGTCCAGCACCATGTACCCCGCCATCGAGGCGGGCATCGGCTGGCCGCCGAAGGTGGTCTGCCCCTGCCAAGCATCAGGAGCTCCGAAGACTTCGACGAGCCGGGCGGTCTGCTCCTCGATGGCACTGATGGCACCGAGCCGATCGTCGCCCACGAGGTCCGTCTCCGCCTCGCCCGACGACACCTCGGGCGGCGGCGCCTTGCGTCCGGCGGCTTCGAGCCAGGGACCCCAGTAGAGAAGGTGGTTCAGCAACGCGCGGACGTCGTACTCGGTACACGGGGTGCGCGCGGCGAGATCGGCTTCGCCCATCCCGCGCAGGACCGCGGTGAACTTCGCGGCGGCGGGGGCGATGAGAGCGGCGTGTTCGGACATACGGGCATGAGTTCACGGCGGCCGCCACGCCGTCTTGAAGAAACGCGACACGATTACGTTGAGCGGGTGAGCAGGCACCGGATCCCGGCGGGAATCGTCAACGCGCGGGAGGCGAGCGCGAAGTTCAGCCTGGTCCGGCACGCGCCCGCACCGGAACTGCGCCCGTTCGTCGACCACCACTGGGTGCTGCGCTGGGAGCTGACCGGCCGTCGGCCCCATGAACAGGTGGTTCTGCCGAATCTCGCGGTCAACGTGACGTTCTTCCGCGACGCGGCCGGCGCCTTCGGGCCGGGGAAACGGCCTTTCCGCTACGTCGTCGACGGTGTGGATCAAGGTATCGGCGTGCGATTCCGGCCCGGGGCTTTCCGGGCATTCCTCACCGGTCCGGTCTCGATGATCTCCGGCGGTTCCGTTCCGCTCACCGATCTCTTCGCCTGCGCCGGAGGAGTGACGGAATCGGTACGCAATGCGACGAACGACTTCGAAATGGTCCGCATGGCGGAGGAACTGCTCCTCACGAAACGCCCTGTCCTCACCGCGGCGGCACGGACGGCCATCGAAGCGGTGGAAACAATCGCGGCCGAACCGGCCATTACCCGGGTCTCCGAGCTGTCAAGCCGAACGGGCCTGTCTCAGCGGAGCCTGCAACGACTGTTCGCCGAACATGTCGGCACCGCCCCCAAATGGGCGATTCAGGTATACCGGTTGAACGAAGCGGCGGCACGGATCGCGGCCGAGGAACAGCCGGACTACGCGAAACTGGCGACCGAGCTGGGCTATAGCGACCAAGCACACTTCATCCGGGATTTTCGCTCCGTGACCGGATGGGCGCCCACGGAGTACGCCCGCTTGAACCGTGTACAAGAACAAGAAAGCCGCCGGGAATAGGTTCCCGGCGGCTCGAAGGTCGAGAGACCTCAGTTCTTCTTGTGGTAGGCCTCCACGACCTCGGACGGGATACGTCCACGGTCGGAAACCTGGAAGCCGTTCTTGCGGGCCCAGGCGCGAATGGCCTGGTTCTGCTCGCGGTCCACGGTCGCGGGGCGGGCGGCGGCCTTCACGCCGGCGACCGGACGAATGGCGGTGCGCTTACGGCCACCCGCGCGGCGGGCGTGCTCCACATACTGGGCCAGCGCGTCGCGAAGTTCTTCCGCGTTTTCCGCGGAAAGGTCGATCTGGTAGCTGACACCGTCCAAACCGAACTCAACGGTCTCTTCCGCCTCGCTGCCGTCGAGGTCGTCAACGAGCGAGACGAGCACCTTCTGTGCCATCTGTTTCCTCCTGCTGGGGGCTTACACGAATGATCTGGTACGGGGCATGCCCCGGACAGAAGACTTTGTCTAGCGACATTAATACCCGCTACCGTGACATAACGCAAATCTCGTTTACGAGAACGATCGAGGTATCTGTCACGCGGACGGGTTATTCAGGTCGGACGAGCGGGAACAGGATGGTCTCCCGGATACCAAGGCCGGTCAGCGCCATCAGCAACCGGTCGATCCCCATTCCGACACCACCGCTCGGCGGCATTCCGTACTCCAGTGCCCGGAGGAAATCCTCATCCAGGTTCATGGCCTCACTATCGCCCTGCGCACCCAGCCTGGCCTGTTCCACCAGACGCTGACGCTCCACCACGGGATCGACCAGCTCGGAGTATCCGGTGGCCAGTTCGAAACCGCGCACGTACAGATCCCACTTCTCCGCCACCCCCGGCTTGCTGCGATGTTGCCTGGTCAGCGGGGATGTCTCGACCGGAAAATCACGGACAAAAGTAGGTTCGTGCAGATGATCGCCGACGAGGTGTTCCCACAGTTCCTCGATGAGTTTGCCGTGCCCTAACTTGGGGTCGACCTCCAGCTCTCGCGCTTCGGCATAGGAACGCAGCTTGTCCACCGATGTCTCGGGAGTGACCTCTTCCGACAACGCCTCGGACAACGACTCGTACATTCCGAGTGTGGTCCACTCGCCGGACAGGTCGTACTCCGAACCGTCGGCGAGAGTGACCACCTGAGTACCGAGAACGTTCTGCGCCGCCTCCTGGATGAGCTGCCGCGTCATCACCGCATTGGAGTCATAGGTCGCATACGCTTCGTAGTACTCCAACATGGCGAACTCGGGCGAGTGGGACGAGTCGCTGCCCTCGTTCCGGAAGTTCCGGTTGATCTCGAAGACCTTCTCGATACCGCCGACCACGCAACGCTTGAGGTACAGCTCCGGCGCGATCCTCAAGTACAGATCGAGGTCGAAGGCATTCGAATGCGTGACGAATGGCCTGGCCGCCGCACCCCCGTGCAGCGTCTGCAGCATCGGCGTCTCGACCTCGAGGAATCCCCGGCCGTGAAACGAGTCACGCAGGGAACGCAGCACACCGGCCCGGGTACGGACCACGTCCCGCGCCTTGGGACGCACGATCAGATCGACATAACGCTGCCGGATCCGCGTTTCCTCGGCCAGGTCTTTGTACATCACCGGCAACGGGCGCAATGCTTTCGACGTGATCCGCCAGGAGTCGGCCATCACGGAAAGTTCACCGCGCTTGGAGGTGATGACCTCGCCGGAGACGAATACGTGATCGCCGAGATCGACATCGGACTTCCACGCCGCGAGCGCGTCCGCGCCCACCTTCGCGAGGCTGATCATCGCCTGCAACTCGGTGCCGTCACCTTCACGGAGACTGGCGAAACACAGTTTTCCGGTATTGCGCATGAACATGACCCGGCCGGTCACACCGACGATGTCGCCGGTGGCGGTGTCGACGGGAAGGTCGGAATGCTTCGCGCGCACTTCGGCCAGTGAGTGCGTCCGGGGCACCTCGACCGGATACGGATCGATACCCTCCGCGATTATCCGGTCGCGCTTGTCCCGGCGCACCCGCATCTGTTCCGGCAGGTCTTCGTCGGGGCTCACGCCCTCGGATGCGGGGATTTCAGTCATGCCGCACAGCGTACGAACCCACCGGTTCCCTACGCCAACCGGATTACCTTTTCCGGGTCCGGACCGGTCGGTTTTCTCTCCATTAACCTGGTTCGCGTGAACTCATCCACTCCCGGCATCGAACCCGAACTGCACGCCCGCCGCGCCGCTTCGTTCGGCGCGAAGGCCGCCGCCTATGCCGCGCACCGGCCCGACTATCCGGAAAAGGCACTGGCCTGGGGGCTGGCCGGCGCGAACCGGCCACCGGAACGGGTCCTCGACCTGGGCGCCGGTACCGGCAAGGTCAGCGAAGGGCTGGTCGCGCTGGGGGTCACGGTCACCGCCGTCGAACCGGACGCGCAGATGCTCGAAGAACTCGCCAAGGCGCTCCCGGCCGTGACGCCCCTCATCGGGACCGCCGAGCGGATCCCGCTGGCGGACGAATCCGTGGACGCCGTGTTCATCGGACAGGCTTTCCACTGGTTCGACCTCGATCTGGCCTATCCGGAGATCGCCAGGGTGCTGAGGCCGGGCGGAGTCGTTGCCGCGCTGTGGAATCACGACGACGAGTCGACCGGCTGGCTGGCGGAGTTCAACTCACTGATCAAGAGCTCGATGAGCAGGCGCTGGCTGAGCGACTACGAATCGCTGCCGGAACACGAGGCCTTCGAACCGTTCGAGAAGAAGACTTTCGACCACAAACAGCGCAGGACGGCCGAAAGCCTGGTGGAGACCATCGCCACCCATTCGCATCTCCTGGTCGCCCCGGAAGCGGAACGCGCGGCCAAACTGCGCGCGGCGCGGGAATTCCTCGACCGGAACCCGGAAACCGCCTCGGGGGAATTCGACCTCCCGCTCACCACCACGGTCTTCCGGACCCGCCGCGGTCTTGAGTGGCCCGGCCAAGGTCGCGACGGACGCGGCTGAAGGGCCCTTTCCCCTCATCTCACGCGGCGAAGGGCGCTTTCCCCGCATGCGATGCGGGGAAAGCGCCCTTCAGCCCCGCGCCCCGAGTCGCACCAGGATGAGCAGGCCCAGTGCGGGACGTCGCACGTAGTCGACTACTTGCGCAGTCAGGCCTGGTCGTGAGTGGTAAGTGCCGTTAGAACGACACTCGCCACTCACGACCAGGCAGCGAGCACCGGCCTACCGCATTCAGAGGACTAAACGCGGTGGTTGCGGTCGTAGACGAGGCGCAGGCCCAGCAGGGTGAGGTCCGGCACGTGCTCGGTGATCGTCTCCGACTCCTCCAGCACCAGAGGGGCCAGGCCACCGGTCGCGATCACGGCGACGGGTTCCGACCCGTCCGGCGAAAGCTCGCGCTTGATCCGCTTCACCAGGCCGTCGACCTGGCCGGCGAAACCGTAGAGGATGCCGGACTGCAGGCATTCGACGGTGTTCTTCCCGATCACCGACCGCGGCGGCACCAGTTCCACCTTGCGCAGCGCCGCGGCCCGCGCGGCCAGCGCGTCGACCGAGATCTCGATCCCGGGCGCGAACGCGCCGCCGAGGAACTCACCCTTGGCGGAAATGGCGTCCACATTGGTCGAAGTGCCGAAATCCACCACGACACAGGCTGTGGTGGGGTGCAGATGGTGCGCGGCCAGGGTGTTCACCAGCCTGTCCGCGCCCACCTCCTTGGGGTTGTCGACCAGGAGCGGCACGCCCGTGCGCACCCCCGGCTCGATGACGATCTTCGGCAGCCCGCCGTAGTAGCGCGAGAGCATGACGCGCAGCTCGCGCAGTACGGCGGGCACCGTGGACAGCGCGCTGATACCGGTGATCGCGTCCGCGTGCGCGCCGAGGAGCCCGCGCATGGTCAGCGCGAGCTCGTCGGCGGTGATCCGCGCGTCGGTGCGCATCCGCCAGTCACCTTTGAGTGCCGGGCCGTCGTAGAGGCCGAGCACGATGTTGGTGTTGCCGACGTCGACCGTGAGCAGCAACGACTCAGCTCTCGGCGTGCAGCAGCGCGTCGAGACGGCGGGCGTCGGCGGTTTCGGCGACCGGGAAGGTCATCGTGTCGTCGTCGGCCAGCGTCACGGTGCCGCTCAGCAGCCCGGACCCCTCCGGCGCGTGCCCCGGGTTGGCGCCCTTCTCGACGATCCGGTTGTCCGCGTCGACGAAGATGACCCGCGGCCGGAACGAGGCCGCCTCGGCGTTCTCCATCTGCGCGTACGAAATCAGGATCACCAGATCGCCGGGGTGCACCAGATGCGCCGCGGCGCCGTTGATGCCGAGCACCCCGCTGCCGCGTTCGCCCGCGATCACGTAGGTCTCGAGCCGCGCGCCGTTGGTGACGTCCACAATGGACACCTGCTCGCCCGGCAGCAGATCCGCCGCGTCCATCAGGTCCTCGTCGACGGTCACCGATCCGACGTAGTGGAGATCGGCCTGGGTGACCGTCGCCCGATGGATCTTCGACTTCAGCATTGTGCGGTACATCGTGGACTCTCCCTATTCCCCTGCGTCCAGCGCGTGTTCCGGATGGTCCGCGGCCGCGCCGAGCACCACCGGCACGTTGTCGATCAGCCGGGTACTCCCCACCCTGGCCGCGATCAGCAACCGCGCTTCACCGTCGACGGGCGCGGGCCCGAGGTCGGTTCCCCTCAATTCCAGATAATCGACCTCGACCGCGGGTCGCGCGGCGAGGGTCTTCCTGGCGGTCGCCAGCACGGCGTCCGCACCGTCGCGGCCGACGAAGGCACCCGCGGTGAGTGCCGCCGACAACACGATCGCGTCCTCGCGCTGCTCAGGAGTGAGGTAGACGTTGCGCGAGGACAACGCCAGCCCGTCGCGCTCCCTGACCGTCGGCACCCCGATGACGCGGGTTTCGAAGTTCAGGTCGCGCACCATCTTCTTGATCAGCACCAGCTGCTGGTAGTCCTTCTCCCCGAAGAAGGCGTAGTCCGGCCGCACGATGTTGAACAGTTTCGCCACCACGGTCAGCACGCCGGCGAAATGCCCCGGCCGTACCGCCCCTTCCAGCTCGTCCCCGAGCGCGCCGGGGTGGACCGTGACGGTGGCACCGTCGGGATACAGATCCGACGCCTTGGGCAGGAAGCCCAGTTCGACGCCGTCCTCCTTCAGCACCTCGAGGTCCTTGTCCAGCGGACGCGGGTACGCCTCGAAGTCCTCGCCCTCCCCGAACTGCAGGGGATTCACGAAGATCGACGTCGCGACGACCGTGTTCGGCAGCCGCTTGGCCCGGCGGATCAGCTCACGGTGACCCGCGTGCAGCGCGCCCATGGTGGGCACCAGCGCGACCTTGCGGCCGACCCCGTGCAGGGCACGCGTCACCTGGCTCACCTGCTCGGGCGGCTGGAAGGTGTGCAGCGTGCCTCGGGCGAATTTCGGTGTGGTCACTGGATTTGCTGCCCTTCGGCGGGATCTGTGGGGTCTGCCGGTTCACTGAGGAGTTCGGTGAGCTCGGCGGCGGCCGAGGCGTCGAGGAGCCCGGCGGCGTTGCTGCGCGCCACCGTGCGCTTGGCCAGCGCGCGATAGCCCGGAGCGACTCCGGGAGCCCGCTCGGCCAGCACCGCGAGATGCTTACGCACGGTGCCGAGATCACCACGGGCCACCGGCCCGGTCAGCGCCCGGTCCCCGTGCCGGAGAACATTATCCAATGCCGCCGACAACAACGGAGCCACCAGGCGTTCGGGCTGGGCGATTCCCGCTTCCCGCAACAGTTCCGCGCAATCGGCGACCAGTGTCATCAGGTGGTTCGCCCCGTGCGCCAACGCCGCGTGATAGAGCGCTCGCGCTTCGTCAGGGATCCGGACGGGCTCCGCGCCCATTTCCACGGCCAGCGCTTCACCGACGTTCCAGGCCGCTTCGTCACCCTCTGTGGCGGTGACGCCGATGCTGCAGGCGGTCAGCCGGTCGAGGTCCTCCGCGCGGCCGGTGAAGGTCATCACGGGATGCAGGGCCAGCGGCAGCGCCCCGGCCTCGGCGGCGGGCGCGAGGACGTCGATGCCGTGTGCCCCGGAGGTGTGCACGACGATCTGCCCCGGCCGCAGGGAACCGGTCGCGACGAAGCCGCGCACCATCCCGGGCAGCGCGTCGTCCGGCAGGGCGAGCAGGACGAGGTCGGCGCGGCGCGCGACCTCGTCGGGAGGCAGAAGGGGGACTTCGGGGAGCAGTTGCTCCGCCCGGCGTACCGAGGCGTTGGAAAGGCCCGAAGCGGCGACGACCGTGTGCCCGGCCCTCGTGAGTGCAGCGCCGACGACGCTGCCGACCCGGCCCGCGGAAACGACACCCACGGCCAGCCGGGCGGGCCTCGTCATGGCGTGCGCCAATGGACGCTCATGGTCGAAAACTCCTCAACTCGTTCCAGTCCCGCTCTGCGGTCGCGGGTACCAGACGACGGCGCGAGGGTAACCCTCCGGCCCGTGTCTGAAACGACCCCCGTGACCAGCTTCACCTGACCGAGGTCACCCGCGCGGAGCACCGTCCGCCAGCCTCACGGCCTCGGCTCGCGAGGTCTTGAGCACTCGCAGCAGTTCACGCTGCCGCTGTTTCGCCTCGTCGGTGAGCTTCCGGCCCCGCCGCAGGAACGCGAGTTCGGTCACGCTGGCCTGGTAGCGGCCGACGGCCTTCGCCGCGTCCCGCCCCGACTGCTTCCGCGCCTGTTTCCGCCACGACCGCCGTCCGGACAGGCTGGCCAGCAGGGGCACCTCGGACGGCGCGATCCAGCGTGCGTCGACCATCATCGGCAGCGCGGCCGCGACGATCCGCTGCTCGCGGCGCCGCTGCATGACCACCACCGAGAAGACGCCGATGAACAGCGGCACCATGATCAGGAAGTAGACGTTCAGGAAGGTCTTGGCGCCACCGAGCAGCGCGGCGCCGTTCCACAGCGCGTGCAGCAGCACGGCGACGAGGTAACCGCCGATCGGCGCGAGGATCCGCAGCGAGCGGACCTTGCTGCTCGCCGCGACGCCGAGCCCGATCCCGGTCATCACCGCGAACAGCGGATGCGTGAACGGCGAAAGGACCCCGCGGAGGAAGAACGCGGCGACCACTCCCGCGCTCGTGCCGTCGCCGAAACCGTGCTCGGCGAAGGCGCGGCCGAAGTAGTAGATGTTCTCGGTGAAGGCGAATCCGGCCGCGGTGAACCCGGCGTAGACGATGCCGTCCACGACGCCGTCGAACTCGATCGGGCGGCGCCACCACAGCAGGAGGATGAACGCGGCCTTCGCGGCCTCCTCGACCAGCGGCGCGGAGACCAGGCCGCTGATCTTGCCGCCGCCACCACTGCCGAGCAGCAGGTCACCGACGGCCTCGGCACCGCTGTTGAGCAGCAGCGCGATGATCGTCGCGACGCACGCTCCCCAGACAAAGGACAGCAGCAGGAGCTTCGGTGGTTCCGGTTCCCAGCGGTCGACCCACAGGAACGCGGTGACCACCACGGCGACCGGGACGAGCGCGGCGAGCACGCCGATCGTCACCGCGGGAAGGCCGACCTTCTCGGTCACCGTGCCGAAGACGAACAGCCCGCACAGCGCGACGGCGATCAGCCCGAGCACCGGCAGGAGCACGGTGATCGACCGAGGCCGTCGGGCGCGGTCGGAACCGGGCTCCGGGGAGGAAGGCTCGCTCACAGCGGGTCACCCTACCGTCGGTACGGGGCAGTGGTTGCCGCCGGAAGTCCTTCGGGGCTATTCGGCGGTGATCGGTTAATCCTCCGCACGCCGCCTGCGCCGCGGAGTGGACTCGTTCGCGCCGTTGGCGGCGAGCAGATCCATCACCGACCGGCCGGACGCGTGCGAGCCGGCGGGAGGCGTCTCGGGGCGGCTGTGCGAAGAGCCGTTGCGGGACGGCGCCTCGTCGTCCGGCTTCGCCCGCTTGCCGCCGTGACGGCCACCCGAGGACTCGGTGTTCTGCCACGCCGGGGGCTCGCCGTCCGGACGGCGACGACGGCCACCACCGGTGGGCTCGGGCACGTTGGGGGCCGGGGTGAGCGAGGTCGAAGAGTCTTCCGCCGCCCGGCGACGGCGTCCGCCGGGCCGGTTCTGCAGGGCACGGACCTCTTCGGGCAGCGTCGGGTTGACCGCGGGCGGTTCCTCGGCGGGCGGGCTGTGCCGCGCGGGGGTCTCGGCGGGCGGGCTGTGCCGGGACGGCGTCTCGGCGGCCGGGCGGCGTACGGGTTCGGGCTCCGGCGGCCGCACCGGCTCGGCACGGCGAGGCGGCTCGGAAACGATCGGGATCGACAGCGGGGTCGGGGGCTCCGGTTCACGACGGGGCTCGGGACGCGGCTCCGGACGTGACTGGGGGCTCGGGGCCGGGGGCCGCGGCAGGGACGCCGACGGCTGGGGCTTCGACGGCGGCGTGGGACGCAGCCGGTCCTGGAAGTCGTCCTTCCTGGGGAACGCGGCGCTCAGGTCGGAGACCGGGCGCTCCTGCGTCCACGACGGCTTCCACTCGCCGGTGGCCTCCATCGGCTCCGGATCGGCGGGCTTGTTCACCGGCGGCGGCGTGCCACCGGCCGGACGGGGCCGTTCGACCGGTTTCATGCCGGGCCGGGTCAGACCCAGTTCACGATTCGGCCGGGGACGATCCGGCTCGACCTTCTTCACCGCCGGCTTCGCCTGCGCGGGGGGCTTCACCGGCGGCGTCTGCTTGCGGGTCTGCTCCTCCGGCCGCGGCGCGGGCGGGCGCTGCACGGTGCCGGCGTCGAGACGTTGCTGCAGCGACGGCTGCTGCGGACGGCGCTGGGGTTCCTGGCGCGGGGGTTCCGGACGCTGGGGCTGCCGCGCGACGGTGGGCATCGACGGCTGCGAGACCTCGGCCCGCGAAATGCCGGGCATGGAGGGACGGGACACCTCGGCCGGGGTCACCGGCGGCGGGGTCTTGCGTTTGGCGTCGACCCTCGGCATCGGCCGGGAGACCTCGGCGGGCGACATCCCGGGGTTGGACATCTCCAGCCGCTCGCGGCGGGCGGCTTCGGCGGCGAGCGCTTCGGCGGCCTTCGAGGCGCGGGCGTCGGCCTTGCGCATGCTGCGGCGAGTCGATTCGTCGACCGGTTTGGGCCGGGGGACCTGATTGCTCTGGCCGTAGCCGTTCGCGCCGTTGCCGCCCTTGACGCCGTTGACCCCGTTGTTGCCGTTGACCTGGCCGTTCGACGGTTTGCGGCGCGCGGCGGCCGGGGCACCGGCACGGGCGGACGCGGGTTCGAGGACGCGGTCGATCATCTCGGTCGGGCGGTCACGCCCGCGTTCGCGGTCGTCGACGTCGATCGTGGTGCCGTTGGACGCCATGAGCTGCGGTTTGCCGTTGCCGTTGTCGGATCCCGCGCTCATCAGCTGCTTGTTGTCGAGGGACCGCATCCGGGTGGCCTGCGCGGTGAGCGCGACACGTTCGAGGAGAACCTCGCCACCGAAGAGCGACTGGAGGCTCTCACGCAGGGCGCTCACCTCGGCTCTGAGCGCTTCGAGTTCGTCGTGGGAGCGGCTCTCGGCGGCCTGCCGGGTCTCCGCTTCCATCTCCAGCTCGAACTCGCGGCGGGCGGCGATCTCGCGTTCCAGCTCCAGCTCGTAGACGGCCTGCGCCTCGGCGACGGCGTCCTCACTCTGTGACACGTGCTTGCGGTAGCGGACCGCCAGGAAGGCGCCGATCAACGCGGCCCACAACGCCGCGACGATACCCAGCCGCAAGTAGCGGAGGTCGTCGGAAAGCACCAATGCGAGAGTCGCGCCGACGGCGAGAACCAAGCCGACGACAAGCCACGGCCTACCCGCAAGGCGGCCGCGCGAGTCGTCACCCACCCCGGTCATGCCCAACACCGTACCTTCTAGTAATCCGAACGAGACCTAGTCGGTACTTCGAGCGGCGTCTCTCAAGCGTTAACCGGTCGGCTCGGCATCGCGCTCCCGATCACCGCCTTCGGGCGTCCGGCAGCAGTGTTCGAGCCACAAAGCCGCAGCTACCAGGGCCACCGAGCTGACGATCCCGACCGTCGCCGAACGGAGGTCACCGCTCGCCGCGAGGAGTTCGTCACGTCGCGGAAAAAGATACGCGAAAGCCGCCAGCCAGACACCCGTCATGGCGGATCCGGCGAGTGACGAGGCCTTGGCGAGTGCCACCGATCGGGCGACAGAGATCGCCGACAGGACCCGGCCCTCCTTGATCCTCGAACGGATGATGAAGGCGAGCACGAACTCGCAGAGAGCGAGGACGAGCAGCGTGATTCCGGCGAAGAGCGGAAGCGCGGGGATGGAGCCGTAGGCGAGCTGGAAGAGCAGGTAGGCCAGGACCAAGCCCAGAAGGCCGGCCACCGCCAGCTCGCGTGGCCGGGTGAAGTGCATGGTCCAACGCTACCTGGCAGGCTTGACTCTCCACCAACTGGAGAGTCGACGATGAAGCATATGGGCACCGCAGCGGTTTTCACCATCGGGGAGCTGGCCAAACGGACCGGCCTGCCGGTGAAGACCATCCGCTTCTACTCCGACGAAGGGCTCTTGCCGCCGACCGACCGCACCGATTCCGGTTACCGCCTCTACGACGCCACCGCGATGGCTCGCCTGGAGCTGGTCCGGACGCTGCGGGAGCTCGGGCTGGGGCTCGCGGACGTGGAGCGGGCGCTGACCAGGGAAGCGACCATCGGGGACCTCGCGGTCCAGCATGTCGCCGCCCTGGACGAGCAGATCCGGCGACTGGAGTTGCGCCGGGCGGTACTGCGAGCGGTGGCCAAACGGGACTCACCACTGGAGGAGGTCGAACTGATGAACAAGCTCGCATCGATGTCGGACGAAGACCGCAAACGTTTGCTGGACCGGTTCTGGGCGGACATGGTCGAAGGGCTCGAACTGGATCCGGAGTTCTACGAGCGGATGCGCTCGGCGAAACCGGAACTGCCCGACGACCCGACGCCGGAACAGCTGGAGGCCTGGATCGAGTTCGCCGAACTCGTGCAGGACGACGAGTTCCGCGCGTCCATCCGCCGGATGAGCGAATGGCACTCGAAGCTCCGGAAGGAGGACGGGGCCGACTTCGGGCAGAAGCAGCAGCAGCTGTGGATGGCATGGAGTCAGAAGGCGTCCGAAGCGCTCGAAGCCGGCATCGCCCCGGACTCGGCGGAGGGGCGGGAACTGGCGGAGACGATCTTTACGGAGTCCTCGCGGAACGGGCAGGACCCGGCCGATCCGGCCTGGCGCGAGCGGCTGACCGACGGGATGGCGATCAGCTCCGACCCGCGGGCCGAGCGGTACTGGCTGCTGCTGGGGAAGATCAACGGCTGGCCGTCGTTCCCCTCGCAGATGCCGCAGGCCGAGTGGATCATCGCCGCCCTACGGGCCACCCTCGCCTGACCTGCGTTTCGTCCTCTGAATGCGGTAGTTCGTGGCGCCGACGACCGCATTTAGCGGGCTAAACGCGAGCCTGGCCCACGCATTCAGAGGACGAAATGCGTGAGTCGGACGGAGTCGCGGTCCGAGGCGGGGCGGGCGGCGAGGAGGTCGACGACCGGGCCGTGGCCGGGGAGCACCGCGTCGGGCTCGATCTCCAGCCAGGGGATCAGCACGCTCGCGCGCTCCGGCGTGCCGGGATGCGGGAGCAGCAACTGGGGGTCGTCGGAGCACACCCCGTCCACGGTCACTATGTCGACATCCAGCGTGCGCGGACCCCACCGGAGTTCGCGCACGCGCTCCGCCGCCTGCTCCGCGGCCTGCCCGGTGCGCAGCCAATCCCAGTGATCGCGCGCAGGGTCGTCGACCAGGACGACGGCGTTGAGGAAGTCCGGCTGGTCCTCGACGCCCCACGCCTTCGTCTCGTAAACCGACGACACCGCGACGACCGCCGGCCGGACGGCGTCGACGGCCGACCGGAGGAACGCGAGCCGGTCTCCCAGGTTGGAACCGAGCGAGAGCAGCGCGCGGCTCATCGCTCCCGCCGCACCGTGACGGCGACGTCGTCGAAGTTCAGCGGGATCGGCGCGGACGGCTTGTGCACCGTCACCTCGACGGCGCTCAGCCGCTCGTCGCGCAGCACCTCGTCGGCGATCTTCCCGGCGACACTCTCGATGAGGTCGTACGGTTCGCCCGCCACGATCCCGGCGGCGAGCTGGGCCAGTTCGCCGTAGTGCAGCGTCTTGGTCAGGTCGTCGGACGCGGCGGCCGGGCCGAGGTCCAGCCACACCACGATGTCGACGACGAACTCCTGCCCGTCGCGCTTCTCGTGGTCGAAGACCCCGTGCCTGCCGAAGACCCTCAACCCGGTCAACGTGATCCGGTCAGACAACGGGACTCCCCTTTCGCCAAGCGGCCGCGACGGTCACGGCGTCGATACTCGCGCCGACCTCGTGCACCCGCACACCCCAGGCGCCCGCCGCCGCGGCGAGCGCGGACACGGCCGCGGTCGCGTTCTCACGACCGTCCGGCGGGGCGGGCTTTCCGTCCTTTCCGGACAACAGGCGCCCGAGGAAACGCTTGCGCGAGGCACCGACGAGCACCGGGAAACCCAGTGACAGGAAGGAATCCAGACCGTTCAACAGCGCCCAGTCGTGTTCGGCGTTCTTCGCGAACCCGAGCCCCGGGTCGAGCACGATCGCGCCGGAGTCGACACCGTCGGCGACCGCTTCGTCCACTCGGGACAGCAGTTCGGCGCGCACGTCCGCGACGACGTCCTCATAGGACGCCAGCGCGTTCATGTCCTTGCTGTGCCCTCGCCAGTGCATCAGCACATACGGGACCCCGGTCTCGGCGGCGACCTTCGCCATGTTCGGGTCGGCCAGCCCACCGGAGACATCGTTGATCACGGACGCGCCCGCCTCGACGGCCGCGAGGGCGACCTCGGCGCGCGTGGTGTCCACCGACATCGCGACACCGTCGGCGGCGAGCGAGCGGATCACCGGCATGATCCGGGAATTCTCGGTATCGGCGTCCACCCGGGACGCTCCCGGCCGCGTCGACTCCCCGCCGACGTCGATCAGGTCCGCGCCGCGCGCCCACATCTCATGCGCGTGCTCCAGCGCCTGGTCGACGTCGAGGTAACGGCCACCGTCCGAAAAGGAATCGGGCGTGACGTTGAGGATGCCCATCACCGCGCACCGGCCGGGCCGGGGCAGGGCGGTCATCGGCGGCCCTTGATCAGGTCCAGCGCCTCCGCCCGCGAGGACGGCGAAGACTGCAGCAGCCCGCGCACGGCCGACGTCGTCGTCCGGGCGCCGGGTTTGCGGATGCCGCGCATGGCCATGCAGAGATGCTCGGCCTCGACCACCACGATCGCGCCGCGGGGCGCGAGTTTGCGCATGAGCGCGTCGGCGACCTGCGAGGTGAGCCGTTCCTGGACCTGGGGGCGCTTGGCGTAGAGGTCGACGAGACGGGCCAGTTTGGAGAGGCCGGTGACCTTGCCGTGGCCGTTCGGGATGTAGCCGACGTGGGCGACCCCGTGGAAGGGCACCAGGTGGTGTTCACAGTTATGCGTCAGGTGCCCGGCGATCAGGAAGGTCGGGTGAGGCTCGCATTTGAAGCTGTACACCGTGTAGGGCTTGGTTCCCGTCGCCTTCACCGGCCGGACGGACTCCACCTCGACGTACTCCGACTCGATCAGGTCGGTTGTGTAGTCATCGTGAGGGAAGCCGTGTCGCCGGAACCAGCTGTCGGCGACCCACAGCTGTGAAGTGGTCTTGAGACTCGGCGAGAAGCGAGCGCCGATGACAGTGGCCAAGTCCTCCAAGAAGTGGACGTTCGCACTCGTGATCCGGCGCCCTGATCTACCGGGATCCTCGCAGCCGTCCCCGTCCACATACCCGTCGAGAAAGCCGTTGAAGGTACTCAAGTCGTTGAGCACGACCATCGGGAAGCGCTGCCTCTGATGATGAGCGTCGCCACCGACGTACTGCCGAATCAGATCCGCGAGGAACGACGAGACGACTCGCACCCGGAAACCCGCCACGTCACGTCCCAGATAGCCCGATGGCCGCGTGACCGGTTCGAGTTTCGCCTCGATCCCGAAGGCACGGTAGAGCGACTCGGCGTACTTCTTCGCGAAGTCGCGGTCGTTCACCACCAGCGAGACGTAACGCTCAGCGACAGTCCCGTCCGAGCAGGTCGCACCGATGACATAGCCGAAGTCATATCCGAACTTCGGCTTCCAGCGATCCCGGCAAAGCTTGCGCGCGTGGGTCCACTCGATGAAGGAACCCTCGACATCCTTGGCCTCCACCCAGCCCTTGGGCGTCGCCAAGGGGTGGTCGGGCGTGACCTTGAAGCTTCCACCCGCGGTCGTGACCTCGACCAGATCGCGAGTCTGATGCGAGCTGATCTCGGTGACAGTGGTCTCCTCGACCTTGCCGCCCGAAAGAGTCCACAGCTTGTCACCAACTTCGACCTCGGCCGCCTGCTTACGGCCTCCGACCGCGTTCACCGTCTGTTTGCTGGGCACACAGGTGCTGAACATCGGGATGTCGGTCACGAGGACGAGTTCTTCGTGCGCCTCGTCGAACGTGCGGTCCAGGACGTGGTCCGGTTCGGTGTAGAGCCCGGCGAACATTTCCCGGTAAGCGCGAGCGACCCGGGCCGGGGTCTCAAGGAGACCGTCCCGGTCCGGGTCCTCACCACAGGCGAGCAGGAGTTCGCGTACGGCTTTCTCGGCCCGGTCCTGGTCGAAGACCGGGCTTGCGCCGTTATCGCTTGGTTTCGTCCTGTCCGTCGTCACGCCGTTGTTGTCCTTCGTCCTGCTGCTGACCGCCGGGCTGGTCAGGCTGGTCGGCAAACCAGCCGTCACGCGGGCGGTCTTCGGCGGGACGCCAGGGCTGGTTCGGCTGGCCGCCCGGCTGGGTCGCCGGGGTCCATCCGGGAGGAGCCCCGTAGTTCGGCGGGCCACCGACGGGCCCACCCTGGTAACCACCTGCCGGTCCGCCCGGCTGCTGCCCACCATATGCCTGCGGCCAGTGGCCGGTGCCGTTCGGCCCACCGTTGGGGCGACCACCGTTGGGGTAGGCGCCGGGCGGCGGAGGAGCGTAGGGGTTGGCGTTCGGGTCCGGCGGCGGGGCCGGGGCCCCGTACGGCGGGCCACCGGGAAGGTCGTTACCGCCCTGCGCGGTGCCGACCGGGGTCGGCGCCGGCTGCAGCACCGGCTGCTCCTTCTTCTCCTCCGGCGGGGGCCACGGCTCGCCGCGCTCCATCGCCAGTTCGCCGGGGGTCTTGATCGGCGGCTTGTCCGACGGCTTCCGCTCGCCGAACTCGTTGAAGATGGTGATGTGCGGGCGCTTCTCGACGGTCGCGAAGATCCGCTCGAGGTCCTTTCGGGTCAGCGTCTCCTTCTCGAGGAGTTCGATGACCAGCTCGTCCAGCACGTCGCGGTAGGTGCTCAGCACGTGCCACGCCTCGGTGTGCGCGGTCTCGATGAGCTTGCGCACCTCCTCGTCGATCTCGTGCGCGACCTCGAGCGAGTAGTCGGCCTGGCGGCCCGCCGA
Organism: Amycolatopsis orientalis DSM 40040 = KCTC 9412; assembly: GCF_000478275.1. Taxonomy (GTDB): domain Bacteria; phylum Actinomycetota; class Actinomycetes; order Mycobacteriales; family Pseudonocardiaceae; genus Amycolatopsis; species Amycolatopsis orientalis. Next base: position 617,436 of record NZ_ASJB01000083.1, read on the forward strand.
GCGGCCGAGGAACGGGTCGCCCTGTTCCTGGCCGTACTTGACCGCGCCGAGCCGGGCGCTCATGCCGTATTCGGTGACCATCGCGCGGGCGATCTTGGTCGCCTGCTCGATGTCGGAGGAGGCACCGGTGGTGGGCTCGTGGAAGACGAGTTCCTCCGCCGTCCGGCCGCCCATCGCGAAGACCAGGCGCCCGATCATCTCCGAGCGGGTCATCAACTCCTTGTCGTCCTCCGGGACGAGCAGGGCGTGCCCGCCGGTGCGCCCGCGCGGCAGGATCGTCAGCTTGTAGACCGGTTCGATGTCCGGCATCGCCCACGCGGCGAGCGCGTGCCCGCCCTCGTGGTAGGCCGTGATCTTCTTCTCCTTCTCGGAGATGATCCGGCTCTTGCGGGCGGGGCCGCCGACGACGCGGTCGACCGACTCCTCCAGCGCGGCGTCGGTGATCACGTGCCCGTTCTGGCGGGCGGTGAGCAGCGCGGCCTCGTTGAGCACGTTGGCCAGGTCGGCGCCGGACATGCCGACGGTCCGCTTGGCGAGGCTGCTCAGGTCGGTGCCCTGCGCGATCGGCTTGCCCTTGGCGTGCACCTCGAGGATCGCCTTGCGGCCGCGCATGTCCGGTGCGGACACCGGGATCTGGCGGTCGAAGCGGCCAGGGCGCAGGAGCGCCGGGTCGAGGATGTCGGGACGGTTGGTCGCGGCGATCAGGATGATGCCGCCGCGCGCGTCGAAGCCGTCCATCTCGACGAGGAGCTGGTTCAGCGTCTGCTCACGTTCGTCGTGGCCGCCGCCGAGGCCGGCGCCGCGCTGGCGGCCGACCGCGTCGATCTCGTCGACGAAGATGATGCAGGGCGCGTTCTGCTTGGCCTGCTCGAACAGGTCGCGGACTCGCGAAGCACCGACACCGACGAACATCTCGACGAAGTCGGAACCGGAGATCGTGTAGAACGGCACGCCCGCCTCGCCGGCGACGGCCCTGGCGAGCAGCGTCTTACCGGTACCGGGCGGCCCGTAGAGCAGGACGCCCTTGGGGATCTTCGCGCCGAGTGCCTGGTAGCGCGCGGGATTCTGCAGGAAGTCCTTGATCTCGTACAGCTCTTCGACGGCCTCGTCGGCGCCCGCGACGTCCCCGAAGGTCGTCTTGGGCATGTCCTTGTTGAGCTGCTTGGCCTTCGACTTGCCGAAGTTGAGGACGCGGTTCCCGCCGCCCTGGGCGTTGTTCATCATCCACATCAGCAGGCCCAGCACCAGCGCCAAGGGGATGGCGAAGATCAGGATCTGGGTGAGGACGTTCTGCTGGGTGACCTTGGTGGTGAACTTGATCGGGTTGTCACCGGCCTTGAGGGCGATGAGCTGGTTGTAGATGGTGCCCGCGACGTTCGCCGGGTACTGCGCGATGATCTGGTCGACCTGCTGGCCGTCGACCTCGATCTTCTTGTTCAGGAGCAGCTTGACCTGCTGCTCCTTGTCCTCTTGCGAGGCTTCCTTGACGTTGTTCGTGGTGATCTGCTGGTTCGCGACCGAGATCGGCACCTGGGTGTAGCCACGATCACTGTCGAAGATCGTGTTGTATGCGAGAAACGCCAGTACCGCCGCGAGAATCCAGAGCACTGGGTTCCTGAGCACGCTCTTCCGGTTCATACGACTCGGCCCTGGTGGCCTCGACCCTTCCTGGTTGGGCGGCTCCTGTGATACCCGCCATCACGATCTTGACGACCCATGGTGCTCCGACACCCGCCCCTCAGGATACCGCCCGCCTGGACGGACGAGGGTGGTGAGCCTCTCGGACGTCAACGGCGGACGCCTCGCGAGGGTTCCCGGAGCGTGAACGCGTCGGCCACCCTAACGTGTGTCGACCGCCACACCGGCGACCATTTCACCCAGCCTCATGCGCAGTGTCTTGACGTCGGCGGGTGAGACGGTGACCCACTCGCGTCCGTCCGGACCGGCCTGTGACGTGCTGAGGTAGCGCCCGCTGACGGTGTCGAACCAGCCGAGGACGCGGGATCGCTGCTTGGCGCCGACGTGGGACCGGCTGTTCGCTGCCAGCTGACCGCCGCGCAACCGAGGCTGGCCGGTGAGCTTGCCGAACGCCTCGCGCGGGTCCGCCGTGATGCGCTCACTGAGTGAGACTCGGGCCTTCTCCTTGCGACGGGTCTTCGCCGCTTCGGACTCTTCGGACTGCTTCGTCGGGTTGACGGCGGCCCGGATCGGCTGGGTGCGGCGGGCGTCGTCGATCGGCAGCGTGACGGACGCCTCGGAGCCGCGCTGCCCCGGGGGCAGCAGGTCGACGACCGCGGTCGGCAGTCCGTCGGCCGGGGCCTCGCGCAGCCAGATCCCGGACTGGTCCTGGATCGCGAGCACGCCGTCGCGGCCGTCGGTGGCGCCGAGTACGGCGATCGTCGGGGCCTGGAATTCGGGGATGTGCAACGCGTCGATGGTCAGCGAGCCGCGGGCGAGGAGGTAGAGCCAGTCCTCGATCCTCGGCTCCAGCCTTCCCCTGCTGTCGCGGATGCCGCGGGCCTTGAACTCGACGTCTGTGCGGTTGCGCAGCGCGCGGCGCTCGGCCTCGGTCGCGCCGTGCGAGCGGTTCCGCAGCGGATACGGCAGGTCGCCGAGTTCGGCGGACTCCCAGAGGAAGTCGAACGCCATCGGCGTGAAGTGTTCCTGGTGCATTGCTCTGTGCCCTCCCGGCACCTTGGCTCTTGCTGCGGGGCGTATGCCCGCCGGGACGGTCCCCGTGCCCGGCCGGTCGCTGTGCGTCAGGGGGCCCCGGGTTCACGATAGCGAAGGGTCCGCGCCCGCGGTGGGCGGATGCGCGAATGGGCCGGTGACGGTGTCCGCGAGGGGCGATTTCGACTGGGTGTGGAGTGGACTCTGGTGGCGGATGGTGCGGACCGGCGCAAGTAGTCGACTGGTTGCGAGGTAGCGCGCGGGGGTCACGCCACTCAGGACCCCGGCACACGCGCGAGCGTGGGAGCTGAAGGACGCTTTCACCGCATCGCATGCGGCGAAGGGCGCTTTCACCGCATGCGATGCGGTGAAGGGCCCCTTCAGCCCCCTCCGGAACCAGAGGACGAACGAGAGAGAGCAGGGAGTCAGTGCGCCAAGGAGGCGTCCGCCGCGATCTTGCCCAGCATCTCCGTGAGCCGGTGCCGCAGCGTCGCCGGATCCGCGGGCGCGATGGTGATCCAGTCCCGTCCGTCGGAGCCGCGGGTGGCCTGGGTGAAGTACCGGCCCGACTGCGTGTCGAACCAGCTCAGCACCGAAGACCGGCTCCGAGTGCCATGCCGGCTGCGCGCGTTGGCGCCGAACTGACCCCCGCGCAACCGGGGCTGCGCCTGGAGCCGCGAGAGGGCCTTGCGGTCCTCGTCGGACGTGGCCCGCCCGTCGACCTGCGGCTGGCGACGCTGGAGGAAGTCCGCGCCCGAAGCGCCGACGAGACCGTCCAGCGGGAGGGTGATCGACTTCTCCGTGCCGCGCGCGCCCGGCGGCAGCAGGGAGACGATGGCGCTCGCGAGACCGTCCGGGGCGATGGGGTGGAAGTGGAAACCGCGCGGGTCCTGCACGGTCAGGAGACCCTGTCCGCCGAGCAGCGACGCGACCGCGAGCAGCGGTTCGGTGTTGGGGTTGTTGAGCTGGACACAGTCCAGGCTCAGGTCCGGCCTCGCGAGGATGCCGAAGAAGTCTTCGAGGTGGGGTTCGGGACGCCCGCGGTCGTCGGCGAGACGGCGCTGGTTCAGCGACTCGAGGGTCTGCTTCCGCAGCGCGGCGCGCTCGTCCACGGTCGCCCCGTGCGAACGGAGCCGCAGCGGATACGGCAGCTCCCCGGCGTTCGCGGTCTCCCAGAGGAAGTCCAGTTCGACCGGGGTGAGCAGGTCACCGTTCGCCATTCAACGCCCCCATACAGGTCAGCGGGCGCGCGGCCGGTTCGGCCGCGCGCCCGGTGAAAACGGCTCTAGCGATCGTCGTCTTCGGTCCACGCGCCGATGACCGGCGGCGGGGTCGCCTCGTTGGCGCCGAAAGCGTCGTCCGGGTCCGGCTCGATGAGGAACGACGCGTGCGTGTGCTCCTCTTCCTGCTCGGCCTGCGCGCCGTGGGCGCCCATGCCCATGCCGCCGCCCATGCCCTGCATCGGCGGGGTGGGGCCACCACCGATGGTGCCGCTGGAGGACACGATGCCCTGCTGCGGCACGGCCTGGGACGCGGCGCTCTGCGCGGGGGCGTTGTCGGTCGCCGCGGCGTCGGTGCTGTCGGTGTCCTTGGCGCCGGACTTGTTGCCCTGTCCGAGCGCCTTGGCACCGGCGTAGCCGAGACCGCCGCCGAGCGCGGCCGCTGTGAGCGCCTGGCCGAGCCCGTTGCCACCGCTCGCCGGGGCGTGCGGGGCGATCGGGGCGCCCGCGCCGGAGGCGACACCGGCGCCGGGCGCGACACCCGCGGCCGGCAGGTTGCCGGTGGCGGGGCTGTAACCGGCCTGCGAGAAGACGCCCGAGTCCGGTCCGGCGTGGACGGCTCCGGCGTGCGGACCGCCCTGCGCGCCGCCGTAGCCGTGGGTGCCGGCGAGGACGGGGGTGCCGGAGACGGCACCGGGGTTGATGCCGCCCGCGCCGACGTTGCCGACGCCGCTGAACGAGGCACTGTTGTGCGTGGCAGTCGGCTTCATGCCGAGGGATTCGGGGCCGAAGCTCGGGGTCGAGCTGTCGACCTCGCTCATCTCCTTGGTGTAGGCCTCGAGGAACCTGGCCTGCTCCGCCCGCACTTCCTTGTCCTGGTCGGCGAGGGGCTTCTGGTCGGTGATCATGCCGAGCGGACCCGCCGCGAGGGCCTGCCCCATCGCCTTCTCGGGGCTGTAGTCGGTCGGCTTCGGCATCAGCTTGACCTTGGTGGCCGCGTCGGCCTGCTTCTGCAGCCTGTCCGACATCGTGACCGCGGCCTCGGAGGCCTGCGAGCCCGAGTTCGCGATGGCGACCAGCGCGCCCTGCGCGCTCGCCGCGCCCTGGCCGATCCAGGCGGCGCCCAGTTCGGAGATCGCGTTGTAGAGGTCGTTCGACGCCTGGTTCAGCTGGCTGCCGTGCGAGCTCCACGACTGGCTGATGGCCGTCGCCGTGCTCGGGTCGTTGCCGAGGTTGGCCTGGTTCCACAGGTCCTGGCTGGTCGGGGCGCTCTCCCAGTTCGGCGGGTTCGTGATGGCGCGGTCGGCGCCGATCTCGAACCCGTCGGAGCGGCCGCGCGCGGACTCGACGATGCCGGACGTCTGCCCGCTGTCTCCGAGCTGGACCGGGGTGCTGCTCTGCTCGCCGTAAGAGTCGGCGCTGTGCTTCGGTGGCATGGCTTTCTGACTCCCCCTCAGACGTTACGGAACGGCTCGGCCGCGGCCTGGTCGATCTCGTGGTAGCGGGCCATCGCCGTCACGATGCCGGACTCGGCGGCCTCGTACTGCTGGTAAAGGTTCTGGAGGGCCGCGGCGTACGAGTCGCCGCCGCCGTCGGCGCGGTTCGCGACCTTCGCGGCGATGGCGTGCCCGACCGGGTTGTCGCCCAGCTTCGGCGCCTGCCCGAGGTCACCGGCACGGTGCAGCAGGGACTCGATGGCGTCCTTGCCGGTACGGATCTTGTTCAGGACGGTCTGGGCCGCGTCCGGGTCGATCCCGACCTGACCCTGGGCCGCGGCGTTCTTGAACGCGTTCGCGTCCGCCAAGCTGCTGTTCCCCATCTGAGCTCTCTCCGTTTCCCCCGGGCCAGGCCACGACGTCTCCGTGGCAAAGGTCTTCGCATAGGTTAACGCACTTGATCGCAGCCTATGACGCGTTCTCGGTGCTCAGGGTTCCCCATTCCCGCGGACCCGGGCAAGCGGTTCTCAGGACGTGTAAACGTGCGGATCCAGGGTGCCGATGTAGGGCAGGTCCCGGTAACGCTCCGCGTAGTCCAGGCCGTATCCGACTACGAATTCGTTGGGGATGTCGAACCCGATGTACTTGACCGGTACGTCGACCTTGACCGCCTCCGGCTTGCGCAGGAGCGAGACGACTTCGAGCGAGGCCGGGTTGCGGCTGGCGAGGTTCTTCAGGAGCCAGGACAGCGTGAGACCGGAGTCGACGATGTCCTCGACGATGAGCACGTCGCGGCCGGCGATGTCGCGATCGAGGTCCTTCAGGATCCGCACCACGCCCGACGACGAGGTCGACGAGCCGTAGGAGGAGACCGCCATGAACTCGAGCTGGGAGGGAAGAGGAAGTGCCCTGGCGAAGTCCGTCATGAACATCACCGCGCCCTTGAGCACGCCGACGAGCAGGAGGTCTCCCTGCCCGGCGCCGGGGCCGTCGGCCGGATAGTCCGCGGCTACCTGCGCGGCCAGCTCGGCGATCTTGTCGTTGATCTGCTGCTCGGTGACGAGCACGGAGGCGATCTCGCCTTCGTACACGGGACGTTCCCCTCTAGGTGGTGGAATGGGGTGCTGCGAGGGAGAGCCTGCCATGCGCCCGCGCGGCCACCAAGTCGCCGGGTAGCCAGACCCCGCCCTGACCCCGCCAGTTCCCCACCAGCGCGTCGACCGAACGCAGGTGGGCGTCGGTGAGTTCGCGGACGCCGGAGTCCAGCAGCCACCTGCGGAGGACACGCCGTCGCAGCGCGGGCGGCTCGGTGGAGAGCACCGCGATGTCGAGCCCTTCCTCGGTGAAGGCGCGCAGGTAGACCTCGTCGGCGAGTGTGTCCAACGCCTCGGTGTCCTCGCGCAGCTGCGCCGCGGTGCGGGCGAGCGAGGCCGCGACACCGCCGGAAAGCACCTCCTCCAGCAGGGGCAGTACTTCCGTCCGTAACCGGACACGGGTGAACCGCGGATCCTCGTTGTGCGGGTCCTGCCACGGGTCGACGCCGAGCGCGCGGCACGCCCGCCGGGTGGTGGCGCGGGTGACGCCGAGCAGCGGCCGTCCCCAGGGCGGGTCGTGCGGCCGCATCCCGGCCAGCGACCGTGGTCCCGAACCCCGGCCGAGGCCGAGGAGGACGGTTTCGGCCTGGTCGTCGAGGGTGTGGCCGAGGAGGACGACGCCGTGTCCCTCCGGTAGCGCCGAGCGCAGTGCGCGGTAGCGAGCCCGGCGGGCCGCCGCTTCCGGGCCGCCCGCACCCTCGACGCGCACCTTCAGCACTTCCGCCGAGTCGGCGCCCAGTTCCCGCGCGGTGCTCGCGGCCCGAGCCGCCGTTTCGGCGGAGCCGTCCTGGAGACCGTGATCGACGACGAGCGCCCGGACCTTCAGCCCCGCGCGGGAACCGGTGAAGGCCGCGGCTTCGGCGAGCGCCAGCGAATCGGCGCCGCCGGAGACGGCGACGCACAGCTCGTCACGGACGTCGGTGATCGACGCGAGGAACTCCCGCACGGCCGTCCGGACGGCCGCGATCGCCGGATCCGGCCCGCTCACCCGTGCAGGCGCCGCACCCAGGCCGCCGGATCGGTGATCTCGGCGCGGGTCGGCAGCGTGTTCGGCGAGGTCCACACCGCGTTGAAACCGTCCATGCCGACGGCGCCGACGACGTGCTTCGTGAACTTCGCGCCCTGTTCGTACTGGCGCATCTTCGCGTCCACGCCGAGCAGGCTGCGCAGCACGCGGTCGATCAGCCCGCCGCCCTTGCGACGGGCGGTGAACCGCGACCGGATCAGCTCGACGCTCGGCACGACCTGCGGGCCGACGGCGTCCATCACGAAGTCGGCTTGCCCCTCCAGCAGGGTGGAGAGGGCGAGCAGCCGGTCGAACACCGCACGCTCGCCCGGCGACTGCAGCAGTTCCGCCAGTCCCGCGCCGCCCGTCTTGCCCTTGCCGATCTGCTTGATCGTGTCCGGCAGCCGTCCGACCAGGTCGCTCAGCCCGTCCGCGTCGCGGCCGGCGAGCCCGCCGATCAGGCGCTCGACCTCGTCGGCGAAGTAGTCGCGCAGCCAGGTGACCGCGGTGAACTGCAGCCGGTGGGTGCATTCGTGCAGGCAGACCCACAGCCGGAAGTCGTGGCCCGGCACGTCCATCGCGCGCTGGGCGGCGACCACGTTCGGCGCGACGAGCACCAGGCGGCCCTCGCGGTCCGGCCCGCCGAACGGGTCGTACTGGCCGAGTACGCGGGAAGCCAGGAAAGCGAGCACCAGACCGGTCTGGACGCCGGCGCCGGAGGCCAGCACGGGACCGAGCGGCCCGCCCTGCGCCTGCGGCAGGGCGCGGCCGGTGAGCGCGTCGAGCCCGGCGGCGGCCGAGCGGACCCAGCCGGGCCTGTCGACGACGTCGGCGGGCAGCAGCGGCAGGTCGAGGCCGAGCCCGGTCAGCTCACGGACGTGCCCCTCCGCTTCGCTGGTCAGCTCGCGAAGATCGGCGACGGCTTCTTCGGCCTCTTCGCGATCGACCACCGGGCCGCCGCGCACCAGCAGGGCGCCCGTCGAGGCGGCCAGGGACCAGTCGACCATCGAACGTGTCTTGGTCGGCGTTTCCTCAGTCACTCTTATGACGCTACCCGCTGAAAGGCCGGATTCCGCCGCGAATTCCTCACGCTCCGGTTCCGGTCGCTCACGGAAGTCACCGGCAACCGCACTTGTGCAGCGTCGCCGCGACGACGTCGAGCGCGGCCCGGCCCTTGTTCTGATCCGATCCGGACGACATCAGCGCGAACACCAGCATCCGGCCGTCGGTGTCGAGCACCACCCCGGCCAGGGTGTTCACCCCGGACAGCGTCCCGGTCTTGCCGCGGACCCAGCCCCGGCCCGCCGACGACGCCGGGTCGCCGTAGCGCTTCTCCAGCGTCCCGCTGCCACCGGCGACGGGGAGACCCGCCAGCATCGGCCGCAGTTTGGCCGTCCGCGGATCCTGCCCGTCCGGCGCGGCCGCGACCGCGAGGATCTCGCTGAGCACCTTGGCCGGGATCTTGTTCTGGTCGGACAGCCCGCTGCCGTCGTTGAGCTGGACGCCGGTGAGGTCGAAACCGGCCTGCTTCAGGACGTCCATCGTCGCGGACGCGCCGCCGGCGAACGACGGCTCGGCGCCCTTCGCCAGCGCGACCTGGCGGGCGAGGGCGTCGGCGAGCATGTTGTCCGAAAGCTGCAGCAGCGAGTTCGCGAACTCCGTCAACGGCTGCGACTTGACCTCGCCGAGCACCTTCGCGTCCTTCGGCGCCGTCGTCGTGCCACCGGCTTGGGCTTCGAGCTTTCCGGCGATCTTCTGGGTCAGCGCCGTCGCGGGGTTCGCGACCCGGGGCGAGTGGTCGTTCTTCGGATCGGTGCGGCCGCCGTCGGCCATCACCGGGACGACCGGCGCCATGTAGGTGTTCCCGGCGGCGGTGTCCTCGGGATCCCAGCCCACCGCCCCTGTCGGCCCCTTGAACAGGCTGACGTCCAGCTGAACCTTGGAGATCTTGCCGCCCGCCGCCTTCTTGACCTGGGCGACGAGGTCGTCGACATGGGCGGCACCCGGATACAGCGGCGAGTCGGTGCCCAGCGGGAGCGCGGTCAGCGAGGGGTCGCCACCCGCGACGAGGATGACCGTGCCCGGGTCCGCACCCTGGACGATCTTCGTCGAGATCTGCGTCCCGTGGTCCATCGACAGCAGCGCGGCCGCCACGACGAGGATCTTCGTGGTCGACGCCGGGGTCAGCGGGGTGCCGGAGTTCTTGTCCCAGAGGACGGTCCCGCTCGCCGCGTCCACGACGGTGCCGGTGAGCGTGCCGAGGTCGGCGGATCCGGCGGGGCCCTTCAGCGCGGCGGCGAGCCCTTCCTTCGTCGGCCCGGCGCCGTTGACGTCCGGGCCGTGCAGGACCCGGGTGACGCCGGCTGGCTTCGGGATCTCGCCCTTCGGCGCGTTCGGTGCCCATGGCAGGCCGAGCCGGTTCGACACCTTCGGCATCGCGGCGGCCCCGCCGAGCCCGGCGAGCAGCAGGACGACGACCACGGTCGTGATCACGAGGACCTTGCGCTTGCGCTTCTTCGGCTTCGGCGCGGGTGCGGGCGCGGCCTCGGTCTCGGCGGCCGGGGGCTCTTCCGACGGCGGTTCGGCGTGCCGCATGCCGACGGTGGCTTCGGAGTCGAAACGCTCTTCGGCCGGCTCGATGCGGACCGGCCGCGCGTGCATGGTCGCCGACGGGACCGGCGCCGGACGCGGCGGCTCGACCCGGTTCTGCTCAGGACGGCGCTGGGGTTCCTGGCGCGGGGGCTCCTGCCGCTGGAGTTCCTGGTGCGGCGGTTCCTGGCGCTGGGGTTCCTGGCGCTGGGGTTCTTGGCGCGGCTCGGGATCGCGGGACGGCGTACCGGCGTTTCGGTCGAACTGGTCCCAGTCGGGTTCGGTCAGGTGCTGCGGCTGGACAGGCTGCACGAAGACCGTCTTCGGTGCCTCGGGCTCCTTCGGCTCGACCGGTGTCACCGGGGCGAAGGCGGACCACTGCGGCGTGGGGGTGTCCGGGACGTCCGGTTCTTCCTCGACCTCGACGACCGGCTCGAACCACGAGCCACTTTCGGGTGTGACCTTGGGCACTGACAGCTCTTCGGTCTTGCCGCTCGCCAGGCCGGTCATGGGGAGCCAGATCGTGGACTCGCCGTTCCCCTCGGTGCCCTTGGGCTCGGTGGATGAGGTGTCCTTGTCGTCCGACGGCCACCTCGGGTCATCGTTTTCCGGCACTCGACACTCCTTCATCCACCGCCAGGGGAAGGGGCCAAGCTCACATACGACCACATCGATGCGACCGTCCGGGCCCCCGTGGTCCACACTAGTGAAGACAAGACGATGATTTCGGTGAGCCGTCCGCGACGGCGGGGCGTACCAAAGACGAGAGCAGCGAGGCCGGCGTGGAATTCGACGTCACTATCGAAATCCCCAAGGGGGAGCGCAACAAGTACGAGGTGGACCACAAGACCGGTCGGATCAAACTCGACCGGACGCTGTTCACCGCCACCCAGTACCCCGCCGACTACGGGTTCATCGACGACACCCTCGGCCAGGACGGCGACCCGCTCGACGTGCTGGTGCTCGTCCAGGAGCCGACCTTCCCGGGCTGCCTGATCCGCTGCCGCGCGATCGGCATGTTCCGGATGACCGACGAGAAGGGTCCGGACGACAAGGTCCTCGCGGTCCCGACGAACGACCCGCGCCTGGAGCACCTGCGCGACATCCACCACCTGAACGAGTTCCACAAGCTCGAGATCCAGCACTTCTTCGAGGTGTACAAGGACCTGGAGCCGGGCAAGAGCGTCGAGGGCTCGTCCTGGGTCGGGCGTGCCGACGCCGAGGCCGAGATCAAGCGTTCGCTCGAGCGTGAGACCGACCGGCTGGCCAAGGAGGCCATCGACGGTCCGGCGGCTCACTAGTTCTTTGCGCCGAAGGGGCCTTTCACCACGTCTGACGTGGTGAAAGGCCCCTTCGCTGCGTTCTGGGGTCGCCCTGGGGTCCCTCAGGCGCGTCGCGTTTAGCCCGCTAAACGCGACGCGTCTGACTAGGCCGAGTAGCCGGGGATCGGGAACGGCGCCAGGAACTCGCGGATCTCGGCGGCGATGCTGTCCAAAGCGGACTGTTCCTCGGCCGCCGCCGCGGTGATCGTGCGGTCGATCCAGTCCGCGACCTGCACCTGGTGCTCCGGCTTGAGCCCGCGGGTGGTGATCGCGGAGGTGCCGAGCCGGATACCCGACGGGTCGAACGGCTTGCGCGGGTCGAACGGCACGGTGTTGTAGTTCAGTTCGATCCCGGCGCGGTCCAGCGCCTGCGCCGCGGGCTTGCCCGGCACGTTCTTGTTCGTCAGGTCGATGAGCAGCAGGTGGTTGTCGGTACCGCCGGACACGAGGTCGTAGCCGCGTTCGGTCAGCGCCTCCGCCAGCGCCTTCGCGTTGGCCACGATCGCGTGGGCGTACTCGGCGAACTCCGGCTTCTGCGCCTCGCCGAGCGCCACCGCGATCGCCGCGGTCGTGTGGTTGTGCGGGCCGCCCTGCAGCCCAGGGAAGACGGCCTTGTCGACGGCCTTCGCGTGGTCGGCGTCGGAGAGGATCATCGCGCCGCGCGGACCGCGGAGCGTCTTGTGCGTGGTCGTGGTGATGACCTGCGCGTGCCCGACCGGCGACGGATGCGCGCCACCGGCGACGAGCCCGGCGATATGCGCGATGTCGGCGACGAGGACGGCGTCGACCTCGCGGGCGATCTCCGCGAACGCCGGGAAGTCGATGGTGCGCGGGATCGCGGTGCCGCCCGCGAAGATCAGCTTCGGCCGGTGCTGCAGCGCGAGTTCGCGGACCTGGTCGAGGTCGACGCGGCCGGTCTCCTTGCGGACGCCGTAGCGGACCGGGGTGAACCACTTGCCGGTCGCGGACACGCTCCAGCCGTGCGTGAGGTGGCCGCCGTCCGGCAGCGCCATGCCGAGGACGGTGTCGCCCGGCTGGGCGAAGGCGAGGTACACCGCCAGGTTCGCCGGGGAGCCGGAGTAGGGCTGGACGTTGGCGTGGTCAACGCCGAAGACGGCCTTCGCGCGCTCGATGGCGAGGTTCTCGACCTGGTCGATGAGCTGCTGGCCCTCGTAGTACCGCTTGCCGGCGTAGCCCTCGGAGTACTTGTTGGTGAGGACGGTGCCCGTCGCCTCCAGTACGGCCTGGGAGACGTAGTTCTCGGACGCGATCAGGCGGATCTTGTCGTGCTGGCGTTTCGCCTCGTCCTCGACGAGCCCCGCGATCTGCGGGTCGGCGGCGGCGAGCGCGGAAAGTTCGGGCTGGTGTGTCATCGGACGTTCTCCTGCCAGAGACGGCCGGACCCAGGCGCGCGGTACCGGCCTTGTCGTCGCTTCCCGGTGGTGCTCCACCTCAAATGGCGCCAGTCGCTGGTGCGCACAAGACTAGTGCACTCCGCTCGTGCCGGCCTCGGCGTGCGGACGATGCCCGCTACACCAACGGCGGCTGCAGCCGGACGTCCGATCGCAGAACGCCTGCGCGCAGACGGCGCAGCGTTTGAGCCGCCGCCAGCCGCCGTACGCGACCAGTCCGGCCAGCCCGGAAGCGCCGGCGACCAGGTCGCCGCAGCCCGGCCACGACGTCACATGCACTACGCGCCAACCGTTTCCGGCGCGGCGCAGGCGCGGCGCCGCCCCAGTGCCCGCCAGGATCCGGTTGAGCCGGTCCGCGGCCGCGGGTTCGTCGGGCAGCGCTGCCACCACCCCGTCGAGCCACGGATTCCCTTGGGCCAGCAGCCTTTCCGCGACCTCGAGTTCCGGGTCGAGGTCACGGAAAGGCGGGACGATCACGTGCTTGCGCGTCACGGTTCTTCGATCGCGACGCCCATCGAGCGGGCGGTGCCCGCGATCGTGCGCATGGCCGCGCCGAGGTCGCCGGTGTTGAGGTCCGGCAGCTTCCGCTCGGCGATCTCGCGCAGCTGGTCCTGGGTGAGTTTCCCGGCGACCTCATGTCCTGGGCGGCCGGATCCCTTACCGCCCAAGGCTTTCTTGATGAGGAACGACGTCGGCGGGGTCTTCAGGCGGAGTTCGAACGAGCGGTCTTCGAACACCGAGACGACCACCGGGACGATGTCGCCCCGCTGCGCCGCCGTCGCCGCGTCGTAGGCCTTCTTGACCTCGACGAGGTTCACGCCGGTCTGGCCGAGCATCTTGCCGAGGTCGACCACCGGCGCGTTGCCGGCGGTCAGCTCGAGCGTCGCTTGGTGGGTCTTCTTCCTGGTCTTCGGTGCCATACGCCCGAAGCTAAGGTCTCCAGTTACTGGAGAGTCAATCGATCTGCTTGACGCTCTCCGCGTGCCTGCGCGCCAGTTCCTGGTAGATCGCCGCGTTGTGCTCGACCCAGCCGCGCGCGGTGCCGTCGAGGGGGACGTGCTTCTTCGCCGGGCTGCCCATGGCGACGGTCTCGGGCGGGATGATCATGCCGGGCGTCACCGTGGCACCGGCGGCGACGAGCGCCTTCGCGCCGATCTGCGCCTTGTCGAGCACGGTCGAGCCGTTCCCGATCAGCGCCTGCTCGCCGATCGTGCAGTCGTGCACGAGGCACTGATGCCCGACGGTGACGTTCTTGCCGACCTCGGTCACGCCGCCGTTGACGTGGATGACCGAGTTGTCCTGGATGTTGGCGCCTTCGCGGATGAGGATCCGCCCGAAGTCGGCGCGCAGGACGGCGCCGTACCAGACGGAGGCGCCCTTCTCGACGACGACGTCGCCGATCAGGGTGGCGGTGGGGGCGATCCACGCTTCGGGATCCACCTGGGGTCGGTGCCCCTCGAATTCGAACATCGGCATGCCCCGCACCCTATGCGGCGGGGGCTGAAGGGGACCATGCCCGCATAAGACGCGACGAAAGCGTCCTTCACCGCTGGAATCCAGGCCGGGCGCGCAGCGCCTCCGTTGAGGGCGGCGGCGGGGGCATGGATGGAGCGGTGAAGGACGCTTTCAGCCCACGTGCGTCAGCCGATGGCGGTGTTCAGCAGGAGGTCCACGGCCTTGTCGTTACGCGTGGTCTCCCGGACGATCACCTCGTCGGGCGGGTAGAAGCCGGGGCTCGAACCCCGCGGGTACATCTCGAAGGTGAAGCTCAGGATCTTGTGCGTGCCCCACATCCAGTCGTCGATCGTCCCGTCCGTGATGTACAGGTCGCTCGACTGCTGCGGCGTGTAGCCGTTGGTCGCCGCGAGCTGCCTGCCCAGCGTCTGGAAACGCTGCGCCTCGGCCGCGGTCATCCCGGGGGCGGTGTCGTTGTAGGTGAAGCCGAACGGCCACAGGACGAGCTCCGAGTAGGTGTGGAAGTCGATGCTCGCCTTGATCTGCTGGACGCCGCCGATCTTGCGCGAGTTCACGAAGTTCGACACCGCCTTCGTCTCCGGCGCGGAGAAGGCCGAGGGGCCGCGGTAGGTCTCGCTGGTCGTCGAGCCCGACGAACCGCCGCAGCAGCCCCAGTTGTAACCCCAGTTGCGGTTGGGGTCGGTGCCGTTGCCCTGGCGGTTCTTGCGCCAGTACTTGTAGCTGCCGCCGGAGATGTCGTACTCCGAGCCGTCCGGGTTGACGTTCGGGATCACGTAGATCTCGGTGCTGTCGACGAACCGCTTGATCGCCGGGTCGGAGGCGTAGCCCTGGGTGAACCGGTTCACGATCCGCAGGCACATCTCGGTGGTGAGGTGCTCGCGGGCGTGCTGGTTGCAGGTGAAGAGGACTTCGGGCTCGTTCTCGTCGGTGCCGACGTTGTCGCTGATCTTGAGCATGTTCAGCGCGCGGCCCTGGTAGGAGTTGCCGACGCTGCTCAGCCGCGCGATCGAACCGTAGTTCGTCTGGGCGTTGCGCAGTTCCGTCGTGACCTCGGTGTAGTTGTGGAAGCCGGAGTCGGCGGGCGGGAAGTCGTTGATCGCGTTCGTGCTCACCTCGGGCGAGCGGTCGACGACGCCGCGCTGCTCGACGCGGAAGCCGAGCGAGCGGATCTTCGCCGCGTCGCGTTCCTCGCCGATGAACGTGGTCGTGGAGCCGGAGGTGCCGAGGACGTCGACGCCCAGCCGGGAGATCTGGGTGCGCTGCTGCGAGGTGCCGGTTCCGAAGACCTCGTAGATCTGGACCTGCGCTTCTTCGGCCCGCTGGTCCGCGGTCGCCGGACTCGCGGCGACCGGGATGGTGAACGCCGCGACGGCCGCGATCGCCACGGCCATGCACCGTCTTATGCGCATCGTCGTCTCCTAGCTCTCAGGCAAGGGAAGGGAACCTCACCATGGCGGGAGCCGGTGGACCGAACAATCCGTAACGGTACGGATCTAATGCGTATTTCTACCCGTAGTTCGCGAAACAGAGCGCTTCGATGTCGCCGCGCAGTGCGGCGAACGGCCGCCGCCGGACGCGCTGCTGGACGATCGCACCGAGGAGATACGACAGCAGGGCCCTCGCCCGTGCCCGCGGGTCCTCGACGTCCAACGGGGCGAGGAGCTCCGCGAGCAGTTCGGTGATCGACGTCAGCATGACGTCGATGGCCTGCGGATGCTGCGCGCGGCCCGCGGCGATCCAGTACTCGAACCAGAGGAAGGCCGCGTTCGGGCGGCCGGAGAACTCGGCGAGGAACGCTTCGAGCGCGGCGAAGAGCCGCTCATCCGGGTGATCGTGGTTCGCCGCGATTTTGCGCAAATCGGCCGCGAACGTTGTGATATGCGCCGCCATGGCCCGGTCGATCAGGACGTCGATGTCCGCGAAGTAGTAATGAATCGCACTTTTCGTGAGCGGCCCGGCCTCCGCGATCGCCCGCACCGTGCATCCCGCGAGCCCGTCCCTGGCCAGCACGACGCGCGCCGCTTCGACGATCTGCTCCTGTTTCTGCAGCTGGTTGGGGGAAAGCCGCTCGCTGCGGCCCGGCACGACGGTCACGGGGTTCCTTACACGAAGTCTTCAGGACAGGGGACCTGAAGCTTAGGCCGTCCGTCCTGGCCGATCACAGCGGGTGAAAAATCTAGGTGGCTCGCAGCCGATCTGTAGCGGACAATGCCCGGCATGGTGACCTCAGGGGACAACGGGTTCAGTCCGGCCGCGCGCCGGCAGCTGGAGAAGGAACTCGCCGATCTGCGTGCGCAGCGCGACGCGATGGCGCCGCTCGTCGGCGAACAGGAACGAACCGGCGACGCGGCAGACCAGGCGGAGGTGCTGGACCGCGCGGAAGCCGCGGCCTACCTCGACCGGCGCATCGCCGACGTCGCCGCGAAACTCGAGCACGGCGGGCGCAACAGCAAGGGCCTGCTCCCCGACGGCACCACCGTCACCCTCCGGTTCTCCGACGGTGACGAGGACGAACTCCACGTCGTCACCATCCCCGGCGAGGACGCCGACGCCTCGACGGTCACCTCGGACAGCCCGCTCGGCCTCGCGCTCGTGGGCGCCAAGGAGGGCGACGAGATCAAGTACCGGACGCCGCGCGGCGAGACCAGCGCCACCGTCGTCACCCTGAAGCCGCCTGCCTGACCCTTCTTCGCGCGTGAAGGCCCCCTTCCCACGGCTGAGCCGAGGAAAGGGGGCCTTCACGCGCGTCACGTACCTGGACGGCAGAGGACCGGATTCGCCAGTTCGGCACACGGCCGGTGCCCGTGCGACCGCACGATGTCCTTCCCGACCTGGTTGGTCAGGTACCGCAGGAAGCTCGCGACGAGCGAGTCGGCCTTCGGCTCCCCGAACGTGTAGGCGTACTCGGTCTCCCAGAACGGGTACGCCGCGTGGATCGCCCCCTCCAGGGTCGCCTGGTGGCCGTCGATCCGGACCGGCAGAACCTCTTCGCGTTTCGTCGCCGCCCCCAGTTCGCTGTAGCCGAGAGCGCCGGGGACCCGCGCCACCGCGTCGAGGACGTCGTTCGTGGACGGCCTCGCGCAGCGCACCACCCCCGGCTGGGCGCCCGGCGCCTGCTTGAGGCAGTCGTCGGAGTTGTCACCCGGCTCCCGCTTGCCCGCCAGGAGCCGGACCTCGAACGTCCGCCGCGTGCCCGAGTCGGAATGCCGGTCGACGAGCCGGACGGGCTGGTCCTTGCCGCCGATCTCCCGCCAGTTCGCGATCTTGCCGTCGTAGAGGTCGCGGATCTGCGCGAGCGAAAGGTCCTGGACGCCCGCCTCCTTGTTGACCACGAGCGTGAACAGCGAGAACGCGACCGGACGCGGCAGCAGCTGCGGGAAGCCCTCGCCCTTGGCGCCGTCGGAGAACGCCAGCACGCCGTCGTTCCCGGCCTGGTTCAGGCTGCCGAGCCCCTCCGCGCTCCCCCGGGTGTCGAAGACGAAGGACGCGCCCGGACACGTCTTCGTGTACGAGGCCGTCGCCTCCTTCAGCACCGGCGTGAACGCCGTCGATCCGGTGATCGTAAGCTTCCCGGACGCGCAATCCAGCGGAGGCGGCTTCTCGTCGAAGACCAGCGAGCGGGCCAGCTGGAAGATGCTGAGCACCACGAGGAAGAGGATCAGCGCCATCACCGAACCCGTCGGCCCGGTGCGGCTCTTGGTCTCGCGGAGGCTGCCGCCCTTGATCTCCCCGACGACCTGGGGATCGGCGAAGTCTTCGGTCGAGCCGTTCGGGATCCGGTCGAGTACGGCGAGGATCTTGTAGTGCGCGCCGCGGTTCAGCGGCACCCTCGGCAGGTCGATCACCCCGACCGGCCGCTCGGGATTCTCGTCGCGCGCGCCGAACCCGGAGTCGTCGCCGAAACATTCGTGCAGATGCGGCGAGCTGAGTTCGGTCACCACCATCCCGGCCACGGTACGGCCGGGGAACTTCACGCGGACGCCGACGCGGTCGTTCTCGTTGACCGCGTAGTCGTCGGTGTCGATGTCGGTGGTGCCGCTGTTCTCGATGCGCAGCAGCACGAACGACGGGTCGACGAGCCGCTCGCCGTTCTCGTGCTGCAGCTGCGCCAGCGCGTCGGCCGTCGGCGCGAACCCGCGTTCGGATCCGGTCGGGGTGTCCATCTGCACGCGGTAGCCGAGCCGCTTGCGGCCGACGAGCACGAACTCCCACAGGAACGCGACGGCCGGGACGGCGATCCCGACCACCGCTAGCAGGACGTCCCAGGGAAAGCCTTCCAAGACCAGCCTCCAGGTTCGGGAAATCGAACCTAAGGCTCATTTCGGCCAGGGGCGGCGGACTTCAGCCAGTGTTCACCGGCCGTCCGCGAAGGCGTAGTCGTCGAGGTCGAAGAACCGGCTCGTCACCATCGTTTCCAGCGTCGGCGACGCCCGGAACGGCACGTCCCCGTTCGCGTCGAAGTAGTAGCTGTTGGCCAGCGAACAGCTGTCCTGGAAGAACACCTGGTGCTTGCGGCGGTCCAGCATGGTCTGGAAGTACCGGTCGTTGGCCTCGGCCGTGACCTCCACCCGCGTCGCGCCGGTCTTGCGCGCGTTGCGCAGGCACCGGACGATATGCGCGGTCTGTGTCTCGATGAGGTTGAAGTACGAGGAACCGTTGTAGCCGTAGGGCCCGAGAATGGTGAACAGGTTGGGAAAACCGGGGACGCTGACTCCCTGGTAGGCCTGGAACCGGTTCTCCTCCCAGAACTTCTCCAGATCGGCACCGCCCGTTCCGCGCACGGTGAAGGCGGGCATGTTGCCCTTCTCGAACACCTTGAACCCGGTCGCCAGCACGAGGACGTCGACAGCGTGTTCGGTGCCGTCGACGGTGCGCACGCCGTGTTCGGTGATCGCGTCGATGCTCGTGGTCTCCAGCGTGACGTCGTCGCGGTTGAACGTCTGCAGGTAGTCGTTGGAGAAGCTCGGCCGCTTGCAGCCCAGCGCGTAACGCGGGGTGAGCTTCTCGCGGGTCGCCGGGTCCTTCACCGCACGGCGCAGATGCGCGAGCCCGATCCGCTCGCCGGCCCCCGCGGTCGGCAGGAGCTGGTGGAAGTGCGCGGCCAGCGGGAAGGTCAGTTCGACCAGCGCCTGACTGGCCAGCCGGGAAACCAGTTTCGCGCCCGGCAGCCTTCGCAGCGCCAGCCGCGCGGGCCGGGGCAGGGCGGCGTCGGGTTTGGGCAGGCACCAGATCGGCGTCCGCTGGAACACCGTCAAATGCCCAGCTTCCGGCGCGATGGACGGGATGACCTGCACGGCCGAGGCTCCGGTCCCGACGACGGCGACGCGTTTCCCGCGCAGATCGACGCCGTGGTCCCAGCGGGCGGTGTGCATGACGGTGCCGCGGAAGTCGGCGAGGCCGTCGATGTCCGGCGGCTTCGGCTGGGTGAGCACGCCGGTGGCGCCGACGACGAACCGCGCAGTCATCGACCAGCCGTCGGCGGTTTCGAGGCGCCACAAATGCGTTTCGTCGTCGAACGTCGCGGCGACGACCTTGGCCCCGAGGCGGGTGCGGCGGCGGATGTCGTACTTGTCGACGCAGTAGTCGGCGTAGGCCTTCAGTTCGCGGCCCGGTGCGTAGACCCGCGACCAGCCGGAGATCTGCTCGAACGAGAACTGGTAGCTGAACGACGGGATGTCGACGGCGACGCCGGGATAGGTGTTCCAGTGCCAGGCGCCGCCGACGCCGTCACCCTCCTCCAGCATCAGGAAGTCGCCGAAACCCGCCTTCTCCAGCAGGATCGCGGCGCCGATGCCGGAGAAACCGCCGCCGATGATCGCGATCTCGTGGTCGGGCGTGGTCATGCGGGAAGTCCTTCCTTGGCGAACAGCGAACTCGCGCCGAGTACGACGACGTCCGCCTGATGCTCGATGCCCTCGGCGGTGCGGACACCGTGGGGCGCGAAGGCGTAGACCGGCCAGGTGATGAGCTTGCAACCGGGCCGCGCGAGCGCGCCGTAATAGCCGAGGCCGGGTGCGGTCTTCCGCGAGCCGAAGCGGCGGTCGGGCGTCAGCAGTCGGCGGAGCCAGGGGTCTTTCACCTGCCAGCGCAGGAAAACGCGGGCGACGGCGATCCCGACGACGGTCGGCCCGGGGACCGGCATCGGCACCACCCAGTCCGGTTCCTCCTGGAACACCTTCACCGAAAGCGCCGTGGCCGCCACCTCGGGCACGATCTGCGCGGCCTCGCGGCCGGGTGCGACGACGGCGACCCGCTGCCCGGCGAAGTCGTGCCCGAACCATTCGGTGCCGCGCAGCACCTCGCCCCGGAACTCGCCGAGCATCATGACGCGACCGGTTCGTGGGTGATCTCCTCGGTCCACGACTGCGGTTTGCCCAGCAGCCGCGCGGGGATCAGGCGGGTCACCTTGACCATCGGGTCGGCCAGCAGCCGGTGGTAGACGTGCGAGCGGTCGACGATCATCGCCGCCTGCGCCTTGAGCACGTGATAGGCCGGGATGCGCTTGGTGAACTCGCCGCGGCCGCCGATCGCGGAGAACCGCTTCACGGCGTTGTACAGCTTCTTCTCCGGCAGGCCCATCGCGACGATGTTGTCCCGCATCTTGTTGATCAGCGGGACGAACACCACGATCAGGCCCAGCACGATCTGCGGTTTGAGCGAGCCGACGGATTCGGTGACGATCTTGGTCGTCGAGCCGGCGCCGATCAGTTCCAGCACCTCGAAATCGGCCGTGATGTGCCGGGACTCGTCCGAGTTGATATGCCGGAACACCTGATGGCACACCGGATCGGAGACCTCTTCGAGCAGGAACTTCACCAGTGCCCCGTCGAGCGCGCATTCCAGCAGCGGGATGAGCGTGGCCAGCGCGGTCAACGGCAGCGAGTCGCCGTAGTCGTCGAGGACCTTGATGGCCAGCTTGACGTTGATGTTCGGCTCGGGCATCGAACCGTTCTCGTCGAGCATGCCCCAGCGCTTCATCAGCGCCAGCTCGGCGTTGGCGTGCTTCTGTTCCTCCGCGTGGAAATACCGGTAGATCTCCTGGATCACCGGCGTCGGCGCCTTCTTGGCCAGCGACGCGAAGCCGCGCGCTCCGACGTGCTCGATCCACACGAGATCGGCCATGAACGGCCGCATCTTGGCGCGTAGTTCGTCGGTCATCGTCTCGGCGCCGGGCGCGTCCCAGTCGATGTCGGCCAGCGACCACTGCTTGTCCTTGATGGTCTGGAGCATCGCGGCGAAGTCGTAGGCCATCACTTCTCCTTTTCGGCGGGCAGGAACCGGCCGAGGAGACCGGCGATCCGCGTATACGGGACCGGCACGAACCGCTTGGCGTGCCACAAAAGCTGGGCGTCGGGCTGCGGCACCACGTACAGGCGCCCGCGATCGTGGGCGTCGAGCGTCATCCGGGCGACGCGCTCCGGCGAGAACCCGACGACATCGGAGACCCGCTGCGCGAGACCGCGTGCTCCGGCGTCGATGAGTTCGCCGCCGAAGATGTTGGTGCGGACGAAAGTCGGGCACAGCACGGTGACCGCGACGCCGGTGCCGGACAACTCGGCGGCCAAGGTTTCGGAAAGGCTGACGACCCCGGCCTTGCTCACGTTGTACGCGGCCATCCTCGGCGCGGCCGTGAACCCGGCCGCCGAGGCGACGTTGATGACGCCGCCCGCCTTCGCCGCTCGCATGGCGGGCACGAAGGTGTGGCAGCCATGGATCACGCCCCAGAGGTTCACCCCGAGGGTCCGTTGCCAGTCAGCCAGCGGGCTCTCTCCCACCAGGGTTCCGCCCGCGCCGATCCCGGCGTTGTTGACGACGAGGTCCGGCTCGCGGCCCAGCCAGGAACGCGCCTGGCTCGCGAGTTCGGCGACGTCGTCCACAATGGACACGTCACAGGCGACGGCGACCGCTTCGCCCTTGTCCTTGAGCATCCTCACGGTCTCTTCGGCGGCTTCGAGGTCGATGTCGGCGCAGACGACCCGGCTGCCACGCCGGACGAGTTCGGCCGCGATCGCCCGGCCGATACCGCTGCCCGCGCCGGTGACGACGGCATGCGCTCCGTGGGTCCGTTTCGTCATGCCGCCCTCACGATCGCCGGAAGATTGCCGGTGAGGAACCGGCAAGCCCGCTCCATCGCCGGTGCCGCTTCGGGGATGAAGCGGGTCAATGCCTGGAAGACGTGCATCTGGCCGGGGACGATGTCAAGTTCGCAGTCCGCCCCCGCGCGGCGCAGCGCCCTGTCCAGTTCGATCGCGTCGGCGGCGAGCATTTCGAGGCCGCCGGCCTGGATGAGCGTCGGCGGGAAGCCCTTGATGTCGTCGAAGGCGAACCGCAGCCGCGTCGACGCGAGATCGGCGTCCACTGTGTACAGACCGACCAGCCGGGCGGCCGCGGCGGCGGAGATCATCGGATCGGGCCGCATACGTTCCCGTTCCGCCGCGAGCCCGAAGGTCACGTCGAACAACGGCGAGAAGAGGGCGAGCGCGGCGGGTGACGCCTTGCGCTCTCGGATGAGCTGCGCGGCGAGGTCGACCGCGAGATGCCCGCCCGCGGAGTCGCCTGCCACCAGAATCCGCCGGTATCCCTGGCCGACAAGGCGTTCGTAGGCCGCGCGGACGTCGTCGGCGGCGTTCGGGAACCGGTGCCGGGGCGCGAGCCGGTACTCGCAGGCGAACACCGGCAGCCCGGTGCCCGCGGAGACCCGCGTGGTCAGCCCGCGATGCGTGCGAGCGGAACAGAGCGCGTACCCGCTGCCGTGGATATAGAGGACCACCGCGTTGCCCTCGGTCACCTCGGGCGCGCGAACCCACTCGCCGCGGACGCCCGGCTCGATGCGGCTTCCCTTCAGTGGCGGCGAAGCCAACCACAGGCTGCTCGCGATGAATGCGCGGGAGAAGGCGACGCCTGCCCGGTTGGCAGGGATCGCGTTGGCGATCGGCCGCACGAAGGCGGACGTCAGCGTGGCGGCCAAACCGGGTCGCAGGCCATTCTGCGGTCGCATGCCCTCAGAATGAATCTGAGGGCACCTGCTGTCAAGATGGAGGGGTGACCGCGTCCCGCCGCTACAGCGGCAAAACCGCCGACGAGCGCCGCGCCGAACGACGGCTCGCCCTGCTCGGCGCCACCTTGGACATCTGGCAGGAACAGGGTTGGGCGGCGGTCACCATGCGGGGGGTCTGCGCGCGGGCGAACCTGACCGACCGGTACTTCTACGAAAGCTTCACCAACCGCGACGAACTCCTCGCCACCGCCTGGGAACAGGTCCGCGACGAAACCCTGCGGATGGTCCTCGACGCGGTCGCCGCCCACATCGAGCAACCCGCCCTGGACCAGCTCCGCGCCGCTGTCGACGTCGTCGTGCACCACGTGCAGGAGGAGCCCGCCCGCGCGCAGATCCTGTTCGGCGACCACGCGGGCAGCGCGGTGCTGGAGCAGCTGCGGCGGCAGACCGTCCAGGAGACCACCGGGCTGCTCATCGAACTGGCCCGGCCGCATCTGAAGCCGGACGTGGACGGGCTGGAGTTCCGGGTCAACGTCCTGCTGGGCATCGGCGGCTTCGTGGAGATCATGCTCGCGTGGCGCTCCGGCCTGCTCGACGCGGACGCGGACACCCTCGTCGACCACCTCACCGGTGTCGGCACGTCACTGTCGCGGATGTTCCTCAAGGGGTGACACCAACGGGTGAACTTTCGTCGCGGCCGCGCGACTGCCCCGGAAACAGGTCAGGGCCCCATCCGGAGTATCCGAATGAGGCCCTGACCTGCGGAGCCGCCTAGGGGAATCGAACCCCTGACCTATTCATTACGAGTGAATCGCTCTGGCCGACTGAGCTAAGGCGGCGGACATCGGGCTCGCACCCGATGACGGGGTCAAGTGTAGCGGAGGCTTGAACGTCACCTTCCAGGGCCACCGTCGTTAAGGTCCTATGACGCCGGTCTCAGTCCCCCAAGATCGGCCCATCCCCACTGGAGGACCTGTTCATGCGGCAACGACTGCCCCGTGTGCTGGCGCTTCCGGCCGCCGCGGCCCTGCTTCTGCTGACCGCGGCTCCGGCGACCGCCCAGACGATGCCCACGACGCCGATCCCCGATCCGGCGAACCCGGGTCAGCCGCCGATGTCGGCGCCGATCGGACCGCAGCCGCTGGGCAGGGCGGTCGGTGACGCGGGGGCGGCCCTCGGCGTGCTGCGGCTGCTGCCGAACGCGGTGCCGACGAGCGCCATCCTGCCCGGCGCCGGCGAGATGCTGCCGAAACAGTCCGCGCTCGAAGCCGGGATGGGACTCTCCAGCGCCCAGGCCAACTCCGAGGCGTACCTGAACTACGAGAAGTCGATCGCGCAGTCGTCGCCGTTCGGTCTGTCGGCCGCGGGCAACGCGCCGCAGACGCCGGGCAGCCTCGTGCAGACGGCGCTGCCGGACAACCCGAAGCCGATCAGCGGCGGCCTCAACGCGCCGAAGAACCCGCTGTTCAACCTCGGCCTGCTGAACGGTGAGGCGCACGCGCGCTGGAGCCCGACGCTCGGGCCGTGCGTCGGCACGATCGCCGATTCGAGCACGTCGATCGCGAACCTCGCGCTGCTGCCGACGATCCCGAACATCCCGGGCGCCGAGCAACTCACCGCGGCGAGCGACCAGCTCAAGGCCGGCCTCGCCGGACTGCCCGGCCCGCTGGCGAACCTGGGCGGGCTGCTGTCGGGGACCAGCGCGGGCAGCGACGGCAAGGGCGCGGTGCTGAGCCTGCCGAACACGCTGTCGTCGCGTTCGGTCGTGCGGCTGGTCGACATCCCCGGCTCGAAGAACAAGGCCGTCGAATCGACGTCGACCCTGCAGGCGGCCAGCATCGAACTGCTGAAGGGCACGCCGCTCGGCCTGACGATCAAGGTCGCCAGCCAGCCGACGCTGCGGGTCACCTCGACCGGCGACAAGAAGACGTCGAAGGTCGAGTACACCGCTCCGGTGCTGCAGATCGTCCGCGGTGACAAGGTGCTGTACACCCTCGACGCGAACAACCCGACCAAGGACATCCCGATCGGCATCCCGCTGCCGTCGCTCAAGCAGGTCCCGGGCTTCGAGCAGCTGAAGAACGTGCCGGTCATCGGCGGCCTCGCCGAGATGCTGAACGGTGCCACGAAACAGCTTCCGGGCGGTGAAGCCGGGAACGGGCTCACCCTCGACCTCGGCGTGCTGAAGCTGTCGATCGCCGGGCTGAACCAGAAGTCGAGCGACATGACGTCGCCGTTCAAGGGCTTCCAGATGGGCGCCTCGGCGCGACTGCTGGACCTGCAGATCCTGCCGACCTCCGCGCTGCAGAAGGCGCTGCCGCCGGACGCCGCGAAGAAGCTGCCTTCGTCGCTGGCCCAGATCTCGCTCGGTGAGCAGATCGCCCGGGCGTACGCGCCGGCCGGCGGGGTGGAGTGCGGCACGGTGACCCCGCCGCCCGCGGGCAACAACGGTGGCGCGGCGCCGAAGGGCCCGGTCAAGAACCTGGCCTACACCAACGCCGCGTACGACACCGTGCCGATGTTCTGGACGGGTACGGCGATGCTGCTGATCGGTGTCGTCCTCGTCGCCGCGATGCCGGGACGACGCCGGCTTGTTCCGGTTCCGGTCTCGAAGGACTCGCCCGGCTTCAAGCCTTCACCGCGACCGCGGGACTAGACGGGGCGAGGAGGGTGATGAACGGTCCTTTCACGCCTTGCCCCCGCGTGGGAGGCCCGTTCGTGCCACCCTCTCTCGCTTGAGTTCAGTGAGCCGAAGGGGACCTTCGCCGCTTTCGCTTCGAGCGGCGAAGGTCCCCTTCGCTTTGCCTGGCTCGCCGCGGGCCGTGTCCCCAATGTGCGCGGGCCCTGGCCCCAATGTGGCATTGGGGCCAGGGAGCGTCTCCCCTGCCACATTGGAGACGTCGGGACCGTGACTTACCGGAGACCCGAAGGTTCCTCACTTACCCACAGCACTTATCCACAACCCGCTCCCACTGTGGACAACTCGCGCTACCAGCACTTTCCCCGCCCCACCCCCGGTAGACTGGACTCGGGGACGCCCCCCTGGGACGGGCGGGGGGGGCTGGGGTAGGCGCGTCAGCCTTGGCGCAGTGTGGTGACCATGGCTTCGACGGCGATTCGCGGCTTCACGTTCAGGTCGATGGCGTCGCGGCATTCCAGGACGGCTTCGAGCCGGCGCAGGATCGAGTCCGGCGCCCAGGCGGAGGCGGCCTGGGCGATTTCCGCGGCGTGGTCGGGGTGGTTCAGCGTCGCCTTCGCGCCGCTCGCGGTCACGAGCACGTCCCGGTAGAACGCGGCGAGGTCCACCAGCGCGAGGTCGAGAGTGTCCCGCTGCGTCCGGGTCGCCCGTGACTTCTGGCGCTTCTCGAGTTGCTTCACCGCGGCTTCGGCGGCCCGTTTCGCTCCGGCGACGCCCTTTCCGATGCCGTCACCACCCATCGCGGTGCGGAGTTCGGAACGCTCGGCCTCGTCGCGGACCTTGCTCTCCTCGCCCGCGTCGGCCTCGGCCGCGCTGATCAGCTGATCGGCGCAGGTGAACACATCGGACGGACGGCGCAGGCCGAGCGGGATCCGCAGCACCGTCGTCCGCCGCTGCCGGGCCGCCTCGTCGGTGGCGAGCCGCCGCGCGCGGCCGACGTGTCCACTCGAGACGGACGCGGCCCACCGCGCGCGCTCGGGGTCGACACCGTCGCGTTCCACCAGCACCTGCGCGATCGCTTCGGGCGGCGGCGTCCGCAGGGTGACCAGACGGCACCGCGAGCGGATCGTCACCGAGACGTCGTCCGGGTGATCGGACGGCGCGCACAGCAGGAACACCGTGCGGTCCGGCGGCTCCTCGACGGCCTTCAGCAACGCGTTCGACGCGCCTTCGGTCAGCCTGTCGGCGTCCTCGATGATCACCACCTGCCACTTCCCGTTGGTCGGGCGGCGGGCGGCGGCCTGGACGAGCGAACGCATTTCGGCGACCGAGATCGAGAGACCCTCAGGCACGACGAGCTTGACGTCGGCGTGGGTACCGGCGAGCACGGTGCGGCAGCCGGGGCATTCCCCGCAACCGGTGCCGGTGCTGCACTGCAACGCCGCCGCGAACACCCTCGCGGCGGTCGAACGCCCCGATCCGGGCGGGCCGGTGACCAGCCACGCGTGGGTCATCGCACCGGGCGCGACGGGCTGGTTCTCGATGATCCGCGTGGCCGCCGCCGACGCCGAGGAAAGCGTGCGCGCGGCGGGCTCCTGGCCGACGAGCTGCTTCCAGACACCGATCAGCACAGGGGCTTCCGTCATCTCACCTCGACCTTTTCCTCCGCCGGGGCGAGCCCGGCGAGCCTGCCGACGAGCACCGCGCGGATCGCGGTCCGGATCCGGTCGCTCACCTCGTCCTCGGTGCCGTCCGCGTCCACCACGACATACCGGTCCGGATCGGCGGCGGCCATCTCCGTGAGCAGATGCTGCACCCGCCACTGCGCGTCCAGCGACTCCGACTTCACCATCACCGTGCCGGGATCGGCGTCGAGCAGGACGGTGATGTCGGGCCGCAGCCTGCCGGTCGCCCAGTCGGCGAGCCCTTCGAGTTCCTGGCTGTCCAGTCCGGCGACCGCGGACAGATGCGCCAGCGGCGAATCCACGAACCGTTCCATCACCACGACCGAACCGGCGTCGAGCGCCGGCTGGATGTCCCGTTCGACGATGTCGGCGCGGACCGCGGCGGCGGCGAGCGCCTGCGCCCGCGCGCCGGACAGCGAAGCACCGGAGAGGAGCTTCGCAAGCCGCTGGTCGTCCAGAGCCGGGTCGGCCGCCAGGACGACGGGACGCGTACCCGCGCGCAGCCATTCGGCGAGCCGTGCGGCCTGGGTCTCGGTGTTGACCGCCCGCGTGCCTTCGAGCGCGATCAGCAGCCCGTTGACGCGACGCGGGCTCCGGCGAAGCGCGTTGCGGAGATCGGCGAGGATCGGCTCGGCGCGCCTGTCGTCCATCTGCCGGTAGGCGAAGATCCCGGCGAGCAGCGCGAGGACACCGCCGCCGATCATCACCGGCCGCGTGCCGTCGATCGTGATCTGGCCGCCCCAGACGTCGATCTTGCGCGACTGCACCAGGCTGATCAGCACCGGCACCAGCACGGTCGAGCCGAACAGCACGATCTTCATCAGCGACTGGTAGATCGCGTTGATCCGGCCGCGGATGGAGTCCTCGATCCGCGAGCCGATGATCGTGACACCGGTCAGGAACGCCGTCCCGGCCCAGACCCCGACGGCCGCGACGGCGACCAGCGAAACGGCGAGGTGCGGCGACAGCGCGACGACGATGAGACAGAGACCAGCGGCGACGATCGAAATGCCGAACAGCCGATCGTGCGCGAGACGGCGGGCGAGCTTCGGCGCCACGGCCATCCCGGTGGCGAGTCCGAGGAAGACGGCGAGCACGAGGAGGTTGAACGCCGCGTCACCGGCGAGCAGGCTGGACGAGTACGGCTTGGCCGAACCGATCACCGCGCCACCGGCGGCGAAAGCACCGAAAGCACCGATCATCAGCCCGCGTACCAGCGGCGTCGTCCGCACGAAACGGGCGCCGTCGGAGATCATCTGGCGGAAGCCGAACTTCTCCTCGTCGGCGGCCTTGACCTTGGGTTTCTCGACCGCGTGGACGTTGCGCAGCGAAAGTTCGGGGATCCGGGTGGCGATCACGATGGCGCTGGCCAGGTACAGCATGCCGGTGATGACGACGGCCACCTTCGCGATGCCGAGCTGGGCGTCACCGTCGAAGAAGTGGAACGTGGTGTTACTACCGGTGAGCACGGCGTTCGCCCCGGCCGCGGTGATCACCGCGAGGCCGTAGGTCATCACCATGCCGAGCTGGTTGGCCGTCTCGACCTGGTCCGGGCGGCGCAGCAGGTTCGGCACCGCCGCGTCCTTCGACGGGATCCACATCATCGAGCAGCAGCCGACCAGGAAGTTGCCGACGAACACCCACCACGGCGTGCCGACGAACGCGATCGACAGCAGGAACCCGCACCGGCCGAGGTCGCAGAGCACCATCACCTTGCGGCGGTCGAACCGGTCGGCCAGCAGCCCGCCCAGCGGGGCGAACAGCAGGCCGGGCAGCAGCGACGTCAGCACGACCCCGACGAACGCGAAGTTCTGCGCGGCGTAGTTGTCGGTCAGCTTGGTGACCAGACCGGTCAGTGTCAGCAGGTTCAGCCAGTCCGCGACGCTGCACAGATAGGTGACACCCCAGAGCCGGCGGAACGGCTTGATCGCCAGCACCCGCCGCACGCGGTGGATGGTGGACGTGTCACGGCCCGTCGAACCACCCGTGCCCGCTTCGGGCACCGATTGCACGCCCTCGCTGATACGCCCACCCCACTAGTCACGCGGCGCCGGGCGCGACCCGCGTGTACGCCGAGTCCCCCGACCGTAGGGCCAGGGTAGCCCGATGGGTGACGTCGGCACGGACGGGCCCGTCCGGCGCTACCGCCGGACGGGTTACCCGAAGATGCCCGCGATGCTGTTGAAGAGGCTGGCCAGCAGCTGGATGGCGAGGACCGCGAAGACGATCATGAGGGCGATCGCGATCATCACACCGGTGGTGTTGGACGACGGCTTGGCGAGCCGCGGAAGCTGCATCGAACGCTTGGCCCGCCGTACTTCGACCTCGGCCTCTTCGTCGACGTCGACCGGCTCTTCCTGCCTCGCGCGGCGAGGCTGGCGAAGCAGCTGTGGGGGCCTCGACGGCCAGGTGCGTTGCTGCGGAAGGATCCCGATCGGCGTAGCGCCCTGCTCACCGACCGTGCTGATGATCCCGGCGGACGGAAGAAGGGCGGACTGCCCCGTGTCCGGCGTCCGGGCGGGCTGCTCTTCCGCCAGCATCGCCGCGTCGACCATCCGGCTCACGACTTCGGGGTCGTGCTGCACCGGCCCGGGGATCGGCAGGTGATTTTCTTCTGCCACCGACGAAGCGTCCGGCTGCGCGGCCGTACTGGTCGTGACCAGCCCGGATACCGGGTCGGCGAACGTGTCGCCCGGAGGATCTGCCTGAGTGCCATCGCCTTTCACGAAGTCGGGGGCATCGAAGAAGGGTGTATCGCCCTTCCCGCTCATGGTGACCACCTCACTACGGAATGTCCTCTGCTTCCAGGGTAACCACCTCGGCCCGGCGCACATCCGCCCAATGGGCCAGATAAATGTCACGCGCGGCAAGGCTGATCTTCACATCCTCCAGCAAAGGTTCGAAGAAAGAACGCCGGTACCGGGCGTCCGTCGCCGTCGATGCGGCGAAGTACAGACCGGAGAAGACCGCGAGGAAAACGGAGACGTTGATGAGCGCGGAACTCACCGGAAGGGGGACACCCAGCAGGGTTCCGGGCGCCGATTCACGGCCGGCGAACACCGTCACCACCTCCGGCCGGAGGATCAGCACGCCGAACACGACGAAGAAGGCGAACACCAGCACCCCGAACGCCACGATCTGCACCGCCTGGGCGAGGAACAGCACCAGGGCGATGTTGAACCGCTCCACCCTCGACAGGGCGCGCCGCGCCGGCAGCGGGGTGTCGTCGTCGGCGAAGGGCGTACCGCGCAGGACGGATGCCCCGGGCTCCACGGTCCAGGACTTCAGCTCCTTGATCTCGTCGGACAGCATCGACGCCAGGAACACCGCGCCGATCAGGACGAGGAAGCCGACCACCAGCCACAACCGTCCCGGGCTCAGCCGTTCCACGGCCTGCCACAGCTCGGCGGTGAAGAAGCTGAACATCACCACCAGCAGGAGCAGCGGAAGCGCCCGCGACGCCAGCGTGCCGATGGCCCTGACCTGGGCGACCGCGCTGCGCGCCGCCCAGGTCAGGATCGAACCGACACCGATCCGCACCAGCAGCATCAGCACCGCCAGCGCGGCGACGTTGGTGAGCACGGCGACCCACAACGGGTCTTCCCACGACACCAGCCCGGTGAGGCGTTCACCGAGCGGCAGCACCAGCACCCAGAACCCGACCGTCGCCACCATGACGGCCAGCCGGACTCGGGCGCGACTCAGCACCCGGAGCAGCTTCGCCATCAGGCGGCCGGCGACCACCGGCACCACGACCACGGCGAACGTCAGCGCCAGCACGCCGAGGACGTAGGCGAGGCCGTTGCCGCGCATCCGGGCTTCGAGTACGTCCGGTGGGACGTCGAGCAGCTTCAGCAGCCCCGCGAGCAACAGGTCGAGCAGGCACAGGAACACCAGTCCGGGCGTCGAGCGACGCACCATGCCCGCCCCTCGCCTTCGCCGGTGGATGACCATCGGCAGCCCTCGACGCCGGAACCACGCGTCGGCCGCCGGCCGGTCCAGATCCATCGCCGCCCTCCCTCGTTCACAAGAGGCGGCTACGTCCGGCTCAAGTCCACCGCCTCGTGCAGCCAGCCCGCCAATGCCCGGCGGTCCATTCCACCGAACATCAGCCACCCTTCGGAAGGGGCGGCGTACAGAACGAACCTCCCTGAATCGTTGTCGACGATGACGAAGCCGTAGTCCGGATACTCGGCGTTCAGCCCGCCGAAGGCCACGAGGTCGAGGATCGCCGTCCCGGTCCGCGGACGGCTGAGCGTCTCGCCGACCAGGCCGACCTCTTCCTCCTGACCGAGCAACGGCACGCCGTGTTCGTCGATGCGGATGCGCATCGGGGCGCTTTCACCGGCGGGAACGTGCGGGAGCCCGCCGAAGACGCGGGCGCCCAGCTCACCGAAATCGCTCAGGCTGAAGGTGGTCCGCCGCCCCGACCGCATCCGCCAGACGACCGCCTGCTGCCCGTCGCCGTAGCAATCGACCCGCACCGAGCGGGGAGCGGACGCGAAGACGCCGGTGAGGACGCCGCGCACCGAACCCCGCAGCATCACGCCGTGCATCCGGACCGCGGCGGGATGGATCTCGCCGTTCTCCATCAGCCCGGCCTCTTCGAGCATCGCCGCCTTGGCCGCGTACCGCTCGGCCTGCGTGACGAGATCCGCCGGCTCGTCGTAGGACGGGCACAGACGGCGTATCTCGTCGTCGGTGATCTCCGGGTCGTAGCCCAGGTACACGCTCCGGCGTTCCGGCACGGCGCGCAGCACCGGCTCGGCGGCGCGCTTCATCAGTTCCCGCACCGTGGTCGGTTCACGCATGGTTCTGCACCGCCTTCACGATCCACTGTTCGGCCGTCGACCGGGTGGCCGGTCCCCAGGTGAGCGTCCAGCGGCCGGCGCTGTTCATCGCCGCGCTGAACTGGTAGCGGCCGAGGTCGTTGTCCACCAGGCCGAACGCGCCGTGCGGATACTCGGCGAGGATGGCGTTCCGCACCGCGAGATCGACCAGGACCGTGCCGTGACGCGGCCGCGAAGCACCCTCGCGGATCACCTCGACGGCCTCCCGGGCCCGCGTGGGGATCAAGCCGCCCGCGTCCGTCTCGATGCGCATTGTCTCGCCGGCGCCCGGCGGGTGATCGGGCAGCCCGTCGAACACCCATCCCGGAAGCGCGCTGAGGAAACCGGACCGCAGGCGCGCTCGCCTGCCGAGCTTGTTCAGCACCGTGGTGTAGTCCTCGTCGCCGAAGAACCGGACCTCCCACGGCTCCGCGCGCGACGGGAAGACGCCGGTCACCACGCCGCGGATGAACCCTCCGCGCAGCGCGCGATACAGGCCGACGGCCTCGGGCGTGACCTCACCGCCCGGGGCGAGCCCGATCGCCGTCATCCCGCTGACGAACCGGGTGTACTGCTCCACCTCCTCGGCAAGGGTGAGCCCTGGGGTCGGCTCCTCGTCGGCCAGCACCGGCGGCACGGAGAGCTCCGGATCGTAGAACTCCATCACCGAGGGACGCTCCGGAACCTCGGCGGCCAGCGGGGCGATGACCTCGTCGATGACGTCGAAGACAGCGGTCGTTGAAGTGCTCACCTGACCATTGAACACCCTGGTACCGACAATTTTTAGAACTTTTGTTCGAACGGGTGAGGCCGGTCGGCGAGCGGTCGGTGAGCGGTAGCGGGGGACCTTTGGTGTCGCCTCCGGTGGGCCGCTCTCGGCACCCGCCGCCGGATGTCATAAGGGGTCCCCATGGGACGAATTTCGTCCTATGGGGACCCCTTATGACACTCGGGCTGGGCCGGCGACAGAAGCTACTTCGTCTTCGTGGCCGTAGAGCGCGAAGCGGGCTTCTTGGCGGCAGTCGACTTCGCGGCCGCCGTCTTGGTCGCGGTCGTCTTGGTCGCGGTGGTCTTCTTCGCCGCGGCCGTCTTGGTGGCCGTCGTCTTCGACGCCGCGGGCTTGCGCGCCGGAGCCTTGCGCTTGGGCGCCGGGCCCTTCGCGCGCTTCTCCGCCAGCAGTTCGGCACCGCGCTCGGCGGTCAGCTCCTCGATGCTGTCCGACTTCCGCAGCGTCGCGTTGTACTCGCCATCGGTCACGTACGGACCGAAGCGGCCGTCCTTGACCACCATCGGCTTGCCGGACACCGGGTCGTCGCCCAGCTCCTTCAGCGGCGGCTTCGCGGTCGCGGAGCGGCCACGCTGCTTCGGCTCCGAGTAGATCTTCAGTGCCTCTTCGAGCGTGATCGAGAACAGCTGGTCCTCGGTCGTGAGCGAACGCGAGTCCGTGCCCTTCTTCAGGTACGGCCCGTAGCGCCCGTTCTGCGCGGTGATCTCGTCGCCGGACTCCGGGTCCTTGCCGACCACGCGCGGCAGCGAGAGCAGCTTCAGCGCGTCTTCGAGGGTCATCGTCTCGATCGACATCGACTTGAACAACGAGCCCGTACGCGGCTTCGGCTGCTTCGCCTTCGCGGCCTTCTTCTGTGCGGCTGTCGCTCCCTCGGGCAGCGGCTCCGGCTCGGGCAGCAGCTCGGTGACGTACGGGCCGAAGCGGCCTTCCTTCGCCACGATCTCGTGCCCGCTGACCGGGTCCGTGCCGAGCACGCGGCCTTCCTGCGGCGTCGCGAACAGCTTCTCGGCGAGTTCCGCGGTCAGCTCGTCCGGCGGCAGGTCCTCGGGCAGGTTCGCCCGCTGCGACGTGCCGTCGACCTCGCGCTCGAGGTACGGACCGTAGCGGCCGACGCGCACAACGACGGCGTGGCCGTCGGCGTCGCTGAACAGCGGGATCGAGTTGATCTCGCGGGCGTCGATGTCCTCGACGCCGGAGCCGACCAGCTTCTTCAGCCCGCCGAGCCTGCCGACGGAACCGTCGACGCCCATGTCGCCGCCGAAGTAGAACTTCGACAGCCACTGCGTCCGGTGTTCGTCACCGGCGGCGATGCGGTCGAGCTCGTCCTCCATCCCGGCGGTGAAGTCGTAGTCGACCAGCCGCTCGAAGTGCCGCTCCATCAGGCCGATCACGGCGAACGCGACCCAGGAGGGCACCAGCGCGGAACCCTTCTTCCACACGTAGCCGCGGTCCTGGATGGTCTTGATGATCGACGCGTACGTCGACGGGCGGCCGATGCCCAGCTCTTCGAGCTTGCTGACCAGGCTCGGCTCCGAGTAGCGCGCCGGCGGCGACGTGGTGTGCCCGTCGGGGCTCAGGTCGGTCGCGGTCAGCGCCTGGTCCTTGACCAGCTGCGGGAGACGGCTCTGCTTGTCGTCCGCCTCGCCACCGCTTTCGGTGTCGACGGCCTCGACGTACGCCTTGAGGAACCCGGCGAAGGTGATCGTGCGGCCCGAGGAGGCGAAGGTGCACTCCTCGCCGCTGGTGGCCGTGCCGACGATGCGCACCGACATCGTGGTGCCCTTCGCGTCCGCCATCTGCGACGCGATCGTGCGCTGCCAGATCATCTCGTAAAGGCGGTACTCGTCGGTGTCCAGATCCTTCGCGACCTGGCCCGGCGTGCGGAAGACCTCGCCCGAGGGACGGATCGCCTCGTGGGCTTCCTGCGCGTTCTTCACCTTGCGGGTGTACTGGCGCGGCGACGGCGAGACGTATTCCTTGCCGTACAGCTGCGTCGCCTGGCTGCGCGCCGCCGAGATCGCCGACTCCGACAGCGTCGTGGAGTCGGTACGCATATAAGTGATGTACCCGTTCTCGTACAGCTTCTGCGCGATCCGCATGGTGCGCTCGGAGGTGAACCGCAGCTTGCGGCCCGCCTCCTGCTGCAGGGTCGAGGTCATGAAGGGCGCGTACGGCTTCCGCGTGTACGGCTTCTCCTCGACGCTCGCGACCTTGAAGTCGCGGTTCTTCAGCGCCTCGGCCAGCCGCACGGCGTCGGCCTCGGCCAGCACACGGATCTCGTTGTTCGAAGCCTTCAGCCGCCCGTCGGAGCCGAAGTCGCGGCCCGTGGCCAGGCGCGCGCCGTCGACGGCGATCATCCTGGCCGGGAAGTTCCGCGGCGACGCCTCGGCACCGGCGTCCATCGTCGCGGAGATGTCCCAGTACGACGCCGAGGTGAAGCGCATGCGCTCACGCTCGCGTTCGACCACGATCCGGGTCGCCACGGACTGCACCCGGCCCGCCGAAAGCTTCGGCATGACCTTCTTCCACAGCACGGGCGAGACCTCGTAGCCGTAGAGCCGGTCCAGGATGCGGCGGGTCTCCTGCGCGTCGACCAGGTCGCCGTCGAGTTCACGGGTGCTGTCGGCCGCGGCGCGGATCGCCTGCTCGGTGACCTCGTGGAAGACCATCCGGCGGACCGGGACCTTCGGCTTGAGGGTCTCCAGCAGATGCCACGCGATGGCTTCACCCTCGCGGTCGGGGTCCGTGGCGAGGTAGAGCTCGTCGACGTCCTTCAACAAGCCCTTCAGCTCGGTGACCTTGGACTTCTTGTCCGGTGTGACGACGTAGAGCGCCTTGAAGTCGTTGTCGACGTCGACACCCAGCCGGGCCCACGACTCACCCTTGTACTGGGCGGGTACGTCGGCCGCGCCGCGGGGAAGGTCACGGATGTGCCCGACGGAGGACTCCACGACGTAGTTCGCGCCGAGGTACGGGGCGATCTTGCGGGCCTTGGTCGGCGACTCGACGATCACCAGCCGACGGCGGCCCGCGCCATCGTCCGACGCCGCGGTCTTCTTCGTCCGTGCTCCTGCCACGCTGTCCTGCTCTCCGCTCATCTTCGGCGCCTTCGCGCCGCCTCTCGACCCGTCAGTGTGCACGCTCGCACCGCCCGGACCACGTCTAGGTGGTGCAACACGCCGCCGATCGTGTGTCCAGCGCATCGCCGCTGACCTCGCCGATGTTTCCTTTCAACACCTAGCACGTGATGTCGGACACGTCCGCCTGGGGTCCCGCGTGACCGGGTCAACACCCTCCGTTCGACGGTGGTGGGTCCTTCCCGCCAACGCTTCACTTGATGTCCACGCCGACCCGAAAGGACTCCACGTGACCCGACGACTTCTCGGCACCCTGTTCGCCATGCTGACCGCATCCGCACTGGTCGGCGTCACCCCGGCGGAGGCGGCGACGACCACGTTCGCCGGAACCGTGGCCTTGTCGAACTGCTCCGGGTCGGTGGTCAAACCGCCCGAGGCGAGCCTGGACGACCCGGCCCTCGTCCTCTCCAACGGGCATTGCCTCCAAGAAGGTTTCCCGGACCCTGGAGAAGTAATCGTCAACAAGCCGTCGTCACGAACCTTCAGCCTGCTGTCCAAGGACGGCCGTTCGTCGCTGGGCACACTCAAGGCGAAGAAGCTGCTCTACGCGACGATGACCGACACCGACGTCTCGCTGTACCAGCTCGGCACCAGCTATTCGAAGATCCAGTCGACCTACGGTATCTCCCCGCTGACGCTGTCGCCGACCCGTCCTTCGGCCGGCGTCGCGATGGACGTGGTCTCGGGGTACTGGAAGAAGATCTACTCCTGCAACATCGACGGTTTCGTGCACGAGCTGCACGAGGCGGACTGGGTCTGGAAGGACTCGATCAGGTACACCTCGGCGTGCAAGACGATCGGCGGGACCTCGGGTTCGCCGATCATCGAGACCTCGACCGGGAAGGTCGTCGGCGTCAACAACACCGGCAACGAAAGCGGTCAGCGGTGCACGATGAACAACCCGTGCGAGGTCGACGCCGCCGGGAACGTGACCGTGCGGAAGGGCATCAACTACGGGGAGCAGACCTATCAGCTGACGTCCTGCCTTTCCCATAGCGAGCTGGACCTGGCGAATCCGAACTGCAGGGCGCCGAAGCCCTGACACCCCTCGTCTCGAGTGCCATGAAAGGTCCTTTCCTTGCAAAATTTGCGAGGAAAGGACCTTTCCTGGCATTTTGGCGAGGTTCACCCGGCGCGGACGGCGGGCACCAGACTCGGCCAAGCGGGCTCCGCGCCGACAGGCGCGTCCCCGATCAGCTCCAGCACGTGCGCGAGCCGCCGACGGCCCGTGATGCGCAGCAGCGCCTCTTCACCCTTGAAGGCTTTCGCCGGGACGCCCAGCCGGGCCAGCGCCGTGATCAGCCGTTCGTGCGTTTCCGGCGCCTCCGGATCGAGTGCGAGCAGGTAGCCGTTGCCCTGCGGGCTACCCGCCGCCAGTGCCCACATCCTCAGCATCGCCCCGTTGAGCCGGAACCCGTCCGGCAGTACCTTTTCCTCACCACGGGTCCAGTGCCGTTCCAGCGGCAGCAGATCGACCCGGAACGGCGTTCTCACCAGCGGCCGCCCGCAGTCCGCGGCGGTGACCTGCGCCTCCGCGCCGCGACGTCGGCATTCCCTCGCCAGGGCACGCGCCCGCCACGGCTCGTCGACCACGGCGGACAGCCGCGCGGCCGTCCGCCCGAAGCCCGCCATCCACCCGGGCCCGCACAGCACACCGGCGAGGTCGGCGAGCCCAGGCCCGCTCGCCTCCGCCGAGAAGAGCGAGATCGTCCCGTCCACCCCGACAGAATAGAACACAAGTTCGACTCATGGCCAGTGACAGCCCGGTGACTCAGCGCGGTTGCTTGACCAATTCCTGGCAAGCGGGGATCCGGCTGCTCGCCGAAGCGAGCTGAGGGACGTCGTTAAGGCCCCTGAGGAGGTCGAGGCGGTCGAGTTCGTCGAGGGACGACCTCGCGTCGCGAAGGGCCGTCTTCGTCGCCTCGGCGTCGGTTGAGGAGTCGAGGCGGTGACGGACGTCGTCTGCGCGGACGCGGATGCCGTCGAGCTGGGCGACCGCGGCCGTTCGCGAGGCGTCGCCGCCGGCGACCGGCGACGGGCCGAGGCTCCGGAGCGCGGCGGACGTGCGGTTCAGCCCTTCGACCACCGAGCCCATCAGCTCACTGGAGGTCCGGGACGCCTGCTGCAGCGTGCTCGGATCGACGCTGGGCAACGTCGACAGCGCACGCACGAGGCTGCCCGCGGCGCCGCAGTATCCCTCCGCCCAGGCGGAGGTGGGGTCGGCCTGCGACGCACTGACCGTCGCGAGACCTTCTTGTCTGGCTTGGGAAGTCACCGCGGGCTGCTGCCCGCACCCGGCGAGGCCGAGCCCGATACCTGTTGCTAGCGCGGCAAGGACGGTGAACCGCGGCCGCACGAAAACACCTCCCGACCTGACGACTTCCCAGCTGGCCCCCGACGGTACCGATCCCGGGGGGCAATGCAAATCAACGTGACGACAAGAAAGGTCAGGAAGGCAGCTTCTTGCAGTTCGGGGCCTGTGCTGCCAGCGCTTTCAGCGACGCGTTCGTTTCCAGCTGCTGGAACGGGTCGGGCATGTCGTTGATGGCGGACCCGATCTGCTGGAACGAGACCGCGGCGGCCGCGGCGGCCATCTTGTCGTCCTTCGGCGCGGCGTCCAGTTTGGTCTTCGCCGCGACGACCTGGTCGCGCAGCGGCGTCAGCGCGTCGACGAGGCTCTTGCGTGCGGCCTCGGCTTCCGGGCTCGGCGCCTGGCTGAGCCCCTTCAGTCCGGTGACGGCGTTGTCGAAACCGGGAGCGAACACCCCGAAGGCTTCGTCCATCGCCTTCCGCGCGCTCGCGACATCGCCCTGCTGGACTTCGGGCATCTTGAAGTCGCCGATCTTGGCGAAGTCGATCAGCGAGCCGCAGAAGCCGTCCATCCACGAGGCTCCGGCAGCGGCGGCGGGAGAAGAAGTGGCGGGAGAAGAAGGTGCGGGAGCGGCGGGCGGCGTCTCGGCACCACCACCGCAGGCCGTCAGCAGGAACGCGGTGGCGAAAAGCGCGAACGGACGCCTCATGGCAGGACTCCCCCGGAACAGGATCGGCGTGACGCGCAGAGATTAGCCTGCCCCGGCAAAAACGCCGGGCCCGCCACGGAAAACGTGACGGGCCCGGCGGTGGGGATCTTCGGCGTTACGCCTTCGCTTCCGCGGGTGTGTCGGAGAGAACCGACTCACGCCGCTTGGAAACGACGATCGCCGCGACGATGATCGCGACGGCGACCAGCGAAATCGCGATACGGATGCCGACGTTGGCGTCCGCGCCGATCGAGAACTGCACGACCGCCGGGGCGATCAGCACCGAAACCAGGTTCATCACCTTGATC
Organism: Amycolatopsis orientalis DSM 40040 = KCTC 9412; assembly: GCF_000478275.1. Lineage (GTDB taxonomy): Bacteria > Actinomycetota > Actinomycetes > Mycobacteriales > Pseudonocardiaceae > Amycolatopsis > Amycolatopsis orientalis. The sequence goes on from NZ_ASJB01000083.1 coordinate 657,063, forward strand.
AGCGGGTTGATCGCCGGACCGGCGGTGTCCTTGAACGGGTCACCCACGGTGTCACCGATGATGGTGGCCTCGTGCGCGTCCGAACCCTTGCCGCCGTGGCTTCCGTCCTCCACGAGCTTCTTCGCGTTGTCCCAGGCGCCACCGGAGTTGGCGAGGAAGATCGCCATCAGGGTGCCGGTCGCGATCGCGCCGGCGAGGTAGCCGGCGAGCGCGCCGGTGCCGAGGCCGAAACCGACCGCGATCGGGGCGAAGACCGCGAGCAGACCGGGCGTGGTCAGCTCACGCAGCGAGTCACGCGTGACGATGTCGACGACCCGGCCGTACTCGGGACGGGTGGTGCCCTCCATGATCCCCGGGATGTCGCGGAACTGGCGGCGCACTTCGTAGACGACCGCGCCGGCGGCCCGGGACACCGCGTTGACCGCGAGACCGGAGAACAGGAACACGACCGCCGCGCCGACGATCACGCCGACGAGGGTGTTCGGGCTGACGACCGAGTTGACGAAGAAGTTCAGCGCGTCCGTACTGGCCTGCGCCGCCTCCGGAATCGACTTCAGCGCCTTGCTGATCGCGTCCTGATAGGACCCGAACAGCGCCGTCGCCGCGAGGACCGCCGTGGCGATCGCGATGCCCTTGGTGATCGCCTTGGTGGTGTTGCCGACCGCGTCGAGTTCGGTGAGGATCTGCGCCGCCTCTTCGTCGACGTCGCCCGACATCTCGGCGATGCCCTGCGCGTTGTCCGAAATCGGGCCGAAGGTGTCCATGGCGACGATGACGCCGACGGTGGTGAGCAGACCGGTTCCGGCCAGCGCCACGGCGAACAGCGCCACGCCGCCGCCGAGCAGGTACGCGCCGAACACGGCCGCGCCGATGACCAGGGCGGTGTACACGGCGGATTCGAAACCGACCGAGATACCGGCCAGGATCACCGTCGCCGCACCGGTTTCCGACGACTTGCCGACTTCCTTCACCGGCTTGTGCTCGGTGCCGGTGTAGTACCCGGTGAGCTTCAGGATGACTGCGGCGAGCACGATGCCGATGATCACCGAGATGGTCGCGATGAGGGCCGGGCTGCCGGACTGGGTGGTGGCCCCGCTGGTCAGCTCGGAGAACGAGCCGGGCAGGTAGACGAACGCCGCGATCGTCGAAAGCACCGCGGAAATGGCCGCGGAGATGTAGAACGAGCGGTTGATCGTGACGAGGCCGCCCTCGCCCGCCTTGGCCTTGGTGATGTAGACACCGATGACCGCGGTGATCACGCCGATGGCGGGGACGATGAGCGGGAAGATCAGGCCGTGCACGCCGAAGGCGGTGCTGCCCAGGATCAGTGCCGCCACGAGCATGACCGCGTACGACTCGAAGAGGTCCGCCGCCATCCCGGCGCAGTCACCCACGTTGTCACCGACGTTGTCGGCGATGGTGGCCGCGTTGCGCGGGTCGTCCTCGGGGATGCCCTGCTCGACCTTGCCGACCAGGTCCGCGCCGACGTCGGCGGCCTTCGTGAAGATACCGCCGCCGACACGCATGAACATCGCGATCAGCGCGGCACCGAAACCGAAGCCCTCCAACACCTTCGGCGCCTGTCCGGTGTAGACCAGGACGACCACCGCGGCGCCGAAGAGACCGAGGCCGACGGTGATCATGCCGACCACGCCACCGGTGCGGAAGGCCAGGCGCATCGCCTTCTCGCGACCGCCTTCCTCACGCGACGCGGCCGCGACCCGCAGGTTCGCCTGCGTCGCCAGCCACATGCCGAGATAGCCGATCGCGAAGGAGAACGCCGCGCCGACCAGGAAGAAGATCGACCTGCCGATCTTCTCGTTCCAGTCATCGGCCGGCAAGGCGAAGAGCAGCAAGAACACGATTCCCCCGAAGATCACGAGGGTGTTGCGCTGCCGTTTGAGATAGGCAGCCGCACCTTCCTGCACTGCCTTCGCGATGTCCTGCATCTTGGTGGTGCCCTGGCCCGCGGCCAGCACCTCCTTGAGCAGAACGTAGCCGATGACCAGTGCGGCAAGGGCGACCACGGCGATTACACCGACAATGGTGTAACCACCTCCGGTGAGCGAGAGTTCGCCCGCCGCGAGGAACTGCCGGGACATTCGTCCTCCTGGAGACGTCGCCGTTGGCCAACGACGATCCGCCGATGGAACCGGCGTGCCGACGTTGGCATGGGGATCTGAACCGAACGTCACGCTAGTCGCACTGCAAGGCACGTCTCACATGACGCTCGCCACAGACGGTGTGGATTGCGGGAGTGTATTGGTAGTGGGATGGCGGGCGGCAAGGCGTCCCCGGCACCGCACGTTCCGTTACCTTGTGAGGCTGATCACTGTATCGATCATCCGCGCCCCTCCCCGGGGCCCGTTCCGGTCGCGGGCGGACGTTTTCTGTCGGGGTGCTGTGCGAAGCTTCCGAAGGTGGACGGCACGGCGGAATCCGGCAAGGGCCGGCGGCTTCTCGACCGCGCGACGGCGGGTATCCCGGCTTCGCTGTACCCGGTCACCCATGTGGCCGAACTGCCCGCCCGTCCGGCGGATTCGGTGGACTGGCCGGAGTGGGTCGCGGCCCCGGTCGTCGAGGCGCTGACGGCGAGCGGCGTCGAGACGCCGTGGCGGCATCAGGCCCAAGCCGCGTCGCTGGTCCGCGAAGGCAGGCATGTCGTCATCTCCACCGGCACGGCGTCGGGCAAGTCACTCGCGTACCAGCTGCCGGTGCTCTCGGCGGTGGTCGAGGACGAGCGGACTTCGGCGCTGTACCTGTCCCCGACCAAGGCGCTCGGCGCCGACCAGTTGCGCGCAGTGTCCTCTTTGGACATCAAGAAGGTGCGCGCGGCGTCGTTCGACGGCGACACCCCGCTGGAGGAGCGGGACTGGGTCCGCGCGCACGCGAACTGGGTGTTCACCAACCCGGACATGCTGCACCGGGGGATCCTCTCTTCGCACGCGCGCTGGTCACGGTTCTTCCGGCGGCTCTCGTTCGTCGTCATCGACGAATGCCACAGCTATCGCGGCGTCTTCGGCTCCCATGTCGCGCTGCTGCTGCGCAGGTTGCGGCGGGTCGCCGCGTACTACGGCGCTTCGCCGGTCTTCGTCCTCGCGTCGGCGACGACGGCGGACCCGGCGGCGTTCGCGGCGAAACTTTCCGGGCAGGAGTGCGTCCCGGTCACCGAAGACGGCTCGCCGCGCGGCGCCCGCACGGTCGCGTTGTGGGAACCCCCGCTGTTGTCGGAACTTTCCGGCGAGAACGGGGCGCCGGTGCGGCGCTCGGCCGGCGCCGAGGCCTCCCGGATCCTCGCCGAGCTGGTCATCGAGGGTGCCCGCTCGCTGGCCTTCGTCCGGTCACGGCGGGGCGCGGAACTGACCGCGCTCGGCGCCCGGCGGATTCTGTCCGAAGTGGACGGTTCACTGGCGGAGTCCGTCGCCGCGTACCGATCCGGTTATCTGCCCGAGGAGCGCCGCGCCCTCGAAGCGGCGCTGCTGTCCGGCCGGCTGCTCGGCGTGGCGACGACGAACGCGCTCGAACTCGGCGTGGACATCGCGGGCCTCGACGCGGTGGTACTGGCCGGTTATCCCGGCACGCTCGCGTCGTTCTGGCAGCAGGCGGGGCGGGCCGGGCGCGCGGGTGACGCGGCACTGGTCGTGTTCGTCGCCCGCGACGATCCGCTGGACACCTATCTCGTGCACCATCCGGCCGCGATCCTGGACCGGCCGGTGGAAGCCGCCGTCCTCGACCCGTCGAACCCGTATGTGCTGGCACCGCAGCTGGCCTGCGCCATCGCCGAACTCCCGCTGACCGAACCGGAGGTCGCGGCCTTCGGCGGCGACGCGGCGCGGGCGGTGCTCTCCGATCTGGTCAAGGAGAAGATCATCCGGCGCCGGACGAGCGGCTGGTACTGGACTTCACGCGACCGGCCGCACGCCGACGTCGGCATCCGCGGTTCCGGCGGCGAGCAGATCGCCGTGGTGGAGGCCGATTCCGGGCGGATGCTCGGCACCGTCGATCCGGGATCCGCCTGTTACGCGGTACATCCCGGTGCGGTGTACCTGCACCAGGGTTCGTCCTACGTGGTCGACGAACTGGATCTGGAAACCGGGCTGGCCCTGGTGCACGCGGAGGATCCGGACTGGACCACGTCACCGCGCGAGATCGTCGACATCAGTGTGCTGCGCACCGAGGAGACCCGGGTGCACGGCGGGGTCACGGTGAACCTCGGCGAGGTGTCGGTGAGTTCGCAAGTAGTCGGCTACCTGCGGCGGCGTCCCTCGGGTGAGGTGCTGGACCAGACTCCGCTCGACCTGCCGGAGCAGAGCCTGCACACCCGCGCCGTCTGGTACACGATCTCGGCGGACCTGCTCGGCCCGTCCGAGGACCTCGGCGGTTCCGATGGCGTGGCGGGGACCGGGGGCCATCGGCCGGGGACCGAAGTTCTGGAGCCGGTGGGGACCGGAGGCTCCAGGGTGGGGACCGAGGATCTTGGCAAGGCACCGAGGACGTGCGCCGAGTTGGATCCGGCGCGCGTCCCCGGTGCCCTGCATGCCGCCGAGCACGCGGCGATCGGCCTGCTACCGCTGTTCGCTACCTGCGACCGCTGGGACATCGGCGGGGTGTCGACCGCGTGGCACGAGAACACCGGGGAGGCGACGGTGTTCGTGCACGATGGCCATCCCGGGGGTGCGGGATTCGCCGATCGCGGGTTTGCCGCAATTGTCCCTTGGCTGGCCGCAACGCGGGAGGCGATCGTTTCCTGCGAGTGCCCGGCCGGCTGCCCGTCCTGCGTCCAGTCGCCGAAGTGCGGGAACGGCAACGATCCGCTGGACAAGGCAGGGGCAGTGGCCGTTCTGGACACCGTGCTCGGGGCTTTGCGTCAGCACGGGGACCGGTCAGGCCACTTGGTGGTGTGAATCGATATGGCTTGAAATTGTGGGTTGATCAGGCGGCGGTGGTCAGGGTCGCCACGGGGGCGGCGGCCTTGTCACCGGCCAGCGCACGGACGAGCACGTCGTGCACCTCGGCGGCCTCGGGCAGCTGCCAGCCCCAGACCTCGGGCTTGACCCGCCAGTGCACGACACCGTGCTGGAACGGCGACGGGGGCAGCGGGATGTAGTCGTTCGCGCCGTGCCACTGGATCGAGGCCTGCGCGGCCAGTTCCTGCGGGATGCTCGCGGCGACGGTGGTGAGGAACAGCCAGCGGCCGTTCGGCATCGCGACGATCGGGGCCGGGTGACCGGTGGCGCGCAGCAGGCGGGCGGCCCGCTTGCCGAGCTCGTCATCGACCTCGATGGCGTCCAGCACGGTGCCGGTGGCCACGAGCAGGCTGTGGGTGTCGTCGCCGAACCAGGTGGCGACCTCGTGCGGATGGGTCTCGATCAGTTCACGCCAGTTGTCCTGGGCGGGGACGGGACGCCGCCAGGTGAGGTCGTCACCTTCCGGGGTGATCGCGGCGGGCTCCGCTCCCGGGAGCACCGGCCAGCCACGCCACGCGAGGCCGATCGCCTCCGCCCGCATTTCGATGCGGAAGGCGCCCCGCCAGCTGTCCGGCCAATTCGCGTCCAACATTACTGTCCCTGCCTCAGGTCAACTCTGTCCTGTGTCTGTCCTGTGCCGCGGCCACCCGGCGACCTTCTCGAGGTGGCGCACATCTCAATAAACGGCAAGTTGCACATCGGGAGAAGACCTCACGCGACAACCGGCGGTTACTTAGCGATGAACGCGCGGTAGCCCGACAGGACGGACCGAACGCCGCACGTCCGATGAACGGGCGGACGCGACCGGTACGGCGCCGTTCGTCGCAGCCGAGCAGGGCATCTCGTCCTCGTGACCCCGCTCACAGGCGAGTGGCGTGACCGTTCGGCGGAGCGCTGATCATGACTTCGACCGCTCGCCGCGCACCAACGACCGCTGCTCGCGCCCGGCGGTTACTCGCCCGTACTACCGGCCGGTCACCGCCGGGCGACCGTTCACCGTGCGACGCCCGTCACGGTGGCCGGTCGACCGGCCCGGCCCGGGCACGTGCCTCCGCCTGGCCGATGTCCGCCAGGCGTCCGGGCACCGCCGATCGCACCTCGACCAGCGCGTCGCCTCGCTCCCATCGGCAGGTCAGCAGCGTGACCGACATCCGGACGGTGACCTGCCGGGCCCGTTCGCAGGCGGCGGCGGGACCGTCGGCCGCGTGCGAAGCCGCGGCGAGCGCGGCCAGATCGGCGGCGGCCTCGGTGTGATGCCGGGTCGCGACGGCCGCGCCGATCCAGAAGGTGAACGCCGCCACGGAGATCAGGACGGCGAGGATCGAGGCCGTCCACGCGGTCGCGACCCCGCGGTCGTCCGCCTTCATGGCCCGCCGCCAGGCTCGGCGGCCGGGTCGGCGGTCGGCTCGGCGATCGCGAAGGCGCGAGAACGCAGCCGGATGCCGGGCAGCAGTCCGGCCACCGGTTCGGCCTCGACCCCGGCGGTGATGGCGTCCCCTTCGCGGACGACGTCCAGCCGGGCGCCGGGTGGCGCTATCTCCCGCACCGCCTGTTCGGCTCGGGCGGGCTGGCCGCGGGCGAGTAGCCGGGCCGCCTCACGGGCGGCGTCGGTGCAGCGGAGCTGATCGGCGGCGACCCCGATCCCGGACAGCAGCAGGGCCGAGACGAACGTCAGCGCGCCGATGCCGAGCGCGGCCTCCACCGTGACGGACCCGCGGTCGCCGCCGGGCATCAGAACTTCACCGACAAGGCGCGCTCGATGAGCGCGGTGAGCCCGGCGACGACGGCCTCGCCGTTGACGATCAGGTAGAGGACACCGGCCAGTGCCGCCGCGGCCAGGGTGGCGATGGCGTATTCGACCGTCGCCATGCCGTCGTCCTCGCCGAAGGTGGGGAACTTGCTCATGGGATTCGCCTTTCGTTCAGAGGAAGCCGTCGAGACGGCCGGCGAGGCCGAGCACGACGGGCAGGACGCCGAGGCAGAGGAACGCGGGAAGGAAACAGAGACCGATCGGCGCGGCCAGCAGCACTCCGGCCCGTTCGGCACGTTCCTCGGCTTCGGCGGAAAGCGACTCGCGCAGCCGGGACGCGAGATCTTTCGCGTGCGCCGCCAGCGCGGTGCCCGCCCTCGCGGTGCGCACCGCGGCGACGGACAGTTCGGTCAGGCCCGGCCGGTCACGGACCGGAGCCCAGGCGTCGGCGGGTCCGACACCCACGGCGAGATGCGCCGCGACCGAACGCAGCGCCGTCGCGGTCGCCGCTGACGCCGACGGCGCGACGGCTTCGAGCGCGACGGGCACCGGGAGCCCACCGGCCAGACAGGCGGCCAGGAGGTCGAGGGTGGCCGCGGAGCGGAGGAGTTCGGAGCCGCCCTTGTCCCGCGCCGTCCGTTCCCGGAGCCACGTGAGGAGACGTCCCGGCCGTGCGGCGACCCAGGGACCGTGACGTGGCCAGCAGCAGAGCGCGGCGCCCAGCAGGATCAACGCCGTTCCGGTCAGCATGGCGCCACCCGCCCGGTGAGTGCCCGGCACCAGGCCGTACCCGCCCAGATCAGCCCGGCGCCCAAAACGAGCAGCAACCGACCGACGCCCGTTTCGGTGAGGACGCGGACCGGACCCGCTCCCATCGCCTCTCCGAGCGGCAGGCAGACCAGCGGGAGGACCGCGAGCACGGTGGCGCTCGCCCGGGGGCCTGCCATCTTGGCCTTGAGACGGCGGCGGAAACCGGCCGCCGCCTCGGCGTCCCGGCGTGCGGCGTCGAGCACGTCGGCCATCGGGAGCCCGTACCTGCTCGCGAGCGCCCACGCGTTCACCAGCGCCGGTGGCGCGTCGGGATCGGCCGTCCCGCCGAGCCGGGCGGCCGCGATCAGCCCGCGCAGCCGTCCGGACGCCGCGGGCACCGCTTCCGCCGCGGCTTCGGCCGCCGTCACCGGATGGGCGCCCGCCCGGAGTTCACCGATCATCGTCCGCAGTACGGACGCGGTGAGTTCGGCTTCGGCCATCGCCGCCTTCGCCCGTGCCCGGTGCCGGTGCTCCTGGCGGACGGCGAGGGTGAGCATCAGCGTCGCCGTCGCCCAGCCGAACCCGAGAACCGGCAGGACGAGCACAGCAGGCAACAGCCACCAGCCCACGCGAACGGCCCGAGGGAGGCGCCATGAGAACGAGGTGCCCGCCACCGGTCTCGGCCAGCAGGCCAACGCCGCGCCGCAGGAAAGGAGGAACCACGGAGTCACGCCGCCATCTCCTCGAACGGTGTCTCGTCGCCGATCCAGTGGCCCTGGCTCCACACCGGCACGACCTTGGCCTCGCCCCGGAACGACCGCAGCACGCCGACCTCGTCCAGCCGCCGGATCCCGCTCGGCAGGCGGCGCATGTGCAGGACGACCCGCACCGCCGCGGTCAGCTGGCTGTGCAACGCGTCCCGTTTCAGTCCGCCCAGCGCGGCCAGCGCCTCCATCCGGGCCGGGACCTCCGACGGCGAATTGGCGTGCAGGGTGCAGGCTCCGCCCTCGTGCCCGGTGTTCATCGCGTTGAGCAGCGCGCAGACCTCTTCGCCCCGCACTTCGCCCACGACCAGCCGATCCGGGCGCATGCGCAACGCCTGCCGGACCAGTTCGCCGAGTCCGATCTCCCCGGCGCCCTCGACGTTGGCGGGGCGGGCGATCAGGCTGACGAACTGCGGATGGTCCGGTTGCAGTTCACCGGCGTCCTCGACACAGACGATGCGTTCGGCCGGGGACACCGCGCCGAGCAGCGCGGAAAGCAAGGTCGTCTTGCCCGCCCCGGTCCCGCCGGACACCAGGAACGCGAGCCGTCGGCGGAGGACCGAATCGAGCAGCTCCGCGCCGCTGGTGCCGAACGCCCCGCGCAAGCGCAACGCGGCGAGGTCATGGGTGGCGGGACGCAACACGCGGAGCGAAAGGGAGGTCCCGGCCGGCGCGATCGGCGGGAGGATCGCGTGCATCCGGATCCGGCCGTGCGGTCCCACTCCCGGCAGCCAGCAGTCGGTGAACGGTTGGGCGTCGTCGAGCCGCCGTCCGCCGGCGAGGGCGAGTCGCTGGGCCAGCCTGCGGACGGCCTCTTCGTCCGCGAAACGGATCTCCGTCCTTTCGAGACCTTGTCCTGTGTCGGTCCAGACTTCGTCCGGCGCGGTGACGAGAACGTCGGTGGTGCAAGGGTTTTCGAGAAGCGGCGCGAGCGGCCCGGCGCCGACGAACTCGTCACGGGCCAACCGCACCGCTCCGAGGACGGCGTCCTGCCCGAGCGCGCCGCCCGCTTCGGCGCGGACCGCCCGCGCGACGCTCACCGGATCCGCCGGGACGGCCGATCCGGCCAGCCGCCGCCGGACCCGCTCCACCAGATCGTCGCTCATCGCGGCACACCGGCCGGATTCCCGTGCGCGGCCGCGAGGACGTCGGCGGCGGCCGAGGCCAGTTGACCGCGATGCTTGAGGACGAACTCGCCGCGGTCGAGCGCTGCCGACAGCGACCGCTCTCGGCCCATCGACGCGATGAGCGGGGCGCCGACGGCGTCGGCGATCTCTCGCGGGTCCAGTCCGGTGGGAGACGGCGTGCGGACGGCGACCCCGATCCGTGTCGACTGAGGTTCGAGTCTGGCGAGGACCTGTCTCGCCGCGGCGCAGGCGCGGAGTTCCGCCGGGACGACGACCACGACCAGATCGGCCAGTCCGAGGACCGTGGCCGTCTCGGCACCGAAATGCCTCGGCAGATCGCAGACGACCGTCCGCCCCGCCCGCCGTCCGGCGTGCAACACCCCCTCGATCGCGGCCGGCTCTGGACCCCGCCCTTCCCGGCCATAGGACACAAAGGACAGTGCTCCGGTCGCGTACCGTTTCCGCGGCAGGGCTTCACTCAACGCCGTCATGGACACCCGGCCGCCGAGGTCGAGCTCCGGCCACCGCGGCCCGCGATCGCGTTCGGCGGCGAGGAGGACGTCGATGCCGCCGCCGAGCGGGTCGCAGTCGACGAGGAGCCCGCCGTTCGCGGTCTTCTCCGCCCGGTACGCGACGGCGGCCGCCAGCACGGAGGCCCCGGCTCCGCCCCGGCCGCCGATCACGCCGATGACGACGCCGTCGTCACGGGCGGGCCCGTCGACGACGTCCGCGAACGCGCCGATGAGGTCGCCTTCCTCCTCCGGGAGCGAAAGGACCTTCTCCGAACCGGTGTTGAAGGCACGTTCCCAAGTCAACGGTGTCGGCGCGCCCTTGCAGACGAGCAGAACCTTGTTCCGCCGCAGCAATTTGCTCGGCGTCCGCGCGGCTTCCTCGTCGAGCACGACGAGCGGCGCGCGGGCCCACCTCCCGCGAGCGGCGGCCAGATCGGGTGCGCGTTCGACCTCGCAGCCCGCGGCCGCGGCCACGCGCAGGATCTCGTCGAGCAGGACGTCGTCTCCGGCGACGACGAGCGGATGTTCCTCGGCCATGACTCCCCCAGGGGTTCGGTCGGACTCGGTCTGTGACTCCACGGTCGCGCCGCGTCCCGGTCCGCACAACGCCATTCCTTCCCACCTGTGGACAACTGGGGTGTTGTGGACAACTCCGACGGCGGAAACCCATTTCCCACCGTTTCCGTCGGACCCTTCTGGCACACTTTCCGGCTTTTCGCACCGAGCGCGCCTTCTCGTCTCACCACCCATGAAAGGCGTGAAAAAGCTTGCGAACAAAGGAAAAGTGGCGACGAAAGGGCGATTCAGCCTTGATTCAGCGAAGTTTCCGCGACCGACGAGGTCTGAACCATTGGCGGGGCGGGAAAATAGAGGGCGGCCCTCGCCAGGGGGGAGGGACGAGGGCCGCCTGGGGTTCAGCCCCGGGGGGTCGGACTGAACCTGGGCCCGGTACGAGACCGGACATTCTCACTGTAACTCCGGTACCGGCCCGTTGCGGCGGACAGCGGTACCCACAATTCGGTAACGGCACGACACGCCGGATCCGGTGCGCGGTCGCGAATTTTCCACCGCCGTATCCCGATCGTGGTCGACCAACGGGCGAGCCGCCGTCCGGCTCTCCTATCCTTGGCGGGTGGCCCAACCCAGCACGACACCGAGCCCGGTCGCGGCGTTCTTCGATCTCGACAAGACGATCATCGCGTCCTCGAGCGCGCTGGCCTTCAGCAAGCCCCTACTGCGCGAAGGCCTGATCAACCGCCGAGCCGCGCTTCGCAGCGCGTATGCCCAGCTCGTCTTCTCGCTCGCGGGTGCGGACGCGGCGAAAACGGAGCGGATGCGGGCCGAGGTTTCCGCACTGTGCACCGGATGGGACGTCGCACAGGTATCCGCGATCGTTCGCGAAACGCTGCACGACGTCGTCGACCCGCTCGTCTACGCCGAGGCCGCCGAACTGATCTCCTCGCATCGCGCCGACGGTCACGACGTCGTCGTGCTTTCGGCGACCGGCGAAGAGGTCGTCGCCCCGGTCGCCGAAATGCTCGGCGCGACACGGAGTGTGGCCACGCGGATGCAAATCGTCGACGGCCGCTACTCCGGCGAAGTCGATTTCTATTGCTACGGCGAGAACAAGGCCGTCGCCGCGAAGCAACTCGCGGCGACCTACGGCTACGACCTCACGCAATGCCACGCGTACACCGACTCGAGCACCGACATCCCGCTCCTCGAAGCCGTCGGACGGCCGCACGCGGTCAATCCCGACCGCGTCCTGCGCAAGCACGCGACCGAACAGGGCTGGGAGATCCTCGCGTTCGAGCACCCGATGTCGCTGCGGACCCGGATCCCGGCCCGCTCGGCGGGTCTGGTGGCGCTCGGAGCGGTCGCCGCGGGCGCCACCTGGTACGGCTACAACCGGCGCAAACGCACTCGCTGAGCGCACACCCATACGGCGGTACAGGGCCGGTTTTCGCAGCCAGGGCCGCGAATTGTCCGTCGCGGAGGGTGCCCGTGTCACTAGATCGAGCCTCTGTACCGGTGCACCCGTCTGCGCACTTGAAGTGACCCGGCTCACGGCGTAGAAAGTAGGTGCGGACGTTCGGTCGGCCAGGGAACAGGTAGAAGAGAAGCCTGTTCCACCCCGGCGAATCTCCGTGTGCGGACACCGGGTACCCACGCGCAGCGCGCCGCGGGAGGCTCGTCGTCTAGGGACTGCGTACCGGGACGCCGGACGCCGAGTCCATGAAGGTACGACCAGAGTTGCACGCTTGGTCGCCCGAGTGGTCCGCACTGACTGGCGGCGCCCGCCGGCTTCGGCCGACGGGCGCCGCCAGTGTTTTGCCCCTCCTTTTCGTCGTGACCGGTCCGGTCACGCACCGGCGACGCTCCCGTTTCCCGTCGTGACCGGCCACTTCGCGTCCCTTTGTGTATGAACGGTCCGTTCGTGCGAGTGGCTGATGGACAACCAAAGTGCTCGTGGGTAGCTTCCGGATATCAGTGCTTCCAGGTGGACTTCTTTCCATCTGAGAGTCAGGCACGAATCTGGGAGGCTTGAGGTGACGACCCGAACCGCGCACGCCCGTCATCGGAGGATCCATGCGCTCGCACTGCCCCTCGCGGGTCTGCTCACTCTCGCCGCCGGAGCCGCGGCGGGCGTTCCGGCCACCGCGCAGCCGGTGACGGCGGACGCGGAAGCACAGCGGACGCTGCGCGGGCTGAGCCTGGAGGAGAAGGTCGGGCAGCTGTTCGTCACGTGGGTGAACGGGAAGTCCGCCGACGAGGTCAACGCCAAGAACAAGGCCGACTTCGGAGTGGACACCCCGGCGCAGGTGATCGAGAAGTACCACCTCGGCGGCGTCATCTACTTCAACAACGACAGCCGCGACAACTTCGACGACCCGGTACAGGTCGCCAAGCTGTCGAACGGGCTCCAGCGGGCGGCCGTTCGCAGCGGTGCCCGCATCCCGCTGCAGATCGCGACCGACCAGGAAGGCGGCACGGTCACCCGGATGGGTTCCCCCGCCACCGAACTGCCGAACGCGATGGCGATCTCGGCGGGCCGCGACACCACCGCCGCGCAGGAGGCCGCGCGGATACTGGGGCACGAGCTGCGCGCCGTCGGCATCAACCAGGACTTCGCGCCCGACGCCGACGTGAACTCCAACCCGGCGAACCCGGTGATCGGCGTCCGTTCCTTCTCCGGCCGCCCGGAGCTGGCGAGCCAGTTCGTCGCGGCACAGGTGAAGGGCTTCCAAGACTCTGTCGACGCGCCCTCGGCGGGAAAGAGCACCTCGGGCTGGGGCCGCCGCACCGAAACCGTGTCTGCCGCCGCGAAGCACTTCCCCGGTCACGGTGACGCGGCCACCGACAGTCACCTCGAACTGCCCCGGATCGACCGGAGCGAGGCCAGCTGGCGCGCGACCGACGTGCCGCCGTTCAAGGCCGCCATCGAGGCGGGCATCGACTCGATCATGAGCGCGCACATCCAGTTCCCCAGCCTCGACCCGTCGGGTGAGCCCGCGACGCTGTCGAAGCCGATCCTCACCGGCAAGCTGCGCGGAGAACTCGGCTACCGCGGCGTCGTCGTCACCGACTCGCTCTCGATGGACGCCGTGCGCGAGATGCACACCGACGCGGAGATCCCGGTGCTGGCGCTCAAGGCTGGCGCCGATCAGCTGCTCATGCCGGTGAACCTGGACCTCGCGATCAACTCGGTGCTCGACGCGGTCCGCAAGGGCGAGCTGACCGAACGCCGCATCGACGAGAGCGTCCTGCGGATCCTCAAGCTCAAGCTGCACCGGGGCATCCTGACCTCGCCGTTCGTCGATCCGGCCAAGGTCGCCTCGAAGGTCGGCACGCCGGCGAACCTCGCGACCGCGCAGGGCATCGCCGACCGCTCGGTCACCGCGATCCGCAATGACGGCGGCGTCCTCCCGCTCAAGCAGCAGCCCGCGAAGACACTCGTGACCGGCTGGGGCGTGAGCACGACGGCGTCACTGGCCGCGAAGCTCACCGCGCACGGCACGAGCGCGACGGCGCTGCAGACCGGTCAGACCCCGACCGACGCGCAGATCGCGCAGGCGGTCGCGGCGGCGCGGAACGTGGACCTGGTCGTGGTGCTGACCAACAACGTCGGCACGTATCCGTTGCAGGGCAAGCTGTTGCAGGCGCTGGCCGACACCGGGAAGCCCGTGGTCGCCGTCGCCGCGCAGATCCCCTACGACGCCGGCTACGAGAACCCCGTCAAGACCTGGCTCGCGACGTACGGGTACATCTCGCCTTCGCTCGAGGCGCTGGCGAAGGTGATCCTCGGGAAGGTGAAGCCGCAGGGCAAGCTGCCGGTGGACGTCCCCGCGGGCAAGGACGTGGGCACGGTGAAATACCCCTTCGGACACGGGCTGACCTGGTGAACCTCAACCGTCGTCACTTTCTCGCCGCGGGCGCGCTCGCGGTCCCCACGCTGACGGCCGGGTCCTCGGTCGCGCAGGCCCAGGCGCCGAGCGAGAGCAAAGGTCCCCCGCTCACCCGCACCGGAGCGGAGGTCCTCGCGGCGCGGGGCTGGGCGCCGCTGTCCGGCCGCAAGCTCGGCGTGCTGTCGAACCCGACAGGTGTGCTGGCGAGCGGCGATCACATCGTCGACTCGATGGTGGCCGCCGGAGTCCGCCCCCTCGCCGCGTTCGGCCCCGAACACGGTTTCCGCGGCAGCGCGCAAGCGGGCGGTTCCGAAGGCGACTACACCGACCCTCGCACCGGCGTCCCCGTCTACGACGCGTACGGCGCGGACGCGACGAAGCTCGCCGGGATGTTCACGAAGGCCGGCGTCGACACCGTCGTCTTCGACATCGCCGATGTCGGCGCGCGGTTCTACACCTACATCTGGTCGCTGTACACGGCGATGGTCGCGGCGGCCAGGGTCGGCGCGGCCGTGGTCGTACTGGACCGGCCGAACCCGTTGGGCGGCAAGGCCGCCGGGCCGATGCTGGACCCGGCGTACGCGTCGGGCGTCGGCCGGAAGCCGATCGTGCAGCAGCACGGCATGACCGTCGGCGAACTCGCGCGGTTCTTCGCCGCCGAGTTCCTGCCCGCCGAAGGGGTCACCCCGGGCAGGCTGGAGATCGTCGAGGTCCGCGATTGGCGGCGTGACCAGCTCTTCGACCGCACCGGCCTGACCTGGGTCCCGCCGAGTCCGAACATGCCGACGCCGGACACCGCGCTCGTCTATCCCGGCACCGGGATGTTCGAAGGCACCGTGTTCTCCGAAGGCCGCGGGACCACCAGGCCGTTCGAGATCATCGGCGCGCCGGGCCTCGATTGGCGCTGGCGCGAGAAGCTCGGCGAGCTGCGGCTTCCCGGCGTGAAGTTCCGTGAGGCGTACTTCGTGCCGACGTTCGGCAAGTTCGTCAACGAGCCGTGCGGCGGTGTGCAGGTGACGATCACGGAGCCGCGGGTGTTCGACGCCATCCGCACCGCGGTCACCATGTTCGTCACCGCGAAGCAGGTGCATCCGGACAAGTTCAAGTGGCGGCCCGACAACTTCCTCGACAAGCTCTCGGGCTCCGACAGGCTGCGCACGATGGTCGACAAGGGCGCCGGGGTGGACGAGATCGTCGGCTCCTGGCAGGCCGAACTGGCCGAGTTCGACCGGAAACGCCGTCGCCATCTCATCTATCGCTGAGGGGAACGACCTTGCGTGTTAGGAAGAGCCTGATCGCGGCTGTTTCCGTCCTGGTCGCGGCGACCACGCTGTCGACGGCGGGAGCACAGGCGATTCCGGGTACCGAAGACCAGGGAAACCGCGCGGCCGGGCGGTTCGACCGGCCGCGGGTGGGTTTCGCGCCCCCTTCCACCGTCCTGCGTGACGGCGCGCCCGCGGACGTCGGGCTCGACCCGGCGCCGATCAAGGCGGCCGAGAGCTTCATCGACGGCTGGACGAAACCGGACGCCACCGGGCATCCGCACTTCTCCGGCGCGGTCGGGCTGCTGGCGCACGACGGCGTGATCGTCGAACGCCAGGCCGTCGGCGGCGCGGTCCGCTACGCCGACGCGAACGGCACCGAGCTGCCGCCGGAGCAGCAGGTCCCGATGCGTGCGGACACGATCTTCGACATGGCTTCGATCTCGAAGCTGTTCACCTCCATCGCGGTGATGCAACTGGCCGAGACCGGCAAGCTGGAGATCTCGGCGCCGGTGGTGCGGTATCTGCCGGAGTTCGGGGTGAACGGCAAGGAGGCCGTCACCGTCCAGCAGCTGCTCACCCACGTGTCGGGGTTCGCCGCGACGCCGCTCCCGTCACTGTGGGAGGGCTACCCGGACATCCCGTCGCGCCGGAAGGCCGTCCTCGACAGCCCGCTGAAGAACCCGCCGGGCAGTACGTACCTCTACTCCGACATCAACCTGCTGACGCTCGGCTTCCTGGTCGAGAAGGTGGCCGGAGCGCCGCTGGACCAGGTGGTCCAGGACCGCATCGCGGCACCGCTGGGCCTGGCCGACACCGGGTACAACCCGCCGGCCTCGAAACTCGCCAGGGTCGCGGCGACCGAGTACGCCGCGAAGCCGCCTCGGGGACTCGTGCGGGGCGTGGTCCACGACGAGAACGCGTGGTCGCTGGGCGGCGTCGCCGGGCACGCGGGCGTGTTCTCCACGGCGTCCGACATGGCCGTGCTGGCGCAGACGATCCTCAACGGCGGCGCGTACCGCGGTCACCGGATCCTGCGCGAGGAGACCGTGCGGGCGATGCTGACGAACTACAACCACAAGTTCCCCGACAACTCTCACGGACTCGGCTTCGAACTCGACCAGCCCTGGTACATGGGCGCGCTGTCGGCGCCCTCGACCGCCGGGCACACCGGGTTCACCGGGACGTCCTTGGTGATCGATCCACTCTCGCGGTCGTTCGCGATCCTGCTCACCAACCGCGTGCACCCGACGCGGACCTGGGGCTCGATCAACCTCGCCAGGGAGACGTGGGCGAGTTCGCTCGCGAAGGCGATGGCTGTCCGCCCGGTACGCGGGCGGGACGCCTGGTTCAGCGGAGCCGGAGACGTCTCCACGGCCACGCTCACGACCCAGCCGCTGCGGACCTCCGGCGGACCGCTGAAGGTCTCCTTCGATGCCTTCGTGGACACCGAAGGGCCCGCTGATTCGCTTTTTCTGGAAATAAGTACCGACGACGGAGCGACCTGGAAAACGATTACTCTGCGTGCAAACGGACCAGGGGCTCCCGCGGGCGACCAGACCGGTCTCGGCGGGCATGGTCATCGGGCGTGGTGGCGGGTCGCCGCCGAAGTGCCACAAAGCTCACAAATCACCCTCCGCTGGCGTTACACGACCGATGCTCGTTACACCGGGCGCGGAATTTCTTTGGACGGTGTGAAAGTCACTGAACGCGGCCACATACTGCTGGACAGTGAGCATAATCCCCCTACTTTCGTCGCTACCGGTTGGAAGTTGAGCACTAGGTAACCGGGCAGCTCCGATGCGCTGACCGTACGGCCCCGTTGACCGGGACACAGCCCCTTGCATCGCGACACTAAGTTGCCAAGTCGTTAGCTCGACCTCGTTAACGGCCTCGACCTGGTTAGCGACTTTCTGGTCAACGATTAATCGCAAATCGAATCCGCAGACACGGATAGGTTGCGATCTTCCCGAAGGGTGTGGGTAGCCTTGTCGCAGATGCCAACGGTTAGTAACTTTCCCACGGTGGGCGATACCGATTCCGTAATCGCGGCCGCACCGTCCGAGGCCGTGCCGGCGCAGCCGACACGGGACGCTGACGCGAGCCCGCTTGTCCGGATCCGCTCACTTCTGCCTGGGCTCGCCCGGGCGGAGCAGCGCGTCGCGAAGGTCGTCCTCGACGACCCGGCGACGGTCGCGCGGCGCAGCATCACCGAGGTCGCGCTCGCGGCCAACACCAGCGAAACCACCGTCACGCGGTTCTGCAAGGCCGTCGGCGTCGGCGGTTATCCGCAGCTCAGGATCGCCTTGGCGGCCGACACCGCCCGCACGGAGGCCCGGTCGAGCCGGAACCTCGGCGGCGAGATCGGCCCGGAGGACGACCTGGCCGCCGTGATCGGCAAGGTGAGCTTCGCGGACGCCCGTGCCGTGGAGGAGACCGCCGACCAGCTCGACATCCCGTCGCTACAGCGGGTGATCGATGTCCTGGCAGGCGCGGGCCGGGTGGACGTCTACGGCGTGGGCGCGAGCGCGTTCGTCGCCGCGGACCTGCAGCAGAAGCTGCACCGCATCGGCCGGGTCAGCTTCGCCTGGTCCGACACGCACATCATGCTGACCTCGGCCGCCGTGCTGAGCCCCGGAGACGTCGCGATCGGCATCTCCCACACGGGCGCGACCACGGACACCGTCGAGGCGCTGCGGGTGGCTCGCGAGCACGGCGCGATCACCGTCGCGGTCACGAACTTCCCGCGTTCGCCGATCACCGAGGTCTCCGACCACGTGCTGACCACGGCGGCACGGGAGACGACGTTCCGTTCCGGTGCGACCGCCAGTCGCATCGCGCAGCTGACCGTCATCGACTGCCTGTTCATCGGTGTCGCGCAGCGGCACATGGACGCGTCGGTCAACGCGCTCGACGCGACCAGGGACGCGGTGGGTTCGCACCGGCTGGGCGTACGGCCCGACGGCAGGCGACGGCCGCGGGAAACCGGCAAATGAGCGAAAAAGTGAGGCGCATGATGACCGTCCCACGCCAGGTGGTGCACGTCGATTCGCCAACCGAACAGCGCAATCCACGGACGACCGACATCGACCTGATGTCGACCATGGGCATCCTCGGTGCGATCAACGCCGAGGACCGCCGGGTCCCCGAAGCCGTCGCGGCCGTTCTGCCGCAGGTGGCCCGGGCGGTCGACTTCGCCGTGGAGGCGCTGCGGTCGGGGCACCGCGTGCACTACTTCGGGGCAGGTACCTCCGGCAGGCTGGCGACGTTGGACGCGGCGGAGCTCGTGCCGACGTTCAACGTGCCGTCCGACTGGTTCATCGCGCATCACGCGGGCGGCGCGCGCGCCCTGCGCCAGGCCGTCGAAGACGCCGAGGACAACGCGAAGGCCGGAGCCGCCGAGGTGGCCGAGGACGTCGCGTCCGGTGACTTCGTGCTCGGGCTGACGGCTTCCGGCCGGACGCCCTACGTGCTCGGCGCGCTGGCCGCGGCCAGCCGTCGCGGTGCCCGTACCGCCCTGGTTTCGGGCAATCCGGCCGCGGTGACGCCGCCCGGTGTCGATGTCCTCATCGCGGTGGACACCGGCCCGGAAGCGATCGCCGGGTCGACGCGGATGAAGGCGGGCACGGCGCAGAAGATCATCCTCACCGCGTTCTCGACCGCGACGATGATCAAGCTGGGCCGGACGTACTCGAACCTGATGGTCAGCATGCGCGCGACCAACGCGAAGCTGCGCGGGCGGACCATCCGGATCCTGCGCGAGGCCACGGGCATGAGCATGGCGGACTGTTCCGACGCGCTCACCGAGGCCGACGGCGACCTCAAGGTCGCGCTGGTCCATCTGTTGTCCGGCGAGGACGTCGCGAACGCGGCGAAGGCGCTGGCGGCCAGTGATGGCCACGTACGCAAGGCTCTCGACTCCCTGCGGGTGCGCGCGAGCTGAACCAGCAACGATTGCCCATCACCTGCTCATCTGCTTAGGCTCTCAGGTATTCACGACTGAGAGGCCGGGTGGTCATGAGCACCGGCGGACGAACCCGTTCATCCCGACGCCTCGCGCTCACGCGACGCGAACGGGCGTCCCTGGCCGGAATGGCCGGATTCATCCTGCTGCTGAACGTCGTGGGCTGGGGGGTCCTGACACTTTTCGTGGCGCCGCGCGGCTATGCGCTCGGCGCCACGGGTGTGTTCGGGATCGGCCTCGGCGTCACCGCGTTCGTGCTGGGGATGCGGCACGCGTTCGACGCGGACCACATCGCCGCGATCGACAACACCACCCGCAAACTGATGGCCGAGGGGCAGCGGCCGCTTTCGGTGGGTTTCTGGTTCTCCCTCGGGCATTCGACGATCGTCTTCGCCCTGTGCCTGCTGCTGTCGCTCGGCGTCCGCGCGCTCGCCGGCGCCGTCGAGGACGATTCGTCGGCGTTGCACCGGGCGACCGGGCTGATCGGGACGTCCGTCTCGGCGGTGTTCCTGTACCTCATCGGGATCATGAACCTGGTGGTGCTGGTCGGCATCGTGAAGGTGTTCCGGCGGATGCGGCGTGGCGAGTTCGACGAAGCGGCGCTGGAGCGGCAGCTCGACAACCGCGGCTTCATGAACCGGCTGCTCCGTGGCGCCACGAAGGCCGTACGCAAGCCGTGGCACATCTACCCGATCGGCGTGCTGTTCGGGCTGGGTTTCGACACGGCGACCGAGATCAGCCTGCTGGTCCTCGCCGGTGGCGCGGCCGCGTTCTCCCTGCCCTGGTACGCGATCCTGGTGCTGCCGATCCTCTTCGCCGCCGGGATGACGCTGTTCGACACCGCCGACGGGTGCTTCATGAACTACGCGTACGGCTGGGCCTTCGCGAGGCCGGTGCGGAAGATCTACTACAACCTCACCGTGACCGCGCTTTCCGTCGCGGTCGCGCTGCTCGTCGGCACGATCGAGCTGATCTCGATCCTCACCGAACGACTCGGCATCACGACCGGACCGCTCGCGGCGATCGGAGCGCTGAGTCTGGACTACGTCGGCTACGCGGTCGTAGCGCTCTTCGTGCTCACGTGGCTCTTCGCGCTTCTCGTCTGGCGCTTCGCGCGGATCGAGGAGCGCTGGTCGGCCCACCTGCCCGCCAAGTAGGCCTCTGACCTGCAAAAAGAGAGCAAGGGACCTTTGCTATCGCTTACTTAGCGTACCTACGCTAACGATAGCAAAGGTCCCTTGCTCTCACTTTTGATCAGGCGGGCTGAGGCACCGCAGCCCGCGAAGGGACCGAAAGCGCGAAGGCGAGCAGAGCGACGAAGGCAGCAGCGGGACCGACCCACCAGACGCCCGCCGACGACAGGACGACGCCGCCCAGCGCGGCACCGAGGGCACCCCCGCCGTAGATCGCGGAACCGTTGAGCCCCAGAGCGACCGTCGGCGCGTCAGGCGCCAGCGAGAACAGCCGGTGCTGCTGCGGCACCATCAGCATCCCGCCGAAAGTCCCCGAAGCCAGCGCAAGGACCAGGGTGCTGGGCAGGCTCAGCACTGCGACGTCCAGCAGCGCGAACGTCACGACCGTGCCGATCAGCGAGACCGAGCGGACGCGGGCTGGGCCCAGCGAGTCGGTGGCCCGGCCCGCGAAGGCGTTGCCCGCGATCTGCCCGATCCCGAAACCGACGAGCAGCCACGAGATCGTCGCGCCCGCCGCCACCGGAGCCACCAGCACCGGCAAGTACACGAAGGCCGCGAAGCCCGCAGCGGTGCCGAGAGCGCTCACGCCGAGCACGCGCGCGATCGGCGGCCGCGCGACGACGGCGAGCCTGTCGCGCAACGACACCGTCGACATCCGAAGTCCGGGCAGCAGCGGCACGAGCAGCATGACGACCAGCGCCACCGCACCGATCCCCCACATCACCGCGCGCCAGCCGAACCAGGTGCCCGCCAGCACCCCGATCGGCACGCCGAGCACCATCGACACGCTCATCCCGTTGGAGACCGTGGCCAGCGCGCGGCCGCGGCGCTCGTCCGACGCCAGGGCACCGGCGAGCACATAGGCGTTGGACTGGAACGCGGCGGCGCCCAGTGCGGCCAGCACCCGGGCGACGGCGACCACGGCGAACGACTCGCCGAGCGCCTGGCCCGCCATGCCGATCGTGAACAGCACCATCCCGGCCCCGAGCACCCAGCGCCGGTCGAGCCGTCCGGTGAACGCCGCGATGAGCGGCGAGGAAACCGCGTAGGTCACCGCGAAGACCGTGGTCAGCTGGCCCGCGACGGCTTCGGAGACGCGCAGATCCGCGGCGATGACAGGCAGCAGCCCGTTCATGACGAACCCATCCGTGCCGACGGTGAACGTACCGACGGCGAGTATCAGAAGAGCCCCCAGAGCGAGCCGATCATTTGATGATCGTCGAATCGTCATACGGGGTATAGTGGCGTGACAATTCGATGCCTGTCAAATAGTTGGAGCGAAGTGAGCAGCACGCTGCCGCAGCCGTCGATCGACGAGATCGAGATCGTGCCGGTACTCCAGGCGCTCGCGGATCCCGTACGCCTGGAGCTGATCCGCGCCCTGCGAAGCAACCCTTCGCCGCGAAGCTGTGCCATCACCGAGTACGACGTCGAGATCAGCGCGCCGACGCTCTCCCATCACTGGAAGGTCCTGCGCGAGGCCGGCCTCACGACGACGTTCGTCGAGGGCCGGACCCGCTGGGTCGAGCTACGCACCGAAGACATTCACAAGCGCTTCCCCGGCCTACTGGACGCTGTCCTCGCCTAACCGCCACTTCGCCGCCAGCTCTCCCGCCGCGCAGACGCCGACGTCGAGCAGGTACGGCCCGGCCTGACCGCATCCCGACGACGGTGCGATCGGCTGGCCGTGGCCCATGCCTTCGATGGCGTGCGTGTCGACGGCGGCGCCGACGTCGGTCCACTGCTCGGCAAGCTCGCGCAGGTTCATCGGGGCGGCCGTGTGGTCCGCGGTCCCGTGCCAGACGCTGACCGGCGGACGCGGCCCCGTACTCGCGGCCCGCACCTTGTCACCCCACTGCTTCGGCGTCAGGTCCTTGCCGGGATTCATGCACGGATACGCGTCGATCATCGAAGCCGCGCACCCGTACGGCAGCCCGGCGACGACCCCGCCGCCCGCGAACAGGTCCGGATACGCCGCCAGCATCACCGAAGTCATCGCCCCGCCCGCCGACAGCCCGGTCACGTACGTCCGGCTTCCGGCCGCGAAGCGCGTCATCTGCGCGATCGATTCCGCTTCCCCGTATCCTCGTTTGACGTCGCCCGTCTGGAACCAGTTGAAGCATTTACTGAAGTTGTTCGCCGAAACCTGTTCAGGCAGAACGAGTTTGAAACGCAATTTGTCCGCGAGCCCGACCCAGCCGGAGCCACGCGCGTATCCGGCCGCGTCCTGGGTGCAGCCGTGCAGCACGACCACCGCCGGACGTCCGGAAGGCAACCCGTCCGGAACGTATTCGAACATCCGCAACGCACCGGGATTGCTCCCGAATCCGGTCACCGGGCGGATCGTCGCCGCCTCCGCCGGAGCCGAAAAGAGAAGGGTCAATGCCGAAACCACCGCGCCGATGAGGAGTTTTCGCATCGTCCGAGGCTAAAACCGTCACCGGCGGGTTTCCACGTGGAAGACCACCACAGCGGCGGCCGGTTTTGTGTGGTCGCGACGGGTACCGGCATCCGGAAACGCCACTTATCGTCGGCCGATGCGGCTCTTCCTGGTCCTCGCGACGATGCTGGCCCTGATAGTCCCCGCCGAAGCGTCGGCGAGTGAATGCGCGCGAGTCCGCGTTCCCGGGGCCACGAAACAGCAATTGTCCTGTTTGGACGATCTGACCACCACCGGCACCCTGGCCACCGGGCATACCGTCCAGGCCGATTGGGCGGGACTGACGTCGGCCGGTTTCCCCGCTCCCAAGGGCGTTCCGGGCATCCAGATCGACGGCTATTTCCCGGACACGTCGACCGCCAACACCGCACACGGCTGGAACCACGACGCGCAGTTCGTGCTGCGCCTGCCCGACCGCTGGAACGGCGGCCTCGTGGTCTCGGGCTCCCCCGGCGTGCGGCGGCAGTACGCGAACGACCGCGCGATCGGCGACCAGGTACTCGCCGCGGGGTACGCGTTCGCCGCGACCGACAAGGGCAACACCGGCGCCGGCTTCCACACCGACGGACGCCGCCCCGGTGACGCGCTCGCGGAGTGGAACTCGCGGGTCACGCAGCTGACCATCGCCGCGAAAGCCGCCGTGGCCCACCGCTACGGACGCCCGCCGAGCCGCACGCTCGCGGCCGGGATGTCCAACGGCGGCTACCTCGTCCGCTGGCAGCTCGAGAACCGGCCATGGCTTTACGACGGCGGGATCGATTGGGAGGGAACGCTTTGGCATGAGGACGGCCCCAACCTGTTCACCTTCCTGCCGCCCGCCATCAAGGCATATCCCGCCTACGCCGCCGGTTCCGAGGCAGCGCGCCAAAAAATTCTCGACGCCGGGTTCGCGCCGGGCTCGGAATTCCTGTGGCCGTACCACGACGACGTCTACTGGGGGCTGACGCAACGCATCTACCAGGCCGAATTCGATCCGGCGTTCACCGGGGACGACTACGACTACGCCGCTCGCCCGCCGTCGGTCCACCGCGCGGTCGAACGGATCTCGCTGACCGGCCGGATCGGCAGACCGCTGATCACCCTGCACGGCACCCTCGACACGCTCCTCCCCATCAGCCGCGATTCCGACGTTTACCAGCGGATGATCGCCGAACAGGGCCGCGCGGGGCTGCAGCGCTACTACCGGATCGTCGACGGCAACCACGTCGACGGCCTGTACGACGCGTTCCCGGACAGGTTGAGGCCCATCGGCCCGTGCTTCCGCACGGCGTTCACCGCGCTCGAAGGCTGGCTCGACGGCGTACGCCCGCCCGGTTCGGCGACGATCCCCCGCGCGGACGGCGACCTCGCGGCCAGTTGCGCACTAAGCTGATCACATGGAATTCCAGGACGTCGTCCGACGCCGTCGCATGGTCCGGAAGTTCACCGACGAGCCCGTCGCCGAGGACAGCCTCCGGCGCATTCTGCGCAACGCGCTGAAAGGTCCCTCGGCCGGTTTCTCACAGGGACAAGGATTTCTCGTCCTCACGGGCGAGGAACTCGCGAAATTCTGGGAGTTCGGGGCCAGCTGGGCGCCGGAATCCGTGACCACGGCACCGGTCGCGATCGTGCCGCTCTCGGTCAAGAACGCCTACCTCGACCGTTATGCCAAGCCCGACAAGGGGGTCGCCGATCGCGACGAGTCGTGGTGGCGCGTGCCGTACTGGGACATCGACACCGGGATGGCGACGCTGCTGATCCTCCAGACCGCGGTCGACGAAGATCTGGGCGCGGTGTTCTTCGGACTCGCCCCGGAAAGCGTCGAGCGGCTCCACAGCGAATTCGGCGTACCCGAGGATCACGACCCGATCGGCGTCGTGGCACTCGGCCACGGTGACGAATCCGGCCCGTCGCCTGGCTCGTCGGCGACCAAGATCGCTCGCCGCGACTTCGACGACGTCATCCGTTTCGGTCATTGGTGAGGCGGTGCAGCCTGAGCGCGAGCTGGAGTTCCAGCGCGCGCTCGGGCGCCTGCCATTCCTCGCCCAGCAGCGACGCGATGCGGTCCAGCCGCTGCACGACGGTGTTGACGTGCACGTGAAGGAGATCCTTGGCGCGCGTCAGGTTTCCGCCACAGGCGAAGTACGCGCGGAGTGTGCCGATCAGATCCGTGCCCCGGCGTTCGTCGTAGTCGAGCACCGGGCCGATCGTCGCGGTCACGTACGCGCCGAGATCGGCGTGTTCGGCCAGCAACAGCCCGACGAAGCCGAGGTCGGCCATGCTCGCACCCTCGCCCGCCCGGCCCAGTGCCAGCAGCGACGCGACACATCGGGCTGCTTCGGCGTGCGCCTCGGCCAGCGCCCGCGGTGAGGCAGCCGGGCCCGCCGCGCCGACCGTCACCGCGCAGTCCATTGTGGACGCTAGTTCCGCCGCTGCCGAACGGGCCAGCGCGCCGGGATCCTCGCCCCGGACCAGCAGGACGACCTCGTCGGCGTGGACACCGACCAGATCGGCGTGCCGGGCGGCGGCCATGGCCAGCCTTCGCCGGGAGACAGCGTCGGAATGCGCGATCAGCACCGCGTGCGGTGTCGACAAATCGACCCCGAGACGACGTGCTCGCGCCAGCAAAGCGGCCGGATTGCGGCCGGGCGCGGTGAGCAGATCCGACAGCAGCTCCCCGCGCACCTCGTCCTCGGCCCGCGCCACGGAGCGGCGTTGCATCAGCAGTACCGCGGTGACCACGCCGGCCCGCTCGAACAGGCGGCGGTCCGCCTCGCCGAGTGACGGCCCGCCGCTCAGCACCAGGCTGCCGAGGAATTCCTGTCCCGCTTGGACGGCGCACAGCCAACCGTCCTCAGTGGACACGGCGCGCCCGCTCGCCCTGGACGCCGACACCGCCGTCCGCGAAAGGCTCGAGTCCCCGCCGGTCCTGGCCAGGACGACACCCTCGGCGTCGTAAACGGCGATGGCACCATCGAGCACGTCCGCGACCGCGGCGGCGACCTCGGCCAGGTCGCCGCCGCGCAGCACGAGATCCATCAGCCGGTCGTGCGCGTCTTCGGCGCGGCGCATCGCGTCGTTGTGCGCGCTGATCGTCGCGTTGGCGGCGTTCAGCTCGGCGACCGCGCGGCGCGTCTCGTCGAGCAGATGCGCGTTGTCCAGCGCGATCGCCGCGTGGTCGGCCAGCGAGGACAGTAGCGCGACTTCTTCCGGACTGAACTCCCGCGTGCTCCGGTCCGAGGCGAACAGGACGCCGATGACCTTGCTGCCGATCGCCAGCGGCACCCCGAGGATCGCCGTCAGGCCCTCGTCGCGCACGCCGGTGTCGATCGAGGACGTATGGCGGAACCGCTTGTCGTTGAAGTAATCCGCCGTCGCGTACGGCCGCGCGGTCTGCGCGACCAGCCCGCCGAGCCCCTCGCCCATGCCCAGCACGATGTCCTGGAACAGCGCGGAAACCGAGCCGTCGGTCACCCGGACGTAGGTGTTCCCCTCGGTCTCGTCGTTGAGGCTGAGATACGAGACGTCCACGCCGAGGAGCGCCCGCGCCCGCCGCACGATCGACCGGAGGACGGCGTCCGGATCGTCCAGTCTGGCGAGGTCGCTCGCCGTGTCGAACAGCGCCGCCAGCTCCGCCTCGCGCCGCCGGTGCTCGGCGACGGTGTCGCGGATCCGCAGCGCCAGCTCGGTGGCCTTCGGATCGACCGGGACCCGCGCCAGCTGCTCGCTGCCCGCCCCGGAGGCGAGCAGTTCGAGCAGCCGGCGCAACTCTGCGGAACTGTCCACAACGGTCATGCTGACACGTGAGCGGGCTCCGTGAGAACTTCGGAATGGAGGGACTCACCCTTGGTCTCCCGGGCGGCGAGGAGGGCGATGACGGTCAGCGCGCACATCGCGACGACGTAGAGCGAGACCGGGATCGTGCTCCCGAACTCCTTGAACAGGGCGACCGCGATGAGCGGCGCCACCGCGCCCGCCGCGATCGACGACAGCTGCCCGCCGACCGAGAGACCCGTGTAGCGGACCCTCGTCGGGAACTGTTCGGAGAAGAACGCGGCCTGCGGGCCGTACATCGCCCCGTGCAGCACCAGCCCCACGGTCGCCGCGAGAATGATGACACCGGAGTTCTTCGTGTCGAGCATCGCGAAGAACGCGAAACTCCACACCGCCATGCCGATCGCGCCGAACAGATAGACCGGGCGTCGTCCGATCCGGTCGGAAAGCTTGCCCCACAAGGGGATCGTCACGAAATGCACGGCCGAGCCGATGAGCACCGCGTTGAGTCCCGCCGATTTCGGCAGGCTCAGCCCGGTGGTGACGTAGACCAGGATGAACGCGGTGATCACGTAGTACGAAACGTTCTCCGCCATCCGCGAGCCGATGGTGATCAGCACCGCGCGCCAGCTCTTCCGGAACACCTCGACGACCGGTGCGTGCGTGGTCGTGTTGTTCTTCTGCGCGGCCAGGCTCTGTTGTAAAAGCAAAAAGGCCGGGGATTCGCTGATTGCGAGCCGGATCCACAGCCCGATCACCACGAGGACCCCGGAAAGCAGGAACGGGATCCGCCAGCCCCAGCTGAGGAAGGCCTCGTCCGACTGCGTCGCGGCGAGCACCGCGAGGACCGCCGTCGCGAGCAGGTTCCCGCCCGGGGCACCGCATTGCGGCCACGACGCCCAGAAGCCGCGTCGCTTGTCGTCGCCGTGTTCGGAGACGATCAGGACGGCGCCGCCCCATTCCCCGCCGAGTGCGAAGCCCTGCACCAGCCGCAGCAGCGTCAGCAGGATCGGCGCCAGGACACCGACGGAGGCGTACGTCGGGAGGATGCCCATCGCGCAGGTCGAACCGCCCATCAGCAGCAGGCTCAGCACCAGCAGTTTCTTGCGGCCCACCCGGTCGCCGAAGTGCCCGAACACCAGCCCGCCGACCGGCCTGGCGAGGAAGCCGACGGCGTAGGTGAGGAACGCGAGCAGCGTGCCGGTCAGCGGATCGTTGGTGGGGAAGAACAATTTGCCGAACACCAGCGCCGCGGCGGAGGTGTAGAGGAAGAAGTCGTACCACTCGATCGTCGTGCCGATCAGGCTGGCGCTGACGACCTTCGCGATCGAGCCGCGGTTCTGCGTGGTCACCGAAGGCGTCCTTTCTTGGGGGTTCACGCGGCGGTCCAGCCGCCGTCGAGGGGGATCGAGGTACCGGTGACATGGGCGGCGTGGTCGCCGGACAGCCAGAGCACGCACGCGGCGACGTCGGCGGGTTCGATCAGCCGCTTGATCGCCGAACGCCGCAGGAGGACCTGTTCGATGACGGCGTCGCGTTCGAGGCCGTGCTCCTCGGCCTGCGCCTCCAGCTGGCCGGTCACCAGCGGCGTCCTGACGTAGCCGGGGCAGACGCAATTGCTGGTCACGCCGTGTTCCGCGCCTTCGAGCGCGGTGACCTTGGAGAGGCCTTCGAGGGCGTGCTTCGCGGTGACGTACGCGGATTTGAACGGGCTCGCGCGGAGCCCGTGGACGCTCGACATGTTGACGACGCGCCCCCAGCCGCGGTCGTACATGGCGGGCAGCACGCGTCGGATGAGCAGGAACGGCGCGGTGACCATGAGCGACTGGAGCCGGATGAACGTCTCCGGCGGGAACTCGTCGATCGGCGCTATGTGCTGGAAACCGGCGTTGTTGACGAGGATGTCGACCTCGGCCGGGAGGGTCTCGATGGCTTGGGCGTCGGTGAGGTCGATGACGTGCGCGATGCCGTTGACGCCGGCCGCGGCCTTCTCGACGGCGTCGTCGATGTCGACGAGGTGGACCTTGGCCCCGGCTTCGGCGAGCGACTCGGCGCAGGCCAGGCCGATACCGCTCGCCGCACCCGTGACCAGCGCGGACTTCCCGGCCAGATCGCTGTGATACGCACCACTCATGCCCGACGACGTTAGGTCGCTCCCGGCACTTAAACCATGTGGCTACGCGCTACACCTGCTCAAGATCCTGTGTGTGCCCGTCACACCCATGCATTTCGTCCTCTGGATGCGGTGGTTGCGCGTGCAAGTACCGCATCCAGAGGACGAAATGCGGGCTAACCGGCGGCGTCCGAGATGGACTTCGCCTCGCGAGCGCCGGCCTCGAACGCTTCGCATGAGAAGAGCAGCCAGGACCGGACACCCTCCGAAGTCCCTTCGGCGAAGGCCGAAGCGGCTTCGAGGTACTTCGGCACCCGGCGGAAGTACGCGACCTCCGGCACCGTCAGCGCCTTCGGGTCCAGCCCCGTCGCCACCGCCGAAAGCCGGGCGGCCGCCCGTGCGACGACGCCGTCCGCCGAGCCGAAAGGCTTGAGTGCCAACAGTTCTCCATGCACGACGGCGGTCAGCACCGGTCCCGGTACCGACGTCGCGCCGGTGACGAGTTGCGCCAGCATCTCCAGCCGCGGCCCGACGTCGCCGGACGACCGCGGCCGCCCCAGCGCGTCGAGGTCCGACACCAGATCCGACGCCGCGAGGACATGCAGCCGCGCCAACGCCTGCAGCGGCGCCCGCCGCCAGGTCGGGAGCATGCCCTCCAGCGCTTCCGCGACCCGCAACGCACCGGCCAGCACCGGATCGGTCACCTCACCGGACTCCGGCAGTTCGGGTGCGGCGCCTTCGATGCCGGCCGACGCCCGCGCCGACCGCACGGACGCTTCGGCGGCCGTCGCGGCCCCGCCGCGCAGGTTGGCGGGCAGCCGGTGCACGGCGAACACCGCGTCCTGAGCCGATTTCGCGGCCGCCGCGACCCCTTCGAGGTCGAGCAGCGGCTTCAGCGGATCCGTCATGCGTCCAGCACCTGCCCGGCGCGCCGCACCACGGGCGCCTGCACCGACCACGGGAAGTTGATCCACCGATCCGTGTGCTTCCAGACGTACTCGCATTTGACCTCGGAACGCGGCTTCTCGTAGACGACCGCGCAGCGCACCTCGGCGACGTGGTCGGCGCAGAAGTCGCGGACCAGCTTGAGGGTCGCGCCGGTGTCCGCGACGTCGTCGGCGACGAGCACCTTCTTCTTCGTCAGGTCGACGACGTTCGGCACCGGCGGCAGCATCACCGGCAGGTCGAGACGCTGATCGACACCGGTGTAGAACTCGACGTTCATCACGTGCAGGTTCTTGACGTCCAGCGCGTAGCCGAGCGCACCGGCGACGAACAACCCGCCGCGCGCGATCGACAGGATCAGGTCCGGTTCGAAGCCGTCGTCGGCCACGGCCTGCGCCAGATCCCTGCTGGCCGACCCGAACAACTCCCAGGTGAGCTCTTCCCGCTCTTCGGCCATGCCGCCTCGCCTTCTCGATCGTTCCCGCGAGCATAGGCAACGCCCCAGTGGCCTTCTCGAATGCTTCGAAACTGGCTATCCAGCAAGGCCATTACCGGCCGTAACGTCAAGATCGTGACCGACTGGACCGCGCATGCGACTTTGACCGGCGAACGCGTCCGCCTCGAACCCCTCACCCGCGACCACGCGAAGGGCCTCTTCGAAGCCGGATCCGACCCGGCGATCTGGACCTGGCTCAGCCTCCGGCGACCGGAGGACCTCTCCGCCGCCGAAGCGATGGTCGACGACGTCCTCGCCGACACCGACCGCCGCGCCTGGGCGCAGATCGACGCGCACACCGGCGAGGTCGCCGGCACGACGTCGTTCTACGCGATCAACGCGCGCCACCGGATCCTGTCCATCGGCCACACCTGGATCGGTACCGCCTGGCAGCGCTCCGGGCTCAACCGGGAGTCGAAACTCCTGTTGCTGCGCCACGCTTTCGACGACCTCGGCGCGAACCGCGTCGCGTGGGAGACCGACATCCGCAACCTGAAGTCGCAGCGCGCCATCGAACGTCTCGGCGCGCAACGGGAAGGGGTGCTGCGCGCGCATCGCGTCCGGCCCGACGGAACCGTGCGCGACACCGTCCTCTACTCCCTCACCGGACCAGAATGGCCGGCGGTCCGTACCGCCTTGTCCTCAAGCGTGTGAATGCCGTGCGCAACCGCGATGCAACCTTTTACTTCGCGTCGTAACGTCGATAGCGTGCCAACGGGCGTGAAGACACGCGAATCACAGGAGGCATCGCACCATGACCGAGCAGTCGCCGGCGCTGGACAATTTGCTCACGGAGAGCAGGACCTTCCCCCCGAGTGAGACCTTCAGCGCGCAAGCGAATGCCACCGCCGACTTCTACGCCGAAGCCGACGCCGACCGGGAAGCGTTCTGGGCCAAGCAGGCGGAACGCCTCCACTGGGAAACGAAGTGGTCACAGGTACTGGACTGGACCAATGCGCCGGTCGCGAAGTGGTTCGTGGGCGGCAAGCTGAACGTCGCCTACAACTGCGTCGACCGCCACGTCGCGGACGGCCACGGTGAGCAGGTCGCGATCCACTGGGTCGGCGAGCCCGGTGACAGCCGGGACATCACCTACGCGCAGCTGAAGGACGAGGTTTCCAAGGCCGCGAACGCTTTCGAGTCCCTCGGGCTCACGGCGGGCGACCGGGTCGCCATCCAGATGCCGATGGTGCCCGAGGCGATCGTCGCGATGCTCGCGTGCGCCCGCATCGGCGCCATGCACAGTGTCGTCTTCGGTGGTTTTTCCCCCACAGCGCTGCGTTCCCGTGTGGATGACGCGGCCGCGAAGGTCGTCATCACCACCGACGGCCAGTACCGCCGCGGCAAGGCCGCCCCGATGAAGGTGAACGTCGACGAAGCACTCGAAGGCGCCGAATCGGTCGAGAAGGTCATCGTCGTCCGCCGCACCGGCGACGAGGTGCCCATCACCGACGGCCGCGACGTGTGGTGGCACGACCTCGTCGACGGCCAGTCGGCGGAGCACGCGCCGCAGGCGTTCGACTCGGAGCACCCGCTCTTCATCCTCTACACCTCCGGCACCACCGGGAAGCCGAAGGGCATCCTGCACACCTCCGGCGGTTACCTGACCCAGGCGGCGTACACGCACCACAACGTCTTCGACCACAAGGCGGGCGAAGACGTCTACTGGTGCACCGCCGACATCGGCTGGATCACCGGCCACAGCTACATCGTGTACGGGCCGCTGGCGAACCGGGCGACGCAGGTCGTCTACGAAGGCACGCCGAACACCCCGCACGAGGGCCGCCACTGGGAGATCGTGCAGCAGCACAAGGTCTCCATCTACTACACCGCGCCCACGCTGATCCGCACGTTCATGAAGTGGGGCAACGAGATCCCGGAGAAGTACGACCTCTCCTCGCTCCGCGTGCTGGGCAGTGTCGGCGAGCCGATCAACCCCGAGGCGTGGATGTGGTACCGCGAGCACGTCGGCGCGAACTCCGCGCCGATCGTCGACACGTGGTGGCAGACCGAGACCGGCGGGATCATGATCTCGCCGCTGCCGGGCGTCACCTCCACGAAGCCGGGTTCGGCGCAGAAGGCGCTGCCGGGCATCTCGGCGAAGGTCGTCGACGACCAGGGCGTCGAGGTCGGCAAGGGTGGCGGCGGCTACCTGGTGCTCGACAAGCCGTGGCCGGGGATGCTGCGCGGCATCTGGGGCGACGAGCAGCGTTTCCGCGAGACGTACTGGTCGCGCTTCGCCGACCAGGGCTACTACTTCGCCGGTGACGGCGCGAAGTACGACGCCGATGGCGACGTCTGGCTGCTGGGCCGCGTCGACGACGTGATGAACGTGTCCGGTCACCGCATCTCGACCACCGAGGTCGAGTCCGCGCTGGTCTCGCATCCGACGGTCGCCGAGGCCGCCGTCGTCGGCGCGACCGACCCGACCACCGGACAGGGCATCGTCGCGTTCGTCATCCTGCGCGGCAACGCCGTGGACGGCGGCGAGCAGGCCGTTCAGGAGCTGCGCAACCACGTCGCCAAGGAGATCGGGCCGATCGCGAAGCCGCGGCAGATCCTGGTCGTGCAGGAACTGCCGAAGACGCGGTCCGGCAAGATCATGCGCCGCCTGCTGCGCGACGTCGCCGAGAACCGCCAGGTCGGCGACGTGACCACGCTGGCCGACTCGTCGGTGATGGACCTGATCTCTTCGGGCCTGAAGACCGGCAAGTCCGAGGAGTAACCCTCCCCTCGCGCGCCATGAAAGGTCCTTTCCTTGCAAATTTTGCGAGGAAAGAACCTTTCCTGGCGTCCGACACGCCTAGCACACCCCGCCGCGCACCACTCGAACGCCTGTTCTATGATGTGCCGGGTACCACCCCATACCCGGGCAAGGAGACGACACCGACGATGACCGTGGATGCCTTGACGCGCACTGACGCCGCGTCCGAAGAAGCGGCTACCGAAGCGCCCGTCGACTCGACGCCGCAGGCGGAGGCCACCGAGACCCCGGCCGAGTCCAAGGCCGAGACTCCCGAAACGACCGACGCCCCGAAGTCCGACGAGACCCCGGCTTCCGACGAGCAGGTGGCCGAGTCCCCCAAGCCCAAGCGCGGCCGCCCCAAGGTCGCCACCACGGCCAAGAAGACCCGCACCGTCGAGCTGACGCTCACGGTCACCGGCACCGCCGACGGCGAGTGGCAGGCCGAGCTCAAGAACGGTGCCAAGTGGGTCGCGAAGGGCCTGGAGATCCCGGCCGCCGCCGTGTCCCGCGCCGCCAAGGAGCTGCACGCGGATCTGTCCGGCCCGATCGACGAGGTCATCAACGCCGCCCGCGAGCTGCAGGCCGCGAAGGTGGCCCAGCTCGAAGCCGAGCTGGAGAAGGCGAAGCTGGCGCTGGCCGAGCTGGACGCTTAAGACTTTCCTCCCGACCGGGGCGGACGCTGGAAATCAGTGTCCGCCCCGGTTTCTGTCATCCGCCGATCGGCGGCCGCGAGGGCAGCGGCGTCTTGAACTCGATCCAGCGACTGTCCACAATGGCCTCGACGCTGTGCGGGACACCGCGCGGGTGGACGATCGTCCCGCCCGCTTCGAGCGCGATCTCCCGGCCGTCGAGCGTGCCCCGCAGCGAACCCGACAGCAGGTACACGATGCTGTCGTGATCGTGGCTGTGCACGGGAGAAGCGACACCGGCCGGATAGGCGATCTCGTACGCCAGACCGCCTTCCGCCCGCGCGAGCGACCGGTACCGGCCCTGACCGCCGATCAGCGGCAAACCCTCCACTGTGGACATCGGCGTCCAGCTCATCGCGCGGGCTCCGGCTCCACGACCTCCTCGCGGTCCGGGTCGCGGGCGAGGACGACGCCGATGACGGTCACCACGGCGGTCGCGAGCAGGTAGACGCCGATCGCGACCCACGTGCCGTAGCCGGCGAGCAGCGCCGTCAGCAGCAGCGGCGCGGGCGCCCCGCCGATGACCCCGGCGAGGGTGTAGGCCAGCGAACTGCCGGTGTAGCGCAGCCGCGGCGAGAACTGCTCGGTGACGAGCGCGGCCTGCGGCCCGTACAGCGCGGCGTGGATGACCAGCGCGAGCACGATGCCGATCACCAGCATGACGAACGAACCGCCGCTGATCATCGGGAAGAAGACGAACGGCCAGATCCCGGCGGCGATGGTCGCGATCAGGTACATCTTGCGCCGCGAAACCCGGTCCGACAGCGCGCCGAACAACGGCATCAGCACCAGCTGGAACGCCGAACCGATCATCACCGCGGCCAGCCCCGCGCCGCGCGAGAGACCGGTGTGCGTGGTGACGTAGGTGAGGACGAAGACGGTGAAGAGCGCGTACAGCACGTCCGGGCAGACGCGGATCAGCACGGCGGCGACGAGCGCGCGGCGTTCGGTGCGGAAGACCTCGGAGACCGGCGCCGACGGACGTTCGCCGCGCTCCTGGATCCGGCGGAAGACCGGCGTCTCCTCCAGTTTGAGCCGGATCCACAGGCCGAAACCGACCAGCGCGCCGGAGAGCAGGAACGCGATCCGCCAGCCCCAGCTGTTGAACTGGTCCTCGGTGAGCAGCGCGGCCAGTACGGCGAGGACGCCGTTCGCGAGCAGGTTGCCCGCGGGCGGGCCGATCTGCGCGGCCGACGCCCAGAATCCGCGTTTGCCCGGATCGCCGAACTCACTCGACAGCAGGACGGCGCCACCCCATTCGCCGCCGATGCCGACACCCTGCGCGAACCGCAGCGCGACGAGCATGACCGCCGCGAAACCGCCGATGGTCTCGTAGGTGGGCAGGACGCCGATGAGGAAGGTCGCGACACCGGTGAGCACGAGCGTCATGACCAGGATGCGTTTGCGGCCGAGCACGTCGCCGAGGCGGCCGAAGATGATCCCGCCCAGCGGACGGGCGAGGTAGCCGACGGCGTAGGTGGAGAACGCCGCCATCGTGCTCGCGAGCTGGTCCTCCGAGGGGAAGAAGAGGTGCCCGAAGATCGTCGCGGCCGCCACCGAGTAGGCCGCGAAGTCGTACCACTCGAGCGCTGTTCCCGAGAGGCTGGCCGCGAAGGCCTTGCGCAGCGAGCGCCGGTCACCGGCTGGTGAAGTCATGTCCACATCCCGTCCGTTCGAGGTCCTCAACCCCGCCGGGAGGGGTTGAATTGCGGATATACTCCTTGTATACAAGGCGTATGCGCAACCCCCAATCTCGGAGGACAGATGCCTGAGCTGCGTTTCACCCTTCCCGACGGCCAGGAGCGGCGGACCGAGGTCCACACGCTCCTGAACGCCGGATACGCCGGTCGCAGCCAGGAGGACGTCGCCGCCCACGTGGCCGAACTGGCCGAACTCGGCGTCCCCGCACCCGCGGTGATCCCGGCGCTCTATCCGGTCGCGCCGTACCTGGCGAGCCAGACCGACGAGGTCCCCGTGCAGCACGACCGGACCTCCGGTGAGGCGGAGTGGGCCATCGTCATCACCGGCCCCGCGCCCGAGGACGTCCTCCTGACGGCGGCCTGCGACCACACCGACCGCGCGCTCGAAGCGCACGGCGTCGCGTGGAGCAAGAACGCCGGCCCCGACGTCCTCGCCGCCAAGGCCTGGCGTCTCGTCGACGTCCAGGACCGGCTCGACGACCTCACGCTCTCCGCCTGGGCCGGGGAAACCCTGATCCAGCAAGGAAAACTCGCGGAACTGCTGCCGCCGTCGTACTGGCTGGACGTACTGCGCGAACGCGGCCTGCACGCACCGGGCACGGTACTGATCTCGGGCACGATCCCGATGGTTCACGGTGTCGACCAGTTCGCCGACTCCTGGCGCGTGGAACTGGGCGACCCCGCGACCGGCGAGACGATCGACCTCGCCTACCGGGTGCGGCGGCTGCCCGAACCGATCGGCTGAAGCAGTTCGCCGACGAAGGCGCGGTACTCGTCCTTCATCGGCAACTCACGTTCGACGCGGACGCGGCGCCGGGTCGCGGCGACCTCGATCTCCCGTACGGGATCGAACCCCGTGCTCTCGTAGGTCTCCCAGTACAGCCCGACGCCGCGCCGCTGCCAGGCGGGCAGTTCGGTGAAGTTGACGCCGTGCGCGTAGAGCAGCTCGTTCTTCTCGGGGATACCGGCGCCTTCCAGGACGTCGCCCGCTTCGCGTGCCGATTTCCCCGCCTGGCGCAAGGTCCAGTAGCACCAGCCGTTGAGCGCGCAGCGCGTCGCGTCCGCCTGGCGCCACGAGAAATAGTCGACGACGTCGCTCGCTGTCGTGCCGAGCCAGATCCGGCCGTCGAAGTGCGCGGGCACCCCGGCCGCGTGCGTGAACGCCGCCGACGCGACTCCCGCGGAGATCGACACGAGCTTCTCGACCCCACGGCCGAATAGCGCGGCGGCGGGGTCGAGCAGGACCGAGATCTCGTCGCTCTCGGTGTAGACGTACGGCGCGGCGAATTCCGCCATCAAGGCCTGCGCCGTCTCGACCATGCACGCGCTGAACCGCGGATCGAACGGCTTCTCGAAACGCGCTTCGGTGAACTTGGAGAATCCGCGGCCGTCGACGCGGAGCACCGTCCACGAACCCGGCGGCACGGTCAGACCGTGGAACCACTCGCGTTCCCGTTGCCGCGCTTCGAAACCACCGGCCTCCACGGTCACCCCCGCTCCACGACGAAACCGCCCGCACCATCGAAACCGACGGTGTACAGCTCGTCGAACCCGTCTTCGGCGCCAGGCCGCCGAAGACGCTTGAGCGTCGCATACAGACCGACGTCCGGCACCCGGGTTTTTCCCGTCCTGAGCGCGTTGCGCCGATGTGATCCGGCGAGGTCGGGCGGGAACCAGTACCCCGCGACCTTCGCGCCGTGCCGCCTCGCGACCTCGATCAGCGGCACCCATTCCTCCGGGGAGGGGTTGGTGTTGTCCACCACCACCGAACGGCCGTCTTCGAGCGCCTCGGTCAGGATCCTCAGCTGCCGCGCCTGCGGGCGGCGGGCGTGGCGGAAGTTGTCCTTGCTGAGGTGGACGTGCGTGCTCGCGAACTCCCGGTGGAAGAACGTCGTCTTCCCGGACGCCTGCAGCCCGATCAGGATCACCACCTCGACCATGCGCGACAATCTAGCCGACGAGTTAGGTAAGCCAATAATGAATAAGGTTTGCCTGCATTGACCACGCACGATCCCCACTCGCCGAATTGCGTTTCCCGTGTTTCACTGAATGGGTGACCGAAACCATCTCCGACGAATCGACTTCGCATCCCCACGAACCGCACGAGACCCTCGGCGGCAAGCTGAACTGGCTGCGCGCCGGGGTCCTCGGCGCGAACGACGGAATCGTCTCGGTCGCCGGCATCGTGGTCGGTGTCGCGGGCGCGACCACCGACTCCACCACGATCGCGACGGCCGGAATCGCGGGCCTGGTCGCGGGCGCGCTTTCGATGGCGGGCGGCGAATACGTCTCGGTGAGCACCCAGCGCGATACGGAACGCGCGCAGTTGCGGCTGGAAAAGCGCGAACTGAAAGAGATGCCCGAGGCCGAAGAACGCGAACTCGCGGAAATCTACGAGTCGAAGGGCCTTTCCGCGGAACTGGCCGCCCAGGTCGCCCGCGAGCTGACCGAAAAGGACGCGTTGCAGGCGCACGCGGAGGCGGAACTCGGCATCGATCCGGACAATCTGACCAGTCCGTGGCAGGCGGCGTGGGCGTCGCTGGTGGCGTTCACCGCCGGTGCCCTGCTGCCGCTGCTGTCGATCCTGTGGACGGCGACGTCGGCGCGGGTCTGGGCGTGCGCGTCGGCGGTGGTGGTCGGGCTGGCGCTGACCGGGTTCATCAGCGCGAAACTCGGCGACGCCCGGATCGGCCGGGCGATCGCGCGGAACGTCGGCGTCGGCGCGCTGACGATGCTGGTGACGTACTACGTCGGTGTGCTTTTCGGCGTCACCGTCGGGTAGGGCCTCGTGAGTGGTAATGACGGTTCTAACCGTCATTACCACTCACGAGAAGGTCAGTGCACGCCCTTCATGAGCTTGCGGATCATCGGCGTCGCCACCAGGAGCGCCACCCCGATCACGATGGCCACCCCGCCCACGATGCTGAAGTACGGCGCTTCGTCGTCCACCGTGTAGTACTCGGCGAGCTTTCCGGACATCGCGGTACCAAGTGAGATGGACAGGAAGTTCAGCGCCACCATCTGCGTCCGGAACGCCTCCG
This sequence comes from Amycolatopsis orientalis DSM 40040 = KCTC 9412, assembly GCF_000478275.1. GTDB lineage: Bacteria > Actinomycetota > Actinomycetes > Mycobacteriales > Pseudonocardiaceae > Amycolatopsis > Amycolatopsis orientalis. The sequence goes on from NZ_ASJB01000083.1 coordinate 695,681, forward strand.
GCGCGAGTTTGGTCGACAGCGAGAGACCAACAGGCGAGAGCATCAGTTCCGCCATGGTGAACACGAACAGGATGCCCACCAGCGCGATCAGCGGGCTCGCGTTCTTGCCGCTGCCGACCATCGGGAGGAACAGCAGGAACGCCGCGCCCATGGCGACCGTGCCGAGCACGAACTTGACCGGCGAGGACGGCTGCCGCGAACCGAGTTTCGTCCAGATCGCCGCGATCACCGGCGCGAACACGATGATGAACACCGGGTTGATCGAGTTGACCCACGCCACCGGCATCTCCCAGCCGAAGATGGTGCGGTCGAGGCGCTCGTCGGTGTAGGCCGCGACGACGGTGAACTGCTGCTGGTACAGCGAGAAGAACGCCGCGCTCGCGATGAACATCGGGATGAACGAGTACACCCGGCTGCGTTCCTCGGAGGTGATCTGCTTGCTGCTGATGATCACCACGAAGTAGATGACCGAGATGACCGCGACGGCCCCGACCACGATGTCGACCAGGTTGGCCGGGTTGATGACACCGAAGACCACCAGCAGCACGATCGCCGCGACACCCACCGCGGTGGCGCCGTAGACCAGCGGACGCCGCGACGCGGGCAGCGGGTTCGGGATCTCGCTCGCCTTGTCGCCGAGGTTCTTGCGGCCGATCGTGTACTGGATCAGGCCCAGCGCCATCCCGATCGCGGCGAGCCCGAAGCCGACGTGGAAGCCGATCTCGCTCTGCGCGAGCCCGGTCAGCAGCGGCCCGACGAAGCCACCGATGTTCACGCCCATGTAGAAGATCGTGAAACCACCGTCGCGGCGCTCGTCGCCCGGCGCGTACAGCGTCCCGACGATGGCCGTGGCGTTGGACTTCAGCCCGCCACTGCCGACGGCCACACAGACGAGACCGACACCGATACCGGCCAGACCCGGCAGCAGGGCCAGGCTGATGTGGCCGACCATGATCAGGATCGCGCTGTAGAACAGCGTCCGTTCGGAGCCGAGCACGCGGTCCGCGACCCAGGCGCCGATCACCGCCGAGAGGTAGACCATGCCGCCGTACGCGCCGACGATGCCGAGCGCGGACGCCTTCGGCAGCGCGAGCCCGCCCTGGCTGACTTCGTAGTAGAGGTAGATGGGGAGGATGCCGAGCATCCCGTAGAACGAGAATCGCTCCCACATCTCGACGCCGAAGAGGTTCGCCAGCCCTCGTGGGTGCCCGAAGAACCTCGTGTCTTGCTGGACCTCGGTAGAGGTACTCACCATGCCGTCCTTATCGAAGACATCGTTGTCGTTTTCCGTTGACATGCTAGAAGCCCGTGATGTGGACCGGACACCGACGTCCGTAGCGATCCTGTGGCAACAGTCATGAAAGCGAGATTTCCCCAGCTAGAAGCATTAAAATCGCGTCAAGGTGCGCCGGGAAGGCTGGTCGGCAACAGTATTCGTCGTTGCCGAAATCCGGAGGATGCCGTGACCAGCGGTCCCAACCGCCCCGCGAAAGCCGTCGTCGCCGACTTCGCCCGCTATCTCCGCACCGAAACCACCGGCGGGATGATCCTGCTCGGGGCCACCGCGCTCGCCCTGCTCTGGGCGAATTCGCCCATCGAAGACATTTACCGCGCGATTCGCGATTTCGAGCTCGGCCCCGAATTCCTCCACCTCAATCTGACGATCGGCGACTGGGCCAAGGACGGCCTGCTGGCGCTCTTCTTCTTCGTCGCGGGCCTCGAACTCAAACGCGAACTGGTGGTCGGCGAGCTTTCGCGGTTCAAGCAGGCGATCCTGCCGGTGGTGGCCGCGATCGGCGGCATGGTCGTCCCGGCCCTGATCGCGCTCGCCGTCGGCTGGGGCGCGCCGGGCATCGAACGCGCGTGGGCCATCCCGGTCGCCACCGACATCGCGTTCGCGCTGGGCGTGCTCGCGCTGACCGCGTCGAACCTGCCGAGCAGCGCCCGGGTCTTCCTGCTGTCGCTGGCGGTGGTCGACGACCTCGGCGCCATCCTCGTCATCGCGATCCTCTTCACCGCGAAGTTCGACCTCGTCGCCGCGGGTGTCGCCGTCGTGGCCCTCGCGCTCTACGCCTACCTGCAGCACCGCCGCGTCCGCAGCGCCTGGATCTATGTGCCGCTGGCGGTCGTCACCTGGGTCGCGGTGCACTCGGCCGGCGTCCACGCCACCATCGCCGGTGTCGCGCTCGGCCTGCTCACCCGCGTCCGCGCCGACGAAGGCGAGGAGCACGCGCCGGCGATCCGGCTCGAACACCGGCTGCAGCCGTGGTCGGCCGCGGTGGCGGTGCCGCTGTTCGCGCTGTTCGCGGCCGGGATCACCGTGAACGCCGACTCGCTCGGAGCCGTCTTCACCACGGCGTTGCCGCTGGCCGTGCTCGCCGGTCTGGTCGGCGGGAAGTTCGTCGGGATCTTCGGCGCCAGCCTGCTCGCCGTGAAGTTCAAGCTCGCGGAGAAACCCCGGGGTATGGGCTGGCGGGACATCGGCGCGCTGTCGATGCTGGGCGGTGTCGGGTTCACCGTGAGCCTCCTGATCGCCGATCTCGCGCTCGACGGGGAGGACGTCGAACTGGCGAAGACGGCCGTCTTGATCGCTTCCGCCGTCGCCTCGCTGGCGGGGGCCGCCCTGCTGATGCATCGCAGCCGCGTCCACGCTCAGGAGGATTGAGGCGCGACACTCGCCGGTCCGCCGCGCCCGTGATGAGGGCACGTGGCACGATGACCGGTGTGAGCAGCCCCAAGCACGAACGCACCGGCCCCGACGGCGTGGGGGCCGTGCCCTACCTCCCCCTGTCGAGCGATGACGACGTGGTAGCGAGCGAGCAGTCCCTCGGGAAGCTCGTCGGCGACGCCACACAGCATGTCTCGACGCTGATCCGCGCCGAGGTCGAGCTGGCCAAGTCCGAGGTCGTCGCGGAGGCGAAGAAGGGCGTCAAGGGCGCCATCTACTTCCTGATCGCGCTGGTCATCGGGTTGTACAGCTCGTTCTTCTTCTTTTTCTTCCTCGGCGAACTGCTGTCGGAGTTCCTGCAGCGCTGGGCGGCGTTCCTGATCGTGTTCGGGCTGATGCTCGTCACGACGGCGGTCGCGGGGTTCCTCGGCTACCGCAAGATGAAGAAGATCAAGGCGCCGGAGCGCACGATCAACAGCTTCAAGGACACCGCCGCCGCGTTCAAACCGCACCGCGACGACTCCCCCGCCGACCACAGCTGACGGGTTTTCGAGGCGGTGCGGGCGACACCGGATCCGTCGATCGTCCGGATCGACGGCCCGTGGACTCATCGTGACGTCTCGGCGAACGGCATCCGGCTGCACGTCGCCGAACTCGGCGACGGGCCCATGGTGCTGCTGTTGCACGGGTTCGCCGAGTTCTGGTGGACCTGGCACCACCAGCTGACGGCCTTCGCCGACGCCGGTTTCCGCGCGGTGGCGGTGGATCTGCGCGGGTACGGCGATTCGGACAAGCCCCCGCGCGGGTACGACGCCTGGACGCTCGCGGGCGACGTCGGCGGGCTGATCAAAGCACTGGGCGCGCGCAAGGCCCACCTCGTCGGACATGCCTGGGGCGGCATGCTCGCGTGGACGGTGGGCGCGCTGCATCCCCGGCTGGTCTCCTCGGTCAGCGTGCTGGGCGGCGCTCATCCGCTCGCCCTGCGACGGGCGGTGCGACGCCCTGGACAGCTGCGCGCGTCGGGACATCTCCTGCGCTTCCAAGTCCCGATGGCGCCGGAAAAATGGCTGGTCAGAGACGACGCTCTCGCCGTCGAGGAGCTGTTCCGCGCCTGGTCCGGTCCTCAGTGGACGGACACCGCGGACTTCACCGAAACCGTGCGGACGTTCCGGCAGGCGATGCTCGTGCCGGGGGTCCCGCACAGCGCGCTCGAGTACTACCGGTGGGCGTTCCGCGCGCAGTTCCGCGGCGAAGGGCGCCGATTCAGCGAAGCGCTGCGAGGCCGCTTCGCCGCCCGGGTCCTGCAACTGCACGGTGAGGACGATCGGTGCGTCCTGCCCGAGACGGCGGCGGCGTCGCGTCGTTGGGCCCCCGACGCGCGGCTTGAGCGCTGGCCCGGCATCGGGCACTTCCCGCATCTGGAGGCCCCGGACCGGACGTCCGGGCGGTTGCTGGACTTCCTCCGTATTTTGGAGTCATGACCGAACGCAAACCGACGGGTGTCTCGTTCGAGTCCTGGGTGGACCGGCAGATCAGTGCAGCCGAGGCGAAGGGCGAGTTCGACAACCTGCCCGGGGCCGGGAAGCCGCTCCCGAAGACCGACGGCAAGGACACCGCGCTCGCCTGGGTCGTCAACAAGGTCCGCGCCGAAGGGCACGACGTGTCGGCGCTGCTGCCGCCTTCGCTGGCGATCGCCAAGGAGCTCGACGACCTGCCGGATACCTTGGCGAAGGTGCGTCGCGAGGCCCGGGTGCGGGAGATCGTCGAAGAGCTGAACGAGCGGATCCGCGAGGAGCACCGGCGTCCGGCGGGTGGTCCAGTGTTGCGGGCCCGGCCGCTGGACGTCGAGGAGACCGTCGCTTCGTGGCGCGAAGGCCTCTCCGGGGGCTGAAGGGCCCTTTCCCCGCATCGCATGCGGCGAAAGCGCCCTTCACCGCGTGAGATGAGGGGAAAGGGCCCTTCAGCCCCGCCCTCGCGCGCTATGAAAGGACGCTAGTTCGCGCAGGGACCCGTCGAAGTGTTCGCGCTCAGCGCCGGAGCCGTGTCCACCACCGGCTTGACCTGTTCGGACGTCAGCGTGAACCCGGTCTCCGGATCCTCGACGGCCGCGCCGAAGACGACCCCGATGACCTGCCCGTCCGGGTCGATCATCGGCCCGCCCGAGTTACCGCTGCGGACCTGCCCGCGCACGGTGAACACGTCGCGCTGCACGGTGTTGGACTCGTAGATGTCCGGTCCGCGCAGGTTGATCCGGCCGCGCACTCTGGCGGGCGTCGCGGTGTACGGGCCGTCGAGCGGGTAGCCGAGCACGATCGCGTTGTCGCCGGCCCGCGCGACCCGCGGCGCCAGCGGGAGCACCCGCGCCTGCAGCCTCGGCACCGCGAGCACGGCGACGTCGGCCTCGGGGTCGAAGTAGACGACGCGCGCCGCGAACTTGCCCGAAGTGGACTCGATGGCGACCTCGTCGGTGCCCGCGACGACGTGCGCGTTGGTCATCACACGCTGCGGCGCGATGACGAAACCGCTGCCCTCCAGCGCCCGTGAGCACGAAGTCGCGTTGCCGCGGATCTTCACCACGCTGCCGTGCACCTGCTTGACGATCTCGCTCGCCTGCAGCGCGGTGTCCGGCGGGCTGGTGTCCTGGACGTTCGGCTTCTGGAACGGGTCCACAATGGACGGGAAGCCGGACGCGTCCAGCAGTTTGCGCAGTTCGCTCGGGAAGCCTTGCGCCGCTTCCGGCATGACGTCGTTGACGCCGCCGAGCACGACCGAGCTGTTGATCGACTTCGCCAGCCCCGGCACCCCGGAAACCGCCGTGAGCGGCGTCGCGATCAGCCACGCGACCACGAACACCACCGCGGCCTGCACCACCGCGCCGAGCGTCTTGTCGACGCCGGAGAGCTTGTCCGGATTGATCTTCTGGCGCAGTTTCCGCCCGACCCAGACACCGAGGGTCTCGCCGAGCGCGACCAGGAACACCACGGTCGCCACCGCGAAGGCGACCTTCGCCGCCGGATGCTCGAACAGTTCGACGACCAGCGGCGCGATCTTGATCCCGGCGAGCGCGCCCAGCACCACTCCGACCAGCGAGGGGAGGGCGATGATCACCCCCTGGAACGCGCCGGACACGCCGGCCAGCAACGCGAGCAGGATCACCAGTACGTCAACCCAGTTCAACGGCGACTACTCCTTCTCCGGCACTTGCCGCCCGTCGACCCGCGCCTGATGTTCGGCCAACGCTACGTCAAGGTCCCGGACGTCGCCGTGGTCCCATTCGCGTTCCCAGCCGCCGAGCGACAAGGTCATCGCGAGCAGGCCGCCCGTGAAGCCCCAGACGAACAGCCCGCCGACGTCGAACGCGGGCCCTTTCCAGCCGAAGCCCTCCCGTTTCACCTGGAACCGGTTGGCCGGATCGGTGAGTTCGGCGACCGGCACCCTGGCCACCGCCGCCGTCTCACCGGGGTCGACGGCGTGTACGGGGGACGGCGTCCGCCAGTAGGCGAGCACCGGCGTCACGGCGAATCCGGACACCGGCACGAACAGTTCGGGGAAGATCGCCACCGGCAGCACGCCGGAAGGCTCGACGCCGGTCTCCTCCTCCGCCTCGCGCAGGGCGGTGCCGACCGGGCCGTCGTCGCCGGGCTCGGCGCCTCCGCCGGGGAAGGCCACCTGACCGGCGTGGGAGCCGAGGGTGTCGGCACGGCGCTGGAGCAGGACGTCCGGCCCCTCCGGGCCCTCGCCGAAGAGCATCAGGACGGACGCCGGGCGATAACTGGCGTCCGGCGGCACGCTGAACCGGCTGAACGTTTCGGCGCCGACGTCCCGGCTGATCTTGACCAGCGGTTGCAGCCAGGACGGCACGGACTCCGGGTCCACGAGAGGGCCGGTCATGGTGTCCCTTCCACTGCGGCGCGCACCTGCTCAGTGTTCAGGAAGACGCGTGGGTTCTCGATGAGCCGGACGTCGCCACCCGCCGTGACCAGGTACGTCGCCGGAAGAGAGGGAGGGACCTTTAGTGCCGTCCGCACCGGCCCCGACTGCCCGTCACCGTCGAAAACGGACGGCAGCCGGACACCCAGTTCGGCCAGCATCGCCAGCCCGTCGGCCCCGGAACTCGCGACCTGGACGAGAAGCACGCGCGCGGCACCGGGCTGGGCCGCGTACTCCTGGAGCAAGGGCAGCTCGCCGCGGCACGGCTGGCACCACGACGCCCACAGGTTGACCAGCACGGGACCGCCGGAAAGCGCCTTGCCGAGGTCGACCCGGGAGCCGTCACCGAGGCATTCGACGTCGACCCCGCGCAGCTTCGCCACCTCGCCCGGCCCGGGCGGCGGGCAAGCGGCGAGGCCGGCTTTCGCACGGGCTGCCGTGAGGTCCCCCGATGTCTTGACGGGCCCCTCGTCGTCACGGGCCGTGAGCAGCGCGACGATCAGGGCCACCACCAGCACGGCGGCACCGAGAGCCAGCTTGGTGACCTTCGTCACCGGCGCGCCGCCAGGTCCAGGATGTGTTCGCGCTCTTCGCCCTTGACCAGCTTCGCGGCCTCTTCGAACTCCGTCGGGCCGATTCCGTACGAGGGGCACATCTTGGCCAGCGGGCAGGCGCCACAGGCGGGTTTGCGGGAGTGGCAGACGCGGCGGCCGTGGAAGATCGTCCGATGCGAGAGGAGTGTCCACTCCTTGCGCGGGATCAGCTCGCCGACGGCGTGCTCGACCTTGACCGGGTCCTCCTCCTCGGTCCAGCCCCAGCGGCGGACCAAGCGGCCGAAATGGGTGTCGACGGTGATCCCAGGCACCCCGAAGGCGTCGCCGAGCACGACGTTGGCCGTCTTGCGGCCGACACCGGGCAACGTGACGAGGTCTTTCAGCTTGCCGGGCACTTCGCCGTCGTAGCGTTCCACCAGCGCCGCGCCCAGTCCCATCACCGAGTTCGCCTTGGCACGGAAGAACCCCGTCGGCCGGAGGTACTCCTCGAGTTCGGCGCGATCGGCGCCGGCGTAGTCGGCGGCGGTGCGATAGCGCTTGAAGAGCGCGGGGGTGACCTGGTTCACGCGGACGTCGGTGGTCTGCGCCGACAGCACGACCGCGACCAGCAGTTCGAGCGGAGTGGTGAAGTCAAGCTCGCAGTGGGCGTCCGGGAACTCGTCGTCAAGGCAACGCTTCATCCGCCTGGCGCGTCTCACCAACGCGAGCCGGCTTTCACCCTTGCCTCCCGTACGGGGGGCATTGGTGGGGGCAGGAGGCACCCCGATAGCCTACGGGCGCCATCGGACGAGCCAGTGGGAGCACCCACCGGTCGTCGGCCGACACGCCAGAGCACCACCTCGGCGCTTCGATCGAGGACGCCATGAGCGAGGATCTGGAGTAATGCACAGTTTTTCGGAATTCCCAGGGCAGGGCTCATGACAGTCTGGTTCGTCATCCTCGTCCCGTTGGTGATCATGTTCTTCGCGCTGTTCATGGAACGCGTGGAGACCAGGCTCAAGCACGTCGCGGTGCAGGAGAACGAAGTCGAGGAGTTCCTCGAGCAGGCGCAGCCCAACGAGGTCAGGGCCCTCTACGGGCACGGAATCGGGCGCGCGCTCGAGCTGTTCCGGCTGCGCAGGCTCGGCGGGAAGGCGGCCAGGCTACGCGCGCGACGCGTGCGGAGTTAGGCTCCACGTTCGAGCGAGATCGTTCCCGGCACGGACGCGCCTGCGGCGAGCCGACGGGCGATCTCGCCAGCACGCCCTAGACTGACGCGAAAAGTGATCGGCGACACGATCCCCGGCAACGAGGATCGGCGTCGTTTCTCGATGAGGAGGCACCCGAGGTGGACGAAACCCTGGCCCGAGCGGGCATTTTCCAGGGTGTTGAGCCGGCAGCCGCCGAGGCGCTGGCGCAGACCTTGGAATCCGTGGAGTTTCCTCGCGGGCATGTCATCTTCAACGAGGGTGAACCCGGCGACAAGCTTTACATCATCCAGTCCGGCAAGGTGAAGATCGGCCGCAAGTCACCCGACGGCCGCGAAAACCTGCTGGGCATCTTCGGCCCGTCCGACATGTTCGGCGAGCTGTCCATTTTCGACCCCGGCCCCCGGACGTCCAGCGCGACGACCGTGACCGAGGTCCGCGCGGTGACGATGGACCGCCCGGCGCTGCGGCAGTGGATCTCCACGCGCCCCGAGATCGCCGAGCAGTTACTGCGCGTGGTCGCCCGCAGGCTGCGCCGGACCAACAACATGGTCGCGGAACTGATCTTCACCGACGTCCCCGGCCGGGTGGCGCGCGCGCTGCTGCAGCTCGCGCAGCGGTTCGGCAGCCAGGAGGCCGGTCTGCTGCGGGTCACCCACGACCTGACGCAGGAAGAGATCGCCCAGTACGTCGGCGCCTCGCGCGAGACCGTGAACAAGGCTCTCGCCGACTTCGCGCACCGCGGCTGGCTGCGACTCGAGGGCAAGAGCGTCCTCATCCTGGACCCGGAGCGCCTGGCCCGGCGCGCTCGCTAGAGATCTTCACCCGCAACTGCCGCAAGTAGTCCTCTGCTTGCGGCAGTTGCGCGTTCAAGTACCGCATCCGGAGGACGAAACGCGCCCGACAAGGGACGACACCGCCCTCGGCAGAACCGAACGCGCCGCACTAGGCGACCGACGAGCCCTGAAGGTGACCGGCGGACTGTCTCCCCGGAAGCGCGTCAGCGCGACGGGGAGACTTCACCCCGCGCGCCCTCTTTTGGGCCGAAGGCCCACGGAAACATTTTGCAGGGCGCCCTCAGCACCCACGTGACCTGACTTCGGTCCGGCGCCCTGCGGAATGTTTCCGTCAGCGCGCGGCAATAAACACAGCGCGCGGCAACAACGAAGAGCCGGGCGCCACCCCCGACGTGGCGCACCGGCTCTTCGCTGTGCGCGGACCATCCCCCGACGATCCGCGCTCCCCGCCCTCCGGAACAAGGCCCCGACCCGTACGCCGGAGGGAGCTGGAGACTGTGTGCTGTTGTACAACCATCCACGGCCGTCGGCCGTGAACTCAAGTTCTTTCACTCTCAAGGACGCCATCTGGGTCCATTTGTTGCCCCGAATGACCCAGAATCGGCCGACTGTTATCTGATCGAGACGAACCGAGGCGGTTCAAGCTCCCAAGTACCCAGAAGACGGGGGTGACAAACCTTACCGTCACGGATCTGGCACTCGCGTACCAAAGTAGGTCATACTGGTACGCGTGTCCCAGTCTGTGTCCGAACCCGCCGAGAGCCACCGCACCTCCCTCGCCGACTACAAGGCCGCGCTGACCGCGCCCGGCTCCCGCGGCGCGGTCGTCGCGTCCCTGCTCGCCCGCCTGCCGATCGCGATGATCGGCATTTCCGCGCTGCTCTACGTCCAGCGCGAGACGGGCTCCTTCGCTTCGGCCGGGCTGGTGTCGGCCGGTTCGCTGGTCGGCGTCTCCGTCGGCGCGGTCGTCCAGGGACGGCTCATCGACCGCTTCGGGCCGACGCGGCCGCTGCTGACGACCACGGTGCTCTTCGCGCTGGCGATGACCGCGCTGGTGTTCGCGATCGAGGCCCACGCGCCGACGCTCGTGCTGGTCCCGCTCGCCTTCGGCACCGGGATCACCGAGCCGATGGTCGGCTCGGCCTCGCGGGCACTGTGGACACGCCTGCTGCCCGCCGGGCCGACGCGGAACGCCGCGTTCTCCTACGAGGCGATCAGCATGGAGGTCTTCTTCATCCTCGGCCCCGGATTCGCGGGACTCCTGATCGCCGCGCCGTGGGCGGGCACCGGCATCGTGACCGGCTCCCTGACCATGATCGCGGGCGCGGTGCTGTTCGCGCTGAGCCCGACCGTGCGGGCCTGGGGACCGGCGCCGTCGTCGGGCGGCAAACTGCTCGGCGCGCTGGCCAGCCCCGGGATGCGCACGCTCGCGCTCGCCGCGCTGGGCTTCGGCGCGGTGATCGGGTTCGTCGAGGTCGCCGTCCCCGCGGCCGCCACCGAGGCCGGGAACACCTCGATCGGCGGACTCCTGCTTTCGGCGTGGTCGGTCAGCTCGGTCGCGTTCGGCGTCGCGTACAGCCTGCGCCCGTGGCCACGGCAGATGGGCCTGCGGCTGCCGGTGCTGCTCGCCGGTTTCGGCGCGCTGGTGGCGCTGCTCGCGCTGCCGGGGTCGCTCTGGGGCCTCGCGCTCGCCATGCTCGCCGCGGGCGCGCTCATCACGCCCCAGTCGACGACGCATTCGGCGGCGATCGAGATCGCCGCGCCGAAGGGCACGGCCGCCGAGGCGTTCGGCTGGGTGCTCACCGCGGTGACGCTCGGCCTGGCGTTCGGGCAGTCGATCAGCGGTTACCTCGTCGAGCACGCGGGCACCGACGCGGCGTTCCTCGCCGCCGGCGCTGTCGGGTTCGCGCTCGCCGCGGTCGTCTGGCTGCTGCGCGGCACGTTCCGCCCGAAGCCGTCGGCGCCCGCCATCGAGACGCCCGAACTTGTCGGTGCCGCCCGCTAGCTTGCGGGCATGGACCTGACCGCCACCACCCGCTCCCTCTCGTCCGCCGTTTCCGCCGCCGCCCGCCTGCTCTCGTCCCGGTCCGGCCTGCTCCTGCGCGCCGGCCGGGAAGGGCTGACCGTCGGCGGCAGCGACAGTGAACGAGCGGTCCGCCTGAGCGCCGAGACGATCGTGCACACCGACGGCGAGGTCGTCGTCCCGGCCGGCCCGCTCGCGGAGACGTTGCGCATGCTCGACGACGACCTGGTGCGCCTGGTCGTCGAGGGCTCGCGGCTGGCCGTGCGCGTGGAAGGCGGCCGCTTCGCGTTGCCGCTGCTGAGCCGGGAACTGAACCTCCCGGAGATGCCACCCAAGGTGTCCGAAGTGGACGGATCCGCTTTGGTGACCGCGTTGCGCACCGTCGCGGGTACGGCGGCGAAGGACGACGCGCTGCCGATGTTCACCGGCGTCCGCGTCCAGAGCTTCAGCCGTGAACTGCGGCTGACCGCGTCCGACCGGTACCGGATGGCCGTGGCCACCCTGCCGCTGCGCTCCGAAGGAGAGCCGATCGACGCGCTCGTCCCGGCGGGCCTGCTGGCCGAGACGGCGAAGCAGGCGCGGGGCACCGTCGGCCTGCACGGTGACCGGAACCGGTTCGGGCTGAGCTGGGCGGGCGTGGCTGTCACCACCGCCGTACTCGACGCGGGTTTCCTGTCGGAGAAGCTGATCGAGTCGTCCACTGTGGACACGACGGTCGAGGTCGCCGCCGACGCGCTGGCCGCCGCCGTGCGCCGGGTGGGCGTCTACGCGGACGAGCGCCGGGTGCTGACGCTGGAGGTCGGCGATGCGCACCTGCGGCTGGCCAGTTCGAAGCAGGACACCGGGGAGGCCGAAGAGACCTTGAAGGCCGAGGTCTCCGGCGGCCGGACGTCACCCTCGTTCCAGGCGCGCTACCTGCTGGACGCGCTCCAGGGTTTCGCCGGGGAACGGGTGCGGCTCGAGATCCAGCCCGGGATGCGGGCCTGCGTCATCCGCTCCACCGACCCCGGCGATGTCGCCCTGACGTACTACGTCATGCCGATGCTTCCGCGCTGAAAAATGTTATGAACGGGACTTTCATTGCAAATTTTGTAATGAAAGTCCCGTTCATAACATGGGCACCTGCTGGCAGCTCGTGAAGACCGCCGCAAGTAGCCGACTACTGGCGCCGGTGGGCTGAAAGGGCCCTTCACCGCATGCCATGCGGTGAAAGCGCCCTTCGCCGCATGCGATGCGGCGAAGGGCCCCTTCAGCCCACCGCCGAAACTCTCACGAGCGCGGAGCCGTCAGGAAGCCGAAGCGGCCTTCACCGCGGCCTCGATCTCCGCGAACGAGGGGTTCACCATCGCCTTCGAGCCCACGAAGACCGTCGGCACGACCTCGTTCCCGTTCGCCACCGAACGCACACGCGCGGCGGCGTCCGGGTCCTCCCAGATGTTGACCCGCTTCACCTTCAGGCCGCTCTTCGACAGCGGCCGCTCCAGCGCGGCGCAGAACCCGCATCCGGGCCGCCAGTAGAACTCGACCTCGACGTCACTCATTCGCCGTCCTCCGACCTCAGGTAGTCCAACTGTGCCTGCACACTCCACTCGGCGGGCGCCCACAAAGCCTGGTCGACGTCGGCGTAGACGACCTCGACGACCTGGCGTGGGGTGGCGTCCGCGCCGAGGACCTTCAGTGCCGAACGCACCTGATCGAGCCGTTCTTCCCGGTGCGCCAGGTATTCACGCGCGGTCGCGGCCAGATCGGGCAGTTCGGGGCCGTGTCCCGGCAGCCCGGTGGTGCCGTCGGGCAGTTCGATGAGCTTGCGCAGTGACCGCAGGTAGTCGCCGAGGTCGTGCAGCACGGTGGTGCCACGGCCGAGGATGGTGTCACCGGTCAGGATCTGCCCCTCGGAACGCAGGCAGATCGAGTCGCCGGTGTGCCCCGGCGTGTGCAGCACCGAGATCTCCAGGCCGCCGGCCTCGACCACCTCACCGTCCACAAGGGACTTGCCGCCGACGCACAGCGACTCGTCGAAGGCCCGCACCGGAGCGCCGACCCGTTCGGCGAACCAGGGTGCGCCCTCGGCGTGGTCGGGATGGTGGTGGGTCAGGATGATCAGCTCGACGGCGCCTGTCCCGGCGAGCAGCGTCAGGTGCTCGATGTCCTCGTGGCCGGGATCGACGACGACGGAACCGGCCGCGCCTGGACCGCGCAGCACCCAGGAATTGGTGCCCTCCAACGTCATCGACGACGGATTGCGCTCCAACAGCACCGAAGCCGTCGGCGTGACCTGGCGCAGCACGCCGTACGCGGGGGCGCTCACGCCGGGTCCAATACGACGCGGACCTTGTCGCCGTCGCGCACCAGCGTCGGCATGATCTTCACGATCTCGCGCTCGCTGGCCTGCGCCACGGCGGCCGAATCGAAGGTGCCCAGTTCCGCGAGCGTGATCCAGGTCGGCGGCATGAGCATGCGGCGCCCTTCCTTGGCGTCGGCGAGGGCGTCCTCCGGCCGCTGCCAGCCGGAGCCGACGGCCTCGGACGTGGCACCGTCGGCCTGCTGGCCCTCGGGCAGTACGGCGACGAAGAAGCAGGTGTCGTAGCGGCGCGGTTCCTCGGGCGGGGTGACCCAGTTCGCCCACGGGCGCAGGAGATCCGCGCGCAGTGTCAGGTCGTTCGCCGCCAGGAACGCGGCGAGCGAAAGTTCGCGAGAGACCAGCTTTTCGCGGGCGTCGTGGTACCGCGTCGCGTCGCTGACGACGGTGTCCCCGGCACTCGCGAGCAGTACGCCCGACTCTTCGAAGGTCTCGCGCACGGCCGCGCACACCAAGGCGCGGGCCAGCGGTTCCTCACACCGGAAGCGCTCCGCCCACCAGGCGGGCTCCGGGCCCGCCCAGCTGACCGAGGCGTCGACATCGCGGGAATCCACGCCACCGCCGGGGAAGACGGTCATCCCGCCCGCGAACGGCATGCCCTTCACCCGATGCTGCAGGAAGACCTCGACGCCTTGGTCGCCGTCGCGGAGGAGGATCACGGTCGCCGCGTCCTTGGGCGTCACCGGCGTACCGCCGGCGTTGGCGCGGGTGCCCACCCCGGCCCCCACCGGGATGTCGAATGTCAGTTCTTCAGCCACACCCGCAACCTAACATCGCGTTTCGTCCTCTGGGTGCGATCGTTGCGCGTGCAACTACCGCATCCAGAGGACGAAACGCGTGGCGCTTGGTTAAGAAGACCAGCCGCTGCTGCGCGAAGCCCCGTTCAGCCGGATCTTCGCCGCCTCGGCACGCTCCCGTTCGGCGAGCTCGGCGTGCAGCTCGCGCAGGAGCGCGCGGTCGCGTTCGCTCAGGCTCGGGTCGTCGAGGTCGAGAGCGGGCAGCTCGACGACCTCGTGCATGCTCGGCTTGCCCGTGGCGATCTCGCGGCCCTTTTCCGGGTCCTCCTTGAGCGCCTGGCGCAGCTGCGCCACCTCGGCCGGGGTCAGGTCGGCCGTGCGCTCGGCACGGGTCTCCGCCCTCGACTTACGCGGCGGCTGCTCCGAAGACGACCCGGACGAAGAAGACGCGGGAGCCGGGGCGGGCGACGGCTGCACGATCGGCACCACCGGTGCGATCGGCTCCGAGCTGCCCACCGGCCGCAGCCCGTGCCTGCTCGGCTGCTCCTTGACCGGCTCGGGAGCCGGGGCGGGAGCGGGCGGCGGAGTCACCGGCTCGGACCGAAAGTCACTGGAATGGGTACTCCCGGTGACCCAGACAGGACTCGCGGCCGACGACGCGGCCTGGTGGTACGCGGACCGCGCGACGCCGGGTCCCGCGACCTCGACGACCGAACGGATACCCGCGCGGCGAAGCGCGGTGTCCACGCGGAAGGCGACCGCGGGCGGGTTGCCCTCCGGGCCGATCTCGACCAGGACCACCCGCTGCGGCAGCGCGCCGGGCACGCTCCCGGCGGGCGTGTTCCGCCACACCGCGTGCACCGAGCGGACGTCCGGCAGCACCTGCAGGGTGCGGTCGAGCGCCTCGGCGAGGCCGAATTCGGGCTGGTTCTCCCCGGTGAACCGGTGGGTGAGCACCGACTCGTCCTCCTCCACGAGCAGGTCGTTCGCCAGGGTGGCGTCGGACCGGCTCATCTCGAGGACGAGTGCCAGTTCACGCTGTTCGGACGAGCTCACCGGGATCTTCCCCGCGATCAGGGTTCCGGTGGTGAGCTCGACCGCTTCGTCGATGTGCGCACGCGCGATCAGCTCACGCGCTTCGGTCAAAGCACTGTCGTCGATTCGACCCGCCAGGGCCAGTAACAGGTTGTGCAGGCGCAGGGGCACCGAGAACCCGTCCATGGGCGGGCCGTCGTGGACCTCCACCATTGCTCTGCTCCCTCCCGGCTCGCCTGGTGGTGCGAGCGTTAAGCGGCGACCAGCCGACTTCCGGTGTCCACCGCGCCCACGCAGACCAGCTCGGAGTTGGCGAGCGCGGTGCGGTGATAGCCGGTGAGGTCGATGCTCGGCGGGAGAACCTCGACGCCGGGCTCCTCGTCACCCAGCACGCGCAGGACGCGCTGCAGTTCGCCGGTCAGCCTCGGCAGCCCGTTCAGCGCCGTGACCAGGAGGACTCGTTTCGCCCCACCCTCGCCGACCACACCGAGGTGTCGCCAGCTTTGCCGCACTTCACCCACATCCGGCCGTCCCCGCAACGTCGCGTGGATCAATACGGACACAGAGTCGACGGAGTTCACCCATTCGGGCGCACTCTGCGTGAATGTGTACCTGGTCTCGGTGACGTCGTCTACCCCCAGGGTGGAACTCACCTGATGCCAATCGGCCCCGTGGGGAATGAGCCCGGCGACTAGCAGGCGATACTCGGTTTGATCGAGGTCGATCCTGTGCTTAAGCAAAGACCTGGGCAGGGTTCGCGCGAGGGTTCCCATCGCGCCTTCACCCAGCCAGTCACGGAAACGCCAGAGGAGCTGATCCGGCAGCCGTCCGGCCAGCCGGAGCAGAAGCTCGTGCGAGGACTTCTCGATGTCCGGGTCCATCACTTCACCTCCACGATCAGTTCGATCTCGACCGGCGCCCCGATCGGCAGCTCGGAGACCCCGACGGCCGAGCGGGCGTGGATGCCCGCCTCGCCGAAGATCTCGCCGAGCAGCTCGGACGCCCCGTTGATCACCGCGGGCTGGCCGGTGAAGCCCTCCGCGGACGCCACGAACCCGACGACCTTGACCACCCGCACGACGTTGTCGATCCCGACGACCGAGTCGACCGCGGCGAGCGCGTTGAGGATCGAAGTCCGCGCGTACTTCTTCGCCTCTTCGGGGCTGACCTCGGCACCGACCTTGCCGGTCGCTTCGAGCTCACCGGAGACGAAGGGCAGCTGCCCGGCCGTGTAGACGTGCGAGCCGGTGCGGACGGCGGGCACGTAGGCCGCCAGCGGAGCGGCGACGCCGGGGAGTTCGATACCGAGCTCGGCAAGCCGATCGGTCCAGGTCATGGCTTCAATCCCCTAGTTCTTGGCTCGTTTGAGGTAGGCGACGTGCTGCTCGCCGGTCGGGTTCGGGAGCACGGTGACGAGCTCCCAGCCGTCCTCGCCCCACTGGTCGAGGATCTGCTTGGTGGCGTGGATCAACAGGGGGACGGTCGCGTACTCCCACTTGGTGGCGCTCATGCCCGGGAGCGTAGCCAAACCGGCGAGCGCGCCCGACACACATGCGGCAAAACCCTCTCGCGAGCGGTTCGCCGATTTCCCGTGGATGTGGTTCACTTCACACCTACTCGGGAGTAGATAGGACGTTGACATGCGGACAACGAAGTCCCTCGCCGTCGCCTTCCTGGCCGCGGCGCTTGCCCTGATCTGCGCTTCACCGGCGAACGCCGTCCAGGAACTCCCCGTTCCGTGGACCCTCGCCGCCGCCCTGCCCGCGCAAGCGGCGAACCCCGGCGGTCCGCCGCCCGGCTCGAACGACTTCGACTGCCGCCCGAGCGCGGCCCATCCGAATCCGGTGGTGCTCGCGCACGGCCTCGGCGCCAACCAGACGGTGAACTGGCAGACGTTCGCCCCGCTGCTCAAGAACAACGGGTACTGCGTGTTCTCCCTGACCTACGGCGTCCCCGGCGAGCCGCTGCCGGTGTACCAGCCCGGCGGGCTCCTGCCGATGGAACAGAGCGCGAAGGAACTGTCGGCGTTCGTCGACCGGGTGCTCGGCTCGACAGGGGCGTCCAAGGTGGACATCCTCGGGCACTCCGAAGGCACGCTGATGCCTTCTTATTACGTGAAGTTCCTTGGCGGGGCGTCCAAAGTGGACAAGTACGTCAGCCTGACCCCGTTGTGGAACGGGACCACGCTGTTCGGCGCTTCGCATCTGTACGCGGTCGCCGGCGCGCTGGGGCTGGCGCCCGGGTTCAACGGGATCCTCGACCCGCTCTGCGGCTCGTGCCGCCAGTTCCTGCGCGGTTCGGAGTTCCTCACGAAGCTGCGCGGCGGTAACGGCGTCTTCCAGCCGGGGGTGACGTACACGAACATCCTGACCCGCTACGACGAAGCCGTCGTCCCATACACGAGCGGGCTCGGGACAGGGTCGAACGTGAAGAACATCGTCCTGCAGGACGCCTGCCTGCTGGATCTGGCCGAGCACGGCGGGGTCGCCGCCGACCGCAACGCGGCCGGGCACGTCCTCAACGCCCTCGACCCGGCGCACGCGAAGCCGGTGCCGTGCGTGCCCGCGACCCCGATCGGGAGCTGAAGGACGCCATACCCGCATAAGACGCGACGAAAGCTCCCTTCACCGCGTCTTATGCGAGGAAAGGCCCCTTCAGCCCCCACTAGGCTGGGCACGTGGAGACCTGGCGTGTGGTCGCGACCGTCCTGCTCGCCGCGGCCGGGCTGCCGCTGGTGCTGGTCCTGATGGCGAAGGCCAGGGACCGGTCGGACCGCTCGGCGACGGTCGCGATCACCGGCGCGGTGGCCTTCGTGGTCCTCCTGCTGCTCGGTGTGGTGATGCTCACGGTCCTGCCCGGCGCCCTGACCTGGGTCATCGTCGCGGTGGTCGCGGCCGCCCTCGGCGTCATGATGCTGGCGAGCTGAACCCTCAATTAGGGTGGGACCGGTGAGCACTCCCCTTGCCGGCTGGACCGACGAACTCGCGAGAGCCCGGCTGCATTTCGTCACCGGTAAGGGCGGCACGGGCAAGACCACCCTCGCCGCCTCGCTGGGCCTCGCGCTCGCGAAGGGCGGGCGCCGGGTGCTGCTGATCGAGGTCGAGGGCCGCCAGGGCATCGCCCAGCTCTTCGACACCGAGCCGCTGCCCTACGCCGAGCAGCGCATCGCGGCCGTCCCAGGAGGCGGTGAGCTGCGTGCACTGCACATCGACGTCGAAGCCGCCCTGCTCGAGTACTTCGAGATGTTCTACAACCTCGGTTTCGCCGGGCGGACGCTGCGGCGGATGGGCGCGATCGAGTTCGCGACCACGCTCGCGCCGGGTCTGCGCGACGTCCTGCTCACCGGGAAGATCAAGGAATGCGTCGGCCGGACCGAATCCGACGGCCGCCACACCTATGACGCCGTCGTCGTCGACTCGCCGCCCACCGGCCGGGTCGTGAAGTTCCTCGACGTCACCAAGGCCCTCACCGACCTCGCCAAGACCGGCCCGATCCGCGGCCAGGCCGACGGCGTCGTCCGGCTGCTGCATTCCGGCGAGACCGCCGTGCACCTGGTGACGCTGCTCGAAGAGATGCCGGTCCGGGAAACCGTCGAAGCGGTCGCCGAACTCGACGGCGCGGACCTGCGCCCCGGCGCGGTGCTGGTCAACCGGGTCCGCCCGCCGCGGCTGCCCGCACGCTCGGTCACGGCCGCCGCGGACGGCCGGGTCGACGCCTCCCGCGTCCGCGCCGGGCTCGCGTCGGCCGGGTTGAACCTGCCCGACAGCACCCTCGACGCGCTCGTCGAGGAGACGGTCGAGCACGCCGTCCGGGTCGCGGCCGAACAACGCGCCCGCGAACAACTGGCCGAAGCGGACCTGCCGGGGCTGGAGCTGCCGGACCTGACCGACGGGGTCGACGTCGCGGCGCTCTACGACCTCGCCGAAGCGCTGACCGAGCAGGGGGTGCGCTGATGTCGGACGTCCTGGAAATGGACCGGCTGATCGACGATCCGGAGAGCCGGGTCATCGTCTGCTGCGGTTCCGGCGGGGTCGGCAAGACGACCACCGCGGCGGCGCTGGCGTTGCGCGCGGCCGAACGCGGACGGCAGACGGTGGTGCTCACCATCGACCCGGCGCGGCGGCTGGCCCAGGCGCTCGGCCTGCGGGAACTGGGCAATCACCCGAAGCAGGTGCAGGTCGAGGGCTTCGAACCCAAGGGCGAACTCTGGGCGATGATGCTCGACATGCGCCGCACCTTCGACGACATGGTGCGTGTGCACGCCGGCCCGGAACGGGCCGAGCAGCTGCTGCAGAACCCCTTCTACCAGACCATTTCCACGTCCTTCTCCGGGACGCAGGAGTACATGGCGATGGAGAAGCTCGGCCAGCTCGCGGCCACCGACGAGTGGGACCTGATCATCGTCGACACCCCGCCGAGCCGGTCCGCCCTGGACTTCCTCGACGCGCCGACGCGGCTTTCGAGCGCACTCGACGGCCGGATGATCCGGCTGCTCACCGGCCCCGCGAAGGCGGGCGGCTGGGGTCTGCGCAAGGTCGTCAACGCCGGGTTCTCGATGTTCGCGAAGGCCGTCTCGACGATCATCGGCGGCCAGTTGCTGACCGACGCGTCGGCGTTCATGCAGGCCTTCGACAGCATGTTCGGCGGCTTCCGCGAACGCGCGCGCAAGACCGCGGAACTGCTGCGGTCCGGCGGGACGTCGTTCCTCGTGGTGGCCGCGCCGGAGCCGGACGCGCTGCGCGAGGCGTCCTACTTCGTGGAGCGGCTTTCGGAGGAGAGCATGCCGCTGGCCGGGCTGGTCGCGAACCGGACGCATCCGGTGCTGGCGCCGTTGTCCGGCGCCGAGGCCATCGCGGCCGCCGAGCAGCTGGCGAAGGGCGGGACCGGCGCACCGCTGGCCGAAGCCGTCCTCCGCCTGCACGCGGACCGGGTCGCGCTGGCCGAACGAGAGACACGGCTGCTCGCCAGGTTCACGCGGGCGCATCCCGAGGTCCCGCTGGCGCGGGTGCCCGCGCTCCCCAGCGACGTGCACGATCTCGAAGGCCTGCGCGACATCGGCACGCGGTTGGCCACTCAGTCCTGAACTCCCGTGAAGGGCCCCTTCCCTACCTTGGACTCAGGGAAGGGGCCTTCCGCGAAAACGTGATCACGAGACTCGGACGCGTACGTCTTCCTCTTCGTCGATCCCGGTGAACCTGCGCTTCGCCGCTTCAAGCAGGTCCGCCCAGCTGGAAACATCCGGCCGCCGCCGCAGCAGCGCCCGCCGTTCCCGTTCGGTCATACCTCCCCAGATACCGAAGTTGATCCGGCCATCGAGCGCTTCGGCGAGGCATTCCGTCCTGACCGGGCAACCGAGGCAGACCGCCTTGGCCCGGTTCTGTTCCGCCCCCCGGACGAACAAACCGTCCGGATCGGTGTCGCGGCACGACGCATTGACCCGCCAGCTCGACTGGTTGGTTTCCATACCCCCAGCTCCCTACCCTGGTGTTCGACACACCACGGGGGGACGAAAAGCCTGCGCTCCTGCCCCCATGAGCGTGTCTCCCTTGTGCTCACGTCGGTTCCTCCCGGCACCTCCCCGGCGCCGGTGCCTCCGTTCGGCCGAATGCGACTGCCGCTCGCACTCACCCGTCTGTCGGCTTTTTCATACGTGAGACGTTGACGGACTGTAAGGGCCCTCGGTTCCCTCCGCCAAGCCCTAGAATGCCTCCGATTACCAGACGTCATCCCATGGGGTCGATTTTGTAACCGAATTCGCACGCACAGCGAGGTGACGTCACGGTGGGCTAACGGGATCCGCGTACCCTGGTCCGCGTGCGCAAAACGGACGGTCTGCTGAAGCTCATTGGCCTGTGTGTGCTCGCGGGGGTGCTGGTCGCGGGAATGTTGTTCCCGGTGGCGGGTGCCGCGGGGGTGATCTCCAACCAGGCGAGCGAGACCGTCGACAAGACATCTTCGGACCTTGCGGACATTCCGCCGCCCCTGGTGACGACCATCACGGACAACACCGGCAAGCAGATCGCGACGCTGTACAAGCAGTACCGCATCCCGACGACCGAGACCCAGATCAACGACGCCATGAAGTGGGCGCTGATCTCGGTCGAGGACAAGCGCTTCTACGAGCACAACGGGGTGGACTGGAAGGGCACACTGCGCGCCGCGGTCAGCAACACCACCGGCGGGGACACGCAGGGCGCCTCGACGCTGACCCAGCAGTACGTCAAGAACTACTTGATCAACGTCGTCTACCGGGACGACAAGCCGGGCCAGAAGCGCGCACAGGAACAGTCGGTCGCCCGGAAGCTGAAGGAAGCCCGGATCGCGATCCAGCTGGAAACCAAGCTGAACAAGATGCAGATCCTGACCGGCTACCTGAACGTCGTCGAGTTCTCGCGCGAGATCTACGGCGTCGGCGCGGCCGCGAACGCGTACTTCAACACGCCCGTGGAGAAGCTGTCGGTGCCGCAGGCGGCGTTGCTCGCCGGCCTGGTGAACAACCCAGCCGTCAACGACCCGTGGAAGAACCCGGCGAAGGCGACCGAACGCCGCAACCTGGTCCTGGACCGCATGGTCGACAACCAGAAGCTCGCGAAGGCGGACGCGGAACGCTTCAAGGCCGAGCCGCTCGGCGTCGTCGAAGGCGCCCCGCAGAAACCCGCTTCGAACTGCACCGGCGCCGGTGAGAAGAACGGTTTCTTCTGTCAGTACGTCGAGGACTACCTCCTCAAGAACGGGATGACGAAGGACGATCTCTACACCGGCGGCTACCAGATCAAGACCACTTTGGACGAACGGGCGAACTCCGAGGCCAAGGCGTCGGCCGAAGCCCAGGTCAAGAAGACCCAGGACAACGTCGCCAACACGCTTTCCCTGGTGAAGCCGGGCAAGAACCGGCACGAAGTCGTCGCACTGGCGGCGAACCGTGACTACGGATTGCACGAAGACCAAGGTCAGACGACGTTCGCGCTGCCGTCCGGCGTCTACAACACCGCGGGTGCAGGCTCGGCCTACAAGGTCTTCACCGCGGCCGCGGCGCTGGAAGCGGGCGTGGCCGGGATCAACAGTCCACTCCCGGTACCTGATCTCTACACCTCGCACGTGTTCGCCGGTGGCCCGAAGCGATGCCCTGCAGCTCCCAGGCCCCCCGCCGGGCCAGGTGGTAACTGGTACTGCGTAGGCAACGCGGGCGACTACAACCCGGCAGGTGGGGCCATGTCGCTGCAGCAGGCGCTGGCGACCTCGCCGAACACTGCATTCGTGGCCCTCGAAGACCGACTCGGGAGCACCGGGCCTGTCGTGGAGATGGCGCGCAAGCTCGGAATGCGCGACACCATGGCCAGCAACCGAGGTGGCGGAGCCGTCGACCCGAACTCCAAAGACGAGAACGTCAATGTCAATCAGCTCCAGGCGTACGGGCCGAAGCCCGGCTGGGCCGGAACCGGTGCGTTCACACTCGGCGTGAGCCCGCTGTCCGGTTTGGAACTGGCGAACGTCGGCGCCACGATCATGAGCGGCGGCGTCTGGTGCCCGCCGACTCCGCTGGCCGGTGTCACCGACCGGGACGGAAAGCCGGTTCCCGTCAAGGAAGCCGCCTGTGAACAAGTGGTTCCCGAAGGCCTCGCCAACACCCTCGCGGTCGGCATGAGCAAGGACAGTCAGCCCGGCGGGACCTCGTTCGGCGCCGCGAATGCCGTCAGGTGGAACCGGCCGGTGATAGGCAAAACCGGGACCACGCAGAGCAACGGCGCGGGATCGTACCTAGGGGCCACCCCGCAGCTTGCCGGCGCGGCGATGGTGTTCCGTCCGAAGGGTGGAAGTGGCGGTCTCTGCTACCTCGGCCCTGGCAACGTGTCTGCTCGTGGCTGCGAAAACATGTGGGGCGGCAAGACGCCCGCGCAGACCTGGTTCGGGGCGATGTCGAAGATCCTCGAAGGGCAGGAACCGCTGCCGCTGCCGGCGCCGGACCCGAAGTACATGGGCACCGGACGCTGACCGACGAGGGCCGCGTTCACCAGCGCGAATCACGATGAGTCACAGTGGACTAACTTTAAGTGAGCGGCTGGCGGCCTAACGAGGAACGGTGGTCGACGCCATCATGTCGATTGATCACATCACCCACCGCCGACCACGGAAAGTGAAGAAAAGAGGCCATTCCAGCGATTCTTCGACATCGCCGGAATGGGGGCGAACGATCACCACCGAAGAGCACGTAAACTGGACATTGTGAACACGCTCAGTAACAGCAGCACCTCGGGGGCAACGGTACGGCGCTGGGCCGTGGGAACCGCCGCCCTGGGAGCCGCGACCCTCGGTTACGCGGTCGGCATCGAAAGGCGCCGGTGGACGCTTCGCACGGCGGAGCTCCCGGTCCTCGCGGCAGGGGCGAAGCCCTTCACGATCCTCCACATCTCGGACCTGCACATGCTCCCCGGTCACGTGAGCAAGCAACGCTGGGTAGCCGCGCTCGACCGGCTCGAACCGGACCTCGTCGTCAATACCGGTGACAATTTGTCACATCAGCAGGCCGTCCCGTCCGTCCTGCGCGCACTCGGCCCCCTGCTCGACAGGCCCGGCGTGTTCATCTTCGGCAGCAACGACTACTACGCGCCGAAGCCGAAGAACCCCGCGCGCTACCTCATGCCGAAGGGCAAGAAGAAGCGGATCCACGGCGAGCACTTGCCCTGGCGCGACCTCCGTGCCGCCTTCGTCGAACACGGCTGGACCGACCTCACCCACGTCCGCCGCACCATCGAGGTCGCCGACCAGTACGTGTTCACCGCCGGCGTGGACGACGCCCACCTCCGCCGCGACCGCTACGCCGACATCGCCGGCCCGGCCGACACCGGCGCCGCCGTCCGCATCGGCGTCACCCACTCCCCGGAGCCCCGCGTCCTCGACGAGTTCGCCGGCGACGGTTACGACCTCGTCCTCGCCGGGCACACCCACGGCGGGCAACTCCGCATCCCCGGCTACGGCGCCCTCGTCACCAACTGCGAACTGGACCGCACCCGGGCCCGCGGCGCCTCCCGCTGGGGCGCCCAGATGTGGCTCCACGTCTCCGCCGGACTGGGCACCTCGCCGTACGCCCCGGCCCGCTTCGCGTGCCCTCCCGAGGCGAGCCTGCTGACCCTCGTTCCCAGGGGCACGACCAGGGAGAACCACCGGAAAGCAGCCCCCCGCAAAGCCCGAAACACCGTCCGCTAAACTTCTCCTCGACCCGCTAAGAAGTATCCGGGGTGTGGCGCAGCTTGGTAGCGTGCCTCGTTCGGGTCGAGGAGGTCGTGGGTTCGAATCCCGCCACCCCGACGTAGGTCCCGTAGGGCTCGCGTGTTGGCAGAAAGCGCCAACCACGCGGGCCCTACGGTGTTTTTTGGGGGTGCAACCCCCAAACCCCGCCCGGGAGGGCTTCGCCCCCCGGACCCCCATAGGGAGTGGGTCGGCTTGGTGAGTGGGCTCTTGTGGGTGCGCCTTGAGTTGGTCGTGAGTGGTAAGTGTCGTTAGAACGACACTTACCACTCACGACAACGGGGTCAGCGGGTCGCGAGGAGTTCGGTCCAGCATTGGGCGAAATCGCCGTCGCCGGAGCGGGCCCAGGACCAGGCGGAGCGGGCGGCGGAGGCGAGCTGGTCGCGGTCCGGGGTGGTCGCGGTTTCCAGTGCCGTCACCAGGCATGCCTCGACATAGGTCGCCAGCGACCGGTATGTCGCGTCCGTGCGGTAACGGATTTTCGTTCGCACGTCACGGAAACCGGCGGCCGTGACCGCGGCGGGGATGGACCGCCCGGCGAACGGGTCACCACCCGCGCGACGGCACAGCAGATGGTGCCCGCGGAGTGCCGCGTCGACATTCGCCGTCTTCGGCCGGAGCCGCGCGCGACTCCAGTCCGATGTGGACAGTGCGAGCGATCCGCCCGGTTTGAGCACCCGCCGGATCTCCGCGAGCGCGGCACCCGGCTCCTTCAGATGCTCGAAGACAGCGTGCGCGAAGACCACGTCCACCGAGGCTTCGGCGAACGGCAACGCCCGCGCGTCCGCGACCAAGAAGTCCACTGTGGACTTTCTGTGCCCGTCGGCGATACCGAGGGTGATCGAACCAGGGCCGCAGCCGACGTCGACGAGCCCCATCCCCGGCCCGAACAGCGGTTGCGCGAACACGGCACGTTCGACCGCCTGGCGCGCAGACCGCGCGGACACCGCATCGCGCGCGGCGCCCGGCGCGTTTCCCTCCAGCACCCCGCACACAGTACGGCTCCGGAGTGGCAGGATCGAGGGGTGAGCACGCAGCCAGGCAACAAATATCCGTCCGCGGCGGTCCCGGACCGCCTGTTCGACGACGCCGAAGCCGAGGCCAGGTGGCGGGCCCGCTTCCACGCGCCGCGCATTTCGGTGCCTGAATGGGC
This sequence comes from Amycolatopsis orientalis DSM 40040 = KCTC 9412, assembly GCF_000478275.1. Classification (GTDB taxonomy): domain Bacteria; phylum Actinomycetota; class Actinomycetes; order Mycobacteriales; family Pseudonocardiaceae; genus Amycolatopsis; species Amycolatopsis orientalis. The sequence continues at coordinate 721,370 of NZ_ASJB01000083.1, forward strand.
CATCGACGCACCGGACGCGAACGTCTACGTCTCCAACGCCAGCGGTGTCTGGGAGGTCTACTCCTGGGACCGGTCGACCGGTGAACACCGCCGCGTCACCGACCGGCCCGCCGGCACCATGCACGCGACCCCGTCCCCCGACGGCCGCTGGATCTGGTGGTTCGACGACACCGACGGCGACGAATTCGGTTCCTGGGTCCGCGAACCGTTCACGCCGGGGTCCGCCGCCGAGCGCGCGGTGCCGGACGTCCACGATGGCTACCCCGCCGGACTCGAGATCGGCACCCGCGTGGTCGCCGTCGGTGTTTCGACCGACGACGGCAGCGAACTCTTCGCGCGTATCGACGGCGAGACCACGCGCTTCTACCGCCATGACGACGACGCCGGGATCGCGTCGCTGTCCCGCGACGAATCCCTGCTCGCGATCTCGCATTCCGAGCATGGTGATTCCCGACACCCCGCGCTGCGCGTGCTGTCGACCGACGGCTTCACCACGGTCGCCGACAAATGGGACGGTGAGGGCAAGGGACTCGGCGCGCTCGAGTTCTCGCCGGTCCCGGGCGACCAGCGGCTGCTGGTGCTGCACGAGCGGCGCGGCCGCGAGGAACTGCTGATCTGGGACACCGCCGAGGACACCGAGCGGGAGATCGAACTCGACCTGCCCGGCGAAGTGGTCGCGGGCTGGTACCCGGACGCGCGGGCGCTGCTGGTCGTGCACTTCCACCAGGGCCGCAGTTCCCTTCACCGGTACGATCTCGCGAGCGGTGAGTTGTCCTCTTTGGACACTCCGCCGGGCAGGATCGGCGGCGCCGGGGTGCGGCCCGACGGCACCGTCGAGTACTCGTGGTCCAGTGCCGCGCAGCCGACGGCGGTGCGCGCGCGGACCGCGGACGGCACCGACTCGGTGCTCCTCGAACCGCCGGGTGACCGGGCGCCGGAATCCGCGCCGGTCACCGACGCGTTCGTCGACGGGATCGGCGGGCGGATCCACGCGCTGGTGTCCCGTCCGGCCGACGCGCCAGAAGGTCCGCTTCCGACGGTCTTCTCCTTGCACGGCGGGCCGCACGCGGCCGACGAAGACCGGTTCTCCGCGTATCGCGCCGTCTGGCTCGACGCCGGTTTCGCCGTCGTCGAGGTCAACTATCGCGGCTCGACCGGCTACGGTTCGGCCTGGCGCGACGCGATCGAAGGCCGACCCGGCCTGACCGAACTCGAAGACGTCGCCGCCGTGCACGACTGGGCCGTCCAAAGTGGACTCGCCGATCCGGAGAAGTGCGTGGTCAACGGCGCTTCTTGGGGTGGTTACCTCTCCCTGCTGGCCTTGGGGACCCAGCCGGCGCGGTGGGCGGCGGGGATCGCCGGAGTACCGGTCGCGGACTACGTCGCCGCGTACGAGGACGAGATGGAGCAGCTCCGCTCGTTCGACCGGGCGCTGTTCGGCGGCTCGCCGGAGACGGTGCCGGCGGTGTACCAGGAATGCTCGCCGATCACCTACGTCGAGGCCGTGACGGCGCCGGTGCTGGTGCTCGCCGGGGACAACGACCCGCGGTGCCCCATCCGGCAGGTCGAGAACTATCTCGACAAGCTCGCGAAGCGGGAGGTCCCGTTCGAGTTCTACCGGTTCGACGCGGGGCACGGTTCGCTGGTGATCGCCGAGACGATCAAGCAGACGGCGATCGAAGTGTTCTTCGCGCTGCGGGCCGTCGGGCTCCGCTGACAGGTCATGAACGGGACTTTCATTGCAAATTTCGCAATGAAAGTCCCGTTCATGACATCCGGGGTGGTGCGCGGAGGGACGGTCAGCGGTCGGAGAAGAGGGTGCCGCCCGCCGCCCAGTGCTCGGCGGGGATCTCGTTGATCGTCACCCAGACGCCTTCGGGGTTGCCCCCACAGGTCCGGACGAACGCGTCGGTCACCTCGCGCACGAGGGCCTGCTTCTGTTCGGCCGTGCGGCCGGGGAACATCGAGACACTGATCATCGGCATGCCCGAACTCTAAAGGCCGCGGTCGTGCTTCCGGAGCCTGTCCACCGCGTACGCGTCGCCTTCGAAGGTGAGCCGGACCGCGTCGCGGCCGAAGACGAACAGCAGCAGCTCGATCGGCGCGCCGATCACGGTCACCGTGTCCGGGCCGTCCTTCACCCGCGCTTCGCGACCTTCGGGGGTCTTCAGGATCACGCCGACCGGTGATTTCCGCAGGTTCAGCTTCGACGCCTGCTTCGCCGACTTCCATGCCGCCGCGTCACGGGCGGGGTCCGCCGGACGCGGCTCCCAGCCGGGCTGACCTCGGCGGACGTCCTCGTGGTGCACCAGGAACTCCGCGCTGTTCGTCAGTTCGTCCAGCGCGCCGATCGACGTCGGCCAGTACCAGGCGGGGCCGGAGCGGACCTTGCCGACGACCTCCGACCACGGCCGCGCGGCGTACGAGTCCTGCACCCGCTGTGTGTAGGAGGCGAGCGCGGGCACCAGGATGCCGGGCGCCGCGTCCGGGCGCCGCTCACGCACCAGCAGATGCGCCGCGAGATCCCGCGTCTTCCAGCCCGTGCACAGGGTCGGCGCGTCCGGGCCGATCTCTTCGAAAAGCTCGCTCAACGCACGACGTTCGTCTCCGGCGACTCCCATACCCCCCGACGTTACGCGCCGGTAGGGCCGGGGGAAATCCGGCGTGACGCAGGGCACCCGGCTCAGTGATGGAACGCGGTACGCGGTCGCGGCCGATGATCGAGCTCGGGAAGCAGCCGCTGGAGGTCGGCGAGCAGCAGATCCGCGAGGTCATGCGTGAAACCGTTGCGCACCACGATCCTCAGCACGGCGAGGTCGGTCCTGTTCTCCGGGAAGGTGTACGCCGGGACCAGCCAGCCACGCTCGCGAAGCCGCCGTGACACGTCGAAGACGTCGAAGGTGTCGACGTCGGCCTTCGTCGTGAAGGCGAACACGGGCAGCTGATCGCCGCGGGTCAGCAGCTCGAACGGGCCCAGCTCCGCGATCCCGTCCGCCAGCTGGGTGGCCACGTCCCGCGAAGCCTGTTGCACGGCACGGAAACCTTCGCGGCCGAGCCGGACGAACGTGTAGTACTGCGCGGCCACCTCGGCGCCGGGACGCGAGAAGTTCAGCGCGAAGGTCGGCATGTCGCCACCGAGGTAGTTGACGTTGAACACCAGTTCCTCCGGCAACGCCTCCTTGTCGCGCCACACCACCCAGCCGACACCCGGGTAGACCAGCCCGTACTTGTGCCCGGACGTGTTGATCGACGCCACCCTCGGCAGCCGGAAGTCCCACACCAGCTCCGGATCCAGGAACGGCGCGATCATCGCGCCCGACGCGCCGTCGACGTGCACCGGAATGTCCCATCCGGACCGTTCTTGCAGGCCGTCGAGCGCAGCGGCGATCTCGGCGACGGGCTCGTAGCTACCGTCGAAAGTGGACCCGAGGATCGCGACGACGCCGATCGTGTTCTCGTCGCACCGGGCGATCGCCTCGTCCGCGGTGAGATGGAACCGGTCGCCGTCCATCGGCACCAGCCGCGGTTCGACCTCCCAGTATTCGCAGAACTTCTCCCAGCAGACCTGGACGTTCGCGCCCATCACCAGATTCGGCTTCCCGGCCCGCCCCAGTTTCGACCAGCGGCGCTTCAACGCCATCCCGGCGAGCATGCAGGCCTCGGAGGAACCGGTGGTGGAGCAGCCCATGATCGCGGTGGGATCGGGAGCGTGCCACAGATCGGCGAGGATGTTCACGCAGCGGCGCTCGAGTTCCGCGGTCTGCGGGTACTCGTCCTTGTCGATCATGTTCTTGTCGACGCATTCGGCCATCAGCTCGCGGGCCTGCGGCTCCATCCACGTGGTGACGAACGTGGCGAGGTTGAGCCGGGCGTTGCCGTCGAGCATCAGCTCGTCGCGGACCAGCTGGAGCGCGGTGTCGGGCGGCAGCGGTTCTTCCGCGAGGCTGTCGTGCGGGAGGCGGATGCTCGCGGCGAGCGCGGGGTACGCGCCGGCGTGCAGCGGGTTGGCCCCGCCCTTGCGGTCCGGATCGGTCGGTTTCCCCTTGTGCAGCACCATGCCCCGAACGTAGCGGTGCCCAGAGACTCGTGAGTGGTAATGACGGTTAGAACCGTCATTACCACTCACGAGGGTGGATCGGGATCAGGCGCGGGTCAGGCCTGCTGGGCCTGCCACATCCAGTGCGCCTTCTCGAGTTCCTGGGTGATCTCGATCAGGAGATCCTGGGTGACCAGGTCGCTCTTGTCGGTCTCGTCGATGCGCTTGCGCAGCCGCTCGATGAGCGCCGCGAGGATGTCGACGATCGCGGCGACCGTGGACTCGACGGACTGCCAGTTGTCGGGATAGTCCGGCAGACCGGAACTCTCCACGACGGCCTTCGCCTGTCCGTTCGGCGAGATGCCGATGGCGTTGGCGCGCTCGGCGACCTCGTCGACGTACTGGCGCGCGGTGGCGACCAGCTCGTCGAGCTGCAGGTGCGCGCTGCGGAAGTTCGCGCCGACGACGTTCCAGTGGGCCTGCTTCGCGATCAGCGACAGATCCACCAGATCGACCAGCGTGGCCTGCAAGGCGTTACCGGTGATCTCCTTGTCGGCTTCGCTCAGCGGACTCTGGATCGGGGACTTGCCCATCTTCGGTCTTCCTTTCAGAAATTGCCGGTTCAGGTGGTTCTGTCGCGCGCGGGGTCAGACCGTCGCCGACAGTGCGACCTCGATGTTCCCGCGGGTCGCGTTCGAGTAAGGGCACACCTGGTGCGCCTGCTCGACGAGCTGATCGGCCTGCGCCTGCTCCAGGCCGGGCAGCGAAACCTTGAGCGCCACACCGAGGCCGAAGCCCTCGCCCTGTTTGAGCACGCTGACCTCGGCGGTGACGGTGGAGCCGTCCAGCTTCACCTTCGCCTGGCGCGCGACGAGCTGCAGCGCGGAGTGGAAGCAGGCGGAATAGCCGGCGGCGAAGAGCTGCTCGGGATTGGTCTTGTCACCGCCCGGTCCGCCCATCTCCTTCGGGATCGCCAGCGATTCGTCGATGACGCCGTCAGAGGACGTGACCTCACCGTTGCGGCCGTCGCCGCGAGCGGTGGCCACAGCGGTGTACAGAGCCTCAGCCATTCTTCGCCTACCTCCTGGTCTCAAGACACGCCCCGTTGAGCGTCTCTGTGGTGCCAACGTCCCGCAACCGCGAAACCTTGCCACCCATGGCAGGCATCACGTCCGGGAATTACCCGGACGTCGACCGGAGCAAACGACTAGTGACCGGCGCGACTCAACGCGAACTCGGCGACCTGGCTGCCGATCAACCGGAGGGTGCGGACGGTCTTCTCGTCGGAAGCGCCACCGGCTTCGTCGAACTTGGTCTCCGCGGTGTTGATCGAACCACCCAATGGGGTGGCCCAGCCGCGTAGCGCGTGCGTGATCGTGCGGAGCTGGTCCAGCGTGGTCACCGCGGCCTGCCAGCCGAACGCGACGGCGGCGAGGCCGACGGCGCGGCCGTCGAGGTACGGGCGTTCGTCGTCGCGCAGATCCTCGACATAGTCCAGGGCGTTCTTGACCAGGCCGGACAGCGCGCCGTGATAGCCCGGCGAGACGACGATGACGCCGTCGGCGCGGCGGATCGCTTCGACCAGCCGCACGGCCCGTTCGTGCCGTTCTTCCAGCGCGGTGTCGTAGAAGGGCAGCACCAGTTCGGGCCCGGCGATCAGTTCGGTGGTGACTCCGGCCTCGGCCGCGCTGCCCAGTGCGATGCGCAGCGCCCGCTCGGACTGCGATCCCTCCCGCAGGGAGCCGCCGATACCGAGGACATGAACCGTGTTCGTCGAAGTCACGTTTTCGAGGCTAACCCCTCTACTTGAGTGGAGGACCAGCATCTGGAACGGAGGTCTGCGTCACACCCGTTCGCCCCAAACGGCCCGTTCCCGCTGGACGGTCTACCTACTCGCAAGTAACGTGGCCTGAAGCGCTGAGGAGGAAGTATGGCGATACCGCTCCAGATCCGGGTCGAAGCCGCGTTCTCGCAGCTGGCGTTCTGGCTTCCGACGCCGGTGAGACGGGCCATCGCCGGACCGCCGCTCCGCCTGGACGGCCAGGAACTCGCCCTGGACGCCCAGCTCCTGCTTCGCCTGCAGAAGCTGGCGAAGGCGTCGCTGGTGCGGGGCAGCGTCGAGGAGTCACGCAGTCTCCTTCTCGCGAGCAGGCATCTGGTCAGCGGGCAGGTCATCGAACCGGTCTCCACCAGGGAACTCCTGATCCCCACGGGAGACGGCGACGTGCCGGCCACGCTCTACACCCCGGCCGGACTGCCGGACCCGTCCGCGCTGCTCGTGTTCTTCCACGGCGGCGGCTGGGTGGTCGGCAGCCGCGCCTCCCACGACAACACCGTCCGCTACCTGGCGAAACAGGCAGGCGTGCGGGTTCTATCGGTGGAGTACCGGCTCGCGCCGGAGACACAGTTCCCCGGCGCCACCGAAGACGCGATCGCGGCTTTCGAGTACGCCTACGCGAAGGCGCGGGACCTGGGCGCCGATCCGGCGCGCATCGCCGTCGGCGGCGACAGCGCGGGCGGGAACCTCGCGGCGGTGACCGCGCAGCAGGCGGTGAAACGCGGCGGAGGGGTCCCGGCGTTCCAGCTGCTGTTCTACCCGGCGACCGATTTCACCGTGCGCCGCCGCTCGCGGGAATTGTTCGCGGAGGACCTGTTCCTCACCGACTCGGATATGAGCTGGTTCGAAGGACATTACGTGCCGAAGGGCACCGATCTGTACAACCCGAAACTGTCCCCGTTGCACGGCGACGTTTCCGGATTGCCGCCCGCGTATATCGCGACGGCCGGTTTCGATCCGCTGCGCGACGAGGGCGAGGCTTACGCGGAGAAATTGCGGAAGGCCGGGGTGCCGGTGGCACTCAGCCGCCAGCCGGACCTGATCCACGGGTACATCAACTTCCTGGGCGTCGGCAGGCGGTTCCGTGAGGCCACCGCCGAAGCGGCGGGCGCGCTGCGACTCGGCCTGGCGCCGAAGTAACCGAAGTAGCGGTAAAGACGGCCAGAGCCCGAGTGAGGAGAAATGTCCCCACTCGGGCTCCGGCCCCCATATCGTGGCCGCCGCCCTGCACGGCGAACCAGACGACTCCCACCTGTCTCTCGGGAGCGCGTCAGCGCGACGAGAGACTTCACCCCGCGCGCCTCTTTTGGCCGAAGGCCACGGAAACCTTTTGTAGGGCGCCCCTACCTGCCTGCGCGAGCGGACCGCGATCCCGCGCCCTGCGAAAGGTTTCCGTCAGCGCGCGGCGATATCACGGCGTGGGAAGCGGGACCGGCGGCAGCGGAAGCGGCGGCACAGGGAGTCCGCCGAGCAGCCCGCCGAGGATGCCGGTCACGGCCGCCAGCAGGGCTTTCACCAGGTCACTGACGATCTTCAGCGGTCCGGGCAGGTCCGGAAGCGACGGGATCGGCACCGGCAGCGGCGGCAGCTGGCGCGCCTTGGCCGTCGGGTCCGCCAGCAGCCTGCTGGATTCGTCGGAGCGGCCCTTGGCCAGGTCACCGAGCTTCTGCGTCTCGGTCTGGATCTGATAGCGCTTGCCGGCGGCGATGTCCGCCAGCACCGGGCTCAGCTTGTCCAAGTCCGCCCGGGTCTTGCCGACGTCACCGGCGTAGGCCACCTTCGTGAGGCCGTCTCGCATCTGCAGCACCTGCGCGGCGAGCGCCTGTGTGTTCGACGAGCCCTTCCCACCCTCGGTGCTAGCCGTTGCGGCGCCGGCTGAGGCCACCGCCAACAGACTGCCTGCGGCTATCGCGGCAATCGTCCGGGCAATGTTGCCTTTCATTCCCTTACCTCCTGGCCTCTGGGACCTAACGAGGTAAATCGATACCCGCCGTATCGAAGGAACACCAGCCGATCACCGGTTTGAACCGTTTTCTAACCCTTACGTGCCGGATTCATGAGAGGCGAAGACCCCCGCAATTGATTAACGTCGAAATCTTGTGCCTCCCCCTGAAGATCATCTTTTTCGATCAGGTTTATGACCACCGGTGACCGAACTACCCGGTAGAGCAGTTCGTTCACCCACAGCGGTGTAAACGGTGATCGTTTAGCTTCATCACTCTGTCGGACAGGCGTGTCGCACTGGTCCACTCGTGTTGTCCCCCACGCACGCCCCGCCACCTGTATGGCGCAACTGGTTTCACATGCGAGTGGGGACATGGAAGCACCCGGCGCGCGAGGATGACGCGCGCCGGGTGCGTTCCGGTGGTGGGAGCAGCCTCTCGAAAGAGGTCTTCTTACTCGCGGAAAGCGTCCGCGACCTTGTCTCCGAGGTCCTTGTCGACGTTCCGCCAGTACTCGAAGACGCGCTCGAGCACCGGCCGCGAGACATCGTTCGAGGCGTGCCCGATGATGTTGTTCGCGAGCCGCTCACGCTGCTCGTCGTCCATCACCTCGCGCACGAGGGTGCCGGGCTGGCCGAAGTCGTCGTCCTCCGCGTGGAGCCGGTACGCCGACCGGATCACCTCGTCCTCGACGCCGTAGCTCGACGACGTCTCGGAGGCGATCTCCGCGTTCGCGTGCGGGCCGCCGTAGGAGTTCGGCGCGTACACCGGGTCGCCCGGGTTGTTGTAGCGCATCGCGCCATCGCGCGAGTAGCTGTTCACCGGGGACTTCGGCGCGTTGACCGGCAGCTGGGTGTAGTTCGCGCCGATCCGGTAGCGGTGCGCGTCCGGGTACGCGAACAGGCGGCCCTGCAGCATCTTGTCCGGCGACGGGCCGATGCCCGGCACCAGGTTGGACGGCTCGAACGCGGCCTGCTCGATCTCCGCGAAGTAGTTCGACGGGTTGCGGTCGAGCACCCAGCGGCCGACCTTGATCAGCGGGTAGTCGCCCTTCGGCCACACCTTGGTCAGATCGAACGGGTTGAAGCGGTAGTCCGCGGCTTCGACGTAGGGCATCACCTGGACGTACAGCGTCCAGCTGGGGTGGTTGCCCTGCTTGATGTTCTTGAACAGGTCGCGGATGTAGTAGTCGGCGTCCTCGCCCGCGATGCGGTCCGCGTCGGCCTGCGACAGGTAGCCGATGCCCTGGTCGGTCTTGAAGTGGTACTTGACCCAGAACTTCTCGCCACCCGCGTTCTCCCACAGGTAGGTGTGCGAGCCGAAGCCGTCCATCTCACGCCAGTTCGACGGGATGCCGCGGTCGCCCATCAGCCAGGTGACCTGGTGCGCCGACTCGGGGCGCAGGGTCCAGAAGTCCCACTGGATGTCGTGGTCGCGCAGGTGGTTGTCGGCGCGGCGCTTCTGCGAGTGGATGAAGTCGGGGAACTTGATCGGATCGCGGATGAAGAACACCGGGGTGTTGTTGCCGACGATGTCGTAGTTGCCCTCGGAGGTGTAGAACTTCACCGCGAAGCCGCGCGGGTCACGCCAGGTGTCGGGCGAACCGTTCTCCCCGGCGACCGACGAGAAGCGGGCCAGGCTCTCGGTGCGCACGCCCGGCTGGAAGACCGCGGCCTTCGTGAACTGGCTGACGTCTTCGGTGACCTCGAGGAAGCCGTGGGCACCGCCGCCCTTGGCGTGCACGACGCGCTCGGGCACGCGCTCACGGTTGAACTGGGCGTTCTTCTCGATGAGGTAGTGGTCCTGGAGCAGGATCGGGCCGTTGGCACCCAGCGTCAGCGAGTCGTTGTCGCTCGCGACGGGGATGCCCACGTTGTTCGTGGTCGGCAAGGTCACGCCGGTGCCTCCTGTTTCGTGGTGGTCCCGCCACCCTCCCGCGTTTTCTGGAATGAGTCAAGAAACAGCCCCGGGTCGGGTGACGACCATGACGAAAAGAAGTTGCACGCGCGTACCAGGTTACGTTCTCATCGGACGTATGGCTCTCGCTCCGTACCGTCGCGTGCTGGCCGTGCCAGGGGTTCCCAGCTCGATGCTGCTGATGTTCCTGGCCCGTCTGCCGATGACCGCGATGGGCGTGACGATGACGCTGTACGTGGTCAACGACCTCGGCCGCGGCTACGGCGCGGCCGGGCTGATCGGCGCGGCCACCACGCTCGGCAGCGCGATCGGGGCGCCGCTCGTCGGCCGGTACGTCGATCGCTACGGGCTGCGGCCGGTGGTCGCGATCTGCGGGCTGGCGTCGTCGGCGTTCTGGATCAGTGCGCCACATCTGCCGTATCAGGTGCTGCTGGTGGTCGCGCTTCCCGCGGGGGTGCTCTCGGTGCCCGCCGGGACGCTGGCGCGGCTGGTGCTGACCGCGCTCGTGCCGCTGGAGCAGCGGCGGGCGGCGTATTCGCTGGACACGATCTTCGTGGAGGCGTCGTTCATGATCGGGCCGTCGGCCGGGATCATGGCGATCACGCAACTGCCCGCGGTCTACGCGCTCACCGGTATCGGGGTCTGCTTCGCGCTTTCGGCGGCGCTGATCTACCGGCAGAACCCGCCGATCCGCGCCGAGGTCGACGCCGAGGTGTCCGCCGGGGAGCGGCCCCCGATCCGGAGCTGGCTCACCGGGCGGCTCGTGATGGCGATGTTCATCGCGGGCGGCGCGCTGTTCTGCCTGGTCGGCATGGAACTCGCCGCGCTGGCGACGCTGCGCGCGAGTGGCGACATCGCCTGGTCCGGGCTGCTGATCACGCTGATGTGCATCGCGTCCGTCCTCGGCGGGGCGATCCACGGCGCGGTGCGGCGGTCGCTTTCCCAGGGCACGCTGATGGTGCTGCTCGCGGTGCTGACGCTGCCGGTCGGGCTGGTCGCCGGGCCGTGGTGGCTGCTGGCGATCGTGCTGTTCCCGAGCAACGTGCTGTGCGCGCCCACGCTCGCGGCGAGCACGGAGACGGTCAGCGCGGCGGCGCCGCCCCGGGTGCGCGGCGAGGCGATGGGGCTGCTGGACGCGGCCAGCCGGGTCGGGCTGGCGATCGGGAGCCCGATCATCGGGTTCGTGATCGACCACTCCAGCCCGGGCTGGGGCTTCGCGGCCTCGGCCGTCGGAGCGCTGGCGATCGCGTCGGTCGGCCTGTTCTGGCGACGCACCCGCACCCCCGCCAAGGTGCCCGCACTGGCTTCTTCCTGACGCGCGGGTTGGGGCTAGGCGCAAACTTTGCGGAGGGCGTCGAGGCGGTCGAGGTTGCGCTTGGTCCAGTCCGCGATCTTGCCCGCGTCCTGGATGTTCTCCTTCTGGACCTGCAGATACGAGTCGGCCATGCCGGTGAGCGCGCTCGCCACGTTCTGCTCGCCGACGCTGTTCGCCAGCTCGCGCAGGCGCTTCTCCTTGTCCGCGGCCCGTTCCTTGATCGTCGCCGGGTCCGGGTTGAGGTCGGCGAGGCTGAGCGCCTCGGCGCACGCGCCGACCTTGGTCGCGGCCTTGTTCGTCTGGTCGACCGCGTTCGTGACCTCGCTGCAGCCCGCCAGCGCCAGACCGGCCGCGGCCAGCAGCGCGGCGATTCCCCACCTCTTCATGCGTCCACAGTAGCGATTTCGTGGGCGGTATGTCGGACTCGCCCGGCATACCGCCCACGCCTCACCCCTTGACGCAGACGACCTGCTTCAGGTGCGCGACCACCTCGACGAGGTCGGTCTGCGCCTTGATCACCGTCTCGATGTCCTTGTACGCGGCCGGGATCTCGTCCACCACCCCGGAGTCCTTCCGGCATTCCACGCCGGCGGTCTGCGCGGCGAGGTCGTCGGCGGTGAACAGCTTCTTGGCCTTGTTCCGCGACATCCGGCGGCCCGCGCCGTGCGAAGCGGACTGGAAGGACGACGCGTTCCCGAGGCCTCGCACGATGTAGGAACCGGTACCCATGCTGCCCGGGATGATCCCGAGGTCACCCGAACCCGCGCGGATCGCGCCCTTGCGGGTCACCAGCAGATCGACGCCGTCGTAGGTCTCCTCGGCGACGTAGTTGTGATGACAGCTGATCGCGTCGTCGAACGTCGTCTGCGGGACGACGTCCTTCAGCGCCTGCTTCACGAGCGCGACCATGGTCGCCCGGTTGCGCGCCGCGTAGTCCTGCGCCCAGAACAGATCCCGCCGGTACGCCCGCATCTCCGGCGTGCCCGCGACGAACACCGCCAGATCCGGATCCGGCAGATCCGCGTTGTGCGGCAGCTTCCGCGCGACGGCCATATGGCGTTCCGCGAGTTCCTTGCCGATGTTGCGCGAACCGGAGTGCAGCATCAGCCACACACGGCCTTCGTCGTCGCCGCCCTGTTCGAGGCAGACCTCGATGAAGTGGTTACCGCCACCGAGGCTCCCGATCTGGCGCGCCGCGCGGTCGTGCAGGTCCTGGACGCCGGGGTGCAGGTCACCGAAGGACTTCCAGAAGGTGTCCCAGCCACCGACGCCGTGCACCTTCGCCGGGTTCACCGGCGACTTGTGCAGCCCGAAACCGACCGGGACCGCCGATTCGATCCGGCGGCGGAGCTTCAGCAGGTCGTCGGGCAGATCCGCGGCGGTGAGCGAGGTCCGCACCGCGCTCATCCCGCAGCCGATGTCCACGCCGACGGCGGCCGGGGACACGGCGTCGCGCATCGCGATCACGCTGCCGACCGTCGCGCCCTTGCCGTAGTGGACGTCGGGCATGACCGCGACGCCGTGCACCCAAGGCAGGTTGGCGACGTTGTGCAGCTGTCGCATGGCCTGGTCTTCGACCGAGGTGGGATCCGCCCACATCCGGATCGGAACCCGCGAGCCTTCGACCGCCGTGTACATGACTTTCCCTTCGTGGAAAACGTTTTGTCGCCCTTGAGCATGCACGGGCCGGACGAACCGGACAAGGCAATTACCAGCCTCCACAGTGGACAGTCCACACGCGACCGCGCCGGGCGGGGTGATGTTCATCGCGAAGTCTTCGATCGTATTCGAAAAGTGATCGGTCCCCGCCGGTGCTTCGGGCACAATGAGCGCTCGGTGTCGGGGGTACACCAACTCTGGGGAAGGTCCGTTTCACGGTGAAGTCTTTTCGCGGGCTGCTCGCTGCCGTCCTGCTCGCCGCGTTTCCGCTGCTCGTACTGGCGTTCGTCGGCGGGATCGTGGCACTCGAGGTACTGGCGCTGCGGCACAACGTGTTCACGGCGGTGAAGCTCGGCATCGTCACGGTTCCGGTCGGGTGGATCCTGCTCAAGACCCTGCTCACGGTCGAACGGGCGACCGGTGACGGGGTACCCGGCGTCGCGGTGACGCCGGAATCCCAGCCCGCGCTCTGGGCGCTTGTCCGGGAGCTGGCGGACGAGGCCGGCACACGGCCGCCGGACGAGATCTACCTCGATCCGGACGTCAACGCCGCGGTCACCGAGCGGACGTCGTGGCTCGGGCTGCGGGTACTGCGCCGCCGGATGATCATCGGTGTCCCGCTGATCATGGGCCTGCGGCAGGACCAGTTCCGCGCGGTCCTCGCGCACGAGCTGGGGCACTACAGCAACAAGGACACCCGGTTCTCCGCGCTGACCTATCGCGGGCGCAAGTCCATCGCGCGGGTGGTCAACGGCCTCGGTCGCGAGGGCTACTTCGAGCGCTTCGTCGGCTGGCTCTTCAAGCAATACGCGAAGCTGTACTTCGCCGTCTCGATGAGCGTCTGCCGCGCCCAGGAACTCGCCGCCGACGCCGTCTCGGCACGGCTCGCGGGCACCGAAGCGGCGGCCTCGGCACTGCGTGAGATCGAAGCGCTGGCCGTCACCTGGCGGTTCTTCATGAACAACTACGCCGCGATCGGCTGGGACGCCGGCTACCTCCCGGACCGGTTCGGCGAGGGCTACCGCGCGCTGCTCACCGACCCGACCCGCGCGGAGCAGATGGAGGAGATGCGGCGGAACCCGTCGGAGGAGAAGACCTCGCGGTACGACACGCATCCGGCCACGCGCGACCGTGTCGCGACGCTCGAAGCCGGGCCGCGGGTCCCCGTCCGGCCCGGTGGTGAGCGCCCGGCGGCCGAGCTGCTGACCGGCGCCGAAGAGATGCTCGACGAAGCGCTGTTCACCGTCTTCTCCGACGAGGCCCACGCGATGCGGCGGACGGACTGGCAGTCCCTGGTCGCCATCGGTCGTCGTCACGCCGCCGCCGAAGCGGCCGCCGAGGTCCTGGGCGAACGCACCCTGGACATGGCGCTGGACCTGCTCGACGCGGGCAGGCACGAGGAACTCGCCGACCCGGACGAGAAGCCGCCCGCCGGGGCCGGGGCCCGTGCTCGCCGCGAGTTCGCCGCCGTCTCCGTCCTCAGGCGGATGGAGGTCGTGGTCTCCGCGGCCCTCGCCGACGTCGGGGTGGCCCGCTGGACGCTGTCGTGGTCCGGACCGGCGCCGTTCACCTTGGACGGGCAGCTCGAAGACCTGCTGCCGTCCGCCCTCGACAAGGCCACCGCGGCCGAATCCGACACCGCGCCGCTGCGTGCGCTGCTGACGGCCGCCGGGGTGACCTCGGGTTACCGGCCGTCCGTCACGCTTGTTCGTTCTTAAGGAGTTTTCGAAAGTGCTTTGGTTGCTCAAATCCCGTGAACGCAAGGCCGTCTTCGCCCTGATGAAGGAGGCGAAGCGGCGCGGCATCAGCGTCGACGAACTCACCGACACCATGACGCCGGAAGAGCTCGTCGCGCTGCTGCCGCCGGAGAAGCCCAAGTTCAAGGGCAAGATCCCGGACGTCACGCGCTGGGGCCTCCCGCCGGACCACGAGGTGTCGACCGAGGAGTACTGGACCAACGAAGAGATCCTCGCCGTCCAGGCGTCGACCGCGCGTGGTGAATGGGAGGGTGCCGCCGCGCTGCTGGCGTCGACCTGGGGGAACTGGGATCGCCGGAATCTGGTGAACGGCGCGCTCGGCGAGGCCGCCGCGCAGGACGACGCCTGGCTGCGGACGTGGCGGAAGGCCCGGCCCGGCGACCCGGGCGCGGCACTGGTCAACGCGGAATCGTTGGTGCACGTGGCGTGGGAGGTGCGCAGCGGACTGCAGGCGAAGCACGTCACCGAGGAGCAGTTCGCCGCGTTCTTCCGGGTACTGGAGCAGGCCGAAGAGGCCGTGCGCGAGGCGGCCGAACTCGCTCCCGAAGACCCGACGCCGTGGGTGACCGCGCTCGCGATCGCGATGGGGCGGCAGTACGAGAACGACCAGTACCTCGAGGTCTGGGCGGAACTCGTCGCGCGCGATCCGCAGCACCGCGGGGCGCATTCGCGGGCGCTGCAGTACTGGTGCCCGAAGTGGTTCGGCTCGGACGAGCTGATGTGGGAGTTCGCCGAGACCGCCGCGACGAAGTCGCCGAAGCTGGCGCCGCTGCTGCTGGTCGCCGCGCACGAATCCGAGTTCCGTGACGTGCCGGCTTGGCGGGATCCGCGGGTCGCCGGCGCCCTCGACGGGATCGTGGCCTGGCTCGACGGTGAAGGGCGCGATCACCCGTCGACGCGTTCGGACCGGGCGTACGCGGCGAAGGCGCTGGTGGAGAACGGGCGCTTCGACGAGGCCGTCGAGCAGTTCCGGTTCCTGGGGACGCGGGCGGACAGCGGGATGTGGGCTTACAGCCCGGACGCGCGGGGCGAGTTCCTGGCGACGCGGTACGCGGCCTGCTTCGGGGCGACGAAGCCCTGACGCGTTTCGTCCTCTGAATGCGAGTGCGCGCGAAGGGCCCTTTCCCCGCGTCAGACGTGACGAAAGGGCCCTTCACCGCATCGCATGCGGTGAAGGGCCCTTTCAGCTCAGGTCAGGAGTTCGCGGCGACCAGTTCGGCGATCTGGACGGCGTTCAGCGCCGCACCCTTGCGCAGGTTGTCGTTCGACACGAACATCACCAGGCCGCGGCCACCCTCGACACCCGGGTCGTTCCGCAGCCGCCCGACGTACGACGGGTCTTGACCGGCGGCCTGCAGCGGGGTCGGGATGTCCGACAGCTCCACCCCGGGCGCCCCGGTCAGCAGCTCGGTCGCGCGGGCGACCGAAAGCGGCTGCGAGAACTCGGCGTTGATCGAGAGCGAGTGCCCGGCGAACACCGGCACCCGCACACAGGTGCACGAGACCAGCAGCTCCGGGATACTCAGGATCTTGCGGCTCTCGTTGCGGAACTTCTTCTCCTCGTCCGTCTCGAACTCGCCATCGTCCACAATGGACCCGGCGAGCGGGAGGACGTTGTGCGCGATGGGGCGCGCGTACTTCTTCGGTTCGGGGAAGGTCACCGCCGAGCCGTCGTGGGTCAGCGCGCCCGCGTTCGCCACCGACGCGGCGAGCTGGCCTTCCAGCTCCTCGACACCGGCGAGGCCGCTGCCGGACACCGCCTGGTAGGTGCTGGCGATCAGCCGTACCAGCCCCGCTTCGGCGTGCAGCACCTTGAGCACCGGCATCGCGGCCATCGTGGTGCAGTTGGGGTTCGCGATGATCCCCTTGCGCGCTTCCTTGATCGCCTCCGGGTTGACCTCGCTGACGACCAGCGGGACGTCCGGGTCCATCCGCCAGGCCGACGAGTTGTCGATCACCGTGGCACCGGCCGCGGCGAACCGTTCGGCCTGCGCCTTGGAGGTCGCGCCGCCGGCGGAGAACAGCGCGATGTCCAAACCGGACGGATCCGCGATCGTCGCGTCCTCGATGACGATTTCCTGGTCCTGCCAAGGAAGCTTCGTACCGGCGGACCGCGCCGAAGCGAAGTAGCGCATTTCCGCGACCGGGAAACCCCGTTCGGCCAGCAGACGGCGCATCACGCCGCCGACCTGACCGGTCGCCCCGACGACTCCTACCCGCAATCCCTCGGCCATCAGCGACCACTCCCCGCGTAGACGACGGCTTCTTCATCGCCGCCGAGTTCGAATGCCTCGTGGATCGCGCGCACCGCGTCGTCCAGCTGCGCGTCGCGGATCAGGACCGAGATCCGGATCTCCGAGGTGTTGATGATTTCGATGTTGACGCCCGACTGCGCGAGCGCCTCGCAGAACGTCGCCGTGACACCGGGGTGCGAGCGCATCCCCGCGCCGACGAGCGACACCTTGCCGACGTGGTCGTCGTACAGGACCGACTCGAAGCCGATCTCGTCCTTGATCTTCTCCAGCGACTGCACGGCCTTCGCCCCGTTGGCCTTCGACAGCGTGAAGGTGATGTCGGTCCGGCCGGACACCGTGCTGGACACGTTCTGCAGCACCATGTCGATGTCGATCTCGTTGTCGGCGATCACCCGGAAGATCCTGGCGGCGGCGCCGGCGTGGTCCGGTACGCCGGTCACCGTGATCTTGGCTTCGGAGCGGTCGTGCGCCACACCGGTGATCAACGCTTGTTCCACGGGGATCTCCTCGATAGAACCGGCCACCGTGGTGCCCGGCTTG
Organism: Amycolatopsis orientalis DSM 40040 = KCTC 9412; assembly: GCF_000478275.1. Taxonomy (GTDB): domain Bacteria; phylum Actinomycetota; class Actinomycetes; order Mycobacteriales; family Pseudonocardiaceae; genus Amycolatopsis; species Amycolatopsis orientalis. The sequence continues at coordinate 738,629 of NZ_ASJB01000083.1, forward strand.
TCACTGTAGGAAGAACGGACTCGGATCGGGACGCCGTAGCGGCGCGCGTACTCCACCGAGCGCAGGTGCAGGATCTTCGAGCCGCTGGCCGCGAGTTCGAGCATCTCCTCGTACGGGATGGTCTCGAGCTTCTTCGCGTCCGGCACGATCCGCGGGTCGGCCGAGTACACACCGTCCACATCGGAGTAGATCTCGCAGACGTCGGCGTTCAGCGCCGCGGCCAGCGCGACGGCGGTGGTGTCCGAACCGCCGCGGCCGAGCGTGGTGATGTCCTTGGTGTCCTGTGACACGCCCTGGAAACCCGCCACCAGCGCGATGTAGCCCTGGTCGAGGGCTTCGGTGACCCGGCTGGGGCTGACGTCGATGATCCGCGCGTTGCCGTGCACCGACGTCGTCACCACACCGGCCTGCGAACCGGTGAACGACCACGCCTCCGCACCCTGCGCCGAAATCGCCATCGCGACCAGCGAGTTGGAGATGCGCTCACCCGCGGTGAGCAGCATGTCCATCTCCCGCTCCGGCGGGGCGGGGTTGACCTGCTGAGCCAGGTCGAGCAGCTCGTCCGTCGTGTCACCCATGGCGGAGCAGACGACGACGACGTCGTTGCCGGCCTTCTTGGTGGCGACGATGCGTTCCGCGACGCGTTTGATCCGGTCGGCACTTTCCAGCGACGAACCGCCGTACTTCTGGACCACGAGGGCCACGCCCGAACCTCCTCGACGGGCCGGGCGGCTCCTGGTGGGCACCGAGGAGCCCCCGCGTCCCTTATTTGGGCGAAAGCCTACCGGGGACGCGCACGCCCGCCACCCTCGTAAGTGGTCCTGACCACCACTTCGAGGACTTCTCGAAGTAAATCTTCCTTAACACCAACGAAATAGTCGGAGGGCTTTCGCTTTAGTGACGGAGAGCACCCCTTGCTAGAGTCCCGCCGTGCACAAGCCCGCCGAGACCAGTACCCCGATCGCGCCGATCCTGGCGGCGAGATGGAGTCCTCGCGCCTACGACGAGTCAGCCGTCGTCACCGAAGAGCAGCTCCGCGCGCTGCTCGAAGCGGCCAGATGGGCACCGTCGTTCGGCAACACCCAACCCGCCCGCTACCTGGTCGGCCTGCGGGGCACGCCGTCGTTCGACCGGATCCTCGCGACGCTCAACTCGGGCAACCGCGCGTGGGCGCACCGCGCCGGGCTCCTGCTGATCGGCGTGATGGTGACCACGAACGAGAAGGGCGACGTCCCCTACGCCGAGTACGGACTGGGGCTGGCGAGCGAGAACCTCGTGCTCCAGGCCGTCGACCTCGGGCTGATCGCGCACCAGATGGCGGGTTTCTCCGCCGACGCGGCGAAGGACCTCTTCGGGCTCCCGGACGACGTCGTGCCCAAGGTCGCCATCGCCGTCGGTTCGCCGGCGGACCCGTCGGTGCTCGAAGAGGACTGGCGGATCGAGCGCGAGAAGGCGCCGAGGGAGCGCCTTCCGCTGGCGGAGTTCGCCTACTCGGACACCTGGGGCACGAGCGCCTTCTCCGGCTGAGGGAGCAGGCGCAGGGCGAGCACCCCCAAGGCGAGGTGCAGCAGGCTCAGCACCACCACGGCCGTGTGCAGGCCCGAGACGAAGGCCTCCTTCGCGTCAGCCGCGGCGGCGGACGCGATTCCGGGCAGCTGGAGGGTGCCGTCGAGGGTGGGCGCGAGATCCGGTCCGGCCAGGCGGAACACCAGCGCGGCGAGCGAGCCCATGAGCGCGATCCCCAGCGCGTTGCCGATCTCGTTGGCGGTTTCGGCGATCGCGCCCGCCGCTCCCGCCCTTTCCGCGGGAACCGCTGCGACGGCCGTGTCAGCCACCACGCTGAACGAGATGCCGTAGCCGACACCCGCGACCACCGTCGAAGCGACGTACCAGCCCGCCCCGCCAGTGACGCCGGTCATGAGCAACAGCGGCAGACCGGCGGCGACGGAGAAGTGGCAGAGGATCAGCGCCGTCCTCTTCCCCACGCGATCGACCAGCGCGGGGGTGACGACGCACAGGATCGTCAGCGCCGCCGCCCCGGGCAGGGCCAGGAGCGCCGCGTCCGACACGGACAGGCCGAGCACCGACTGCAGGTGGATCCCCGCCAGGTAGGCGGCCGCCGACCACGCCATCAGCGGCAGCAGGCCGGTGACGATCGCGATAGTGAAGACCCGGTCGCGGAACAGGGAGAGGTCGATCAGCGGGTGGTCGAGGGCCCGTTGCCGCCGGGCGAACCACACCAGCAGGACCGCTCCGGCGATCCCCGCGGCCACCGCGACCACGGACGGGCCTTCCGCCGCGGTGTGCTTGACGCCGTAGATCGCGAGGAGCAGGCCGAAGGCGGACAGGACAACGCTCGGCACGTCGACCCGGCCGGTCCCGCCTGCCCGGACCTCCCGGAGCAGCACCGGCGCGAGCAACAGGAAGACCGCGATGACCGGCAGGTTGACCAGGAAGACCGAACCCCACCAGAACCGTTCCAGCAAAGCGCCGCCGACGATCGGACCGATCGCGAACCCGGCGGCGAACGCGGCCGCGAAGACGCCGATGGCCTGGGCGCGGCGCCTCGGATCGGTGAAGAGTTCGCTCAGCACCGCCAGTGCCGACGGCAGCAGCGTCGCGCCCGCCAGTCCCATCACCGCCCGGAACGCGATCAGGAGTTCCGGGCCGGGGGCGAACGCCGCGCCCGCCGACGCCACGCCGAACACCGTGGCGCCGGTCATCAGCAGTTTCAACCGGCCGTAGCGGTCGCCGATGGCGCCGAACGCGATCAGGAACGAGCCGACGGCGAACCCGTAGACGTCCAGGATCCACAACTGCTGATCGGCCGTCGGGGCGAGCGCCTGGCTGATCCTGGGCATCGCGAGGAACAGGATCGACCCGTCCATGGAGACCAGGAGGACCGGGCAAAGGATCACCAGCAGGCCGAACCAGGCCCGCTTGCTCTCTCGTGTCATGACGTCGACGGTGTGCCAACGCCTGTCCCGCAACCATCCCCGTGTCGTGGGTACCCCTGACAGGTACACCCACGGGACGGCCCGGCGTGCTTAAGCTCGAAAGCGTGGAGAGTCTCGGGGTCTTCTTGAAAAGCCGTCGCGACCGGGTGACGCCCGACGAGATCGGCTTGCGCACCTACGGCACCTCGCGTCGCGTGCCCGGCCTTCGGCGGGAGGAACTCGCCCAGCTCGCCGGAGTGAGCGCCGGGTACTACACACGGCTCGAACAAGGGCTGGCGGAAACCGCTTCACGCCAGGTCCTCGACGCGCTCGCCAGGGCACTACGGCTCGACGACGTCGAGACCGGCCATCTGCACAACCTCGCCCGGCAGGCCGCCCTGCCCCCGATGACCGACCCGGGTCCGGAAGTCCCGCACCCCCGCGTCCTCACGCTGCTGGAGAACCTCGGCGAGGCCGTGCCCGCGCTCGTCTTCGGACGGCGTGGCGAGGTGCTCGCGTGGAACCACGCCGGGAACGCGCTCATGGCCGGACATGTCGCGTTCGACGCGCCGCGGGATCCGGACCGGCGGCCGTCGCTGCCGAGGATGTTCTTCCTCGACCCGCTCGTGCGCGAGCTGTACCGCAACCGGGCCGAACTCGCCCGGGTCCACGTCGCCTACCTGCGGTTGACCGCGGGCCGCTACCCCACCGACGCCCGGCTGGCCGCGCTCATCGGCGAACTTTCGATGCGCAGCGACGACTTCGCGGCACTGTGGGCGACCGGCGACGTCGCCGATTGCACCGTCGGCGCCATGCATCTACGGCACCCCACGGTCGGCGCGGTGAGCGTCGACTACCAGGTGTGGCTCCAGCCGGACAGTCCCGATCACCGGCTCGAGATCTACACGCCGAAGGATCCGGGCTCCGCCGACGCGCTGAAGATCCTGACCCAGTTCGATCGCTAACCTGGGGGATATGGGGGCTTTGCGCAGTCACTTCCGGAACGAGGCACGGACGCTGGCCGGTCTCTGGCTGTATGTGAGGCGCCGCCAGGACGGGATCGACGGCGACGCGGTCGCCGTGCCGTACGGAGCAGGCGGCAAGGCGATCTTCATCGTTTTCGCCGTGGTGAGCCTGGTCGAAGCGGGCCTGTTCTGGCTGATCGACTTCGGCCTGATCGCCGACCTGCTGTTGCTCGCCCTCGGGATCTACTCGGTGCTGCTGATCTTCGGGATCTACGCGGGCACCGTCGTCCGGCCGCACGTGATCTCCTCGCGTGAGCTGCGGGTGCGCTACAGCTCGTTCTACGACGTGCGGATACCGAGGGAGAACGTGGCCGCGCTGCGACATGCGAAGGAGAGCCACGATCCGCTCAAGGCGAAGGCCTTTCGCGACGAAACGTGGCTCAGCCACGACAACTACTACGAGACGAACCTGGTCGCCGAGCTACGCGAACCGGTCACGGTGACCCGGCCGCTCGGGAAGACCGAGTCGGTGCGCGTCGTGAAGTTCCACGCCGACGATCCGAAGGCCGCCGTGGCGGCTTACGAACGCCTGGGTGTCAGGTGAGCCGGTAGCCCCTGGTCACGATGGCCAGCGCGAGTTCGGTGACACTTTCGTCGCGGGCGAAGGCGTGCCCGCGGAGCAGGGCGAGCGCGTCCGAGGACGAGCACTCGTGGGTGGCCATCACCACCCCCACCGCCCGGTGCACCACGGCACGGAGGTCGACGTCGCCGAACAACGGGTGCACGGGAAGGCCGTCGGCACCGTCGAGCCGCACGGCCGGGTTCAACGCGGTGTCGGTCAGTGCTTCGGCGACCGCCCCCACGGAACGCGCCACTTCGGCGTCCGGTTCGGGTTCGGTCCGGTACGCGGTGAGGGTTCCGAGCATCGCCGTCGCCAGGCCCAGCGGCGCCGAAACCACCGCGCGGACGCCGAATTCCCGCGCGGCGGAACCGAATTGGGGCCATCGGCGCACCAGCTCGTACTCTTCGCAGACACCCGGGATCAACGGCCTGCCACGGGACGGCCCTTCGCCCAGGACGTCTTCGAGGTCATGCACCCGGGCGGCGAGGGGGTCGGAAACCACGACCGCGGCGTCGCTTTCGGTGGTGCCGAACAAGGTCACCACCAGACTCCGGAGACCGGACGACTCGGCGACAGCCGCCATGAAGGCCGGCGGTACACCGGCAGGCTCCTCTGCCCGATCGGCCCAGCACCCGACGGCGTCGAGATAGCCCGCGTGCAGGTCGGCCGCGGCGCGGTGCTTGCGTTCGGTCGCGCGGTGGAGTTCCGCCATCCGGAGGTGAAAGGACCGCATGGCTTCGCTGGCCGTGCCCAGCAGACTTTCATGCCGCAGCGCCACGGTCGCCGCGCGATCCGCGCGTCCGCGCTCGGTTTCGATCAGTCCACGCAGAGCCGACGGGTCGTACCGGCCACCGGTGCCGTCCCACATGGGGCTGAGCGTACGCCCGCATCGGGCTCACCGAACTGACCCGAATGGTTGAGCGGGTGTCCTGTCCTCCGACAGAGGACTACCGTTGACAGCCCAGCGCCCCCCGAAGCTCATGCCGCAGGAAGGCCGCATTCTGATGCTGAATCGAGAAAGATGGGTCGCCGACACCTTGCTGGAGCTGGCCGACACCCTGGCGCCCGGCCTCGACCCGACGAATTATTGGCTCTGCGTGGCGGATCGCTACGCGCACTTGATCGCGTCGTCGTCGGTACGGCTGAGCGCCGCCGGCGACCGCGCCGCCCGGCCGGTCGTGGTGGTCACGGACGATCGGCTCGGCGAACCGCCACTTGACGGTCTTTTCGCCGAGGAAGGTCCCGGGATCGAATGCGGTGAGAGCGGCGAGCCGATCGTGGACGTTCCGCTCGACCAGGCGACCACGCGCTGGGAGCGACTCGCCCCCGCCGCCCTGTCCCTCGGATTCCGTTCCGTGCACGCGTTCCCGTTCAGCCGCCACGTGGACGTCCTCGGCGCGGTGACGATCCTGACCACGGAAACCACGCCCCTGCCGGAAGCGGACGTGCGGGTCGCGACCGCACTCGCCGACGCGGCGACGATCGGCATGCTGAACCACCGGGCGATCGCCGGGCTGACCACCACCTCCGAACAGCTCCAAGGTGCGCTCACCAGCCGCGTGATCATCGAGCAGGCCAAGGGCCTGCTGTCCGCCCGCTTGGAGATCACCCCGGAAGAGGCGTTCATCATGCTGCGCCGTTACGCGCGCGGCCACAACCAGCGGATCGGCGACCTCGCCGGGAAACTCGTCGGCCGCGACATGACCGCGGCCGATCTGGTGAGCTCACTCCCCAAGCAGGCGATACGGACGAGTCGCCGCTGAGCGTCTCAGCTGCGCAGTCGTTTCTCGATCAACAGCACGACACCGCCGCCCGGCCCCCGCAGCGGCGAACAGCTGATCGAGGCGACGAGCGGCCTTCCCCGCCGGTCCATCGCGTCGATCTCGACCTGAGCCGCCCGGTGCCCGGTCTCATTGCAGGCATCGACGACGTCACGGAGTTCGGTGGTCGGCAGACCGAAGTCGAGTCCGAAGAAGTCCTGCCGGTACACCTCACCGGTACGCAGGCCCCACAGCTCTTCCGCGCCGCGGTTCCAGCTTCGCACCTGGAGATCGCCGTCGAGGACGACCACACCCGCCTCGACACTGGACAGCACCCCTTCGAAGAACATGCGCGTCTCGTCGAGTTCCGTGGTGCGGGTCCGCATCTCCTCGTTCATCGTCTCGAGTTCTTCGTTGCCCGCTTGCAGTTCCTCGTTGGTGGTCTCCAGCTCTTCGTTCGTGGACTGAAGTTCCTCGTTCGTCGTCTCCAGTTCCTCGATGCTCGACTGAAGTTCCTCGTTGACCGTCTCGAGTTCCGCGTTGGTGGACTGAAGTTCCGCGTAGGCCGTCGACAGGTCTTCCTGCACGCGTTTCACTTCATGCTGAAGCCTGATGGCCTCCGTGGTGTCGATGAAGGTGATCGCCGCGCCGATGTCCTCGCCCTCGATGGTGATCAAGGGCCGGACGATGACGTCGAAGTACTGTGTATCACCGGAATCCCGCTGCCGTCGCACGGAATCGAGCCGTCTGGCGTGACGCTCGCTGTGAGCCTGGTCGATCACCGCGCGGAGTTCGACCGGCCGATAGGAGATCTCCAGATCGTGGAACGGCCTGCCGACGTCCTGTGCGGTGAGCCCGAACTGCAGTTTCGCCGATCCGTTGATCAACGCGACCTTGCCCTCCCGGTCGAGGCCCAGCACGGAATCGGCCGAGGACGCCAACGCGAGTTCACTCACGAGCCGCCGCCGGTTGACCTCCCGCGTGCCCATCCCCGCGCGGGCGTCGAACCGTCCGGGCTTCACCGCCACCCCGCCCGCTCGCACCTTGAACACCCGGTTCCGGATGTCGGCGACGTCGAACCGGATACCGTCGGAGAGCAGCATTTCGGCCTTGCCGAGGAACAGATAGCCGCCTTCGTTGAGCGCGAAATGGAAGCGCTCGATGATCTTCGCCTGCGCTTCGACGTTGAAGTACATCAGGGTGTTGCGGCAGGCGAGCAGATCGACGCGGGAAATGGGGGCGTCGCGCGTGATGTCGTGCCTGCCGAAGATCACCCGGCGGCGGAGATCACGCCGGAAGGCGAACAGGTTGCCGGTCGGCTCGAAGTACTTCTTCTTCAGCTCGCCGGGAAGCCGTTCCATCGACTTCGCCGGGTACAGCCCTGTCCTCGCCTCACGTAGGGCTTCTTCGTCGACGTCGGTGCCGTAGATCTTGACCCGCCTGGTGCTTTCTTCGATGCCGAGGTGTTCCGCGAAGATGATCGCGAGAGAGTACGCCTCCTCACCGCTCGAACAGCCGGCGCTCCAGATGCGGATCTCCTCGTCGTCATCGACCCTCGCGACGATTTCGGGGACGACCGTCTTCTGCAGGTAACTCCAGGCCTCGGCGTCACGGAGGAAACTGGTGACGTTGATCAGGATGGTGTTGAACAGTTCCTGGAATTCGTCGGCGTTGATCTCCAGGAAGTCCCGGTACTCGCGGTACCCGGTGATCTTCACCGTCTGCATCCGCTTCTGGATCCGGCGGGCCAGCGAAGTCCGCTTGTAGCCGGTGAAGTCGAAACCGCGGGAGTCCCTGATGAACGCCAGCAGGATTTCGAGGTCTCTGCCGTCTTCGATTTCGCCGTCCGGCGCGGTCATCCCGTCCTCGTTCCGTTGACCAGGCCGACGAGCGCACTGGCGATTTCGCCCAGTGGCAGCACCAGGTCGACCGGCACGGCCTTGACAACGGCTTCGGGCATGCCCTTGAACTCGGCGGTCTCCGGATCCTCGGCGACAACGGTACCGCCTCTCGCCTTGACCGCACCGGCCCCCGTCGCGCCGTCGGAGCCCGTTCCGGTGAGGACGCAGGCGAGTGCCGCGGGGCCGTAGGCCGAGGCGACGGATTCGAAGAGCAGATCGACCGATGGCCGGACGAACTTCACCTGTTCGGCCGTCGACAGGCTGAGGATGCCGCCCGGCTTCACCAGCAGGTGACGATTCGGCGGTGCGACGTAGGCCACGCCGGGCCTGATGACGTCACCGGTCTCCGCCAGTTTGATGCGTAGTTTTGATCGGCGGTCGAGAATGTCGCCGAGCAGCGTTTCGTGCCGGGGGTCGAGATGCTGGACGAGGACAAGCGGCACAGGGAAATCGACGGGCAAGGCACCGAGCACCTCGATGAGTGCCTTGACTCCGCCCGCCGAAGATCCCACGGCGACGATCTCGTAAGCCGCCTCGAAACGGTCGGGGAGGCGCATAGTCCGAGCGTAGTGCTCCCGAGGCCGAGTCGCGTACTGGTCGGTGTCCTAGGCGGAACCGCCCACGCGTCGGATGATCTTCGCAAGGATGCCCGAGACGACCATCCAGAAGACCGCGGCGATGCCGTAGTTGATCAGCACGCGGAGCTTGGCGTCGGCGGGCATGAACAGGTCCTTGAAGCCCAGCAGCAGCCCGTCGGCCCAGCCGCGCACGAACGACACGATGCCGTTGTCGGGGTTCGCCTCACCGATCACGAAGACGATGTGCAGCACCAGGATCGCCGCGAAGATCAGCCCGATCCAGCGCACGACACCGGCCAGCACGCCGGCCGCGCGACCGCCGCCCGCGCGCCAGTCGACCTTGCGCCTGGTCGTCTGATCTGCGGTTTCCTTCTCTTCAGCGTGCTCGCCCATGCGGGGCAGTGTGGCACGACGCCTGGTCCGATTGCTACCCGCGAGTAACCCGATTGGGCGCCGCTCTGGTCACGGTTCGATCGCGGCCCGGGTTTCCTTTCGGGAGATCTCGCGGTTAAGGTGGCGTCGTGGCTCGAGCTCTCCTGCTTCGCTGCCGCGACGGGGCCTGATCGGACCGGCTCCCCGTCGCGGGGCTTCGTGGTGCCGGTCGTCGCACCCGATTCTTCAGGAGAACCGTCCCCTCATGAGCATCCGTAAGCCCACGCGCCCGGCCCCTTCCGAGCAGGCTTCGTGGAACACCCAGCGCGGCACTTCGATGCCCGTACATCGCTATCGCCCCTGGTACCAGCTGGTCGAGGACATCGACCTGCCCGACCGCACCTGGCCGGACAAGCGCATCGACACGGCCCCGCTGTGGTGCGCGGTCGACCTGCGTGACGGCAACCAGGCCCTGATCGACCCGATGTCGCCCGCGCGTAAGCGCAAGTTCTTCGATCTGCTGGTCCGCATGGGCTACAAGGAGATCGAGGTCGGCTTCCCGGCGGCGTCGCAGACCGACTTCGACTTCGTCCGCGAGATCATCGACGAAGGCGCCATCCCGGACGACGTCAGCATCCAGGTGCTGACCCAGTGCCGTCCCGAGCTGATCGAGCGCACCTTCAAGGCACTCGAAGGGGCTCCGCGCGCGATCGTCCACATCTACAACTCGACGTCGATCCTGCAGCGCCGCGTGGTGTTCCGCGAGGAGCGCATCGGCATCACGAAGATCGCTTCGCAGGCCGCCGAGCTGGTCGTCGACTACGCGGCGAAGCAGCCGGACACCGACTTCCGCTTCCAGTACTCGCCTGAGTCCTACACCGGCACCGAGCTGTCCTACGCGCTCGAGGTCTGCAACACGATCACCGGGATCTGGCAGCCGACGCCCGAGAAGCCGGTCATCCTGAACCTGCCCGCCACCGTCGAGATGGCGTCGCCGAACGTCTACGCCGACTCGATCGAATGGATGCACCGCAACCTGGACCGCCGCGATTCGGTGATCCTGTCGCTGCACCCGCACAACGACCGCGGCACCGGCATCGCCGCCGCCGAACTGGGCTTCCAGGCCGGTGCGGACCGGATCGAAGGCTGTCTGTTCGGCAACGGCGAGCGCACCGGCAACGTCGACCTGGTCGCGCTGGGCATGAACCTCTACAGCCAGGGCGTCGACCCGCAGATCGACTTCTCCGACATGGACGAGATCAAGCGGACCGTCGAGTACTGCAACCAGCTGCCGGTGCACGAACGCAGCCCGTGGGCCGGTGACCTGGTGTTCACCGCGTTCTCCGGCAGCCACCAGGACGCGATCAACAAGGGCCTCGACGCGCTGAAGGCCGCCGCCGACAAGGCGGGCACGCCGGTCGACGAGCACCCGTGGGAGGTCCCGTACCTGCCGATCGACCCGAAGGACATCGGCCGCAACTACGAGGCCGTGATCCGGGTGAACTCGCAGTCCGGCAAGGGCGGTGTCGCCTACATCATGAAGGCCGAGCACCAGCTCGACCTGCCGCGGCGGCTGCAGATCGAGTTCTCGAAGGTCGTCCAGCGCCACACCGACACCGAGGGCGGCGAGGTCGACCCGGCCACCATGTGGAACGCGTTCTCGGCCGAGTACCTGGAGCTGAAGACGCCACTGGAGCTGGTGCGCCAGCACGTCAGGGACAACGGCGACGGTGAGTACGACATCACCGCCACCGTGCGCGTCGAAGGGGACGAGCACGAGGTCACCGGGCGCGGGAACGGCCCGATCGCGGCGTTCTTCGACGCGCTGTCGACGGTCGGGTTCGACCTGCGGCTGCTGGACTACAGCGAGCACACGCTCTCGCCGGGCGACGACGCGCGGGCGGCGTCGTACATCGAGTGCGCGATCTCCGACCGCGTGTACTGGGGCATCGGGATCGACCCGTCGATCGTGACCGCCTCGCTGCGGGCCGTCGTCTCGGCCGTGAACCGGGCCAACCGGTAGGCATCCTGTCTCGTGAGTGGTAATGACGGTTCTAACCGTCATTACCACTCACGAGGCTTCAGAGGGCTTTCACCGCGGCCAGGACGTCGGCCGGGTCGGTGCGGGTGGTGTAGTCCGGGTGGACGTCGATGAAGCGGATGACGCGTTCGCGGTCCACCACCAGGACGGTCGGATACGGCAGTTCCCATTCCGCCGCGCCGTTGAGCTTCTCGACGTCGCCGATGAGCGTGTCGAAGGCCGGCTTCGTCGCCGGATCCAGCCGGAACGTGATGCCCAGCGCCCGCCCGAGTTCGTTGCCCACATCGGACAGCACGGTGAACTCGAGATCCTTTGTGGACAGTGAGTCGTCCGGAAGCTGCGGGCTGACCGCGACCAGCCGCGCCCCCAGGTTTTCCAGTTCCGGCAACACTTCCTGCTGATACGTGCGCAGCGCCAGGTTGCAGTACGGGCACCACGCGCCGCGATAGAACACCAGGACGGCGGGTCCGTCCGCGACCAGTTCGCCGAGTGACACCCGCGCCCCCGTCGCGTCCGGCAGCGTGAAGTCCGGCATCGCCGAACCCGGTTTCGCCGCCGCCTCGGCGACGACCCCGACGAACCGCTCGCGGTCGGCCTTGAGCACCTCCGCGATCTCGGCCGGGACGTGGCTCGCGACGTTGCCCCGCAGCTCGGCGAGGTCGGTGTTGAGATCCCCCATCATCAGCTCCTTGGATTGTACTGATCGGTACAGTGAAGCCGACTGTACTATTCGGTACATGGACGGTCAACCGGCGGCGAAGACCCCGCGCGGGCGGATGACGCGGGACGCGATCATCGACGCGGCGGCGGAACTGATGTACGTCAACGGCGTCGCCGGGACGAGCGTCGACAAGGTGCTCGCGGCGAGCGGGGCCGGGAAATCGCAGATGTACCACTACTTCAAGAACAAGGATCAGCTCGTCGAGGCGGTGATCGTCCGCTTCCTCGAGAACATCCTCGGCAACCAGCCGACCATCTTCGCGCTGAACGACTGGGCCGACTTCGAGCAGTGGACGCGGGAGATCCTGGCCATCCAGAGCACGCCGAAGGGGCCGATCGCCTGCCCGCTCGGCAACCTCGCCGGCGAACTCGGGGACGATCCGAAGATCGCGCCGCTGCTCGACAACGCGTACCGCGAATGGGAGTCACATCTCGAAAAGGGCTTGAAGTCCTTGCAGGAAAAGGGAAAACTCGCCGAGGACGCGGATCCGGCCCGGCTCGCGCAGGCCGCGATGACCTGCGTCCAGGGCGGCCTCCTGATGGCCCACCTGCGGCACGACATCACGCCGATCGCCGACGCGCTCAAGATCGCGCTGGATCACTTGAAGAGTCACGCTCGCCCGTGAGCGCCGCGACCTCGTCCGCGAGCGCGTCGAGCACCTTCGCCACCGCCGGCCGGGAGGACGCGCCGAGCCGGCAGACGGCTTCGACATGCCGCGCCGCCTTGATCCCGGCCAGCGGGCGGCAGACCAGCCCGCTGCCCCGCCGGGTGTCCATGGTGTACCGGGGCAGCAGCGCGATCCCGTGCCCGGCGGCGACGAGTCGTTCGGTGATCCGGAAATCGTTGATGCGCTGGACGACCTGCGGCCGTACGCCGGTGCGGATGATCAGCGACTGGAGGATGTCGTCGACCGGGAACCCGGCGTTGACGCTGATCCAGCGTTCGTCGGCCAGTTCCGAGAGTTCGATGCGCCGCCTTTTCGCGAGCCGGTGCCCCGCGGGGAGCGCGACGTCGAGCGGTTCGCGCAGCAGATGCCGCGTCTCCAGCCGTTCCGAGCCGAGCGACGGCGCGTGCTCGTCCCGGTGCGCCACCACGATGTCGTAATCCGCGACGAGTCCCGGGACCTCCGGCGGGGTCATGTCGACGTCGCGCACGATGACGTCCAGGCCTTCGAACCCCGCCGTGCGGTGCAGCAGTCCGGGCAGCAGCATCAGCCCGGCCGACTGGAAGATCGCCATCCGGACCCGGCCGCGCGGGGCACTGCGGTAAGTGTCCAATTCGGACTCCGCGCGGTCGAGCGCCGCGAGCACGTCGTCGGCGCGGGCGACCAGCGCGCGGCCCGCGTCGGTCAGCCGGAGCCCCCGGCCGGCCGGTTCCGTCAGCGCGAGCCCGACGTCGCCCTGCAGGGCTCGCAGCTGCTGGGAGACCGCGGACGGCGTGCAGTGCAGGGCCTTCGCGGCCGCCGTCACGCTGCCGCGGTCGGCGAACTCCCGCAGGGTCCGCAACCGGCCGATGTCCATGCGCCACCTACTGTGAAGTCAAGCTGAATGGTCACTGAAAATATTATCGCTTGTCCTTCACGATATGCACCCGTAAGAGTGAAGACATGCCCGCCCGCGACCGTTTTCTCGCCCTGCTCGTCGCCGTCCTCTGGGGCTGCAACTTCCTCGCCATCCACGCCACCCTCGGGCAGTTCCCGCCCGTCTTCGCCGGCGGTCTGCGCTTCGCGGTGATCGCGATCCCGACCATCCTGTTCGTGCCGTGGCCGAAGGTGAAGATCCGCCACCTGCTCGGCTACGGGCTCGGCTTCGGCACCGGGCAGTTCGCCTTCCTCTTCATCGCGATGGACACCGGCATGCCGACCGGTCTCGCGTCCTTGGTGCTGCAGGCGTCGGCGCCGTTCACCGTCCTGCTCGGCGCCGTCTTCCTGCGGGAACGAGTGTCCGGACGACAGCTCGCCGGCATCCTGCTGGCCGTCGCCGGGATGGCGACGATCGCCTGGCAGCAGGCGGGCAACGCCGCCCTGCTGCCGGTGATCCTGACCCTGCTCGGCGCGCTGAGCTGGGCGTTCGGCAACCTGAGCACGCGGCAGGCGGCACCGGACAACCCGCTGAATTTCGTCCTCTGGATGTCGGTGGTGCCGCCGCTGCCGATGTTCGCGCTGTCGCTGGTCATGGAGGGCCCGGCGGAGATCGGCCGCTCGCTGAGCACGCTGGGCACGCCGACCGGGCTGATCGGGCTCGGCGGCCTGGCCTACGTCGTGCTGTTCGGCACGATCGTCGGCTCCGGGATCTGGACCTCGCTGATGCGCCGCAACCCGGCGGGCGTGGTCGCGCCGTTCTCCCTGCTGGTGCCGGTGGTCGGGCTGTCGATGGCGTTCCTCGTCCTCGACGAACGGCCGTCGCTGCTCGAAGTCGTCGCGGCGGCCGTCGTCATCGGCGGGGTGCTGTTCGGTTCGACGAAACGCCGGGCCCGCGAGCCGGAATTCCTCGCCGAAGCCGAAACGCCTCAGCCCACTGGCGTGCGGTGAGGTGCTTGGGCAAGGCGGTCGGCGCGATCCCCTCCGCCCGGAGCCACCGGCCGGCATTTCGCAGTCCGGCCGTGGCGAGGATCTCGGCGACACCACGGCCGCGACCGGTGAACACCCGCCGCACGAAGTCCTGGTAGCGCTCGCGGTCCGCGTCCCCGACAAGTGATGCCGGCCGCCGGACCATGGTCAGCAGTCCGCCGTCCACACCGGGCATCGGCCGGAACGACGACGCCGGAACCCTGCTGACCAGCCGGAAATCGAACCACGGCCACCACTGCGCGGTCATCATGGTCGCGCCGCCGACGCCCGCCCGACGGCGCGCCACCTCCCATTGCACGAGCAGCACCGCTTCGGTCCAGTTGGGAGCATGCAGGACACGTCGCAGCATCGCGGTGGTCAGATGGAACGGCAGATTTCCGACCAGCACGTACGGCGTCACCGGAAGAGGGTGGCGCAGGAAGTCGGCGGTGACGATCTCCGTCGGCGGCTCGACCCGGCGCGCCAGCCGTGCGGCGCGGCGATCGTCGAGCTCGATGGCTGTCAGGCGTCTGCCCAGCCGCTGCAGCGGAAGGGTCAGCGCGCCGTCACCGGCGCCGATCTCCACGATCGGCCCACCGGTGCCGTCGACGAGCTTCACGATGGTTTCGATGACCATTCGGTCGACGAGGAAGTTCTGGCCGAGTTCGTGACGGCCAGGACGCTGTGTGCGCAAGGGATCTCCGCGGCTTCGAGGGGAGCCGGGCAGCCTGAAGCAGACCCGGCGACGACTCGCTCGGGCAGCGGTTCCTTGCGATGGACGTAGGAGCCGCCGCTAGACGCGGCGGGTCCTGGTCATTGCGGTTGCGCACATGGCGGCGAAACTACCTCGGCCCGGAGACCGTCCGCCACCGATTTTTCACGCGCTGATCCGGCTCGTGCCGAGATGCTCGACCGGACCGGACAGTGCGGCCTTGACCTGACGGGTGAGGTCGTCGGCGAGCACCTCGGTCTCACCCTTCTCCAGCCCGTCGACGACCTGCCGCGCGACGTCACGCGGGTCGTTCTTGGGGACTTCGAGCCCCTGCGTCATGTCGGTGTCGGTGTAGCCGAGGTGAACGCCGACGACCTGCGTGCCCTGCTCGGCGAACTCGATGCGGAGCGAGTTGGTGATGGACCAGAACGCCGCCTTCGACGCGCCATAGGAACCCGAGCCCGCCGCCCACGACAGGACCGAGTGGACGTTGACCAGCGCGCCACCGTCCTTGAGCTGCGGCGCAAACGCTTGCGCGACGCGGAGCGGGCCGAAGACGTTCGTCTCGAAGACGGGGCGGTGCGCGTCGACGTCCTCCTTGAGCAGCGAACCGAGTCCGAGGGCTCCGGCGTTGTTGAAGACGATCGTGGCGTCGCTCGCCTTCCCGGCCAGCGCACGGACGGAGTCGGGGTCGGTGACGTCGAGCGGGAGCGGGACGATCCGCGGATCGGTCTCCTCGCGCGGCACCCTGGCCGTGGCGTAGACCTTGGCGGCGCCGCGGTCGAGCAGTTCGGCGACGAACGCCTTGCCGAGCCCGCGCTGCCCGCCGGTGACCAGGACTACGGCGCCTTCAATGGAGGTCATGACTTGCTCCTTTGACAGAAGTGTTCGGCTTTTGCCTCTGTCATTCAGGATGGAGACGGAGGACGACAGAGTCAAGTACGCTTGACCTATGTCATGGACCGCGACGGACCGGTACCGGTTGCGCGCCGCCCCCTCGGGACTGGCGCTCGTTCAGGACTTCCTCAACACCAAGGCGATCAAGACCTATGGCCTGGACCTGCTGAGCGATGCGGATCTGGCGCGGCCTTGGGCGGGCGAAGCGCTGGCGGAATGGTCGCGTGCACGGGACGCCGAAGTGCCCGACATCACGCTGACCTCAGGGGACCTTCGTGCGCTTCGCGACCTGCGGGAGTCGTTCGTTTCGCTGGTGGACGGCGAGGACACGGCTGCCGAGAAGCCGATCAAGGCGGATCTGGTCCTGCGCGACGGCGTCGTCCGGCTGCTCCCGTCCGGCACCGGACGGCAGTGGCTCACGTCGGCGCTGTGGACGGAGACGATGCTCGCGCAGCAGGCCGGGATCTGGCCGCGGCTGAAACTGTGCCGGCTCGACGGCTGCCGGTCGGCGTTCTACGACGTCTCGCGCAACAACAGCGGCGTCTGGCACGACGTCCGTACCTGCGGGAACGTCGCGAATCTGCGGGCTTCGCGGGAGCGGAAGAAAGCGCTCAGCTGAACGAGGACAGTGCCGACGGGATCGGGATCTCGCCGCCGATGACGTCGAAACCCTGGTTCTCGGTGAGGGGTTCCTCCAACGTGCCGACCATGACGGCGGCGACGTCGGCGCGGCAGACGCGGCCGGGTTCGAGGTGACCGGCGACCTTGACGTGCCCGGTGGGCGGATCGTCGGTGAGCGTGCCGGGCCGGACGATCGTCCAGTTCAGGCTGGAACGGCGGAGGACGCTGTCGGAGATCTGCTTCGCCATCAGGATCGAGCGCACCAGGCGGTCGCCCTGATCCGGCGAATCCGCGAACTGCGCGGAAAGCTGCACGAACCGCGAGACACCCGCCTTCTCCGCGGCGCGGATCGCGGTGATCACGCCGTCGCGGTCGACGAGGTTCACCGACGCCGGATCCGGATCGGGCGCGCCGATCGCGCTGATCACGACCTCGGAACCGGCGAGCGCCTCGACGAGGTCGTCCGCGTCGGCGGTGACGTCCGCGACCACGGTTTCGGCGCCGAGACCGGCGACCTCCTCGGCCCGGCGACGGCTGCGCAGCCCCGCCCGCACCTGATGTCCCCGCCCCCGCAGCAGCCGGACCACGTGAATCCCCGTCCGCCCCGACGCACCCAGCACTGTGACCCGCATGACAGGAGTCTGCCCCAAACCGGCGGCCAGTGCCCGGTGTCACGCCCCCGCGTTTAGTCCTCTATTGAGGGGTAAGGCAAAGATGTCGTGCCCCGGCGAGCGTCCGGACTGGCTGGCGGAAGCCGGGCCGTGGCTCCGAGAGGCACTCTTCTGAAGACAAGTGTGCGACTTGGGCTGTTTGTGCGGTTTCACGGGGTGGTCGTGAGTGGCAAGGAACGTTAGAACGCTCTTTGCCACTCACGACCCCGTTCAGGAACGTGCATTCAGGCATCAACCGGACGCCGAGTCCCCGAAAACTGTCCTTCGCGGACAGGCCCCCCTCTCGTGAGGGAGGCCTCACGTAGGTCGCCAAGTAGTGAAGGCCTCCTTCGCTTCCTTGAGGGTAGGCAAGGGGACCTTCACGGCATCGAGTCGATCACGCCACGTTTGCCTTACCT
>NZ_ASJB01000084.1 GCF_000478275.1 Amycolatopsis orientalis DSM 40040 = KCTC 9412
TTTTTTCAAGCAGAAGACGGCATACGAGATATCAAAATCTTTCTCATACGGATCAGCCAGTAAATTGTGCTTTTGAAAGCGGATGTTTTTCCTGATCTCGTCTTTGACTTTAAAGCGGTTTCCGTCTTGCGTAAAATAAAGTTCTTTCATCTCTTTCGGCACTTCCTGCAGGGACCTTTCCTGATATACGCCTTCTTTCGCTTTCTGAAGGACTTTGTCATCGATATCTGTTGCGATAATCTGATAGTCTGTGAGGCCTTTCTGTCTGCTTAAAATCATTGATAATGTATAAGGCTCTTCCCCGGTTGAACAAGCCGCGCTCC
>NZ_ASJB01000085.1 GCF_000478275.1 Amycolatopsis orientalis DSM 40040 = KCTC 9412
TCGCTAAACTCCTCACCGAAACCAGTTGATCACCCGTGTTGCAACGACCCCTGGAATCCACCCCCTCGGCTGAGCCGAGTGAAGGGGGCCTTCACGCGAGAAATGTCAGGGTTTGCGGGCGACCCCGCCGATCACGCGCGACTCCGACGGCGTCGCGGCGAAGACCGTGTTCTCGTCCGGATGCCACGCCGGCGCGTAGACCAGACCCGGCTCCAGCAGCGGCCAGCCGCCGAAGAACCGCCGGAACTCGTCCATCGTGCGCAGGAAACCGGGGTTCGTGGTGGTCTCGTAGTAGTCGAGGATGTCGAGCAGCGCCTGCCGTTCTTCCTCGTTGGCGGGGTTCTCGTTGGTCATCTGCGAGAGCACCAGCAGTGATCCCGGCGCGAGCCGGTCGCGGTAGAAGTCGAGCAGCCCGTCCGGGTCCTGCTCGTCCTTGATGAAGTGCATGACCGCGTTGATCACCAGCGCGATGGGCTGCCGGACATCGATGATGCCGGAGTCCATCACCCGGGCCCAGAGGTCCTCGGGGTCGAACAGGTCCGCGGCGATCGCGTGGTGCCGGTCCGGATCGGCGGTGTCGGCGAGCAGCAGCGTCGAATGCGCGAGCGCGATCGGCTCGTTGTCGATGTAGAGGACGTGCGTGTCCTCCTCGGGCCGCGCCTCGTCGGCGACCTCGTGGACGTTGCCAGCGGTCGGCAGGCCGGAACCGATGTCGACGAACTGCCGCAGGCCCAGTTCCGCGCAGTGCCGCACGGCGCGGCCGAGGAACTGCCTGCTGGTCTTGCAGTAGTCGCCCATGAGCGGCAGGCGTTCACGCACCTTCTCGGCGAAGTCGCGGTCGATGGCGTAGTGCGTGTCCCCGCCGATGAAGTAGTCGTAGACCCGCGCCGCGGACGGCCGGTCCAAGCTGTTCTCGACGGCCTTGAGCGCCGCGTCGTGATCGATCATCGTCATCCCTTTGTCCGCGCCGGAAATCCCATGCTAACCGGCCGGAACGTAGGCCTGGCGGTAGGCGTTCACGGATTCGGTCAAGCGATCGAGCTCCGCGCGGGTGCGGGCCAGCCCGGCCGCGTCGAGCCCCATCGCCTCGCCGATGATCTTCGGGATCCCGCTCGCGCGGTCCCTGAGCCGGACGCCGTCCTCGGTCAGGCTGATGCGAACGGACCGTTCGTCGTCGGCCTGCCGGTCACGCCGGACCAGTCCGGACTTCTCCAGCCGCTTGAGCAGGGGCGACAGCGTGCCGGAGTCGAGGTTCAGCAGGGTGCCGAGTTCCTTGACCAGCCGCTCGTCCTCCTCCCAGAGCGCGAGCATCACCAGGTACTGCGGATAGGTCAGGCCCAGATCGTCGAGCACCACGCGGTAAAGCGCGGTCACGGCCCGCGAAGCCGCGTAGAGCCCGAAGCACAGTTGATCGTCCAGGCGCAGCGATTCGGTCTTGTTCGTCGGCATCGGCCCTCCTGCTCACATGGTGCGTCGATGATGCCTCAGTCCGCTACTCGAGTGGGGTAAATCTCCTCGTGGCCATTTTAGTTGTGCACAACTGAGTTGCGAGCTACCTTCATGACGTCGACTTCGCACCCCAGGAGGCAGAAATGACCGCCAACCCGCACAACCTGGCCCTCGAACCGGCCGCGCAGGCCTTCGTCGAGGCCACCGCCAACCCGCCGTTCCTTTTCGAGCTGCCGCCCGAGGAAGGACGCAAGGCCGTCGACGAGGTCCAGGGCGGCGACGTCGAACTGCCCGCCGCGGACGTCGAGACCACCGACGTCGACGGCGTCGAGGTCCGCATCGTCCGGCCGCGGGGCGCGACGGGCACGCTGCCCGTGATCGTCTACATCCACGGCGCGGGCTGGGTCTTCGGGAACTTCCACACCCACGAACGCCTGGTCCGGGAACTCGCCGTCGGCACCGGCGCGGCCGTCGTCTTCCCCGAGTACAGCCGATCACCCGAGGTGCGCTACCCGGTGGCGATCGAGCAGAACTACGCCGTGGCGAAGTGGGTCGCCGAGCACGGCGCCGGGCACGGGCTCGACGGTACGAAGATCGCGATCGCCGGTGACTCCGTCGGCGGGAACATGACCGCCGCGCTCACCCTGCTCGCGAAGCGGCGTGGCGACGTCACCTTCCGCCAGCAGGTGCTCTTCTACCCGGTGACCGACGCGAACTTCGAAACCGAGTCGTACCGGCAGTTCGCCGAGGGCTACTTCCTCGCCCTCGAAGGCATGAAGTGGTTCTGGGACCAGTACACGACCGATCCGGCGCAGCGCGCGGAGAGCACCGCGTCGCCGCTGCGGGCGAGCCTCGACGAGCTGTCCGGCCTGCCGCCCGCGCTGGTCATCACCGGCGAGGCCGACGTCCTGCGCGACGAAGGCGAGGCGTACGCCGCGAAGCTGCGTCAGGCCGGTGTCCCGGTGACGGCCGTGCGGTATCAGGGCATCGTCCACGACTTCGTCATGCTCAACACGCTGCGCGGAACCCAGGCCGCGGAAGCGGCGATCAAGCAGGCGATCGGGGTGCTGCGCACCGCCCTCGAAGACTGAGTAGCCGCATTGTTGGATTGTCCAGGGTGACACGCGTCACCCTGGACAACACTTACCGGTGGTCGCACGTCTCTTGATCCAGATAAGGGGAAGCCGCGCGGACTCGCGCGCTCCGGCCGGGGAGGGACACGATCACCATGGGACTGGGACTGAGTGCCATCCGGCTGGATTCGACACTGAACCTCGTCATCGTCATCGTGCTGACGTTGCTCGCGATCATCGCGGTGCCGTTCTTCTGGGAGCGCTGGCGTCGCAAGGTGCTCGGGCGCAGCACCACGATCCTCGCCGCGGTGGTGCTGATCGTGGTCAGCACCGGGATGGGCGGGAACATGATCGGCGGGTTCTTCCCGACGGTCGGCGCCCTGTTCGGCACCGGCGTGTACTCCGGGGAGAACGTCGACGCCGTCGCGGGCCAGAACGGCGCCGACCTCGACAAGCTGCGTGACGCCGGGGCCATGCGCGCCAAAGAGGGCAAGGGCTCCGTCGTGCACATGACGGTGACCGGCAAGCGCACCGGCCTCACCCGTGACGTCTCGGTCTACTTCCCGCCCCAGTACTACGATCCCGCGTACCGGTCGCTCAAGTTCCCGGTCATCGAATGGATCCCGAACTACCCGTCCGGTCCGGAAGTGGTCACCGGTCCCTACGAACTGCCCGCCAAACTCGACGCGGCCATCGCGAAGCACGTGCTTCCGCCGACCCTGGTGGTGATCCCGGATCCCACCGGGAAACCGAAGGTCGGTCATGACACCGAATGCATCGACGAGGTCAACGGCACCGCCAACGACACCTACCTGACCGCCGACATCCGCGACTGGGCGATCGACAAGCTCGGCGCCAACCCGCAGCGGAAGGCGTGGACGATGGCGGGCTGGTCCTCGGGCGGGTACTGCGCGATGAACCTGGTGACCCGGCATCCGCAGTGGTACGGCCAGGCGGCGAGCGTCAGCGGCTACTACAAGGCTTCGGTGGACGCGGAGACGGAGAACCTGTTCAAGGGCAGGCAGGACATCGTCGACGCGAACACGGTCACGGTGAACCTGCAGAAGCATCCGTCGCCTGTCGACATCCTCGCGATCGCGGGGGACAAGGAAAGCTTCGAGAGCTTCTCGATCGACCAGCTCCAGGCGGCCGTCCGCGCGCCCGCGACGCTTTCGTCGTGGCGGATCCCGGACGCCGGGCACAACATGAACACCTTCAAGGCGCAGGTGCCCGACGTGCTCGCGTGGATCGGCGCGCGGACCGTGCCGCCGTGCGCGCCGCAGGACAAGAAGATCGTCAGCAACGGCGGGGTCACTCCGTGGCCACTGCCCAACACCGGCGCGAAGGGCGCACTGGTCGACGTCGTCGAGTAGCTAACCGCGCTTGGCGCGATAAGCCTTGGGATACAAGCGAAGCCGTTCGGGGACGGGCTTCGCGGCGATCCTGGTGACGGTGGCCAGCAGCCGAAGCCGACGTTCGTCCTGGTCTGTCCATTCGAGACTCAACCGGTCACGGAGAACCTGAGGCAGCAGGCCGATCGCGCACAACGACAGCACGTTCCCACCCGCTGGGCGGACCCCGCGCCACAAGGCCTCCGGCAAGAACCACCACGGCGGCGGCGGGGTGTCGCGCATGCTGAGCGAGCCGAGGAGTTCTCGTACCGTGTGATTGTCTTCGAGCCGGTTCTCGACGACATCGGCGAAGTAGGCCTCGAACCCTTCGAAATCCTCCGGCATGTGGTGTTCGCGCAAGCCGAGGATCAGGCCGAGGTGTCGCCATTCCGCGTAGAAGCGGCACTTCTCCTTGTAGGGCAGGGGATACAGGAAGACGTCATGCAGGCGGAGCGCCGTCCAGAACGTCGAGCCGTGCACCCACCAGTAAGCCTCGGGATTCAGCGCGTGATAGCGCTCGCCGTGGTGGTCGACGCCCTTGATCGCCTTGTGCATCTCACGGAGCCGCTCGGCCTCCGCGATCGCCGCCCGGCCGCCGAAGACCTGGGACAGCAGCGAATCGACGGTCCGGTCGAGACGGCCCCAGGGGTCTTCGACGTAGTTCGAATGGTCGTGGACCCCGGCGCCGATCACCGGATGGGCCACCTGCAGCAGTAGCGCGGTTCCCGCGCCGAGCAGCAGTCTCCGGTCGCCGACCACTTGCCACGCGACGGAATCCGGGCCGAGCGGGGTCAAGGCGGGCAGGCGGGCTTCGGTGCTCATGACGACCTCCCGGAGAGAGTGGCGTGAGGCCACTGTCCCACCTTGTTTACAGGTCGTCAATAGTGGGTCAGCCCGCGGCCAGTGCCGGGACCAGCGCTTTCACCACTTCGGTCACGCGCCTGCCGGCGCCCGGGTAGGTGGTCGACGTCGGTTGCGACGTCAGCACGACGACGATGTGGCGATCGTGCTCGCCGACGACACCGGAGCTGTGCATGATCCGGGCGCCACGGCAGCACGCCCAGCCCTGCTTGATCGACCAGGGAAGGTCGCCCACGGCGTCCGGGACGCCGAAGTACTGCCGGATCCCGTCGGAACCGTTCTCCGTCGCGCCGCTCAGCCCCCGCATGATCGTCGTCCGGGTGCCCGCGCCGACCTGCTCCAGCAGATAGCGGTAGACCTTCGCGATGTCCGCGGCGGTGATCCGGGTGTCGCCCCAGCGCCCGGGATCCTCGGGCGGGCGGGTGCCGGCGAGCCCGATCTTGGCCGCCCACCGGGTGACGATGGCGGGGCCGCCGTGGGCGGTCCACAGTTCGCTGGCGATCCCGTCGTCGCTGACCGAGAGCATCCGTTGCACCGTGCCCGGCGAAGCGCCTCCCTTGAGCGCTTCGAGCGCGATGAGGATCTTCACCAGGGACGCCGAGGTGTAGGAACGGTCCGCTTGCAGGGAAACGGTGGTCTTCTTGGCCATGCGGTCGAAGACGACCACGCTGACCTGTCCGTCGGGGACGAGCCCCGAGAGGGTCTTCGGATCGACGCCGGTCACCGGCTTGCCGGGGTCCGGCTGGGGCGACGATTTCGGTGGCACCGACGGCGGCGGCTCTTCGGACGGCGGGGGTTCGGCCGCCGCCTCCGATTCGACGGTCAGCGCCGCGGCCCCACTCGCCGGCGCGGCGACCACCGCCGTATCGGACCGCGACGGCGGAACCAGCAGCATCGCCATGACGGCCCCCAGACAGATCCCCACCAGCAGGAAGACCCCGCTCACCTTGCCCACACGACTTATTGGCCGATTCACCCATTCGTGTTCACGGCCGTGGTGATTCGTGTGGTGGGAAGCGCCTCTCCGGTTTGTCCGGGAAGCCCTCGGGGTATCTGACCCGCAGCGTGACCTCAGTGGCCAACTCTGGAAGGCGGAGCAATGGCACGTACACAACGCGCTCGTATCCGGACGGCCGGGCTCCAGCCCGCGCAGGTCCTAGCCGGGCTGGCGAGCCTGGCCTTCCTGGTGTTCGGGATCGTGGGCTTCACCAGGACCGGGCTCGCCGATTTCGCCGGTCACAGCGACGCGACCGTCCTCGGGTTCTCGGTGAACCCGCTCTACAACCTCGGATTCGTCGTGCTGGGCGCGATCGGTCTGCTGCTGACCTTCGGTTCCGGCCGGTCCCGGGTCTTCGGACTCCTGACGTTCGCCGCCTTCGGGGCGCTGTTCGTCTGGGGTCTCATGATCACCGGGACCGTTTCGACGAATCCGGTCTCGCAGGCGGGTAACCCGTTCGACCTCAACGGGCCGGACAACTGGCTGCACCTCGGCCTCGCCGCGCTCGGGCTGGTGATCGCCGTCCTGCCCGCGCGGCACAAGGTGCTGCTGCCGGAGGACGAAGAGGAGACCGTGGTGGCGGACCGGGCCGACAGCGCCACGGTCGTCGAGCCTCTTCCGAACGACGGTTCGCGGCGGCCGAAGCATGAGAAAAGCCCGACCGTCGCTCGTGAAGAGCGACCGCCGGGCCTCGCCCACTAGGTCGTCGGGGCGGCTCAGTAGCCGTACTCCGAACCTCCGGCCTCGGCGGGAGCGCCTTCCTCCTTCTTGGGGGCGGCGTTCCCGCTCTGGGCCGCTTTGTCCTTCACCGGCGCGGTGCTCTTGCAGCCGGCGGGCTCGATGACGAACCAGGTGCCGCCGACGCCGTGCCCGTTCGCCTCGCCCGCCTTGGTGTCCTTGGCGTAGCGGTAGACGGCCCAGCCGCCGACGGTGACCTGCGTGGTGCCGTCCGCGCGCTTCACCTTGCCGAGCAGCTTCGCGTCGATGCCTTCGAGCTGGACGTCGCCCTCGGCGAGCACCGGCGGCCAGTTCTTGGCGCAGTCACCGTTGCAGGTCGGCTGCTTGTTCTTCTTGTCCTTGGTGAACATGTAGAGGGTGAAGCCGTCCTGGTCCACAATGGCCGGTCCGATGCCGTCGACGTTGCTCGCGACCAGCTTTGTGGCGCCTTCCGCATTCTGCTCGGCCGGAGCCTCCTTGGCCGCCTGCCCGGCCTTGCCGCCCTTGGCGTTCGCGGCGTACCAGGTGCTGCCGACGCCCTGTCCCTTCGCCTCGCCCGCCTTGGCGTCCTTGGCGTAGCGGTAGAGCGCCCAGCCGCCGACGGTGACCTGCTTGCGGCCGTCGGCGCGGGTCAGCTCGCCGACCAGTGCCTGGTCCACACCTTCGATCTGCACTTGGCCGTCGGCGAGCACCGGGGGCCAGGCCTTCGCGCAGTCACCGTCGCAATTGGACTTCGGCGGCTTCGCGCTGTCCTTGTCGAAGCGGTACAAGGTGAACCCGTCCTTGTCGACGAGCACCTGGCCGAGATCCCCGGCTTCGGCCACGGCCACCTTGGTCTCACCCTTGGCCGCGGGGGCGTTCCCGCCCGCCCCGGCCACTGCGGCGGCCGGCGCTACGGCGGGCGAGGTGGCCTCGGTGCCACCCGAACAGGCCGACAGCAGCGCCAGGCCCGCGGCCGCAGACGCCGTTGCGACGACGAAACGCTTGCGAAGCATGGGATTTCTCCTTGTTCGTAGGGGTTCCGCGGCTTGGCGCGGTGAGCTTGTACCCCCTACACGGGCCCCTCCCGGGACCGGTTCAAGAAGTTCCCGGATTTTCTTCGCGGACTTCCAGCGCGGCGTCCGTCAGCGCCCCGGCCGAACCGGTGTAGCGCGCGGGATCCAGCAGGTCGGCGAGCGATTCCGCGGGGAGGACTCCGGTTATCTCCGGTAGGTCGGAAAGAACCTCGCCGAGGGCCCGATCCTGCTCCAGCGCGAGTGCGGCCGCGCGTCCGAGGACCTCCTTGGCCCGCGCCTTGCCCAGTAGCGGGGCGAGCACGGTCGAGAGCCGCTCGGAGACGATCTGGCCGTGCGTGAGGCCGAGGTTGCCGCGCATTCGGCCGTCGTTGACGACCAGGCCGCGGGCGAGTTCGGCCGCGGTGTGCGCGGCGCCGCCGGTCAGACGCAGGCACTCGCGCAGCAGCTGCCACTCGGCGTGCCACGCGCCCGCGGACCGTTCGTCCTCGGAGATCAGGGCCTGGGTGACGCCGGTGGCCAGCACCGGCACCTGGAGCGCGGCCGACCGGATGAGCGTCGCCAGCACCGGATTGCGTTTGTGCGGCATCGCCGAGGAACCGCCACGGCCCTCGCCCGCGGGTTCGGTGACCTCGCCAACCTCGGTGCGCGTCAGGAACTGGACGTCGACCGCGAACTTCCCGAGCGCGGCGGCGGTGAACGAGAGCGCGGCCGCGAGGTCGGCCGTCGGCGTGCGGAGGGTATGCCAGGGCAGCGTGGTCTCGGCGAGACCGGTCTCTTCGGCGAAGGCCGTCTGCAGCCGCTGCGGATAGCCGTCGGGCAACTCGGCGAGACGCGCGTACTCGGCGTACGCGGCGCGCGTGCCGCCCGCGCCCCCGAGCGAGACCGGCAGGACGACACGGTTCAGCCTGCCGAGCGCGTCGAGCGTCAGCTGACGCCACCCCACCGCCTTGAGCCCGAACGTGGTCGGGACCGCGTGGGCGGTGAGGGTGCGCCCGGCCATGACCGTGTCGCGGTGCGCGCGGGCGAGATCCGCCAGCGCGTTCGCCGTCGTCTCGAGGTCGGCGACGAGCAGTTCCCGTGTCCGGGCGGCGACCAGCATCATCGCGGTGTCGAAGATGTCCTGGCTGGTGGAGCCGCGATGGACGTACTCCGTACCGGCGGCCTCGGTCAACTCCTTGATCAGCCCCACGACCGGATTCGCCGTCTCCCGCGCAGCCCTCGCCAACGCGACCACGTCGATCTCGGCCGCCGCGGCCGCGTCCGTGATCGCGTCGGCGGCGGCCATCGGGATCAGCCCGGTGCGCGCCTGCGCCCTGGCGAGCGCCGCCTCGGTGTCGAGCAGCGCCCGCACCCAGGCGAGGTCACCCGTCGCCGCCTCGGCGGGAGTGCCCGCGCGGACCGGGGAGAGGAGGCCGGAATCGGGATCGGCGTTCATCGCCCCAGCATCGCATTTCAAGGTTTCAGTGGCCTGTCCTCCCGTCGATGCGCTCGCGCAGCAGGTCGGCGTGGCCGTTGTGGCGCGCGTACTCGGCGATGTGATGGGTCAGCAGCCACCGCAGCGAGAACGGCTCGCCGTCGCGACGGCTCGTGCCCGTGTTGTCGAGCGAGGCGGCCGCCACGATCTCCCTGGACCGCGCGCACTCCTCCCGCCAAGCCGCCCACGCGACCTCGACGTCGCCGCCGAGGTCCTCGAAGTCCTGCTCGGGCCACTCGTCGGAGTAATAGAGGAGGGGGACGTCCTCGCCCGCGAACTGGATGCGGAACCACCAGCGCTCGGTGCCGGTGAGGTGCCTGAGCAGTCCGTGCAGCGACATGGTCGACGGCTCCGTCGACCGCAGCGCCATCTGCTCCGGCGTCAGACCCTGGCACTTCAGCTCGAAGGTACGCCGATGCCAGTCGAGGGTGGACGTCAAGATCTCGCGCTCGCTCGCCACGCGCGGCGGCTCCGGCCGGTCGCCGGACCACTTGGCGGCGAAGTTCTCCTCAGGGATCGTGTCCATGCCCTCGACCATGGCAGAGACCCCCGACAATTCCGTGGCGCGCGAGCGGCGGCCCCGGCATCCTGGTGGTCGGCGGCGGTCTACTAGACTCGGCCGCACGGGCCGTTAGCTCAATTGGTAGAGCTGCGGACTTTTAATCCGTAGGTTCTGGGTTCGAGCCCCAGGCGGCCCACTCTTTCGCCTGGTCCACGCGTTGTGGCCAGCCAGGACCAAGATCATCTCCCTGGTTTATCCCCGGTTTTGGGGTCGGACTGGTTATCCGGCGTCATGGTGTCGTTGGCCTCCGCGAGACCGCAAAGCCTGTTCGAGGCAGAGCGCGCCTCTCACTCGGTTCGGTGACCCAGCTCACGAGCGACTTGGCTAGCCAGCTCCTCGCGAGCCGAACGCTCTGCGGGGCGGAGGTCGCGCAGCTTTAGATATGGCTGTCCGAAGTCCACGGACGCACTACCGCCCTTCAACGCGTCCGCTCGCTCCAAGTCGATCAGCCCGACAGCTGCAATGATGTCCTTGACGACATTGCGCCAGGAATCCAGTCGGTCGCGAGCCTCCTTGGAGCCGAACGCGCTCACGATTGCTTCCACTTCTGTCTGTGCGTCAATTTCTGGCAGTGGTGGAACAGGCTGTGGAGGATCTGTATCAAGCATCGGTTTCACCGATTGCGCCCACGCGCCGCAACGTTCAACCATTACAAGTAGGCGAACGTAGGCGTCTCCGAGTCTTTCCTGCTCAAGGGCTTCCTGGGCTAGCTTTCGCTCGTGCTCGAACCGGTCTTTAGCGAGCCGTTCTGCGTGGTCGCGACCCTGTTTCGAGCTGAGCCATGTGAAGAACATTCCGGCTAGACCCACTGTGCCTGCAATCGACGCTCCAAGCCATTCGTGTGCCATGTCATAATGGTGGTCTTCCTTTCCGGTTTGCGCCATTAAGCCTTTGGTGGTTATTTTTTGAGAGGTGCAGTTTTAGGTGGAGTCCCGTTATCTAGTAGCCCTTCCAGCGCCTTCGCCGTGGCCGGGTCGACCGTCTTCCGTTCCAGGTAGTTGTCCTGCGTCATCGACACCCGCGAGTGGCCGAGCTGGTCCGCGATCAGCCTCGTCGGCACCCCCGCGTCGTCCAGCGCGGTCGCGGTCGTCTTCCGGAAGGTGTGCGAGGTGACCCAGAGGAAGTGGTCACCACCGCGGATTTCCCGGATGACCCGCAGGACGTTGTTCGGGTCGCGCATCCCGCCGGTCGAGCTGGGGAAGATGGGGCCAGACGCCGCCGCCCGCTTCGTCAGCAGCTCCACCGCCCACGAGGGGAGCGGGAGCGCGCGCTTGCTCGACTCGCTCTTCGGACGCGGCTTACGGAGCAGCCCTTGCCCCTTGATCCGGACCACGGTGTGCGTGATGTCGACCGTGCCCGCGACCAGGTCGACGTCCTCCCAGTACGTCGCGAGCGCTTCGCCGACCCGGACACCGGTCGCCATCATGAACCGGGACAAGTCGGGCAGGTCCCAGCGCACTGCCTTCTCATTCGCCTCCAGTCGTGCCAGCCACCCAGCACGCTCGTCCGCGTCCAGTGCGCGAGGCTTCTTCTTCGCCGTCGGGATGCGCCGGGTGTCCCGAGTCGGGTTGCCGTCGATCGCGTCGTACCGGGCCGCCAGGCCGAGCATTCCCGAAAGGACGGTCCGCGCCGTCTTCGCCGTCGACGCCCCGACGTTGCGCTGAAGAGCCCCAAGGAAGCGATCCAGCCGCATCACGGTGGCTTCCCGCACGCGCAGCTCCCCGAGGCCGGGCACGACGTGAGCGTTCAGGACCGATTCGTAGGCGGTCTCGGTGGTCGGCGACTTCTTGCCGTCCTCGACGTCCTGCCGCACCTGTTCCAGCCAGACTTCAGCCAGGACCTTCAGGTGCGTCTCCCGCGTGATCTCGCCAGTCGTCGACCCGGTCCACTCGCGGAAGACGTCCTTGAGCCGCTGCGCAGCCTTGCCCTTCGTCTTCCCGGTCCGCTCGACCTCCCGCGTGTTGCCGTCGAAGTCGCGGAACAGCGCACGAGCCCGGTACCCGCCCGCGACAGGCGAATACCGGATCTCCCCGTACGTTCCGATCTCCAGTTGAGGCCGAGGCATCAGGCCACCTCAACGGCCAGCTGATCCACCCACGCCCGAACGTCCTCCGGGCGGTACCGCACGTACCGGCCCATCCGACGGCCAGCAGGCCCGTAACCCTTGCTGCGCCACTGGTACAGCGTCCCGACAGGAACGCCGAGGTAGGCCGAGACGTCTTCCACTGTCCAGAGTGGATCGATGTCGTGCACGTTGTTCATGTGATCCCCCTTAGGCCGCGAGTGGAGTTGCCGAAAGATCCGGCGGACTCTGAGCGGCTAGTAGTGCTTTGTCGTACTCGGCTTTCCAGGTGATGCGTTCGGAGATGGCGTGCATGACCAGGTGGTCGCGAGGTGGCACGGACGGGTCGCCGGAGTCGACCTTGCGCCAGACCAGGCGAGCCGGGTCGGGTGTCGGTTTCTCGATCCCGACCGCCGCCAGCGCCTCCAGGACGAAGGCTTTGCGGTCCGCCTTGTGGTCGACGAGCGTCTTGCCTGACCACTTGCGGGACACCAGCACGCGGCGACCGGGCAGGCCGAGCGTGGTCCGCCGATGCGCCCTTCCCTTGCAGTGCCCCGGAGTCGTTTTCCCGTTGGCCCCCTTGGGATTGATCCCGTACAGCAGCCACACCGCGCACCGAGGCGAGCAGGGGGTCACCGACAGCTCAGCGTGCAACCGGTCGTGATGGTCCTTCTGCCGCGCGGTGTCGGCTTCGACGACCTCACCGGTGGATTTGGTGAGGTACTTGGTCAGGTAGCCGATGTGCCGTCCGGCCTCTTCCGTCCCGCCGAGGATGCCTTTGGAGTGCACTTGCCGTCCGAAGGTGACCACGTGCGCCGGGTTTTCCACGGCCTCTACTGCGTCGTCCCAGTCGGTCAGTTGTTCGTGGGTGTCCGGGTCGACGAACACCCGGCGGTCGCCGTCCCAGAGCGGCATCCGGTCGACGTAGACCACTTCGTCGTGCTCTGGCCACCAGACCTGGTGGTAGGTGGCTTCGGTGACTTGGCGGATCACGTCGTGCGGGACCGAGCCCCGGATGGCCGCGTGGAGGTGGGGTGCGGCGCGTCGTTGGGGTTCGACGGTGGCGAAGTACTGCGCGTCCCAACCGACCACCCGCCGGAGGTTCTGCCACCACCTGTCCACGAGCGCGGAGAAGTGGACCGCGTCCCGAGCCGCCCGCCGGTAGTCATACGTCGACGGATCAATCGGAGCGCCGTCCGATCGGACTGGGCCGTAGGTGTCGCAGGTGAGGGTGACGAACATCGACGGCCGGAATCTCCCTGCATACTCACGGCCGACCGTGGTCTTGGCGACCTTCCGTCGAGGGAGGTTCGGCGCGTCCTGCCGCCGCTTGGTCGAGCGCTTCACCGCCTTCTTCGTGGGCAGGTCGACCGAAGGGAGGCGGCCACGCATCCCGAGTTGCCGAAGTTCGTCGTCGACGCCCTGGATCTCCTCCCGCAGCTCGTCGGCCTCCGCCTGGTTCGTCTCTTGCCGATAGGCGGCGACGAGGTCAGCCCGGAACGCCAGCAGCTCTGTTTGGGTCTCGGAGGGTGGTTCCGGGGTGAAGTCCGGTTCGGTGTCGATGTGCCAGCCTTCGCGGCACTGGACCTGTCGGAGCGCCTTGGCCTTGCGTGCACACGGCAGGCACACCGATTCGACCGTCGAGCCACACGGGACGGGGACGTAGCGGAGTTCTCCGGTGTCGGTGTCGCCAACCTCCATCGTGAACGGCCGTACACAGACCCCGTGCTTCTCTGCCGTCGCTTTCACCACGTCCGAGGCCAGCGGTTCACGCATCCGAGCGGCCCGGGTTTCGGCCGGCATGGTCACCGCGGATTCATCGGTGCTCATCAGGCGGCCACCTCCCCAGGGGTGTTCAACTGCCGCAGGACGAACACCGGCATGTCCTGCCGCATCCCCGCCGGGAGGTCCGGGAAGGTCACTTCGTCGAACCAGACGCCGCCGTAAACCACCACAGGGATGCCGCAAGGAGTCCGGCCGCTGAGTTCCAGGTGCACCGACCCACCGCCAGCAGGACGCCACAGCGAAGCCGTCACGTCGTCGAGCGAGGCAGCCCACGTGAGCAGGCCACGGGCAACGTCCTCCAGGCGGTCGGAGTCGAGTTGCACCGTGATCGGATCAGGACCCACCCCGACCCGGACCGAGGCGGCCGGAGGGAGCGCGAACGAATCCAAGTGGTCGCGGATCGCGTCGAGGAAGACCATCAGCCGGTTCATGCCGTCCTCCTCTCGGGGACGACGTGAGCGCCGCCGTTGGTCACGTAGGTCTCCAGGGCCTTGATCTCCTCGTCGGCGACCCACCCGGCCCGGACGCGCAGGGGTTCGCGGACGCCTTCGCCCCAGACGTAGCCGACCCCGGCTTCGGAATCGCCGATGCGGTTCGCCCAGGCACCGCGTTCGTACGCGCCGTCGCCGAGGACCATCCCGACGTGGGTCTTGGAGGTCACCCGCAGGCACACGCGGCGGGGGAACAGCTCACGAACCGGGACGGTGTCCTTCGTGGGTTCCTGCACGTAGCCGCGCACCGTGATCCCCAAAGCCCTGCCCTGCGTGGTGAGGAGCGCGACCTTCTCCACGATCGCGTCGCGGGTCTTGCGGTCGGTGTACTTGGTCAGCGCGCCGATCTCGTCGAACTCCAGAACCTCTAGCGGATGCTCGACGCTGATCGGGATCATGCGCACGCGTCCGGCGAACTCGTGCTTGCGGGCTTCCATCTCCTCAAGCAGGCCGTCGAGGAGTTCGAGCGCCTGCTTGCCTGTCACCGCGTACCGGGCGAAGATCCCGCGCCCATAGGCGAGTTCCATCCCCTTCGGGTCGATGCCGGACACCCGGACCACACCGGACCGAATCGCGGGTGCGGCCGACACCAGCGGGCACCACATGACCGAGTTCTTGCCCGATCCGGTCGCGCCAGCGGTCAGGCAGTGCGCCCCCGAGCCGACCAGCGGCACCCGCCAGTCCGAGCCGTACTCCGTGGTCCCGGACCACACATGCCGCAGATCCACGCCGAGCCCATCGAGAGACACTAGGTCGGGAACCGGCAGGGAGGTCACCGCGGATTTAAGTAGGTCACGGCGCTGGAAGTCGATGGAGACCACGTTGGGCTCCAGTTCCCGCACCTGGCAGCGCTTGACCTTGCGCGCTACCGCCAGCGCCCGTGCGGCCTCGTCGAAGTCCTCGGGCTTCTGCCCCGGAACGAGCTGTACCTGCACCTCATCCCACGACGGCCCCGAGCGGACCTTGAGGACCTTCGGCACCTGCACAGCCCGAGATGCCGAAGCGGCCTTGCGGGAGAGCAAACGTCGACGGCCGACCAGGTTCACCGTCACTTCCACCGGCAGCGTCTCGTCCCGGATGCTCAGCCCGCAGGCGTGCAGCCAGGCCGGGAGCTTGCGCGCGTAGACCACCCAGCGCATCCACCACGAGCGCAGGAACCGGCCGCAGTGCTGGTCATAGGACACGACGTCGATCAGCCGCCAGGACATCAACACGGCGAGGACCGAGCCTGTCACGATCGCCAGGGACATCCACCCGAGGTGCTGCCACCACGCCACGAGCGTCACCACGGCGAGGCTGGTCCGCCAGCGCGTCATGACTTGCTTTCCCAGCCACAGCAACGATTTGAGTAGCCACCAGAGGGCGATGAAGACCAGTGCGGCCGCCGCCAGGACTTCCAAGATCGTGGCGAGCGCACGCCCGATCTTGTGCAGCAGCCACACCGCCACACCGAGCACTCCACCGCCGATGAGAAGGACACCGATCCCGTTCATCGGCGACCACCGCCGGTCAGGTCCAGCGGAAGCATTCCCCGGCAGGGAGCGCATTCCGTCTCACCGGGGAGCAGCTTGGCGAACCGCTTACAGACTGTGCAGCGCGTTCGGGTGACCCCGTCTAGCGGTCGCTTGTTGCCATCGTTTAGCGTTGTCATTGTTCACTTCCAGAGGTTGTGGACAGCGCAGGAGCGGCAAGGTTGGTAGCCGGATTCCGCTTCTGCGCCTTACAGGACAAGAAAAGCGTTTGAGGACGTGTTTGTACGCCGCACGTCCCCGCGTGCGTTTTCGCTCTGTCATTCAGCTTTCAGCTGGCTTGCGACTTCCCCTCTTGGATCTTCGCGGCCACCTCCTCCGCCTTGCGTTCCTCGTAGCCCACCCAGTAACGGAGTTCGTGGTGATGCGCGCGGTCCACATCGGACACGGCCCGGTACATGCGCGCGTTGGCCTGATGGAACTTCAGCCAGGTCGTCAGATTCGCCCCTGGCTTCGGACGATGAGCCGAGGCGACCAGGTGCGCGTCCGCCAATGTCTGTGGCTCATTCCGGCCCGGTGTCGTCATCACACACCGCCTTGTGCTTGTCGAGGAACACGGCTAGTTCGTCCGCGCTGTCGCGGATTTGGCGAAGGAGCCGGATGAACTCCGGCCACGCGGCCGGGTCGGACGGCGGCAGGATCGCCAGGCTGTCCGGATCCAGGTAGATCACCAGAGCGGGGTTCGCCGAACCATTGCCCTGCATTCCCGCGACCGCTTGCGGCCCCGGCTTCCACATCGCGTTGAACGCCACGGACCTGCCCTTCCTCGCCGTACGCGCGCATCTCCCACGACCGCGCGTTCTCCTCAAAACCTTCTGCCGCAGCCGTCACAGCCGCGAGAACCCACCACGGCAACTGGCCATGAGCGGCCAGGTCCCGCCAGGACGCCGCCACCGCCACCGAGGCGACAGCCAGGTCATGAGCCGCCAACGCATCAGCGCCGGATGCTGTCCTGGCCGTTAGCGCGCTGTAGTGGTGGTAGGCCATCTCCCACGCCTGGACCAGGTGCGGAGGAACCACGGCCACACGGTGGCTCCCCGGCACCCCGCCCGGCATCACGCAGCCTTGGGCGTTGACTCAGCAGCGCCCGAGGCCCGGCCCGACTTCGACGTCCCACCCGAGGCAGCAGCCTTGAAGCCGGTCGCGCGGAACATGTAGGACTGGTACTTGAACTCGCCCTGACCAGCCACCTTCGGCTCCGCCGTCAGGCCCTCCAGCTCGATCGGCCGCATCCCCGGCAGCACCTCGGACGTCGTCGGCACCGGCTGTACATCGGCCAGCAGCGTGATTTCGAACGACGCCCGCTTGGCCTTGACCTCGTCCGGGTCGGTCACGGTGACCTTCCACTGGCGCTTGCCCGTCACCTCGTCGACCCGTTGACGCGCCGGGCGACCCGCAGCGCGGTCCTCTCGCGACTGGTACTCGTTGTCCGGCGAGACCTCACCGACCATGACCAAGCCCTGGCCGAAAGCCTCGTCGAAATCGATGGGGAACCGGAAACCCTTGTAGATAGCCATTTTGCGCTCCTAAGTACGTGTGATCAGTCGTTCTTGCGCGTGACGGCGTCATCGGCAGCGTCAGACCATTGGTCATGGAAGGAGGAGGAATGCGAGCGCGTGCGGTGCTGGGTTTCGCACCACTCGCTGAACTCGCTGGCAGCGGCCGCGAGACTCTGCGCGAACCGTGCGGTGTCCATCAGGCCGCCGATACGGGCGGGCACCTGGACGATGAAGGAGGTCTCTTCGCTTCCGGCGACGAGCTGACGAACGCCAGGAGAGGGTGAAACCACCGCCGCGCCGTAGCCGACGAGGGGCTGAATCACCACGTGAATGCCCATGTGTGCTCTCCCGATGTCTCGGTCTCGGCGAGCCCGGTCGGGCGCGCTGGACACAGGAGACACCCAGTGAGGAGCCTCACCCCGGACAAACTGTCCGGGTAGGTACTAGCGGGGGAGAGGAACGGCCTCGTTCACCGCGGAAAGCACTGCTGACCAGGGCAGCTCACGGCCCGGGGCGCTCCGCGGTTCATGCAGCGGCCACACGTCGTCCCCGTACACGAGACGCACGCCAGCACGCCGCAACGCATCGATGTGGGTTTCCCAGGACGGGTGACGAGCGTGCGCGGCGTTCACGCGCGGGAAGACGACGACCGGCAGATTCAGGGTCCCGATGGCCTCGTTGACCTGCGTCAGAGCTTGATTGTCGGCGATGCCCATCGCGAGCTTGGCGACCATGTTCGCCGAGGCGGGCGCGACCAGGTAGCAGTCCGGGGCCGGATGCGGGCTGGATTCGGCCGGCGAGCGCGGCTCGACCCGGACCGGGAACCTGGTCGCTTCCTCGATCTCGGCGCGGCCGCCGTTCTCGTCCAGCCAGCGCCCCGCCGTCGGCGTCAAGGTCACCGCGACCGTCCAGCCATCCGCTTGAAGGGGCCGGATCACGCGCGGAAGAAGGTCCTCAACACCACCAGCACCCGAGCCCACCAGGCCCAGAACACGCGACACCACCCGACCTACCTCACCGCGCCGCAGCGCTCAGCCAACGCCAACAAGGGCGAGGACTTCTTACCAGCCGTCGCCGGGGCACGGCGATACATCGACCGCACAACCTCCCGCACCGCCGTACTGTGCCGAACGATCCCCGGCGCCTTCTGCTCAGCCGTCAGCAGCGCCGACAACGCCTCGTCATCCTTCGCGACCAGGCTCAACGCCCGCGCGAAGTCGATCAGGTGCGTGACCTGCCGCTCCACCGGCAGGTGGTCGACGCTGATTCTGGGAGCGGACTCGATCACCTGCGAAATGTCGCCCAGGTCCAGCGCGGCCGACAACCGGTGTAGCTCGACGTTGGCCGGGCCGAACCCGGTCTGCCAGTGGTTGGCGTCCACGCCGAGCTGATCAGCCGCACGTCCGGCGTGAGATAGCAGCTCGTTGGCCGTTGACCGGTCCTGTTGCCGCGCAGCGGCGACGGCCGTCCGGAGGTAGAGCATTCCGTAGAGACTCAGCGCCGCCGGATCACCATCGCGCATCCTCGGAACCAACCACTTCGCGGCCACGTCACCCAGCTCAAGCGCGTCATCGAACCGGCCAACCGCCAGCAGCGCGTGAGTTCCGGAACGGGCAGCCGAGGCCAAGACCAGCGGGTCGTCTGCCTCGTCGGCCGCCTGCATGGCACGTTCCGCCGCGATCCACGCAAGGTCGGCTTCACCGATCTTGCTCAGCGTCGTCGCGGCCAGGTGATGAACGCGCGCGGACACCGCGGCGCAAGCCCGCCGGTAGGCCGCGTCATCAGCCGAGGCGGACTCCATACCCTGACTGGTCTTGATCAGACCCGGCAGCGCGGCGACGACACGGCCGAGGTCGCCCTTTTGATAGCTGGACCAGGCACCTTCCACCAGCTGAGCCACCGGAGCGGGGTCGATGTACTCCGGCGACATGGCCGAGGAGAACAGGGTGCGGGACAGGCGCCTTGGTGCCATCAGGGCGTCACGGATGGCCGGGACGTCGTCGTTCTTGTCCTCGTCCTCCATCAGAACCGGTTCGCCGAGGAGATCTCCCAGCGTCACCCGCAGACCCCGCGCCACGTCGGCCAGCACGTCCAGGCGCCGGATCTCGCGTTCACCGCGCTCGATCTTGCTCAACCAGTCCTCAGTACGACCCACCAAGTCAGCAAGAACCGCCTGCGACAGACCACGCCGCCGCCGGTAGAAGGCAATACGCTCCCCAATGCTGAGCTGATCACCCGCACCACGCATACCCCCAGATTAACAGCAAACGGATTGTTCGCGGGCTAACATCTCGCTCGACTTGACCGATCTACTCCTCGTCCGCTGACTGATCGCCAGTCATATTCATAATGACTGGCATAGCGCGAAAGGCGACAGTGTCAAGAATATTTTGAAGTAGGCGACGTGCGTCCCGAGCAACTAGGCGGTTCATCAGCTTCTCAAGATCTGCCCGCAATTCCTCCATTCCTTCCATTAATATAGGTGTTGTATTGTCGGTTCTAACGCGTCCCCGACGACTTGACTCGAGGGCTTTTCGGGTTCGCTCGAAGTGCTCTTTCGCATCATTTCCCACACGGTTCGTTGTTATGACGACCGATACATCCGGATTCAAGAGGCCATTCTTCGCGTTAAATGAATACGCGTGTCCAAGATTGAACTCTCCGTCTTTTAGCTCGAATAGAACTAGGTCTCCGGAGATTATGGCAAGACAGTCGACCTCGTCCCCTCCAAATTGTTGCTCAATGAAAATTTCCGCAATGGGAATGCCGAGTAGGAGCAATTCATTCACCAGGACGACGTTCATCCATTGACTCTTGTCGAGCAACTTGTAGCCTAGTGGCGATACTCGGAGTGCCTCTTCTATGTCCTCATTGTCCATCGACTCGCCACATGAGCACCTAACTTGAAGCTTTGTCAGCTTGTCGAGGACATCGGAATCCGGAATTCTATTTACGAGCGACCCAGTCTTTCGGCACATTACTACCATTTCAGATTGGAGTACTCCGGACTCCAGGAGTGCTTCTCGGGCTGCTTGAACGTCAATCTTCTCTTGTTTGGAGAGCAGTCCTGGCAAGGCGTTGGAGAGCACGTCCCCAGTGGACTTTACGGCGCGAGCCAAAAGCTTTGCTTCGGGTTGCGCAAGGACGTACGAGGCGGCTACTTCCTCGGCACTTGGAACTTCTGCTGCGATGAGATCATCGAGATCATTTGCCAAGCGGGGCGGGTTGGTCCTAATTCTAATTTCAGAAAAATTTCCGGGGAATATTTCTTGGCAATCCTTGAGGAGCTGCTTGACCTCATCTGAGTTCTGGGATGCATCGTAGAGAATAAATAGTCTCGCGCTAGCCGGGGCCTCTGGAATTCCGGCAGATTCGGCTGTAATCGACACGCCCAGAAGCGCGCTGCCTTTCGTATATACCTCAGATCGGAGAGTGCTTGCAGACGAAGTCATGGCAAGGCTGGTGGAGTACATTGAAGCGTCAATAATATTCTCTGGGAGAAGAAGCAGGTTTGCCTGAAATCTCCGTGTTGGTGCCACAATTGGCTTAAAGTCAGAATTGACATGAGTTGCTATCTTGTCGAAGCTCTCCGTGAGTGATCGCGCACTTCCAGGACATCTGTACACTTCAAGTGTAAGCAATTTGTTATCAACGCCAATCTTTGTCTCAGGCGGCTGAAAGCTCTGGATCTGCTGTTCGGTGGCTATCTGCCGAACTTGGCTCTATAGGATCAAGGGCGCGCCGCCGCCGGGCGGCGCGCCGGGCGCGTGGGTAGCCCCTCGCCTTGGCGGCAGCGCCGGTTCCCGACACGGCGGGCTGCCGCTCCGCTCCGCCCACCGGCCGGGCGACGCGGCCGCCAGCGGGTCACCTTGCGCAGCGCCACCCAGCGGCGGCACGCCTATCCCCATAGCCAACGTCGGCCCTCCTCAACGAACGTCGTGACATACCGGTCGTCGGTGTATCGCCACCTGTTACGATCAGGCGTCGATCTCCTCCACCCCGACGCCTGATCGTGACAACGGCCGGTAACGCCGCGTCAAGGCTGGAAAGCGTGCCTTGACCCGACGCCACCGGCCGCGTGCTGGCTTCGTATCGGGATGAAGGGGGAGGTGTGGGCAGTAGAATGGCGTCACGCGAACGTGCGCGGGACCAGGTCGAGAAGCATGATCATCTCCCCGGTTTATCCCCGGGAAATGACCGCAGACGACGCCAAACGATCACAGACCATGATCGTTCGCGGTCAGAGTTCATGCAGGTGAGAGCGGTTGTCGGCAGCTAACGGCAGACGTCCGCAGACCCCGCCCAAGATTCCGTAGGTTCTGGGTTCGAGCCCCAGGCGGCCCACCAAAAGCCCAGGTCAGAGGCACTTATTGATCACCTGTCTGATCATGATGCCCCTTTACTGCCCTCTTTGAGGTCACCGCCGAGGACTTCCAGAACCTCGGCGGCACGACGTGACGGTGCCTTCCGGCCGACGTAGGTGTCGGTGGTCTGGGAGACCCGGGAGTGCCCGAGCAGGTCACTCGCGTACCGGGCCGGTAGGGCGTCGGTGAGCACGGTGGCGACGGTACGGCGGAAGGTGCGCGGGGTGAACCAGTCGCCCAGCCCATGCCGTACCCGGAAGGCTCGCCAGTCGCGACGAAGGTTGCTTGCCTCCCGAAGGCCACCCTTGGAGTTGGGGAAGATCCAGCCAGTCAGAGCCTCCGGAGCCACACCACGTTCAGCAGCGATCCGGGTGCGACGTTTCAACAGCAGGGTGACCAGCCAGTCGGCTAGCACGACGTCACGTTGCGCGTTCTCACTCTTACCATCGTTAATCTTGGCTCCGTCGGCCTTGGTTCGGACGAAGTTGCCCTCCATGCGCGCGACCTTGGCGTCGAAGTCAATGTGCTCCCAGCGCACGGCGATGCCTTCACCAGTACGTTCCCCTGTGCCCGCGTAGAACCGCATGATGTCCGGAAGGTCCTGTCGTACGGCGATCTCGTCACCGTCGGCAAGCTCGAAGATCGCTAGTGCTTCGCGGACTTCTAGGGCTCGTGGAGCCTTGCGACGCTTACGGTTCTCCACAGGACGAGCGTCACGAACAGGGTTGACCTTCAACGGTCCATTACGGACAGCGTAACCCCAGAGTCCTGAAAGGACAGTACGTGCGGTCTTCGCAGAACTTGCCGACAATGCGCGGTTGATGTCTTGCAAGATCGTGTCAACACGTCCCGCGTCCAAGTCTCCCATGCTCAACCCGAGCACGCGAGGCTTCACGTGGGCGTTCCAGCGGTGCTCGTAGGTGTCCAACGAGGACCCACTTCGGTTGCCGAGATCGACCTGTTCACGAAACTCAGACAACCATTTTTCGCCCACCACAACGACTTTGGTATCCATGTTGACTCGTCCTTGGACTGCCTGCCGGTCGCGGATGCGTTCACGAAGCTTGTTCTCTGCTTTGGTCTTCGTGCTATCCCAGACGCGAATCTTGCGCACGATGCCGTCAAGATCACGGTACTTACAGAACGCGATCCAGTTAGGACCATCGCGCCGACTTGTGATCTTGCCAGCCGTGCCAACCGGCAGGGGTGGGCGTGCCATGTTCTGTCCTTTTAGGCTGCTTCGGGGTCGAGGGATTCGAACCATGCGATGACTTCTTCGGCCTTGTATCGCAGGTACTTGCCGACGCGTTTGCCCTTTGGTCCGTAGTCGCGCGTGCGCCAGTCGTACAAGGTCTTCACGGGGACTTTGAGGTACGCTGCCACGTCGTCGACCGTCCACAAGGGGTTCATGGGTCACTCCTTTCTGTTATTTGCCAATGATTTCTTCGACCTCCTCTCGTGCTGTCTGCTTTCGTTCGCGTGCTTTGGCGGCTGCTGTGTTGGCGAGCATGGCGTCGCCGAGGGTGAGCCAGCCGACGCCGTCGAAGATCCAGTTCAGGGTGACGATGGAGTCATCGCCGTCTGGGTCTGCGTCGTGGGGTAGTTCGGGCTGGGCGGGTTCGATGGGGTCGCCGCGTTTGAAGGCCTTACGGACAGCCCGGAGCGCTCCGAGGGTGGTGGAGTAGCGGCGGCTCTTGGTGGAGAAGTGCCCGCCGTAGCCGAGCATGTGTGCCCACTTCTGGAGCTTTCCCCAGCCTTGTGCCCAGGCTTCGCGCTGGGCTTTGGTGCGGCAGTTGAGGGGGCGGGAGCCGAGTTCCCAGCAGGCGAGTAGTTGCCGGGCTTGGTGGGTGTCGTGCTCGGTGTGGAGGTCGATGCCGAGGGAGTCGAGGCGGCGGGAGATGTGCCCGGTTTCCTCGGTGGCCTTGGTGGCGTATTTGGCCAGGTAGGCGGCGACGGCCGTAGTGGTCAAGGTGCCGTGGTCGTCTGCATCCGCTGGGCTGAGTTTAACGGTGCGGATGTCGACCTGGGCTCCCCAGTGGATCGGCCAGCCGGACGGGTTCACCGGGTGGGGTTCGGTGGTGAACGAGGTCGAGGCGGCCGCGTGGTCGACGTAGCTGCGCAGGTGGTCGATCGTGATCGACGGATCGGGTGCGAGGATCGCGTCCGGGTTGTCCAGGTCGCGGCCGTCGAGCCGGATGAGCGCGTGGAAGTGGATGACGCCGCGTCGCTGGTATTCGGCGACCTTGGCGAAGGAGAGCCGAACGCGGGTGTCCCGGATTCGGCCGGCATGGGCCAAGGCCCGGTTGAGGGCGATGGTGGTGCGTCGCCAGAGTTCGCCAGCGTGGAAGTTCCAGGCGGCTTGGTGGCGGTAGTCGTAGCAGTCCCGGCAGATCGGCTCACCGACGCGGGGATCGTGCTCGTGGTGGCGTTCCAGACACGTCTGGGGGCGTCCGTGGGGGCATGGCTCGGTGTTCCGGCGAGCCCGGCAGGGGCGGACTTGGCCGTTGTGGCCGATCACGCGGGTGTGGACCAGGCCGAAGGAGGGGGCGGTGAGGGTGACGAACAGGCAGGGGTGTTCGGAGACGGTCTCCGGGACTCCCTTGCCGCCCACGAGCCCGGCTTTGACGAGCTGGTAAGTGTCGGCACGGTAGGTCTGGGCGCATGCCGGGCAGACGGAGGTTCGGCGGTTCTTGCAGGCGAC
The DNA here is from genome assembly GCF_000478275.1 of Amycolatopsis orientalis DSM 40040 = KCTC 9412. Taxonomy (GTDB): domain Bacteria; phylum Actinomycetota; class Actinomycetes; order Mycobacteriales; family Pseudonocardiaceae; genus Amycolatopsis; species Amycolatopsis orientalis. Next base: position 23,972 of record NZ_ASJB01000085.1, read on the forward strand.
GTAGAGGGCTCCGTCGGGCATCCCCGCGGTGACCTGATCGATCTCCGTTCCGGCACTGCCGTGCCAGTGGGCTTCGAGCTTGAGCCGGACCGGTCGGGAGCACGCGGCGGCGGACATGACGTGCGTGAGCCACCACTGATATCCGGGCTGGGATACGCGCCGGATGAGGTCGTGGTGGGCGGGGTGGTGCTCGGCAACGGCTCCCGCCCCCAGAACCCTGGGCTTTCCCGGGGTGCTGGGGGTGAGAGTCACTGTCGAGACGGTCATGTGTCAGGCAGTCCAGTCCGCTTTCGGGAAGCGGCACGGGTGGTCTGCCAGATCGGCGACGGTTGCCCAGCGAAGGCTGTGCATGGGCTCGCCGGTCAGTTTCGAGATCGGGACGATCGTGTTGGTGGCGGTGAATTCCTCAGGGAAGGCCACGACTTCGGGCACTTCGAGATAGGTGGCCAGTCGGGCGCAGGAGATGACGGTGTCGCCGCACTGAACGAAGATCCACACCTGATCGGGTGTGAGTGCTATCGGCATGCTGAAGGTCAACATCATAGGTCTCCTTCCGTGGACTACTTCGTGCTCGTGGTGATCGACAACAGTTGCGGGGTGGTCAGTTCAATGACTGCCGAGCAGTCGCTACGGGGGTCAAGAACGACGATTTCCCAGACGTCGGATTCCGCTGCAGGGCGGATGCTGATTTCGGCCGAAGGGTCGAGCTGAATACGCGTGTGCATGAGTTCTTCTCCTTTAGAAAAGGGTTTCCTGGTTCTGGCAGGATTTGCAGGTCAAGGTTCCTTCGGTGTCGCAGTCGAAAAGGGTTCGGCAGGTGCGGCAGCGAACGGAGTGGTTGACGCGGCAGTCGCGGCAGTACGGGACCTGTGCGTCGTCGGGAATGAAGGGGTTTTTGCAGTCCGGGCAATGCCGGATGCCGGGCATACTCGAACGACGGCCGCTCTTGACCTGGTGCAGTGCGTGTTCGAGGTAGCTAGTGGTGTGTGTGGGCGTCATCGGTCTGCCCCTTCGGGCGGTACCGGTGCGGGCTTGACGTCCTTGGGGGTGTTGAGCCGGGTCAGGTGGACCGTGGTGATCACAGCGCCGATCACGAACGCGGCGATGACGATGATGGTCATGATGAGGTTGACCACGGGGTAGAGCCCGGAGAGAAACGCCAGTGCGCAGAGCACGAACAGGGCGAGTGTGACGATGAGGCGTTGGGTGTTCATGGGCAGACTCCTAGCGTGAAAGGAATTGCGGAATGGGATTGCTACGCGGCCTTTTTGGTGCGTAGTTGACGGGCGTATTCCACGAGGGAATAGATGTGCGCGTCGGTGAGGTAGGCGGACTTCATGCGCCGGGGCTGAAGCCCTTCGGAGATGAGATAGCCGATACCCCGGGCTTCCGGGGCGATAGTCGCGGCGTTGAAGCCCTGGATAGCCCAGCCGCGACCAAGGATGATGTCCGAGGAACTGTCAGTGGTGCACCGGAACGCAAGCCGATAGCCGAACAGATCCCGCAGTGACGTCGGGATGATGTCCGCCGATGGGCGTTGCGTAGCTGCCACCACGATGATCCCAGCGGCACGGCCCCGGGCAACCAGATCACGAAGCAGGCGAACGAACGCCTCTTGCTGGTCTTTGGTACCCATGGTGGCCGAGTACATCGCCAGTTCGTCGATGACCAGTGCGATCACATCGATCGGATCGGTCTTGGCGATCTTGCGGCGACGAACCCGCTTGAGCTCCGTGTAACGGCGGTCCATTTCGGACTGAAGCTGTTCCAGACGCACGAGCGCCATGTCGATATCGGGACCGACGAACACGTCGGCGATGTCCCGCCACAGGCCAAGCTCGACCTGTTTGCCGTCGAACAACCACAGCGACACATCCGGGCAGAGCGCGCAGTGCGCCACGATGTTGTTGAGAGCAACGGACTTACCCGCTCCGGGTTCGCCACCCAACAGGATGTTGCGGTAGATCAGCTCGATTTCAGCGAGCACGCCGTCTTCGAAGATGCCCAGGTGAACCAGGTCGTAGATCGACAGGCCGGACACGGGCACAGTGTCGGCGCGGTGAGTGGTCTTCACGGTTGTCACCTCCTGGTGATCAGTCGATGTAGTCGGAGAGGTCTTCCCCATTGACCACCACGGACGAGCGCGGAGACTCGACCGGCTTCACGGTGGTCTTGCGGGACTTCGTCGAGCCGGATTCGGCCGGCATCGTTCCCGGGACGGGAAGCGGGGTGATCGTGGCTCCAGTGATGGGCTCGGTGCCTTCGGTCTTGCCACTCATCAGCGAGGTGAGCTTGGCCAACGGCGAATCGATCGGTGTCGTCTTGTCCAACGGGTCCCGTCGGATCACATCCACAGCCAGCAGCGTGGACAGCTTCCGCACCCTGTGCAGACGTGCGTCCCGGGCGAAACAGGCCGGGGCGATGTACTCCAACGCGGCTTCGAGATCGCCACCGGACGAACCAGCGCGAACCCACATCCAGATTCGTTCGCCGGTCTTCGTTGGGCGTCCCCACAGCATCAAGGGCAACGCGCCATCGAGATTCATCGTGCGGATACGCGTCTGCTTCAAGCAAGTACGCAGTCGATGCCGGTCGATCACGCACCACATGCGCGCGAAGAAGAACCAGCGAGTGAACGGCACTAAGACCAGCACGAGCAGCACGCCCGCGAAGATCAGCCATGATGTCAGCGAACTGACCTGGGTGTTCAGCCACACCATGCCCGTTCCCCAGGCAGCAAGGACGATGATCTCCACGCGCCAGCGAATCAGCGCACCCATGATCACAAAGGGCATCCACTGCTTCGGCGCGTGCCAGAACTCCAGAACGTCGGTACGCCGTCCCCGGGCACCACGAGTAGGCTTAGCCATGACTCTCAGCCCTCCAAGGCAGAGTTGATAAGAAAAACGAGCAGCACGGGGCCGGACAGGAACCGCCAAGAACCAGAACGGTCCCGTGCTACTCGAATTGATGAACTAGGCCGCAAACAAGTCGGCCATTGTGAAACCGCCGTGAGCGAGGTCAGCCCTCGCTGATGCGTAGTGATACTGCGACCACAACAAGGTGTGCGCTTGATCCATGTCGTCATACAGATCCCAGCGACGAATGTCCGTCATTGGCATCCTTCGGCGAATGTCTCGCCGAACCTCACGTACAACGTTCAACCATCCAAGCGCGTCCCGCGCTTCCGACTCCCAATACCGGGTGTCTTCGTTATCCAGAAACATGCGTCAATCCCGAGTCACAGGAACACAGGGATCAGGACGAAGAAGCCGAACCCGCCTTCGAACCAGCGACGGCCTTGATGTCGGACGCACGGAAAGCCGTCCCGTTCTTGCCGTTCTGTGCCCACGGAATCGCCTGCAACTCCACGGGGTTGACGAGCTGACCGACTGCGACCTTGGGGGGCTGGTGGCCCGTAACGGTCACAGTGATCACCTCCGCCCCGCCGTCGTCCATGGCAACGAGCTGCACAGCCCACATCGGAACGTTGGTGTTGCGCTCGAACCGCTGCTGGCCGTTCTGGTCGGTCTTCGGCTGAACCTCACGACCCACGGTGAACGTGACCTTCGAAGTGTCGATCAAGAGACGCATCATGCCCTCCAAGGCAATCAATTTGCTAGCAATACGCTCCGCTTCTTTCGGTGCGTATCTACAGCAAACCGCGTCGCAACCATGACTCAACAGTGACGGAAAATGACGGGGGTGACGAGGCATGACGCGCCTATTGAAAAAGCTATTCTGATGCGAGACAATGGGGACGGCAGTACCCAACGCAAAGCAGGGGGGCGGATGACTCCGCTACGGCAAGCTAGGGACGACCGAGGGTGGACGAAAGCCAAGCTCGTTCACCTGATCGAGGTATGCGCGAAGACTAAGGGAGTCAAGCTCAACAAAACGACTTCCAGCCTGGGCCGTGAAGTCTCGTACTGGGAGAGCGGACAGCGGAGCCCTCAGGAGCCTGTGGCCTCCCTCTTGTGCGACGTCTACGGAAAGAGCGCACTTGAGCTGGGGCTGAACCCGACTCCTGACCAAGCTCGTTCGGACGTCGGCTTGATCTACTCGCCGTCACTGCTGGCAGCCGTTGAAAGCCTGACCAAGCTCGCTGTCTTCGACGAGACACGACACACGAGCGTGCTGAACGGCTCGTATTCAGTCGATGCCCTGAACGCTGCCTGCATGGACTGGCTGTTCAGGGAGTCGCGCTACGAGTCGACCGATGGGCGGATCACTGAGGCAGACGTACTCGAAGTGCGAAGTGCTGCCCAGATGTTCGACAGTCTGGATCGAACGATCGGCGGAGAGACTCAACGCCTACTTGCAGTGCGGTTCGTGCGCGAACGACTGGCCCCACGTCTCAGCGTGGCTGGAACCGATCCAGCAAGTCGGGCCCTGTTCACGGCGGCCGCCATCTTGTGCGAAGTGATCGGCTGGATGGCGTACGACGCAGAACGGCACAGCGTTGCTCAGCGTTACTTCGTGCAAGCCCTACGACTCGCGAAGGACGCAGACGAACCCGCCTACGGTGCCTACGTTCTGGCCACGATGGCGCACCAGGCGCTCTACCTCAACAGGCCAGATCAGGCCCTCAGGTTCGCACTCGCCGCACGCTCGAACGTGCATGTCTCCACGGTGCCCATCGTCGCCACAGAAGCCACTCTCATGGCAGCCCAGGCGTATGCACGACTGGGCAACGAGACAGACTGTCGCGCAATGATCCTGGATGCAGAGCGACTGTTTGCCCAGGTAGGGGCAGTCAGCACTCCCGAGTGGGCGTCCCACTGGACTGACGCGGTGTTCGCAACCTACGTCGGTGTGAGCTGGGTCGACATGGGCAAGCCTCACGAGGCATATACACCGCTCAAGCTCGCTTGGAACGCTGCCCAAGGACACCCGCGACGGCAGGTCTACAGCACTGGCCAGCTTGCTAAGGTCGCAGTGCTCAACGGCGATATCGAGCAGGCGGCCGGCTTGGGGCTAGCCGCGGTTGAGTCCAGCAACAAACAGGCATCACAACGTTCACTCCAAGTGATCCGAGAGGTAGATGTTCAGCTCAAGCGATACGCCAAGCAACCTCAGGTTCGAGACTTCCGGGAACGTGCCCGGTTGCTGCTGGCCGGGTGAGCGCTAGTGACTGAGCAGGCACACCACCTTAGCCCCGAGCAGGCTGCCCAGTTCTTCAAGGACATGGAGGCCGAGGGTGAACCCGAGGTCGAGTTCAACCCCGGTATCGCTAGTCGTATCGCCAGCAAGACAGTCGCGGCGGGCGTGCTGATCCATGACGAACAAGGCCGGATCTTCTTCGTCACCCCAATCTATAAGCCATATCCGGAAATTCCGGGTGGTGTTGTAGATGCGAACGAATCTCCCTACCTAGCATGTCAACGTGAAATTCGCGAAGAATTAAGCATCGATATTAAAGTCGGCCCCTTGCTGGTCGTTGACTGGATGCCTCAGCATGGCGTATGGCGAGACTCACTCCAGTTCATTTTCGATGGTGGCGTTTTAACTGAGAGCGAAATCAAAAAGATCGAACTGCCCCATGATGAGCTAAAAGACTTCCGGTTTATGCACCTCGAAGACGTTGCAAGCTTGATCAAGCCGTCATTTTATAGACGACTAAGCAAGGCAAATCAGGCCAAGGGAACGGGAACTTCCTGCTATGCAGATTTTGGTCGTGAGGTCTAAGGAATTCTCGCATGGCCGCTAGCTCCGATAGGGAAACCTCGACTCCGACCGTGGCATGGATTGAAGTCATTTGGCGCAATTGGTACCGTGATGGGGGGTCAAGCAATCCCGACGATGAAACGCTTGCCGCCCGAGCTTACCAGCATTGGCGCCATGCAGAGATTCTGCTTGATGGAGTAAGTTCAGAATTTCATCGAACAGATATCATCACAACGCTTAAGCGTGCAATTGATCATCGCCTGAGGACCCTCAGAAGTACTTATAAGTTCAACCGCATGATCCAGACTTCCGGAGAGCGCAAGTTAAAGGAGTTTGAATTACTTGAGCGACTAAACGTGGTACGTCCGTTCATGTTGCATCGCCTAATTCGGATACGCAACGCGGTTGAGCATCAAGACGTTGCACCCCCTGAAGTTAGCGAGTGTCGCGAACTCGTAGAGTTGGTGTGGTACTTCTTGAGGTCTACAGACATTCTTGTGTGCGCACCAATGAATGATATAGATCTGGTGCTACCTGATGAGACTCATGTAAATGATCCAATTAGTTATGGCACGTATGGAATTTCCATTGCATACCAGTTCGAAGACTGGCTTCCGCGAGTAAGTGGAAATTTTCCCAAGTCATCAGTCTCTCTTACAGAGAAAGATGGCTGGGCGGAGATCGCTGTGAATCGTTATGTAGAACGCGAAGATTTGGTGTTCTTTACGGGTGTCATACGCGGCCCAGTGGATCCACTATGGGCAATGTGGCGTGACTATTTTGCCTGGACCACCTATGGGCCAAGCGCTGCTATGCACGAGCAAGGATAAGCGCTCAATGCTGTGAGAACTTTCTTTACGTCTTCAAGCCGCCCTACCGGGCGGGCGCGCGGTCCGAACAGGCGCGCGGCCGCCCTGGTCGCCTCCGTCTTGGGCGGCCGCGCCGGACGCCGTCGGACACGCGCGCAGGGCACGGCAGGACGGTTGGTAGAACGCGAAAGGTTGTCACATGACTGCGCGTTCGGGGATGCCACCCAACCCGATCGCCGGATGGTCGAAGCCAGGCCGGACACGGTCAACCCCGCTTCGCGCCGATCTCGCGCGTGGTCACCTTCCGTAACATCGGTCACCTTGCGTAGGTCGTTCCGGGCGCGAGATCGGTTACAGGGTTGACCGTGTCCGGCCTGGCCTCAGGCGGCTTAGGATCGGGAAGGGAGGCGCGTGGATTGGCCGGCATTGGCGGCTTCCCGAACGCGACTCGCCTCCAGAGGTGGCGACTGCCCCTTTAGTGCCCCCAAACAGCCAGCATTGACCAGGGTGACCCCGAACTGACCAGCGTTTGCACCTGTGAAATGCCCAGGTGAACGGGGACATTCGGGGTCGTCCGGAACCATCCAGAGTAGTTGATCTTGCATCCGTAGGTTCTGGGTTCGAGCCCCAGGCGGCCCACCACATCAACTCCAGTCGATCAACTGTGCCGAATTTCTGGCCCCGCACCGCTTGTGCGCGTCAACCGATCAGCCAGTCACAAAGGGTTCCGCTCCGAGCCGGTGGTAGCGCGGGCGCTACCGGGATTCGGCGGGCTGGCCTGATGGTTCACGCCGCGGCGGACAACGATGCTGGACTCGATCGATCTGACGTCGTTGAACGAAGGAAAGTGCATGTCGAGAATGGAATCGTTGCGTCGCAACCTGGTCCGTGCCGCCGGTGTCGCGCTGGCGGGGATGTTCTGTGCGATCGCGGTGCCTGGGAGTGCCGACGCGGTGGTGAACGGGAAGGACTCCACCGAACGCTACGAGTTCATGGCCTCGATCCCGGAGATCGTGCCCGAGATGAACAACGCCAAGGGGGTCTGCGGGGCGGTGCTGATCCACCCGCAGTGGGTGGTGACCGCGGCGCACTGCGTCGACCCGGAACGCAACCCGGCCGTGCCGGAAGGGACCGTGCGCATCGGCAGCAAGTGGAGGACCAGCGGTGGCACCGTGCGCAAGATCGACCGCTGGGTGCGCCACCCGGGTTATGAGCCGGGCGCGCCGAACAAGAACGACATCGCGCTGGTACGGCTGGATCGCCCGGTCCGCGATCAGCCGATCCGGATCGCCGGCCGCCCGGGGCTTCCCGGCACGCCGACCCGTTTGATGGGCTTCGGCACCACGGTCGACACCGCCGACATCACCAAGGCGGTGTTCCCCGAACGGCTCCAGCAGCTCGACACCCGGCGCGGCGCGGAGTCGGAATGCTCGCCCGGTTACGCGGATCCGACTCGGTTGTGCACGGTCAGCCGCAAGCGTGACGCGATGGCGTGCATGGGTGATTCCGGCGGGCCGCAGGTCCAACGCGGCAAGGGCGGCCGATGGGAGCTGATCGGTGTCACCTCCGGTCCAGGCGACGACGACGTGCCCTGCGCCAACGGGCCTGGCCTCTACACCAGCGTGCCTGCCTACACCGACTGGATCCACCGCACGATCCACGGCCGCGGCTGACCCGGTTCGTTCGAGGGCGGTCCGCGATGTCGAGGCGCCCCGATCGGCTCCGACCTTCGCGGAGGGCGCCGGACGGCGGCGCCCCTTGACCGGAGGAGGCCTTGCGATGAGCAGGGTGGTGCTGGATGTGTCGATGTCGCTGGACGGATTCACCGCCGGACCGAACGTCCGGGACGAGGAGCCGATGGGTGACGGCGGCGAGCGGCTGCACGAGTGGATGGCCGGGGACGGAGCCGACGCCCGCGCCTTCGAAGAGGTGAACGCGATCGTCGGGGCGACCGTCATCGGGCGGCGCACCTTCGACCTCGGCCTCGGTCCGTGGGGCGGGACGCCGTGGCCCGGCGTGCCGGGTTTCGTGGTCACCCGCCGGACCAGGGGCGACCTCCTCGGCGACAACGGCGGGACGTTCGCCTTCGACGGCCTGGAGGCCTCGGTCCGGCGCGCCAAGGAGGCTGCGGGTGACAAGGACGTCCTGGTGATGGGCGCGGACGTCGCCGGGCAGTTGCTCGAAGCCCGCCTCCTCGACGAGGTTCACCTTCACCTCGCTCCCGTGGTGCTGGGGCAGGGGACCGGCCTGTTCGCCGGACGTCTTGGCGAGCTGATCCCGGTGGGTGAACCCGTCGCGGGGGTCGCTACTCACCTGCGCTATCGCGTCCGGCGCGCAGCCGGGCGCGATGCGTGAGAGTCTCGACGACACGCTGCCATGCCGGTGACGCCTCGGAGATCCGGGAGACGACCAGCTTCAGGTACCCCGGCTGCCCGCCGTCCCGTTCGTGTTCGCTCTCCCAGGCGTCCAGCTCGTCGATGAGCCGGTCCAGCCGCGGATCGCGCGGATCCCAGTCGACCGACCGGTCGCAGGCGAGATAGAGGCGCAGCGTCTCGGGGTCGTCGAAGGCGGCGTTCTTCTCCCGTAGCCGCTGCGGCACGAGGTGCGGATCCAGCGCTCGCATCAGGATCCACGCGTCGCGTTCCAGGCGTATCCGTTGTTCGCTGACGCCGAGATCGCGCATCCGGTCCAGGAGCGCGACCACGCCGGGAGGCAGCACCAGCCTTTCGCCGCCTGCCAGTTCGGCGATGCGGAGGCGGTTTTCGGTGAGCTGGTCGATCTTGTGCCGCAGGTCGGCGTCGATCTCGGTGATGGCGGCGGCGAATTCGGCCGGTCGGGCGTGCAGCAGCGCGTCGATGCGGGCCAGCGGGACCCCGGCGTCGGCCAGGGTCCTGATCCGGATGAGGTCCACCGCCGCCTGCGCGCTGTAGCGGCGGTAACCGGAGGCGTCGCGGTCGGGTTCGGGCAGCAGGCCGACGTGGTGGTAGTGGCGAACGGTGCGCACGGTCACGCCGGCGGTCGCCGCGAGCTGGCCGATCGTGAGCACCGTTCTCCTGTCTTCGGGAAACGTGACTGAGTTTAGAAGCGCCCGGCCAGGTCGACGACGTCGCGGATCGCCTGGACGACGGCATCGGGGCGGTCGAAGCAGAGCCTGTGGTGGAGGGTGTCGGTGAGGACACGTTGTTCGCCGTGGGAGACCGTGTCCACCAGGGCGGCGTCCATTTTGGACTTGCCTTCGTTCGACTTCGGCTGGGTGGCGTCGCCCACGACGGTGAGCGCGATCAGCGGGACGTCGGGGAGGCCGGGACCGGCCCGTAGCTCGGTGGCGAGGTCGACCAGGCCGCCGCGTTCGGCGATGCCCGAGCGGAGCCATTCGTCGCTCACCTTGGCTTCGATCAGCGACTCCCGCAGCTGTTCCGGGTAGTCCGTCCGCAGCTCGGCGTACGTTTCGCGCAGGGATGGGCGCAGCTGTTCGAGCTGGTCCAGGGCGGGCGCCGATCGTTCGGCCGCGGCCAGGCTCGCTTCGGGCGGCATGAAGTCGTCCCAGTCGCGGTGGAGGCCGTCCAGCCAGACCAGTCCCGCCACGTCCTCCGGGTACAGCTGCGCGAACCGGTGCGCGTAGAGCCCGCCGAGGGAATGCGGCGCGAGCACGAAGGGGCCGGGGATGTCCTGGGCGCGCAGCAGCTCGCGCAGTTCCGTCGCGACCGCGGTGGCGGTGCGCGGCAGGGGGAGGGGATCGCTGTAGCCCGTGCCGCCCCGGTCGTACACGACGGCGGTGGTGAACCTTGAGACCTCTCGCTGGACGCCGAAATAGTCGAGGCCGACGGCGCCGGCCCCCGGCAGGAACACGACGGCCGGGCCGCCGTCACCCGATCGGTGCGAGAAGATCCGGCGGCCGTCGACGTCCTGGAAGCCGCCGACGGGAGGAGCGGAAGTGGTGTCGTTCGTCATGCGGCAAGGCTCCGACCCTGACGCAGGGTCAAGGTCAAGCCCGCCCGGCGCGGCCAGAAATCGGACACGTGTCCATATTTGTCTGGGAAGTGTCGCTGACCTGCCGATTGTTCACCCGTGCGGCCTGTGTGGGTGACCTCTCGTCGCTCTTTTTCGGGACACGGCGTGTGCTGCCGGACGACACCTGCAAGAATGGCTCCTGAGATCAGGGCATCGAATGGGCTCAGACTCGCTATGAAGAGCAGGTAAAAGTATGGCTCAGGGCAGCGTTAAGTGGTTCAACGGCGAAAAGGGCTTCGGCTTCATCGCTCAGGACGACGGCGGACCGGACGTGTTCGTGCACTACTCGGAAATCCAGGGTAACGGCTTCAAGTCCCTGGACGAAGGGCAGCGCGTGGAGTTCGAAATCGGCCAGGGTCAGAAGGGCCCGCAGGCCCAGCGCGTCGTCGCCATCTGACGTTTTTCCACGTCGAAGGCCCTCGCCCCATCCGGGCGGGGGCCTTCGATCGTTGAAGGGGCCGTAGCCGGTCAGTCTTCGAGCCGCCGCGTGACGGCCGTCATCGCCCGGCCGACCGCCCGGAGGTCTTCCGGCTCGATCACGTCCACGAAATGCTCCCGGACGGTGCGCAGATTGTCCGGTGCCGCGCGGCGGAGGGTCTCGTTTCCCGCCTCGGTGAGCCGTGCGCTGACCCCACGGCCGTCCTCGGCGGCCGACTCCCGCCGGACCAGGCCACGGGACTCCAGCCCGTTGACGCGATGGGACAGGCGGCTGCGCGAGTAGTACGCCGACTTCGCGAGGTCGGCCATCCGCATCGACCGGCCCTCCGCTTCGGACAGCCGTACGAGCAGTTCGTACTCGGCGAGGGAGAGTCCGTGCCGCTCCCGCAACCTACGGTCGAGCAGGTCGACGAAACGCACCGATCCTTCGATGAACGCCCGCCAGTCGCGTTGCTGGTCCGCGTCGAGCCAGTTGGTCACGCCGCCAAGGTAGCAGTTGACACCTTCAACTACTTCGCCCTAGTTTTGGTTGAAGACTTCAACTAGATGGGGACGTGATGGCGAACGACGCTTGGGTGGTGCAGGAGAGGGACGCGGAGACGATCGAAAGTCCCGCGTTGTGGTTGCTGGCCGACAGCGGCCACACGGGCGGGCTCCTCGGCGCGAACCGCCTCTACCTGCGGGCCGGGGAGCCAGGAACGAAGCCGCATTTCCACGAGAAATCCGCGGAAGCGTTCTATGTGCTCGACGGGACGCTCCGCATGCTGGTGGGCACCGAGCTGATCACCGTCGACAAGGGCGGCCACGTCGTGGTGCCGCCGGGCGTCCGGCACGCGTTCGCCGCGCCGCCGGAGCTCGCCGCGGACGTGCTCATCACCCTCACGCCCGGTATCGAGCGATTCGGCTACTTCCGGGCCCTGCCGGAGATCCTGCGCGGAGACCTGCCGCTGGACGAGGTCGACCGGATCCACGAACGCTACGACGTCCATTTCGTCGACGCGCCGGAATGGGACGAGTGTTTCGACGTCGGGCGAGAATAACCGGACCGCGCGCTCTCTCCTTCTCCCCACAAAGCGCTTTGGACGCCGGTTTCCCTGGTCACCCGGATCACCTCGCGCGGTCGCGCGAGGTGATCCGGGTGACCGAAGTGGTTGTCAGGGCGCCACCGCCCGCCCGGTCTGCGGTGAGATCGCCCCCGCGCACAGCCCGCGGGCGGCCAGGCCCTGTGCGATCCGCGGGATGGCGGCGATCGTGTTGGCCGGCCAGTCGTGCATGAGGATGACCTGGCCGTTGGTGAGCCGGGCGTTCGCCGCGACGATCGCGTCGGTGCTCGCGTTGTTCCAGTCCTGCGAGTCGACGTCCCAGATGATCTGGGTCAGCCCGTACCGCGCCGCCACCGACCGCACGGTCGAGTTCGTCTCGCCGTAGGGCGGCCGGAACAGCTTCGGCGTACCGCCACCGGCGTTGGTGATGGCCTGCTGCGTCCGCGAGATCTCCGCATCGATCTGCGACGGGCTCAGCTGCGTCAGGTGCGGATGCGTGTAGCTGTGGTTCGCGACCCACATCCCCGCGCTGACCTGGGCCCGCACCAGCGCCGGATTCGCGGCGGCGTTCTGGCCCACGTTGAACATCGTGGCCCGCAGCCCGTTCTGCCGGAGCGCGTCCAGCAGCCGGGAGGTGGTGCTGGACGGGCCGTCGTCGAAGGTGAGTCCGACGTAACCGGAGCACGCGGCGGGAGTGGCACCCGGGGCGAAGGTGAGGGCGGCGACCAGCGCCGCGACGGCGAACACCGGATCACCCGCTCACGGTGATGCTGGAGTTCCCGCTGCTCTGGTATCCCTCGGTCGCCATGATCATGTAGTAGTTGAAGGATCCCAGCCGCATCCCGGCGCGCGCCCAGGCGTCGAAGTGGTTGCCGGTGGTGATGGTGCCGCCGGTCCGCCTCGACTGCCGGACGCTCCAGTACTGGTTGAAGGTCTTGGTGCCTTCGACGGACGGGGCGTTGTACCTGGTCGTCTGGTAGATGTCGTACGTCCCGCCGTCGCTGGTGACCGTGCCCTTGTAGGTCCCGGTCGGCCGGTAGCTCCCCCAGTTGTCGACGATGTAGTACTCCACCAGCGGATTCGACGTCCAGCCGTACAGGGTCAGGTAGCCGTTGCCGGACGGGGAGAAGCTGCCGTAGTAGCTGACGTTGCGCCGCCCGCCGTTGCTCCAGCCCTTGCCGGCCACGAAATTGCCGGTGTTGCTCCACGAGGTGCGGTAGCTGCCGCCGGAGCTCAGGGTCATCGAGACCGAGCCGGGCCGATCGGTCCAGAACGAGTAGTAATAGCCGTTGTTCGTGCCGGTCTGGTTGGTCGTGATCACCGTGTCGGCCGAGGCCGTGCCGGGGACGAACGCCGTGAGCAGCGCGGCCGCGCAGGCGCCGCTCAGAAACCGCCGGAACCGGGATTTCCCGAGAGATCTCATCCGTGTGCTCCCTCTTCGTCGAGGTGTGCCGAGAGAAAAAGTGTCTGTGGCGCCCAGGAATCCGGTCAAAGACTTTCGAAGAAGTTTCGGAGCCCGCGAGAGTGTGGCCAGGTTCATCCGCGGGACCGACGATGGGCTCTGGAGCTCCTCTCGCGGCACCCGATATCGTCAAGGGATGCTTGTGATCGTTCGTGAGCACCCGTGCGGCCTGGCGCGGTGAACCGCTCCGTTCCGGAGCCCGGGCAGGTGGGGCGGAAGGTGCGGCTGCGCGAGGTCGGCCTCCGGGATCGCCGGGTCCTGATGGGTTTCGACCGTGACATGGCCCGCGAGGCGACGCCGCTGATCGGCGGTGGGCACCGGCATTGGGCCTCGCATCGCTCGGGGTCCGCCGGTGACGACATCCACTTCGGCATCGAGACGGTACGCGGCCGGATGCTGGTCGGCTCGGTCTGCACCATCGGCGCCGATCCGGCGACCGGCCTGTTCGGCTACGGCATCGGGATCGCCCCGCGCCATCAGCGCTGCGGGTACGCCACGGACGCCATCACCGTCCTCCTGTCGCATATGTTCGAGCAGCGCGGTTTCCGCAAATGCGAGGTCAGCGTGTACGGCGGCAACCTGGCGTCGCTCTCGCTGCACGGCGGGCTCGGCTTCCGCGAGGAAGGCAGGCTGCGCGACACCGAGGTGGTGCGCGGCGAGATCAAGTACCTGGTGCGGATGGGGATCACGGCCGAGGAGTTCGCCACGCGCCGTCCGGACGACCTCGGCGACCCAGGCGGCCGCGGTCTGCACCGGCGGCCCCGCCGCGGGAAGCACTGGCGTGCGCCCGCCGCGGTCAGCGGGTGATCCCGGCCTCGTAGGCGAAGACGACGGCCTGGACGCGGTCGCGGAGCCCGAGTTTCGTGAGGATGCGGCCGACATGCGTCTTCACCGTCCCCGGCGAGAGATACAGCAGTTCGGCGATCTCGGCGTTGGACAGGCCGCGGGCCAGCTGCTGCAGCACCTCGCGCTCCCGGCCGGTGAGCAGGTCGAGCCTTTCGTCCGAGGTCGGCGCGGGAAGGCCGGTGACGACGCGGTCGAGCAGCCGCCGGGTGACGGTGGGGGCGAGGGTGGCTTCACCGGCGGCGACCACGCGGACGGCGGAAAGCAGGTCCGGCGCCAGCGCGTCCTTGAGCAGGAAGCCGCTGGCTCCGGCCCGGAGCGCGGCGTAGACGTACTCGTCGAGGTCGAACGTGGTCAGCACGAGGACTCGGGTGCGGTGTGCCGCGGCGATCGCCGCGGTGGCTTCGACGCCGTCCATTTCGGGCATCCGGACGTCCATGAGCACGACGTCGGGATCGAGGTCCGCCACCAGCTTGATGGCTTCCGCGCCGTCACCGGCCTCGCCGACGACGTCGATGTCGTCGGCGTTGTCGAGGATCATCCGCAGGCCGGTGCGCACCAGCGCCTGGTCGTCGGCGATGACCACCCTGATCGTCATGAGGGCAGGGTCGCGCGGACGGCGAAGCCGCGTTCCGGCCGCGGTCCCGCGTCGAAGGTGCCGCCCAGCAGGTTCACCCGTTCTCGCATCCCTTCCAGGCCATGCCCGGAGCCTGGCGGCGCTTCCGCCGCGATGCCGTCGTCGGTCACTTCGATCTCCAGAGTGTCCGGCCCATAGCGCATCACGATAGTCACCGAGGCGTCCGGACCGGCGTGTTTCAGCACGTTCGTCAGGGCTTCCTGCACGATCCGGTAGACCGAGAGGTCCACTGTGGACGGAAGCGGGCGCGGCTCCCCTTCGACGAGGAAGTCGACCGGGGTGCCCGCCGCGCGGATGTCGGCGGCCAGCCGCGGCAGGCGTTCCACCCCCGGCCGCGGTTCCCAGTCCGGCGTGTCCTGGCCGAGCGCGCCGAGCAGCCGCCGGATCTCGCCCAGCGCGGTCCGTCCGGTGCCGACGATGGCGTCCAGTGCCTCCCGCGCCCGGTCCGGCCGCCGCTCCAGTTCCGCTTGGGCGCCCTGGGCCTGCAGGACCACCACCGAAAGCGCGTGCGCGACGACGTCGTGCAGTTCACGGCTGATCCGTCCGCGTTCGGCCGCCACGGCCAGCGCGGCCTGGGTGTCCCGTTCGCGTTCGAGATCGGCGGCGCGTTGTTCGAGCACCGACAGCCGGATCCGGCGCTGGCGCGTGTTCAGCCCGGCCAGCCACGCCACCGTGAGCGACAACCCGATACCCGCGAATCCGCCCCAGTCCTGGACCTGGGTGTTGTCTTCGGCGTCGGCGGGCGGCGACAGCGGGTCGATGATGATGATCCGCGGCGGCGTCGGCGGGTGCGTCCGCGAGTTCGCTTCCGAGGCATAGAAAGACCACAGCCCGGCGACGAGCAGTCCCGCGGCCAGCAGGGCGAGGGATCGCCGTCGCGACCCCCAGGCCGCGACGGAGAAGAGACCGACCAACGCCACGAGGTCGACCGGGCGGAGGTCGTTGCCCATGGCCAGATGCAGTAAAGAGGCCACCGCCCCCGCCGCGAAGGTGATCGCGGGATTGCGGTGCCGTACGAGCAAGGAAGCCAAGGCCACCAAGGAAGCCAGCCACCACTCGAGGCCTTCCGAACCCTCGGTCGTGACCACAGTGGACAGTCCGATGAATACGGTCAGCCCGCGGTCGACGGCCTTTGGATGACTTCTGAGTACGGGCAGCACCGGCCGAGCGTAACCCGGGATCGGACGGGGCGGATCCACCTCGCGGCAGACCTTCGGGTACGACCTGCGACAGAGGAACCGGCTCCGGAAACGTGCTCTCGGGCCGATGCGCGAATACGAAGCCAGGGCACAGGCTGGGAGCGGAAATCCTCGACAGAACGGAAACCTCATGAGAAGGCTTCTCGTCACGCTGGCCGCCGTCGCCGCCGTGGTGTCCCTGGCGAGCCCGGCCTCGGCGGAGGCGACGCCACTGACGTTGCCGCCGCCGACCGGTTCGCGTCCCGTCGGTGCCACCGACCTGCACCTGATCGACGACTCGCGACGCGACCCCTGGGTACCGACCGGGCCGCGGGAGCTGATGGTGTCGATGTTCTACCCGGCGCTGCTGCCGACAGGCCCGAGGCGGCCGTATCTGACCCTGGCCGAAGCCACGGCCTTCCTGACCGAATCCGGCGTCCCCGGCATCGACCCCGCGCGGGTAGCCGGCACCCGGACCAGCGCCCGGGTCGACGCCCCGCCCCTGCCGGGGAAGCGTGCGCTGGTCGTGCTGTCACCCGGGTTCGGCAAGCCGCGGGCCACGCTCACCGGCCTGGCGGAGGAGCTGGCGAGCAAGGGCTTCGTCGTGGCGGTGATCGGCCACAACCACGAATCCCACGGCACCGCCTTCCCCGACGGGCACGTCACCGGATGCGCCGCCTGCGGGTCCGATTCCACCCTGCTCCCGCCGGTCCGTGCCGCGGACGTCTCGTTCGTCCTCGACACGCTGACCGGGCCTTCGTCGCGGTGGTCCTGGCTGATCGACCGGACGCGGATCGGCATGGCCGGGCATTCCATCGGCGGCTACAGCACGCCGACGGCGATGGTGACCGACCAGCGGATCCGTGCCGGGGCGGACCTCGACGGCAGGCTGTGGTCGCCGATCCCCGCGTCCGGCATCGACCGGCCGTTCCTGCTGCTCGGCCGCGAAAGCGAGTACACCCCGGCCGGTCCGGACACGACCTGGGCGGCCAACTGGCCGCACCTCACCGGATGGAAGCGCTGGATCAGCGTCGCCACGGCCGGGCACGCGTCCTTCACCGACGTCGGCGTACTCGGTGAGCAACTCGGGCTGAGCGAGCCCGGGCTGCTGGGTGGCCTGCGCGGGATGGAGCTGACCAGGGCATATGTGTCCGCGTTCTTCGACGCGCACCTGCGCGGTGGACATCAACCGCTGCTGGACGGACCGGTGACGGGCAATCCCGAGATCAGGTTCTGGAACCACGCGGACTAGGCCTGTCACGTTTCCGGCGGCCGTCCCGTCCAGGGGATATGACTACACAACTCGCCCGGTTCACCGGCCAGAAGACGATTCTCCTGAAGACCTTCAAACGAGACGGGACGGCGGTCGGGACGCCGGTCAACATCGCCGTCGAAGGAGACCACGCGTTCCTCCGCACCTACGACGCGGCGTGGAAGGCCAAGCGGATGCGGAACAACCCGCAGGTCGAGATCGCTCCTTCGACGTTCCGTGGCGTCCCGACCGGGGAGGCGGTACGCGGGCACGTGCGTCTGCTCGACGGGGCCGAAGCGAAGCACGCCGCCGCGTGCCTCGCCAAGAAACACCGGCTGCTGCACGGCTTCCTCGTTCCGATGCTGCACCGGCGGAAGAAGTACACGACCCTCCACTACGAGCTGAAGCTGGATCATTAGCGTCCTCGTGCCGAAGTCGGCACCGTACACAGAGGCATCGATCGAGCGCTGTCGTCTGTCCTTTGTGGACAATCGACACCACTCGATCGGTGCAACGTTTCGCCTGGCGATCGACCGGAGCGGCCCCTAGGCTTTTCCGACTGTGACCTGCGAGGTGAGACGATGAGGTCCTTCGGCTCGGCGGATCCGGTCAAGGTGGCGCTCGCCGGGCTCACCACGATGGCCCTCGGCATGGCGGCGGCGCTCAACGCCGACGCCCTGCCGGTGATCGGCGGCGGCACCGCCTATTCGGCCGAATTCTCCGACGCGGGCGGGCTGCGCGCGGACAACGACGTCCGGATCGCCGGGGTGAAGGTCGGGAAGGTGTCCGAAATCGACCTCACGGGCGATCGGGTGCTCGTCTCGTTCCGGGTGAAGGACGCCTGGCTCGGCGACGCCACCGGCGCGTCCATCCAGATCAAGAACGTCCTGGGGCAGAAGTACCTGGCACTCGACCCGCGCGGTGAAACGATCCTCGACCCGGGCGAGCCGATCCCGCTGCGGCGGACCACCGCACCCTACGACGTCCTCGAAGCGTTTCGAGATCTGTCGAAGACCGTGGACGACATCGACGTCGACCAGCTCGCGAAGAGCTTCGACACGATTTCAGCCACTTTCGCCGATACGCCGGCCGATGTCCGCGCCGCGCTCGACGGGATTTCGAAGCTCTCCGGCACCATCGCCTCGCGCGACCGGCAACTCCGGACCCTGGTGGCGAACACGCGACAGGTCTCGCAGACCCTCGTCGACCGCGACGCCGAGGTCCAGCGGCTGATCCAGGACGGTGACACGCTGCTGCGCGCGATCTCCGCCCGGCAGCAGGCGATCAAGGATCTGCTCGACGGCTCGAAACGGCTGGCGACCGCCCTCGACGGCATCATCGCCGACAACGACGGACAGCTCGGGCCGGTGCTCGAACAACTCGACAGGCTGACGTCGATGCTTCAGCGCAACCAGGACTCGCTGGCCAAGGGCATCGCCGTGTTCGCACCGGCGATCCGGTTGCTCACCAACGTCGGGGGCAACGGACGCTGGATCGACGGCTACCTGTGCGGGCTCGTCCTGCCGTCGTTCGGCCCGCTCAACGAAAAAGGCTGCTTCGAGAAGTGAGGGTCACGGCTTCGTCCGCCGGAGCCAGAACAGTCCGATGACCGGCAGCACCAGCGGGATGAAGAGATAGCCCTGCCCGTAGACCGACCACACGGTGGCGTGCGGGAAGGCCTCGCGGTCGAAAAGACTGAACGTGCCCACGGTCAGCACGCCGATCAGCTCGATCCCGCAGGCGAGCAGCGCGATCCGCCACCAGCCCGCGCCGCGGCGGGCGAGGGCCACGGTGGCCAGGAGATAGACGACGGCCGCGAACGCGGACAGGACGTAGGCCAGCGGGGCCTCGTGGAACTTGGTGCTTATCTGCACGGCCGCGCGTGACGTCGCCGCCAGCGCGAAGATCGCGTACACGGCGACCAGGATCCGGCCAGGGCCCGACGCCTTGTCCTGGGACGCCTTGTCCTGAGCGGTGTTCTCACTGACGTCCTGGGTGGCTTCGCCCACCGTGTTCTCCTCGGTTCCTTCAGGCACTGGCACCCGCCCACACCTCGTTCAGCCGGAGCACCATCACCGGGATGGCGAGGCAGGCGATCCCGAGGATCGCGGTGCTCGACCGCGTGCGCTCCGCCAGCGCCCAGAACGTCCCGAGCGGGAGCACGACCAGGCAGCCGATCAGATAGGCGAGGTAGGTGGCCATGCTGCCGGGGCGGCCACCGCCGATCAGCAGCACGACGCCGATGACGAGCTGGGCCACCAGGAGGAGTTCGACCACGCCGAGGGCGATGAGCAACGGGTTGTCCGGCAGTTTTTTTCGCACGGACTGCACGAAACTCCACGCCGCGACCAGCGTCGCGCAGATCGCGACGGTCACCGCGAAGCCTGTGATCACGTCCGCCTCCTTACCTACTCCGCCGGTCGACAACGTACCTTCGGGCGCCTTGTCGCCGTCGGCCGACCGGCGGGCCGCGTGGCGGGCGCCACGAGGCTCAGTGGTCCAGACCTCGGGTGAATAGATCACGAAGCATGTTCGGTTGGCGTTCTGCCAATTTGTCCGGACATTATCGTTTTAGCGCTTCGACCAGGTATTACGACGCAGATGCGATCCTGTTACACACCGACCGGGTGGTTGGAAACCGAGTTGATCTCACCCTGGGTACGCCTACTATTCGGTAGGTTTCGAATTCACGTCCCTGAACAGCCCATCCGAACCCCCGATATGGCGGATTGGCCGTTCGCAATCCTGCGGGTGGAATATTCCCCATCGCGATGGTGCACTTGGCCCATCCGATTGGTGCCAAGGAGGGGGCGCTCGATGGACATCCGGTACGAAGCGTATTGCTTCGCGGATCCGCTGTTCTTCGATGAGCAACGGGAAACCGGAGACGCCGCCGACGATTACGCCGCCCTGTTGCCCGCCCCCGAGATCGGATGGCGCGCCGGAGCGCGCGGAGTGTGGCGGATGCTGCAGCCACTTGCTCGAAACCTTCC
The DNA here is from genome assembly GCF_000478275.1 of Amycolatopsis orientalis DSM 40040 = KCTC 9412. Taxonomy (GTDB): domain Bacteria; phylum Actinomycetota; class Actinomycetes; order Mycobacteriales; family Pseudonocardiaceae; genus Amycolatopsis; species Amycolatopsis orientalis. The sequence goes on from NZ_ASJB01000085.1 coordinate 44,305, forward strand.
CTTGCAGGGCTGGAAAATCCATGTGTCTGCAGGTTTGAGCAATGCCGAGCGGGTGCTCGTGAAGGTGCACGAGCATTGTATCGAGCACAATGTGTCGTACAAGCATCTGCGCTCCAGGGGAACCCTGCTGGCCCGGAATTCCAAATACGCGCCGCGTGACGGAAGCGGTAAGTTACTGACTCTTTATCCAGCTGACAACAACGAGCTGGAGCGTGTTCTCGCCGACCTGTCGGTGAAGCTCGATGGCGAACCGGGTGCGTATATTCTCAGTGATCTACGCTATGGTGCCGGCCCGCTCTACGTCCGTTACGGCGGATTCGCCGAGCAATGGGTCGAACTGGACGGCAAGCGCGTCCTCGCGGTGCGCAAGCCTGACGGCACGCTGGTCCCGGACAAACGCGAGCCGACCTTCTCGGTCCCCGACTGGGTGACGATTCCGGAGTTCCTCGCCCCGCACCTCGCGGCCCGCAAGGGCGGCGACCCGGCGCAGTTCCCCTATCGAGTGAAGAAGTCCCTGCACTTCTCCAACGGCGGCGGCGTGTACCTCGCCGACCGGAACGCCGACGACGAGCAGGTGGTCCTCAAGGAGGCCAGGCCGTACGCAGGCCTCGACCGCGACCTGATCGACGCCGTCGAGCGGCTCCGCCGGGAGCACGAGGTGCTGGAGCGGCTCAAGGGCATCGAGGGCATCCCTACCGCCCATGACCGCTTCACCGTCTGGGAGCACCACTTCCTGTCGATGGAGTACATGCCCGGTGTCCCGCTCGGCAGCTGGCTCGCCCGCAACTACCCGCTCACCCGCCGGGACTGCACCGAAGCCGACATCGTCGCCTACACGAAACGCGCGTTGGCGCTGGTCGAGCGCGTCGAGAAGATGATCGAGGCGGTGCACGACCGCCGGATCGTCTTCGGCGACCTGCACTCGATGAACATCCTGGTCGACGGCGACGACGACGCGGTGTCCCTGATCGACTTCGAGATGGCGGCCGACGTCGACGGCGGTGCCCGGCCCGCACTCGGCGCCCCCGGTTTCCGCGCCCCGCGGGACCGGCACGGATTCGAGGTCGACGAGTACGCGCTGGCCGTCTTGAAGTTGTGGATCTTCCTGCCGCTCACCACCCTTCTCGAACTCGCCCCGGCGAAGCTGCGCGGGCTCGCGGATTTCGTCCAGCGGCGCTTCGACGTCCCGGAGGGCTACGCCGACGCGATCGTCGCCGAGCTGGCGCCCCGGAACGCCCCGCCGCGGTCGAGCGAGACCGAACTCGACCAGGACGAACCGGACTGGGCGCTGGTCCGCAAGCAGATCACCGAAGCGATCCTCGCCAGCTCGACCCCCGAACGCACCGACCGGCTCTTCCCCGGCGACATCGAGCAGTTCCGCGTCGGTGGGGCGTGCTTCGGGTATGGCGCGGCCGGCGTCCTCTACGCGCTGAACGCCGTCAACGGCGAACGGTATCCCGATCACGAGAAGTGGCTGCTGGAGTCGGTCCGGCGCGACCCGCCGGGACGGCCGGGGTTCTACGACGGCTCGTACGGGATCGCCTACGTGCTCGAAGAACTCGGGTACCGCGACGAAGCGACCAAGATGTTGTCGGCGTCGGCGACGCTGGTGGAACAGACCACCGACCACGGCCTCGAAGGCGGCCTGTCCGGGATAGGCCTGACCCAGCTGCACTTCGCGGTGAAGCGCAAGGACAACGAGTTCGGCAGGCAGGCGCTCGCCACCGCCGTCCGGCTCGCCGAAGCGCTGGAGACCGCCGACCCGCCCGGCGACTTCGCCAGGGCCGGGCTGCTCAACGGCTGGTCCGGGCCGGCGCTGCTGTTCATCCGGCTGTTCGAGCGCACCCGCGAAGAGGGCTGGCTCTCCTTCGCCGACCAGGCGCTGGAGCGTGACCTGGAGGAATGCGTCGAGTCCGACGACGGCTCGCTGCAGGTCCGTGACGGCGAGACCAGGACCTTGCCCTACGCGGGTGTCGGCAGCGCCGGGATCCTCATGGTCGCCGAGGAGCTGGCGAAGCACCGTCCGGACGCGAAGGCGTTGAAGAGCCTTCCCGGTCTGCGCGAAGCCTGCCGCGGCGAGTTCGTCATCCACCCCGGCCTGCTGTTCGGCCGGTCCGGGCTGATGACCGCGCTCGCGATGGGCGCGGAGCCGGACCAGCGGGTCCGCGACACGATCGACCTGCATCTTTCCCGGCTGGCCTGGTACGCGGTGCCGTACAAGGGCGGCCTGGCGTTCCCCGGCAACCAGCTGCTGCGGCTGTCGATGGACGTCGTCACCGGCGGCGCGGGCATCCTGCTCGCCCTCGCCGCGACCCTGGACGGGAAGGCCGTGCTGCCGTTCCTGTCCTCCAGAACTGCCGGTCGCTGACGACCGGCGGACCAGGAAAACAACGAAAGGGAACACGATCATGGAAATGGTTCTCGACCTGCAGGCCCTGGAAACCCCCGAGGTTCTCGAGGGCGGCGGCGGCGGCAGCCACGGCGGCGCGAGCAACCTCAGCCTGCTGGCCTCCTGCGCGAACAGCACGGTCAGCCTGCTGACCTGCCACTGATCGCTGACTGATCACTGAGGGCGCGGGAGCGGCACAGGCCAAGTGCGCCGCTCCCGCGCCTTCATTTTGCCGTTCGGTTCATCTCGTTGGGATCACGTTGTAAGGAGTGGGATGCGAGCCGAAAGGGCCCTTCGCCGCATGCGATGCGACTAAAGGGCCCTTCGCCGCGTGAGAAGAGGGGAAAGTCCCCTTCACCTCGGACACTAAGGAGTGGGATGGCGGGTTCCGCCGATCGCCTGCTGGTCTCCGTGACCATGCTGGATCGCCCCCGCCTGATCGCGCTGATCCTGAGCGCCCTCGCGGGGACCGCCGCGGGGCTGCTCCTGCCCGGCGCGCTCGCCGCCGCGGTCGACGCCGTGGTCGCGGGACGCCCCAGCTTCCCCGAGGTGTCGTGGCTGCTCCTGCTGGGCTTCACCGAAATCGCCGTCGGCCTGATCGGCGGGATCCTCACCGCGCGGATGACCGCCTCCGCGACCGCGTGGCTGCGCCGCAAGCTCGCCGACCGCTATCTCGCGCTCGGCACCCGATCCACCTTCGCCGACGGCGACGCGATCAGCAGGCTCACCGGTGACTGCACCGGCGCCGGTCTGGTCGCCTCGGTCGTCGTCCAGCTCGGCTCGTCGACGCTGATCTCCGGCGGCGCTGTCGTCCTGCTCGCGCTGATGGACTGGCGGCTCGCGCTCGTCTTCCTCGGCAGCATCCCGTTCGCGCTGATGCTCGCGCGCACCCACTTGAAGAACACCGCCGACGACGTCCTCACCTACCAAGAGGTCTCCGGGGAACTGGCGGCGAGGATGGTCGACGCCGTCGCCGGGCTGCGCACGATCGCCGCGTCGGGTACCGCCGACCGTGAAGCCGAACGAGTGCTGCGGCCGCTGCCGAAACTGAGTCTCGCGGGGCGGGGAATGTGGCGCACGCAGGCCAGGATGGTGTGGCGATCCGGACTGCTGCTGCCCGCGGTGGAACTCGCCGTGCTGGCCGCGGCCGGATTCGGCGTGCTGGAGGGGAGGCTGAGTGTCGGCCAGGTCCTCGCCGCACTCGGTTACGTCGCGCTCGGCATGGCCATGGTCACCCAGATCCCGTTGCTCACCACGCTTTCCCGCGCACGGTCGTGTGCGCGGCGGATCACCGAGGTACTGCGGTCGCCCGCCCCTGAACCGGGCAAGCTGGGGGTCGTCCCCGGCCGGGGCACACTCGAACTGCGCGGCGTCACGGTCGAAGGCGCGTTGCGGGAGGTCGACCTCGTCGTCCGCGGCGGCCGGTTCACCGCCGTCGTCGGGCAGTCGGGCTCGGGGAAGTCCGCGCTGGTCAACGTCCTCGGCGGCCTGCTCATCCCGGACGAGGGGACGGCGGTGCTCGACGGCCGCCCGCTGGAGGACCTGCGCCCGCACGAACTCCGCGCGGTCGTCGGATTCGCCTTCGAACGGCCCGCGCTGCTCGGCGCGACCATCGGCGACGCGGTCGGGTACGGCTCGTGGGCCGGTGAGGCCGCCGTCCGCGCCGCCTGCCAGTCCGCGCAGGTCGACGACCTGATCGTCCGGCTGCCGAACGGGTACCGGACGCCGCTTTCGGAGACGCCGCTCTCCGGCGGGGAGGCGCAGCGGATCGGGCTGGCGCGCGCGATCGCGCACGCGCCGAGGGTGCTCATCCTCGACGACGCCACCGCCAGCCTCGACACGGTCACCGAAGCCGCCGTCGAGGAAGCCATCGAACGCACCCTGCCCGGCCGGACCCGGGTGGTGGTGACGCATCGCGCGGCCACCGCGGCGCGGGCGGACGCGGTGGTGTGGCTGGAAGGCGGCCGGATCCGCGCGGTCGGCACCCACGAGGAGCTGTGGCGGAAGCCCGCTTACCGGGCCGTCTTCACCGGGAGCTTGGGGGCGGAGCAGAGGTGAACAGCGAAAAGCGCACTGAGCACGACGCGATCGCGGTCGCGGGTTCGCCAACGAGCACCGAGGGGGCGCAGTGAGCGTCTGGGACCTCTATCGCTCGGCGCTGGCCGGGCAGTGGAGGGGCGGGCTGGTGCTCCTGGCCTGTTCCGTGCTGGAGAGCGCGCCCGCCTTCTTGTCCGGTCGCCTGGTCGAACTCGCGGTTGACGAGGGGTTTGCCGCGGATCGGCCAGGCACCGGACTGCGTTGGCTCGCGGTGTTCGGTCTGGTCGCGGTGATCGGGGCGCTCGGCTCGCGACTGGTGTGGCATCAGCTCGGCAAGGTCGTCGAGCCGCTGCGCGACGCGCTGGTGACCGCCGTGGTGCGCGGAGTCCTGCACGATCCTTCGCCACCGCGGAACCAGCCGGACGCCAGCGGCGTCGCCCGGATCACCCAGCACGTCGAGGTGGTCCGCGACGCCACGGCCGGGTTGCTGGTGCAGGCGCGCGGGATGATCGTGACGACGGTGGCGGCGCTGGCCGGGTTGTTCACCGTCGCCGGTTCGCTCGCGCTGATCGTCGCGATCCCGGTGGTGGTCGCGGTGCTGGTCTTCGCCTGCCTGCTGCCGTCGCTGGCCCGCCGTCAGCGCGCGCTCGCACTGGCCGACGAACGGACCGCCGAGATCGCGGGCGCGTCGTTGTCCGGGATGCGCGACATCGTCGCCTGCGGTGCGGAACCCCTTGCCGCGCTTGAGCTTTACGACGCCATCGACATACAGGCCAAGGCGGCCGTGCGGGTGGCGCGGTCGGGGGCGGCGCGGACGGTGGTGATCGCGACCGGCGGGTTCGTGCCCTTGCTCCTGGCGCTGCTGGTGGCTCCGGGCATGGTCAAGGACGGCGTGCTCACCGCCGGTGCCGCGCTCGGCGCCCTGGTCTACCTCGCGACGACGATGCAACCGGCGTTGCGGGGACTGGCGTCGACCGCGAGCACCGTGGTGCTGCGGCTGATCGTCGCGCTGCGGCGGCTGGCGGAGACCGCGGAAGCCGAACCGGAACCGGACGGGACGGCCGAACCCACCGGGACCGCGATCTACGTGCGGGACCTGACCTTCAGCTGGGGCGCGGCGGCGGAGCCGGTGGTGCGCGGGCTGAACCTGCATCTGCGCCCCGGCGAACGGCTCGCGGTGGTGGGGCCGAGCGGGATCGGCAAGTCGACCCTGGCCGGGCTGCTGACCGGGATGCTCGAACCGCAGGGGGGCCGGGTGCTGCTCGGCGGGGTCCCGGTCCGGGAGATCCCGGCGGCGGTGCGGCATCGGATGGTCGCGCTGATCCCCCAGGAGGCGTACGTCTTCGCGGGCTCGGTGCGGGACAACATCGGCCTGTTCGCGCAGACGGCGATGGACGCCGAACTGTGGGCGGCCGCGACCGCCGTCGGGGCGGAACCGCTGGTCACGCGGCTGGGCGGACTGGACAGCGAGATCGGGCACGGGACGCTGTCCGCCGGCGAAGCGCAGCTGATCGCGCTCGCGCGGGTGTACGCGAGCGACGCGGGCGTCGTCATCCTCGACGAAGCGACCTCGCACCTCGACCCGCCCGCCGAAGCCCGCGCGGAGCGGGCGTTCGCCGAGCGGGGCGGGGTGCTGGTGGTGATCGCGCACCGGCTGTCGTCGGCGTTGCGCGCGGACCGGGTCCTGGTGATGGACGGCAAGGAGACCGCCCTCGGCACCCACCTCGAACTCATGGACCGGTCCACGCGCTACGCCCAGCTCATGCACGCGTGGGCGCCGCGGTTGCCGCTACCCGGTGAGCAGTTCTTCGAGCGCGCTCCTGAGTAGACCTTCGACGGGCACCGGACGCCGTGACTCGCGATCGACGAAGACGTGCACGAAGTGACCTTCGGCGATCACCGTCTCCTTCGAGTACATCCCGACCTCGTAGCGGACACTCGACCGCCCGAGATGCCCGACCCGCAGGCCGACCTCGAGTTCCCCGGGGAACGACACCGAAGCGTGGTACTTGCACTGCGATTCGACGCACAACCCGATCACGCCACCGGTTTCGATGTCGAGTCCGCCGCGTTCGATCAGCCACGTGTTGATCACGGTGTCCATCACCGAGTAGTGGACGACGTTGTTGACATGCCCGTAGACGTCGTTGTCCTTCCACCGCAACGGAACCGTCTGCCAGTGCGGGTACTCGGCGTTCACCACAGCGTCACCGAATCCCGCAGGATCCCGGCGAGGTCCGCTTCGGACGCCTCACGCGGCGCCGTCGCCAGCAGCCGTTGCTGTTTCACCGTGCCGGACAGCAGCGAGTCCACATCGGACTCCGTGTAGCCGACGGCGCCGATCCCGTTGGGGATCCCGATCTCGCGCATGAGCCGTCGCAGCACCTCGGGCAGATGGTCCTGCAGATCGCCCGGCCATTCGAAGTCAGGCGCGAGCAGCCTGGCCACCCGGAGGTGCCTGTCCGGGCAGGCGTCGTAGGTGAAGCGGAACGCCGCGGGCGCGGTCAGCGAGACCGCCATCCCGTGCGGCACCATCGGCTCTTCGCCTGGATAGCCGTCCGGGTGGAATTCCCGCACCTGCCCGGCGATCGGATACGCGTTGGCGTGCGGGATGTGCACCCCCGCGTTGCCGAAGCCGAGTCCGGCGAACGTCGCCGCGAGCGCCATCGCCTCGCGTGCCTTCATGTCCGACCCGTCCCGCACCGCGGCGGGCAGCGCCCACGACAGCAGCCGCAGCGACTGCTCGGCGAACATGTCGGCCAGCGGATTCGCGCCACAGTAAGGAACCCGGTCCTCCGGGCGTTTCCGGTCGAAGTCGGTGTACGGCTTGGCCGTGTAGCTTTCCGCGGCGTGGCAAAGGATGTCCATCCCGCTCGCGGCGGTGACCTCCGGCGGCTGCGAGACCGTCAGCTCCGGGTCCACCACGGCCAGGCTCGGCCGAAGCCGGAGATGGCTGATGCCGCTCTTCACCCGCAGTGACAACACGTCCAGCACGCACACCGTCGTGCTCTCCGAACCGGTGCCGGTGGTGGTCGGCACCGCGACCAGCGGTTTCAGCGGTGCCGTCGGCGCGCGGCCGCCGCCGACCGGCGCGTTGACGTAGTCCATCAGGTCGCCGTCGTTGCTGGTCAACAGGTTCACCGCCTTCGCGGTGTCGATGACCGACCCGCCGCCGACGGCGACGAAGGCGTCCCACTCGCCTTGCCCCTTGGCGAAGTCGACGGCCTTCCGCATGCTGACGTCGGTCGGCTCGACATGCACTCCGTCGAAGACGACCGCTTCGATGCCGTAGCTCCGGATGCCTTCGGCGATCCGTTGGGGCCGGCCCGTCGCGGCGACCACCGCGTCGGTCAGCACGAGCACCCGCCGGGCGCCGTACTGCGTGAGGTCGTACCCGATCTCGTCGCTCGACCCGGTGCCGTATTTCAAGGCCGGTGCGCCGTATGTGAAAACTGTTTCACGTCCAGCGGTGGCTGAGGTCACGTTTCCGCGCTCCCTTGCTCGAACACGTCCCGATTTCGGACATTCTGCCGCCCCGGGGTTGCCGGAATCGAAAGATCGCTTGACGGCACCGATCACCGCCCGCCTAAGCTCTTCTCATTAGATACCAACTGGGAGCGTCCGTCGCCCACACGGCCGTGCGGATCCTGACCGAGGCACGAGTCCACCGCGTGTACGCGGTGGCGGGTGACTCTTTCCTGGATCTGCTCGACGCACTGCAACGCGAGCGGTCGATCACCTTCGTCTCGGCGAGGCACGACACCGGCGCGGCCTTCATGGCCGAGGCCGAAGGCAAGCTCACCGAACACCCGGCGGTCCTGCTGGCGGGCCGGGGGCCGAGCGCGGCCGGGCTCGCGATCGGCGTCTCCACGGCGTACCAGGACGAGAGCCCGATGGTCGTCCTCCTGGAGAACCCGCCGTCGAGTCCCGGCCCGACCAGCGAACTGCCCACCGCCGACCTGACCGCGATGTTCGAACCCATCGCCAAGTGGACGGGCCGCGCGGAGACGCCGGAGGAGGTCCCCGGGCTGCTGGTCGAGGCGCTGACCCGCTGCCGCGAAGGGCGTCCCGGCCCCACCGTCGTCGCCGTCCCCGCCGACTTCTGGGGTGTCCCGTTCGACTCGGCCAAACCGGTCGCGTCCGTGCGGCCGCCCGCCACCGGCGCGCTCGGCCGGACCGCCGAGGCGGTCGCGCAGCTGGTCGACGAGGCCCGCTACCCGGTGGTGATCGTCGGCGGCCGGGCCCGCGCGGCGCGGGACGAGCTGATCGCCGTCGCCGACGAGCTCGCGCTGCCGGTGTACAACGCCTTCCGCCGTCAGGACGCCTTCCCCGAGAACCACGCGCGCTACGCCGGCCACCTCGGCATCGGCATCCCCGCGCGGCAGCTCGACGCGCTGGAACGCGCTGACCTCGTCCTCGCGCTGGGCACGCAGCTCGACGAGGTCACCACCCAGTCCTATCGCTACCCGACGCCGTCGCAGACGCTGGTGCTGGTCGGCACCGGGATCGAGCCCGCCCGGCGCGGCGGCCTGACCTTCCGGGTCGACTCGGAGGTCGAGCCCTTCCTGCGTGAACTGCGCACCGTCGCCTCGCCGCGGACCCGCCGCGCGTCGGCCGCGAACGCCGCCGTGCACACCTTCATGACACCGCCCGACACCAGTGGCGCCACCCGCGTCCATCCGGCCGATGTCATCCGCGCCGTGCGCAAACTCGCGCCCGAGGACGCGATCGTGACCAGCGACGCGGGCAACTTCGCCCAGTTCATGCACCGCTACTGGTGTTTCACCGCGCCGCGCAGCCAGCTCGGGCCGAGCAACGCCGCCATGGGGTACGCCGTCCCCGCGGCGATCGCGGCGAAACTCGCCGAGCCACGCCGGACGGTGATCGCGATGGTCGGCGACGGCGGGGCGCTGATGACCGGGCAGGAGATCGAGACCGCCGTCCGCTACCGGGTGCCGGTGACCGTCCTGGTGTTCCAGAACGGCCTGCACGGTCCGCTCGCCGTGCACCAGGCGCGCAAGCACGGACGGCTGTCGGGCGTGACCGTCCCCACCACCGACTTCGCGTCGTGGGCACGCGGGCTCGGCGCCGCCGGGTACACCGTGGACGACCGCGAGGAGCTGGAGCCGATCATCGCCAGCGCGCTGGTCCGGCAACGGCCGTGCGTGATCGACATCAGGACGGATCCGGACGTGGTGACGCCGGACATCCGGCTGACGAGCCTGCTGGGTGCCGCGAGGCCACAGCAAGGCGGCCAGTAGGGATTACCGGGCGGTACTTTTTCTCAGGGGATACACAGAAACCCTTGTGGTGCCGCCTTCACCTGCCCCAAGGGGTGGGAAAGTGGTGACGACTCGGCCGAGTTTCGGTCGCGGAGACCGGATTTTGTCGGCGGGCCGTGGCACAATCGCCGCAACACCGAGAGTCCGATGAGGACTGGGTGGGCAGGAGCGGCCAGCGGGGCCGCGGCCGTCCGCCGGTGAGTTGTTGGCACGCAGTAGGTACAGCGTTGTGTTGACACAGGGGAGAAAACATGGCTGACGAGACGAAGCCACAGGACAAGTCCAAGTCCGTTTCCGGCGTGGTGCCGGTGCAGTTCAGCGCGGACGCGGAGACCCACGACGTCGCGGTCGTGGCCACCAACCGCGAAGCGTTGCGCCGTTCGCCGTTCGGCGCGGACGTACCGCTGCGCGCGGCGAGCGGCGAATAGAGCCGAGTGGTAAAGAGCACCGCGCGGGGCGCCGCACACCCGGGTGAAGACGCTTGTCGGCCTGCGTGCGGTGTGCTTTACTGATTAAGGTCTCGATTTTTGTGTTCGTGTTGGTTCACGCTCGCAGAACTCAGCGGGCGTAGTGTCTCCTCGCACATCTGAGGAAGCAAACCGTCTGGTCATGACCCGGGCTGCCGACGTGGCTTCCTGTTTGTTTGTGTTGCATATGGAGATTTTATGACTCAGGGCACTGTGAAGTGGTTCAACTCCGAGAAGGGGTTCGGCTTCATCACTCCCGACAACGGCGGCGGCGACGTCTTCGTGCACTACAGCGAGATCAAGGGCAACGGCTTCCGTACCCTCGAGGAGAACGCCCGCGTGGAGTTCGAAATCGGGCAGGGCGCGAAGGGTCCGCAGGCCACCTCGGTCAACGTGATCTGATCCAGGCTTTCAAGCAGGGCCGTCTCCTCCGGGAGGCGGCCCTGCTGCTTTTTCCGGGTCCTCACGGGGAGACGAGCCCGGTTTCGTAGGCCAGCACGATGGCCTGTGCCCGGTCCCGGAGCGAGAGCTTCGCGAGGATCCGGCCCACGTACGTCTTCACCGTCTGCGCCGAAAGCACCAGATCCGCCGCGATCTCCGGATTGGACCGTCCTTTCGCGATCAACCGCAGCACCTCGCGCTCGCGTTCGGTCAGGACGTCGAACCGGGCGGGCGAGGGCCGCGGATTCGGTGCGACGGCGACGAAGTTCGCGATGAGCCGCTTCGTGACGGCGGGGGAGAGCAGCGCGTCCCCGGCGGCGACCACGCCGATGGCGCCGATCAGTTCGGCCGACGGCGCGTCCTTCAACAGGAACCCGCTCGCGCCCGCCCGCAGGGCCTCGTAGACGTAGTCGTCCAAATGGAACGTGGTCAGGACGATCACCTTCGGCTTCTCGCCGTCGCCTTCGAGCAGCCGCCGGGTCGCTTCGAGCCCGTCCATCACCGGCATCCGGATGTCCATCAGGACGACGTCGGGTGCGGTGGTCAGCGCGGCGATGCCGTCCAGTGCCGCCAGTCCGTCACCGGCCTGGCCGACGACGTCCAGTCCGGGCTGCGCGTCCAGCAGGCTCGCGAAACTCTCCCGCACCATGGCCTGGTCGTCGACGATGAAAACGGTGGTCACGCTTCCCCCGTGAGTTTCAGCGTGACGGCCACCCGGAATCCGCCGTCCGCCCGCGGCCCGGTCTCGCACGAGCCGCCGATCAGCGTAACGCGTTCGGCGATCCCCGCCAGGCCGGTGCCGTCCCCGGCCGAAGGGGCCGGAACCCGGTCGGGTGGCCCGTTCTCGACCAGGATCGTGAGCGCTTCCGGCTCCCGTCGCACCTCGACGTCCACCCCCGAACCCGGGCTGTGCCGTGCCGCGTTGCTCAACGCCTCCTGCAGGATCCGGTACGCGGCGAGGCCGATCGTGCCGGGGACGTCGTCGCCGCCGGTGATCCGGGAGCGCACCTCGACGCCGGACGCCCGGCAGCCGTCGAGCAGCCCGGGGACCTCGGCGAGGCCCGGCTGCGGCTCGTGTTCCGGTTCGGTGTCGTCGTCCCGCAGCACGCCGACCAGCCGCCTGGCCTCGTCCAGCGCTTCCCTCGCCGCGACGCCGAGTGCGCGGAACTCCTCCGCGATGCTCTCGTTGACGTCCGGGAGCCGGTAGCGCGCGCTGTCGGTGCGCAGGGCGATGAGCGAGAGGTGGTGGCCGATGATGTCGTGCAGTTCCCGCGCGACCAGCGCGCGCTTCTGCAACGCGGTCCGCTTCGCCCGCTCTTCGACCGCCGTGCGCTCGGCCGTGTCGGCCTGCGCCAGTGCCCGCCTGCGTTGCTGCATGCCGTAGCCGGCGACGACGGTCACGGCCACCACGAGCAGGGCCAACACCAGGGTTTTCGTGCCCGTGCGAGGGATCTGGGCGAGCCCGACCGCGACGGCGAGCAGCACCGCGATGATCGAGATCCCGGTGCCCTGCTTGGGTTTCGTCCGGGCGAGGGTCATCGCCAGCACCGGCAGGTACGGCAGGACGTGGGTCTGCAACGGCCATTCGCTCAGCCTCGCGTGGAACGGTGGTTCGGGTGCGGGGAAGAGGACGGCGATGGTCGCGGTGACCATCCCGACCGCCGCCACGCGGACCGCGGTCAGCGGGAAGCGCACGACCAGCAGCGGCGGCGCGACCTGCAGGAGCAGCAGGAACGAGACCAGCGGCAGGCTTTCGGGACCGAGGTAGTGCCCCCAGGCGCCGAAGGTCACGCTCGCCAGTACGGCGAGTATCGAGACTGCGAGGACCCCTTTGAGCCAGCCCGGCACGTGCCACCAGGCCGAAGCCGGTTCGAGATCGGCGTCGCGCCCGGTCAGGAGTGCCCACCCCAGCGAATCCATGGCCCGACGCTAACGACGCGGCGGTCCGGGCACATCCCCGCGTGGGGGACAGCCGGTGTCCCCCAGGGGTGACGAAAGTCGAGGTCTCCGCCTGACTTTCGAGCGCTGCCCAGGACCGCCGTGACCGGCGACGATCCACACCATGAACGGGAAGATCGGCGGAGTGGCCTTGGTCCTCGCACCGCTCGTGTGGTTCGCGGGCCTGTTGTCGCGGCATCTGGTGCTGAAGGACTTCACACCGGAGCAAGTGGCGTGGTTCGACCAACAGCCCTTCGCCGCGCCCGGGCAATTGGCCGCGTACGCCGCGAATCCCGGCTTCGTCACGGCCGCGTACTCGCTCTTCCTGCTCGGCATGGTCCTGTCCTTCGTGGCGTTCCTGGCGCTGGCGAAGCTCGTCGCGGCGAAAGCACCCGCCCTCGCCGCCTGGGGCCTGATCCTGCTCGTCTTCGGCCTGTTCGCGCGGCTCTACTTCGCGGGCATCGATCTGACGGCCTTCCGGCTCGTCGACACGCTCGGGGTGGACCAGGCGACCAAGATCGTGATGGACGGCTACGTGGACCTTTCCTACGGGTTCTGGCGGATCCCGGTCACCGCTTCCGTCGGCCAGTTCGCCGGGGGACTGGTGCTGGCCATCGGGACCTATCGGGCGGGGATCTTCGGCACCGGACGTGCCCTGATGTTCCTCTGGCCTTGCACCATGTGGGTGGGAGTTCTCAAGGAGAGCGACCTCTACGGGGTGCTCGGAGCGGGTGCCGCCTGCCTGGTCCTGGTGCCGCTCGGCGTGCGGATACTGCGGAATCGGCCGCCCTCGGACCGGGTGCCGCGACCCCTCTCCTGGTGATGCAACCTTCTGCAACTCTTTCTTTCGCGGCCCCGGCGTCGTTTCCTTGTAGGGACTTGGCGCGGCAGCGGAGGACATGTGGGCGAAGCGGTTGCGGGGATCGTGGCGAACCCCGCTTCGGAGCGTGACATCCAGAGCCTGCGTTCGGCACTCCGCGTGGCCGGCGTCGGCCGCGTGATGGTGTGGACCGAGGCCGGGAAGATCATCGGCACCGTCCGCCGGATGGTGGACGCCGGCGCGGGTGTGGTCATCTGCGCGGGCGGGGAGGGCATGATGCGGGCCGCCGCGGCCGCCTGCGGCGACGTACCGCTGCTCATGCTGCCGTCCGGGAGGGCCGCCGCGCTCCCCGAACCCACCGTCGCCGGGCTCGCCGCCGGACTGCTGGCCACCCATCAGGTGGACATCGACCTGGTCACGAACCGGGCGACCGTCCTCGAGGTCGTCACGAAGGCGCGCCGGGAGATCGCGCTGACCGACGTCAGCGTGTCGGCGGAGCAGCGGTGGGATCCCGCTTCGCTGACCGAGCTGTACTGCACCTTCGCGGTGCCGGACGGGATCGGCCTGTCCAGTATCCCCGGCAGGCTGTGCCCCAGTCCGAAGTCCACTGTGGACGGTGTCGCGGTCTCCCTCGGGCCGGTCGACGAGACGCCCTACGTCGTGCAGGCGCCGATCGCGCCCGGCGAGGTCCGGGCGGTCGGGGTGCGGGGCTGGAGCGTGCTGCACCCGGGGGTCCGGGTCGACCTCGCCGCCGCGGGCGGCTCCATCGCGCTCGACGGCGAGCCGCATTTCGTGCTGAAGCGGGGAGAGAGCGCTTTCGTCGAGCTGAAGCCCGAAGGCCCGTGGTGCGTCGACGTCCGCGCGGTGATGGCCGAGGCCACCAGGAAAGGCCTGCTCCTCGGCCGGAAACCGGTGGGCAGCTTCCCCGTGTCCCACCTGGTGGATGCGCCCTTCACCGGGTAAGCCCGCCCAGGTCACAGAGGCCTTCCGATCGCCGGTCCCGCCGGGCACACTGGTCGAAACGGACCAAAGGAGTGGGCCAGGTGCAGCTGGAGGCCGCGGTGCCGGTCGGCGCGGATCCTCGCCGTCACGCGCGCGTCCTCGCCCAAGTGCACGAAGCCGCCCTCTCCGGCGAAGCGCTTCCGAGTCACCCGCGTGCCGTCATCGGCGCGTCCTGGCAGCGCATGCGCCGTCTCGGCCTCGACCCGGACCGCGGCGCGCCGGTTCCCCTCCTCGTCCCGGAACAGCTGGAGGCGCGCCGTCGCGAGAGCGGGCTCGCCCCTGTCCTGCCCGCCCTGCGCGGTGCCCTGATCGGCCTCGCCGAACAGGCCGCGCACATCATGGTGGTCTCCGACGCCGAGGGCCGCGTCCTCTGGCGCGACGGGAGTGCCGCGGTCCGCCGCCGCGCCGACGGGCTCGGCTTCGTCGAGGGGGTCGACTGGCGGGAGGAGTCCGTCGGGACCAACGCCATCGGCACCGCGCTGGTCGCCGGGCATCCGGTCCAGGTCTACTCCGCCGAGCACTACGTCCGCAGCCAGCACGACTGGACCTGCGCCGCCGCGCCGCTGCGCGATCCGAGGGACGGCAGGCTGCTCGGCGCCGTCGACCTCTCCGGCCCCGCCTCGACCGTGCACCCGACGACGCTGGCCCTGGTCGACGCCGTCGCGAAGCTCGCCGAAGCGCAGCTGCGCACAACGCACCTCTCCGAACTCGAACGGCTGCGTGGCCTCGCTTCGCCGTTGCTCGCCAAGGTGCAGGGCCGGGCGGTGATCGCCGACCCGCACGGCTGGATCGCGGCGTCGGCAGGCATCGTCCCGATCGGGCGGATCGCCCTGCCGAGCGACGCGACCGCGGGCCGGACCTGGCTGCCCACCTTCGGCGACTGCCTGCTGGAGCCGCTGCCCGGCGGCTGGCTCGTCCGGCTGACCGACGAGGAGGACGCGCCGCCGACCCGGCTCGTGCTCGACCTGAGGTCGTCGCGGGAGAGCACGCTGCGCGTCTCGGGTGCGGCGGGGACCTGGTCACATCGGCTGAGCCCCCGGCACGCGGAGATGCTGTACGTCCTCGCGCGCCATCGGGAGGGCCGGTCGGCGTCGGAACTCTCGCTCGACCTCTTCGGCGACGCCGGCCGCACCGTCACCGTCCGCGCGGAGATGTCCAGGATGCGGCGGCATTTCGGCGGGATCCTGCTGGCCAGGCCGTACCGGTTCGCCGACGACGTCGAGGTCGTCGTCGAGCGGCCCGCCGACGGCGAAGTCCTCCCGCACTCCCTCGCGCCCGCCGTCCGCGCCTGATCTCCACCCCCGGTTCAACCCGGCGATGGTCCCGGTCCACCCACCGGGGTGCCTACCGTCCGGCGCATGGGAAACATGAACGGAAAGGCCCTGCTGGGCATCGTCGCGATCGGTATCGTCGTGCTCCTCGGATTCCTGGCCTACCGGCTGATCCTGGTGGAGCTGATCACGCGCCTGAGCGATCACTGAGGAGTGAAATGGGGAAGCGCGAACGACCGCTGCTCCCCGACACGATCGCGCCGAGCTGGCTGGTCGTCCAGCTGCTCGGCACGGCCGCGGTCGTGGTGGTGCTGCTGACCGTGCGCGAGTCCCAGGGGTGGATCTGGGTGGCGTACGGCGTTTGCGGCGTCTGCTGGCTGGGTTTCGTGGTGGCGGCACCGTTGTCGCCACGGCTGGCGACGCTGTTGCTCGCGGTGGCGACCGTCCCGCCGTCGCTCACCCTCGGCTGGGCGGAGGATTCCTCCGCCATCGTGCTCGCCGTGGTCACGGTCAGCCGGTTCGCCACCCTGACCGGACCGTCGGTGGCCGCCATTGTCGGGGTGGTGGGCCTCGACGTCGCCCTCGCGGCGTTCCCCGGTCTGCTCGTGGGTTCCTCGTTGGTGGTGGTGTTCGGCAACGTCGGCGTGCTGCTCGTCCTGATGCTGCTGGGGCTGAACCGGCGGCAGTACGAGGTGCAGGCGGATCAGGCGGCCGCCCTGCTGGAGCAGACCAAGCTGGCGCAGAGCGAACACGCGCGGGCCGCCGCGCTCGACGAACGGACGCGGATCGCCAGGGAGATCCACGACGTCCTCGCGCATTCCTTGGGGGCGCTGGGGGTTCATCTGGAGGTCGCCGAGGCGCTGCTGGCCGAGAAGTCCGATGTGGACGGTGCGCTCGGCAGGGTCCGGCTGTCCCGGCGGTTGGCCGCCGACGGCCTGGCCGAGGCGCGTGACGCCGTCGCGGCTCTGCGCAGCGACGTCCCGTCGCTCGCCGAAGCCCTGCGGCTGCTGGTGGAAGCGCATCACGACGGAGTGACCTTCGAGGTCTCGGGGGAGCAGCGGCCGCTGCCGTCCGCCGTGGTGGTCTCGCTCGTGGCCGTCGCGCGGGAGGCGTTGACCAACGCGGCCAGGCACGCCCCCGGCCGTCCGGTGTCGCTCCGGCTGCGGTTCACCCCGGCGGAGGTCCGCTTGCGGGTGCGCAACGAACTCGGCGACCCCGCCCGATCGGAGGACACCGGCGGCTTCGGTCTCACCGGGATGCGGGAGCGGCTCGCGCTCGCGGGTGGCACGCTGACCGCGGGCCCGGACGACGGGCACTGGACGGTGGAGGCGGTGGTGGGCGCGTGATCCGGGTGGTCGTCGTCGATGACCAGCAGGTGATGCGCGAAGGGCTCGTCGCGCTGCTCGGGCTGATCGACGGCGTCGACGTCGTCGGCTCCGCGGGGGACGGACGGCAGGCACTCGACCTGCTCCGCGGGACCGCGGCCGACGTCGTGCTGATGGACCTGCGCATGCCCGTCCTGGACGGGGTGGCGACGACCAGACTGCTCAAACGCGATCACCCGGAGGTCGCGGTCGTGGTCCTGACGACCTACGCCGACGACGCTTCGATCGCCGACGCGCTGCGCGCCGGAGCCCGCGGCTACCTGACCAAGGACGCCGGCCGCGCCGAGATCGGGGCGGCCGTCCGCTCCGCCGCGAACGGGCAGGCGATCTTCGCCGCCGAGGTCTCCGACAGACTCGTCGCCGCGCTGGAGGCCAGAACGGTCACCCGGGCCAAGTCCGAGTTCCCGGACGGCCTCACCGCACGCGAAGCCGAAGTGCTCGGCCTCATCGCGCGGGGGCTGTCCAATCCGGAAATCGCCGCCGAGCTGTACATCGGCGAGGCCACCGTGAAAAGTCACATCAACCACGTCTTCGCCAAGATCGGTGTGCGCAATCGTGCGGAGGCCGTGCGCTACGCCCTGGAAAAGGGCCTCTGACGCGGTCGGCAGATCACGTGCCGATGACACACGCCGGTGTCACTGGCTGCGCTGATCCCGACTCGGATACCTTCTTGCGGGTAGAGCCAATGGGGAGGATCGGCGATGACGAGCACTGTGACCCGGCCGGGGCCGCCGGGGAGCCCCGCCGCACCGGCGCCGCCCCCTGCGCCCGAAGGCCGCAGCGGGATCGCCGGACTGCTCGAGCTGCCGGGGAACGGGATCCGCGCGATCGTCCGGTCCGCGGCGACCACCCCGGGCAGGCTGTCGGTGATCGCGATCGGGCTCGTCCTGCTGTCGCTGGTCGCGGGCCTGTTCGGCACGCTGGCCGCGCAGGACAAGAAGGACACGATCAACGGCCTGATCGACCACCGCGAACCGCTGGCCGCCGCCGCGCAACAGGTCTACCGCGCGCTTTCCGACGCCGACGCGACCGCCGCCAGTTCGTTCCTCTCGATCGGCACCGAGCCGCTCCCGATGCGTCAGCGGTACGAACGCGACATCGCGGAAGCCGGTGCGGCGCTGGCGAAGGCGGCGTCGGACTCGTCGGGCGTCGACGAGGCGGCCGAGCAGATCAACACCCTCGGCCGCGAGCTTCCCGTCTACACAGGACTGATCGAGACCGCGCGTACCTACAACCGGCAGGGTTATCCCGTCGGCGCGTCCTATCTGCGTGAGGCGTCCGAGCTGATGCGGGCGAAAATCCTTCCCGCGGCCCAGGATCTGTACCGCATCGACACCGACCGGCTCGCCGCCGAACAGGACGACGCGACCGGATTCCCTTGGCTGGCAACGGCTTTGGTGCTCGCCCTGCTCGCCGCGCTGATCGTCACCCAGGTGCACCTGACCCGGAAGACCAACCGGCTGCTGAACGTCGGGCTCGTCGTCGCGACCGTGTCGGTGGTGGTCGCCCTGCTGTGGGGCGCGGTCGCGCTGATCGTGCAGAGCACCCTCGTCGGCAGCGGTGAAGAAGACGGCTCGCACCAGGTGGACGTCCTCGTCCGGGCTCGGATCGCGGCGCTGCAGGCGCGAGCCGACGAAACGCTGACCCTCGTCGCCCGCGGCGACGGCGCGGCGTACGAAAAGGACTTCCGCGATCTCGCCGGGCAACTCGGCGGGTCGGACGGCCAAGGCGGCCTGCTGGGCGAGGCCCGCGGCCTCGCGGCGGGCGGCGCGGCCGCGGACAAGGTGGACGCGGCCATCCAGGCGGCGTCGGCGTGGTTCAAGGCGCACGCCGAGGTGCGGCGCCAGGACGACGACGGCTTCTATCAGGACGCCGTCGCCACGGCCATCCGCGACGACAAGAAGGACGGCGCGGCCGGGGCGTTCCTGCGGCTCGACGAGAACCTGGTGGCCGCGATCAACGTGGGACGGCAGGAGTTCCTCGACGACACCCGCGGCGCCGAACGCGCGCTGACCGTGCTCGCGCCGGGAATCGCGGTGCTGGCGCTGATCGCGGCGGCGGGGTCGGCGCTGGGAATCCGTGAACGGCTGAGGGAGTACCGGTGATGCGGAACGGTCTGCGAGGGGCCGTGCTCGGCGCGGTCCTGGTGCTGGCGACGGCTTGTGGCAGCGCGGGGGCGCCGGTCGACCCGGCTCCGGTCGGCGACGTCGCCCCGCCGTTGCCCGCGAACGTCGGCGGGGCGGACAACGCCGGTGGCGGCGGGACGGCCGACACGAGCTGCAATCCGCTGGCGAGCCTGCGGCCGATCAACGGCACGCAGATCAGCAGCGGCTCGACGATGGCGAAGATCAAGGAGAACGGCAAACTGATCGCCGGCGTCGACCAGACGACGTTCCTGTTCGGTTTCCGGAATCCGACTTCTGGTCAGCTCGAAGGCTTCGACATCGACATGGTCAACGAGATCGCCAAGGCGATCTTCGGCAGCGCGGAAGGGCGTGTGCAGTTCCGGGCCATTCCGTCGAAACTGCGGGAAGAAGTGCTCGAGAAGAAGCAGGTCGACATCGTGGTGCGGACCTACAGCATCACCTGCAGCAGGCTGAAGAAGGTCAACTTCTCGACGGCGTACTACCAGGCGGGACAACGGATCCTGGTCGAGTCGGGCTCGAAGGTCACCCAGCTCTCGGACCTCGCCGGGCGGCGGGTGTGCGCGACCAAGACGTCGACCTCGCTGACGAAGATCGCGTCGGACCCCTCGAAGCCGGTGCCGGTCTCGGTGGACAACTGGTCGGACTGCCTGGTGATGTTGCAGCAGAAACAGGTCGAGGCCGTGTCGACGGACGACGTCATCCTCGCCGGGATGCTCGCTCAGGACCCGACGCTGAAGATCGTCGGGGACCGGTTCACCGAGGAGAACTACGGCATCGGTGTGCCGAAGGAGAACGAGGACATGGTGCGGTATGTGAACGCCGTGCTGGAGAACGTGCGAGGCGGGGCGTGGCAAGCGATCTACGCGAAGTGGATCGGGAACAAACTCGAAGGCGGGACGCCGCCCTCACCCCAGTACAAGTGAGAACGGGCCGTTCGGGATCGCTCCCGAACGGCCCGTTTCGCGCCTAGGGGGACTTCTCGCCGATCACCGGCGGTACCGGCTTCGTTTCGCCGTCGTAGCCGCCGAACAAGACGTCGGCGTCCTCTTCCTGCAGGTAGTTCGGGGCCTTCTTTTCCTTGTCCTCTTCCTTCTGCCCCTTGCCACCGGGACCGCCGGCGCCCATCGCGCCCGGACCGCCGCTCTTGCCCGCCGCGGCCGCGCCGCCCCGGGTGACCCGCTCCTCGGGCAGCTTGCCCGACCCGGACCCGCCGCCCTTGCCTGCCAGCCTCTCGGCCTCCCCGGCCGAAACCTTCCCGCCCGAAAGCCGCTCCGCGACGTTGCCCGATCCGCCGTTCCGCCCGAACCCGCCGCCGCTCTTGCCGCCGCCACCGGTCAACCGGCTCGCCGCACTGCCACCCGGCCCGCTCGGCGTCCGGCCGGGCTTGCCGCGGTACTGCTCGCTGCCCAGCCGCCCGAGCCCGGTGGGCCCAGGACTGTTGAGCGCGGCCAGCCCCGGCGCCGGCCCAGGCCGGAACGACCCCGGCGGCCCGCCGAACGTCTGGCCCGGCCCCGGCGTCCCGGTGTGCCCGCCGCCCGTGGTGATCCCCGGCCCCGGCGTCGGCCCGCTCGGCCCACCCGGCCCGGGCGTTCCAGGCCCAGGACCGCTACTCGGCCCCGGCCCGCCACTGAACCCCTTGACGTCACTGCCCCCGGAGAACCCGGACGCCGTCGTCGAATCGCCCATTTCCGGCGGCGGGGCGAAGGTGGGCTGTTTGGAATTGACGTCGAAGAGCGACTGGTCGTAGGTGTGCATCACCTGCGCGGCCTGCTGATGCGCCTGGAACGACTGCTCCTGCTTGGCCGAGATGTTGCCGACCGTGTCCACCGCGCCCGCGAAGTTCCCCGACGCGAACTGCTGTATGGCGGTCTTGTATTCGGCGTTGCGATCGAAGGGGATCTCTTCGGGCATGGAGTTCTTCGCGGTGGTCGCCGCGGCGGCCGACTGGGAGAAGCGGTTGGAAGCGAGGTACGCGCCGTCGCCCGCAGTGTCGGCCCACTTGCTGATGTTGGAAAAGAAGCTGGTGACCGCCTGCGCGCCATCTCCCTGCCAGTGCTCGCCCTCTTTGCTGATCGCGGCGCGGACGGCGTTGCTGAAGGTATTCAGTGAGTTGCCCTGGTTGTTCCAGAGTTCCCCTTTTTCGTCGATGTCACGAGGGTCGAGGTCCTGCGTGACCATGTTCTTCAACTCGCCGTGCGGGACGGCTTCGTAACGCTGTTCCGAAGGGTTGAGGCCGGTCCGGAACTGTTGACCTTGGGACAGCGCCGCGGCCTGCTCGCCGGAGTACTGCCCCGCTTTCGCCTCAGCCGTCAGCTTCGCGGTCAGGGAGTTTCCGCCGGGACCGGCATTGGTCTCGTTGTACGTGTCCGAGTAGCGCTTGGCCTCGTAATCGCGATTGGCCTTGCCGGTCACGGAGAACGTGCTGTTGAAGTCGTCTTGCCCGACGTTGACCATGGTCCCTCCCCGTTCCGTCAGTTCCCTCTTGGCAGTTTCGGCTCAGCGGCTGTCGCGATTTCCCTGGACAGGGCGCAGGCTTCCTCGTTGGTTCCCTTGTTCAAGGATGTCGATGCCGTGAGCCGGGAACCCGCTGTCACGGCGATCGCGACCGTGCATGCCTGTTTCCCCGCATCACCGGGAATTTCGACGGCCTCCCGGCTGCCGACTTTCGTGGGAATCTTGGTTCCCTGCCCTGGTGACAGCTGGTCGATGCCGGCCTCCGGAACGATATAAATGCTTACGGAGCCGTATCCTTGCTTTCTTGCCGCACAGCCGTTGTCACTTTCGTAGGTCTCTTCTTTGGGAGACTCGAATCCCTTGGCCGTGGTTGTCGGCTCTAGCAAGTCGCAGGCATTGAGGTTCCTGAATACATCGGCCGACCGAGTGCTGGACTTGATCGCCGCGGCCTGAGGCACGGCGCTACCCGGAAGCTCGGACGAACAAGCACTGGCCGCAACCGCGAGTACCGCGACAGGAGCGACCGGAGAACCGGGACCTGAGTGAAGGGCCATCAGCCCACCCTGGGAAGTTTGGGCTCAGCGGCGACGGCCAGTTCCCTGGCAAGGGCACACGCTTCTTCGTTCGTGCCCTCGTTGAGGGACGTAGATGCCGTCATTCGGGCGTTGGGCGTGACGGCGATCGCCACCGTGCAGGCTTCCGTACCGGAGTCCCCCGGAATTTCCACTGCCTCGCGGCCACCGACCTTTGTCGGGATCTTGGTTCCTTGCCCGGCCGACAGTTGGTCTATCCCGGCCTCGGGTACGAGATAGATACTGACGGAGGCGTATCGACGTTTCTGTGCGGCGCATCCGTTGTCGCTCTCCGCTGTCTCGACGACTGGCGGATCGAAGCCCTTTGGCGTCGTGATCGGCTCAAGAAGGTCGCAAGCCTTCAGATCACCGAATACGTTCGCAGTCCCATTTCCCTGGGTGGACGGCGGCGGCGTTGGGTTCGTCGCTGTCATGGCGTTGCCGGGTTTTTCGGACGAACAGGCGGAGAGCGTGAGCGCAAGGGCGGCAGGTACCAGCGCGGCGAGAACCCAAAGCTTTGATTTGGTGGTCATATCAGTAATCTGTCAGTCCTGTCGCAGGGAGTTCAGCTGGTCAGCGTTGCCTGAGTCTCGCTGGTGATATCGAACCTTGGCCAGATCGATCGCTTCTTTGGCACGGTTGAGCACGTTCTGCAGCGCGTCCAACTGCCTCTTGGCGGACAGTTCGTCGCCGTCTGCCACCAACGAGGCGTGATGGCCAACTTGCTGAGCGAACGGGCCAGTGCCTAGTTTCGGTTTCTCGGCAAGGCGGTGGAAGTGCCGTTGGTTGTTCGTCCAGTCATCGACGTAGTCGTCGATCGCCGTCTTCAACGCCTCGCCGGCCTCTTCGCTGACCGCGAACTTTCCTTCCTTCGCCGCCTTGACCATCGCGTCGGCCTGCGCCGAGAAATCGCCCAGCATCGCCGAGAAGTCGCCCGGCGGTCCGCCGGTGCCGTCCGTCATGGTCTCTCCCCTGTACCAAGTCCCGGTTACTCGTAGCGCTCGTCAGATCACGATATCAGCGGAAACGACCCCGAAGGCCGCCTTCCGGCGAGGATCACGCGCTGCCGACGCGGGCGGCTTCGACCAGGTCGTGGATCCATCGTGCCAGGTGAGAGCCGTTGGTCGGGGTGAAAGTGCGCCGGACCTCGCCGTCGGGGAAGCGGTCGGTGGTGAGCATGAAGCGGCCCTGGACGCTGTCGAACCACTGGACGCTCTTCTGCTGCGGTTTACCCCGGTCGTCGCGCAGGGTGATGCCGATCGTGCCGAGCCGCGCGAGGGGGTACTCGAAGAACCGGCCCGCGGCGCCCAGGCGGAGATTGTCGGGATCTTCGTCGAACGGGTCGTCCGGTCGTTTGGACGGGGGAAGGGTGCTGGACGTCGTCACTCGTCCGGGGAAGGGCTGCAGTGACGGAAGGTTGTCGAGGAGGACGGCGACGACCTGTTCGGGGTAAACCGGTTCGAAGAGGATGTCGAATCCGCGTTGTTGGCTCACGACGCCCAGACGCCGGTCCCAGGTCCCCCGATAGAGGTATTCGGCGTCCTGTTCGACTTCGTGCGCTTCCAGGGTGACGACGAAGTCCGCTGTGGCCCAGAGCCGGAGCGTCGCTTCGTAGTCCGGCAGGAGTTCGCGGCCGCGCGCGAAGCCGCGGTCGGCCAGTTCGGCCCAGACCTCGTCGCAGTGTCGCTCGCGTTCGGTGTTGGTGGTGCCGACGGTCGGCATTTCGAAGGGCAGCACGAATCTGCCGAGCCCGAGTTCTTCGAGTACGACGTCGAGCTGGGCCATCGACATCGAAAATGACGCAGGCACTCCGGTCCTCCCCCTCATCACCTGCTGAATCGGTTCTCTCCCGCACCGTAGCGGGTTCGACCCGGCACGGGCACGACCTGCCTGGCCACGACTAGGATCAGGGACGACGTCGTCGCGGGGATTTCGGGAGGTACCAGTGTCGGAGGAGCCGCGCCGTCCTCGGCACGCAGCGCCGGATGGCCCCACGCCGGACAACGAGGCGGAGCCCGCCTCTTGGACGCCGCCCGCCCCGGTCCGCTGGGAGACGCCGGAACCCTCCATTTCCGGCAGGCTCGATCTCTCCGAACCGCCGAAGCCGAACCCCGCTCCGCAGCCGGAGAACGACGCCGAGCGCACGATCTATCACGCGCCGGTCCAGCGCCCGCAGACTCCGCCGCGCGGTCAGCAGCGGCCGATCCCCGGCGCCGACGACCCGACGCGTCCGCCGGGCGACATGGCGCCGGTGACACCGCAGACCCAGGTGGTCCGCCCCGAGTGGCAGGTTCCCGCCGACGCGCCGCAGCCGACCAGTGTGCTCTCCTCGCCGACCCCCGAGACGCAGAGCATCATGCCGCCGTCGCCGCGGGTCGACCACGGACCAGGACCGCTGCCGGACCCGGGCACGGAAAGCGTGCTCCCCGAGCGGTCCAGCGAAAGCCGGGGGACGGGCACCGGCACGGGAACGGGCACCGGATCGGGCAGCCGGGGGACAGGCACCGGAACCGGTTCGTTCCCCGGAACCGCCCGCCGGACGTCGTCGCGCACCTCTCGCCGCGGCCGTCTCGGCGCCGGGCTCGTCGACGTCCCGCAGGTGCCGTATCGCGACCCGGCCTCCGCTGTCCTCGAGAACCCGATGGTGTCGGAGGAGAAACGCTTCTGCGGCAGCTGCGGCGCCAAGGTCGGCCGGGGCAAGAACGGTGAACCCGGTGCCCCGGAAGGCGAATGCGAGAAGTGCGGGAACCCGTTCTCCTTCGTCCCGAAGCTGCGGCCGAACGAGATCCTCGGCGGCCAGTACGAGGTGCTCGGCGCGCTCGCGTACGGCGGGCTCGGCTGGATCTACCTCGCGCAGGACCACAACGTCAGCGACCGCTGGGTGGTGCTCAAGGGCCTGATCGACACCGGTGACGCCACCGCGATGGCGGCCGCGGCCAACGAGCAGCGGTTCCTCGCCGAGGTCGAGCATCCGAACATCGTCAAGATCCACAACTTCGTGCAGCATCCCGACGGCGACACCGGCAACTCCGTCGGCTACATCGTCATGGAGTACGTCGGCGGCCAGTCGCTGCGCCAGCTCGCGCTCGCGCACCATCGCGAGACGAAGCGCCCGGAGCCACTGCCGATCGGCCAGGTGATCGCCTACGGGCTCGAGATCCTGCCCGCCATGGGCTACCTGCACAGCCAGAACCTGCTGTACTGCGACCTCAAGCCCGACAACGTCATCCAGACGCACGAACAGCTCAAGCTGATCGACCTCGGCGCCGTCCGCCGCATCGACGACTACGAGAGCCCGCTGTTCTTCACGACCGGTTACAGCGCACCCGAACTGGCGACCCACGGCGCTTCGGTGGCGTCGGACCTGTACACGGTCGGCCGCACGCTCGCCGTCCTCAGCTTCGAATTCTCCGGTTACACCAGCAAGTACAAGACGACCTTGCCCGGACCGGACGTCGTCCCGCTGTTCGCGCTTTTCGGTTCGTACTACCGCTTCCTGAAGCGCGCGACGCACACCGACCCGGACCGCCGGTTCATCGCGGCCGAGGAGATGGCCGACCAGCTGACCGGTGTACTGCGCGAGATCATGGCGCTGGGCACCGGAAAACCGCGTCCGGGCGCTTCGACCGTCTTCGGTCCCGAGACCCGCACCTTCGGCGTCGACCTGGTCGTCCCGGAGCACGGCGGGAGCGTGCCGCTGCCGGATCCGGGCGAGGTGGTCTCCGGCCTGCCCATCCCGCAGGTCGACACGGACGACCCGGCGGCGGGCATGCTGGCCTCGACGGTCGCCCTCGATCCGAGCGGCGCGATCGAGTCGCTGGCCGGCGCACCGCGTGAGTCGATCGAGGTCCGGTTGCGCATCGTCCGGGCCCGGATCGAACTCGGTGAGCTGGTCGAGGCGCAGCGGCAGCTGCAGGCCGCGCAGTACCTCGCCATCAAGGCCGGTTTCCCGCACGACTGGCGGATCGACTGGTACCGCGGCCTCATCGAACTCGCGGGTGGCCGCTCCCGCGTCGCGCACGTCGCGTTCGAAGCGGTGTACGACGACCTGCCCGGCGAGATCGCGCCGAAGCTCGCTTTGGCGGTCAGCGCGGAAGGCGTCGGGGACTACTTCGGCGCCGCGCGCTACTACGAGCTGGTGTGGCGAACGGACCGGTCGTACGTCAGCGCCGCCTTCGGCCTCGCTCGGGTGTATCTCGCGCAGGGCGCCCGTGCCAGCGCGATCGAAGTGCTGGAAGCCGTCCCGGCGTCGTCCACGCACTACGTCGCCGCGCAGGTGGCCGCGATCAAGATCAAGACCAGGATCAACGGCGGCGGCAAGGATCCGGTGCCGGTGTCCGAACGCGACCTCGTCGACGCTTCGACGCGGCTGGAGCGGCTGCAGCTCGACGCCGAACGTCGCACGCGGCTGTCCGCGGAGGTCCTCGAAGCGGCGTACGGCTGGCTTAACGCGCAGAACCGGCCGACACCGGGCGCGAAGGTGCTGGGCTGCGACCTGGCCGAGCGGGATCTGAGGTTCGGGCTCGAGCGCTGCTACCGCACCCTGGCGCGGCTGGCGGGCACGGTCGACCAGCGCGTCGAACTCGTCGACAAGGCGAACGCGATCAGGCCGAGGACCCTCACCTAACCCAGCATTTCGTCCTCTGGATGCGGTAGTTCGTAGGGCGAACCACCGCATCCAGAGGACGAAATGCTCAGGGGTTGACGCTCAGGGGTTGATGTCCCACTCGCGTTCGCGCTTGGCCTTTTCGTGTGCGGCGGCGAGCTTCTGCAGTGCCTCGGGGTCCCCGTGGGTACTGAAGTGCTCGAACTCGACCCGCACGAACAACGCCCGCGCGCGCACGGCCACAGGACCGTCTTCGGCGTCGAGA
Organism: Amycolatopsis orientalis DSM 40040 = KCTC 9412; assembly: GCF_000478275.1. Taxonomy (GTDB): domain Bacteria; phylum Actinomycetota; class Actinomycetes; order Mycobacteriales; family Pseudonocardiaceae; genus Amycolatopsis; species Amycolatopsis orientalis. The sequence continues at coordinate 71,381 of NZ_ASJB01000085.1, forward strand.
CGCCCGTCGGCGCTCACGTAGATCTTGCGACCCGCGACACCGTCCAGCTTCGTCGCGATGTAGAGCGTCGAACCGACCGGCACCGGCCGCAGGAAGTCGGTCTCCAGTTTCCCGGTGACGGCGGGACGACGCAGCAGGTTGCCGACGGTCGCGCCGAGCGCCTCGTCGAAGGCGCAGGCCAGCAGGCCGCCATGGGCGAGGCCGGGCGCACCCTGGTGGGCGGAGGTGACGGTGAACTTCGAGTACACCGTCGTCCCTTCGCCCACCGTGGAATGCAGGTGGAGCCCGGCCTCGATCTCGTCGCCGCACCCGAAACACTCACCGAAGTGGATGCCCAGGTGGCTGCCCGGCTGCGGGGCCTTCGGGTGGACGGTCGCCGGTTCGACTTCGACCGGCGGCCACGGCTGCGAGATACGGCTCATGGAGAAACGTTAACCCGCCGGTAGCTCCGAGGGGTCGCCGGGCGCGACCACCTCCGGCTTCCGCCGCCGCGCGATCCGCGAGTTCACGATGCCGCGCAACGACACCCCGGCCGTCTCCGGCAGCAGCAGGATCGGGATGGCCGCGATCGCCGCCGCGCCCATCAGGTAGTACGCGGGCCACAGGTTGTCGCCGGTCGAGGTCACCAGGCTGCCGATGATGTACGACGCCGTGCCACCGAACGCCGCGGTGGAAACGCTGTACCCGATGGAGAAACCGCCGTAGCGCTCCTGCGTCGGGAACATCGCCGGCAGCGTCGCCGCCAGCACCGCCAGGATCAGCACCAGCGGCACCGCGATCATCACCAGGCCGAGCATGAGCTGCCAGGCGTTCCGGTCGTCCGCGGCCGCGCCCATCAAGGAGAACGCCGGGATCGGCAACACCAGGAAGCTCGCGCAACTCGCGATCAGGATGGGTTTTCGCCCGATGCGGTCGGACAGGATGCCGACCGGCACGATCAAGACGAGCATCAACGCGATGGTCGCCAGGATGATCAGCAACGGCGTGTGCCCGCTGAAGCCGACCACGTCCTTGAGGTAGGTCTCCAGATACGTGATCACGATGTAGTCGGCCACGTTCAGCATCACCACGATGCCGATCAGGTGCAGGATCGACGTCCAGTGCTTCTTCAGCAACGCCTTCAGCGGCGACTTCTCGACCTGGTTCTTCTTCTCGATCTCCTGGAACAGCGGAGTGTCCTCCAGCTTGTTCCGCAGGTAGAGACCGACGATGCCGAGCGGTCCGGCGATCAGGAACGGCAGGCGCCAGCCCCATTCGCGCATGGCGTCGTCGCCGAGGATCACGGTGAAGATCGTGACGAAGCCCGCGCCCATCGCGAAGCCGACGAGCGTCCCGAACTCCAGCCAGCTGCCCCAGAAACCCCGGCGCCGGGCGGGGGCGTACTCGGCGATGAACGTCGCCGCGCCGCCGTATTCACCGCCCGCCGAGAAGCCCTGGATGGTGCGCAACAGGATCAGGAGGACCGCCGCGGCCGGACCGATCGTCGCGTAGGACGGCAGCAGGCCGATGATGAACGTCGACCCCGACATCAGGATGATCGTCAGCGCGAGCACCTTCTGGCGCCCGATCTTGTCCCCCAGCGGGCCGAACACGAAGCTGCCGAACGGCCGCACGATGAACGTGATCGCCAAGACCGCGAAGGTCGCCAGAGCGCCTTCGGAAGTACTGGAGGCGTTGAAGAAGACCTGTCCCAGGATGGCGGGCATGAAGCCGAAGACACCGAAGTCGTACCACTCGATGCAGTTACCCATCGCCGCTCCGGCGACGGCCTTTCTGATCTGCTCCGGCGGGGCCTCCGCTGGTTCCCCTTTTTCCTGATGCGCGGTACTCAGCGCCTCTTCGGCCATGGGTTTGACCTCCCGACCCACCCGTTTACTTACCCATCGTCGACGGTTTGTTCCCTCGACCGTAGGTGTTCAAACGTGCGGGTTCAGCGCTTTGCGTCGATCGCGCGAGCCCTGTTCCCCCAAGCAGGTGACGAAGCACCAGGTGAAGCCGATGTCGGAGAATTTCCGATTACTTTGGGTTATCCCTCGCGATCCGGACTTACCGGACGCCGTCAGCGGGTCGGAGCCGCTGTCGGCGGCACCACGGTCGACGGTTTCGTTCCGGAAGGTGCCCGCGGCGGGGTGGTCGTCGTCCGGGCGGGTTGCGTGGTCTTGGGGAGCGAGCGCGTCTGGCCCGGCTTGGCGACCGTACCGGGCGCGGGCGGCTGTTCCACGGGAGTGATCTCCGGCAGGGGCGACTCCTCGGGGGGCGTGACCGGCGCGGGGGAGACGGTGGACAGTCCCGGTCCGGCAGGCTGCACCGGCGCGGGACCCTCGCCGGCGCGGCCACCCACGGCGACCGCCCCGAGCACGATCACCGCGGCCGTGGCCAGCGAACTGCCCGCCACGGCGAGCCGCTTGCGCCGTCGCCGGATCCGGCCACCCCGCTCGATGATGTCCGCCGCCCGGATGCCCAGCGGGGGACCGTCGACCCCGTGCGAAAGCACGCTCTTGATGTCCTCGTCCATCTCCTCACCTCCCATCGCCGTGCACTCCGCTCAAACTCAGTTCACCGAAATGCGGACCCAGCCGCTTACGCAGGGTCGCCAGGCCCCTGGCGCTCTGACTCTTCACGTTGCCGGTGCTGCACCCCAGCGCCGCGGCCGTCTCCTCGACGCTGAGATCTTCGAAGTAGCGCAGCACCAGCACGGCCCGCTGCTTCGGCGCGATGCCGGACAGGGCATGCCTGACCAGCATCTCTTGTTCGTTCCCGCCACTCTCCGCCGGGAGTTCAGGTAGCTCGCCGGTGAGCTTCTCCCGTTTCCGCCAGACCCGCCGGTGTTCGGAGAGGAACGTCCGCAGCACGATCTTGCGCGCATAGCCGTCGAGCGCGTCGTGGCGGGCGAGCCTCGGCCAGGCCAGATAGAGCTTGAGCAGCGCGGCCTGGGTGATGTCCTCGGCCTGATGCCAGTCGCCGCACAGGAGGTACGCGGTGGCACGCAGGTTGTGCGCGCGCTCGCCGAAGTACCGGGCGAACTCGCCGTCCCACGGCGAGCCCGTCCCGGTCTTCGACGAGCGGCTGGACGACACCTAGTTACCGGCTCCTTCGACGACGGCGGGGAGGTTCAGGTCACCGGTCGGTCCGGCCGGGACCGCCTTCGGCACCCGGTGCTCGCCCGGCTTTTCGACGGCGGGGCGGGTCTTCTGCCCCGGAGTGGGCTCCGCGCGCGGGGGAGCGGTGGTCGGCATGGGCGCCGCCGTCGGGTTCCCGGTCGGCTTCGCGGTGGGGGGAGCCGGGGCGGGCTGGGTCGTGGTGGGCGCCTGGTCCGCCGCCGCGAGCGAGGTGCCCGTCAGTGCGGCGCCGGCCGCCAGCAGCAGCGCTCCGACGGAAAGTGCGATACGAGTGCGCAAGGGTGTCTCCTCGATCCGGGCGCCGCTCATTGGCCGCGGCGCCTTACGCCGTTAGACATGCGCCTCGCTCGCCCTGGGGTTGCATCGAGTTTCGGCCGATCTTGAAACACGAACGGCCGGGAGACCACGCAGGTCTCCCGGCCGCCCGGTTCCAGAGAAATCACTTCAGCGCCGACAGCGCCTTCCACTCGTCCCAGGTGTAGGCCCAGTTCGTGTAGTTGCGCTGCTTGTTCATCTGCACGCTGCTGCCTTCGATCACCACGGGGTCGCCGACGAGCGCGCCGTCCATGTACTCCTTGGCGTTGGCCGGGGACAGGTTCGCGCAGCCGTGCGAGATGTTCTTCTTGCCCTGCGCCCACATCGATTTCGCGTAGCCGTGGATGAACTCGCCGTTCGTGGAGAACCGGACCGCGGACGGCACGACGACGTTCTCGTAGTCGTAGCGCTGGTTGGTCATCGAGTACGTGTCGTGCTTCGACATCACCACGTGCGTGCCGCTCGGCGTGACGCGACCGGGATCGGCGTCGAGACCGTAGCTGGCCGGGTAGTCGGCGATCTGCTGGCCGTCGCGGACCACGACCAGCCGGTGGGTCTGGGTGTTGCCGGTGACGATCTGCGAACGGCCGATGGTGAAGCTCGCCGAGCGATCTTCCTTGCCGTACACGCCTTCGCCGATCTTCACGCCGTAGATCTTGGCGTTGAACTTCACCGTGGTGCCGGGCTTCCAGTACTCCTTCGGCCGCCACTGGACCTCGGTGTCGTCGTGGACCCAGCCCCAGGAACCCTCGGTCTTCGGGTTGGTCTCGACGGAAAGCGCGCGCTCGACCGACGCCTTGTCGGTGACGCCGCCGGGGAAGGTCAGCGAGATCGGCATGGCGATCCCGTAGGTCTGCCCGTCGAAGACGTTGATGTTCGCGCCCACCTGCTTGCGCGGTTTGACCGTGGTGAAGGCCCCGCCGATCTCGACGGGCTTGCCGTCGGTACCGGTGGCCTTGCCGGACCACGTGTAGGACTTGCCGTAGCCGAGCTGTTCGGTGGTGGACCAGCTCTTCTTGTCTTCGGACGGCTGGCCCGCGACCTGTTTGCCCTCCGGATTGGTCAGCACGACCTGATCGAGCGTGCCGTCGGCGACACTGACCCGGATCGGCTGGCCGGGCGCGACGTCCTGCGCGCCCGCGGCCGGCTCGTAGGTCAATTTGGCGGGCGCGGCGGCCTTCCCGCCGGTCTCGCTGTTGAGCGGGCCGCCGCCGTCCGGCCCGCTGGCCGACACGGTCGGCTCGCTGCTGCACGCCCCCAGCGTCAGAACCGCCACCAGCCCCAGTGCCGCGATCGCCGCTCGGCGGCGGGCGGTTTCAGTGAACCTCAAAGCTTCCCCTTTGCTCCCCTGTACACCGACCATGACGTTCGGACCGCCCCGGAAGTTGATCGGACCGAGAGTGATGCGAGTCACAATCGGGTGGATCATAGTTCACGATCGGGGCATGACCGACTTCGGTCCGTGTCCGACGCTGACCTGAGGTCGGCGTGCGGCGACAGGGTAGCGAGGGGGTCCGACAGAAGGCCGCGCGGTATACGACGTTCCGGTGACCTTGGCTCCGGGGGGTGCCCAGAGTCCGATCACGGGCTTCAAATATGGCCAGATCCCGGTACTCTGCCATCAGGCCGTCGTTTTGCGTGTTCGTGGCTTCACACTCGCGGAACTTCTGACGCGAGCCATGAGCCGGTGACGCGCTCTTCGCTCGACTCGTTGGAACCGCCCGGGACGGTCTGGGTGTCGCTTCGGCGGCACTCGAAGCGGATGTGCAACGAGGAGTACAGCGGTGGCGCAAGGCACTGTGAAGTGGTTCAACGCGGAGAAGGGCTTCGGCTTCATCGCGCAGGATGGCGGCGAGGGCGACGTCTTCGTTCACTACTCGGAGATCGAGGGCCGCGGTTTCCGCACCCTCGAGGAGAACCAGCGAGTGGAGTTCGAGGTCGGTCAGGGCCAGAAGGGCCCGCAGGCCCAGAAGGTCCGCGCGATCTGAGTCCGCCCTTTCGGCGTTGCTCAGACTGATCAAAAAGCCCCCGGCGTTCTCGCCGGGGGCTTTTTCTGTGCGGTGAAAGCTTCTTCGTTCGTGCTGTTCCGTTCCGGGTGCCGCGTCAGCGGGCGACGGGCTGATCGAACGCGTTGGCGTCGAAGCGGAATTCGTCGGTGTGGGCTTCTTCGTGGCGGCGCTGCTGGGCCGAGTTGGCCTGCGACTCCCACGAGAGGCGCTCGAGGATCCATTCCTGCGCCAGGGCCTGCGGCGACAGGTCACGCTCAGCGGCGGCGTCCTTGAGCTGTTCCATGGCGATGAGGTTCATCCGCAGCTGGAACACCTGCGCTTCACCGAAGCGCTTGCCGGTGCCGGTGCTTTCCGGGTCGTTCTCGGGAGCGAGGGCACGAAGGTAGCTGGTGAGCTCCGTGTCTTCGACGACCGCTTCGGCCTCCTTGGAGGCGGAGTTGCGGTGACGACCGGGGTTGACCGGCTTCAGGTTCGTGCGGCTGCCGTTACGACGGCTCAGGGAAGGAAGGGGCACCGGGCCACGATAACGGTTCGGTCTCGGCAAACCAACCACAGTGAGCCACGACACACCCCTTTTATTTCCCCATTCGGCCCAACCCACCCAAGAAACCGATTTCCCGTGATCACAAACCGCAACACCCAAGCATCACGAAAGCAATTCGCGCGAGCACAAGATGAGTTGCCAGCCGTCACCGGTGGTGGGCTGCCAACCGCCACCGCACGGCCCTGGGGGGTCCGGGGGGGGTGGCCCCCCGGGATAGCACTACGACCCACGGCGAAGTCGCGAAGCGACGAGCAAGTGGGTCGAGACGCGACAAGCAAGTGGAATGAGACGACCCCCGCGCCAGGGGGAGGAACGCGGGGGTCGGAGGGGATCTCCACAGGCGCTGACCGGGGGTGTGTCAGCAAATCGATTGTTGCACGGTTTGCTGAGAAGGGCGAGTGGGCGCGGGCAGAATTCCGGTCGGCGCGTCACCTCTGGTTCGTCTGTGGTTCATGTGGCGCCGGTGTCCGCGTGATTGCTCTGCGTTGTGCGGAGCGTGTCGACAGGTTCACTCTCCGGGGGGCTGTGTGGCGTGGCCGGCTGTGGCTAGCCTCGCGGCCAAGCTGTTCGTTGGCCGTTTGGAGGAACCATGGGTGGGTCTGTGGAAGTTCGACAGTTCCTCCTTCGGTACGAAGGTGCCGATGGGGGTAGTTCAACGGTGGCCGGTGGTCTGCCGGCGCAGCGCACGGGTCAGGGGGATGCCCAGCGGGTGTCCGACGACCAGGTGCGCCGTGCCCGGCTGGCGGTGGCCAACGGGGCGCTGGGTGTCGATGACTGTGTCCAGTTGCTGGACATGCTGGGGTTGACGCTGGATGAGGACGGGCAGGCGCCCGTCCAGCGCTGAGGTTTTCCCGAAGCCCGGTCGCGTGGTGTGTTCACCGCGCGACCGGGCTTTTTTCGCGCTTGACGCCAGGGTCCCCAGTTGTGTAACACTGTTATTATTCAACTGGCGGGAAGGTGGCAAGCAGCATGGGTGACGAAGCGACGATCGAACTCGCACACGAGATCCGGGGCACGGTGCAGGACCTGGGCGGGCGTTTCATGACGTCTCCGGAACTCGCCGAAGTCGAGGCCGAAGTGGGTCTGCCGCCGCGGACGCTGTACCTGCGAGGGCGTTCCGCGGTCCTGGGCGACCCGCCGCCGAAGGTCGTCGCGGAGCTGTTCGGGATCTTCCCGCACTGGCTCTTCGAGTTCGCCTTGCCGCCCGCGATGGCCGCTCTCGACGCGGCTTCCGCGGTCCGTGCCTACTCGCGGTCATCGGCGAAGTGGGGGCGAGTCAATCTTTCGGACGCCGACGACCCGGGTCGGCTGGCCGATCTGCTCTTCCGTCTCGTGGACTCCGCGGACGCTAGTGGTCTCGCGTTGTTCGCCGGCTGGCAACTCGCCGAACGTCCGGCGGACGACGTGGAGCGCCTGGCGTTCGCGCTCATGGTCTTCCGCGAGTTCCGCGGTGGCGTCCACTTCGCCGCCCTCCGCGCCGCGGGCCTGACGGTGCCCGAGGCCGTCGTCGCGGACCCTGAGGGCGGCCGTGGCCGTCTTCTGCGCACCGCGTGGTCCGAGGAGGCCGCCGACGCGCTGATCGCCGCGGCGGAGGCCAAGGGTGATCTGCGGGCGCGGTGGCGGCACGCCGAGCGGCTGACCGACGAGCGCGTGGCCGAACTTCTCGCCGTCACCCTCACGGACGCCGAGCGGGACGAACTCCGGCGGCGTCTCGGCGCCTTGCGGGCCGGTTCGGCGCTGGTATCCTGACCTCGTCGCGTTCTCGCAGGTCCCAGCCCTGCGCAGGGCTTAGTGGACCCCCTTGCGGGAGCCAAAACGGGGGTGTCCTATAGTTATGTTCGCTCCCGGGGGGACCTGAGAGCGCGGGTCGGTCGGTTCGCCGAAACCGAACCGGGCTCCCATCGTCCAGCGGCCTAGGACTCCGCCCTTTCAAGGCGGCAACGCGGGTTCGAATCCCGTTGGGAGTACGCAGTACAGTTACAATGCAGTATGCAAGGCCCTGTGGCGCAGTTGGTTAGCGCGTCGCCCTGTCACGGCGAAGGTCGCGGGTTCGAGTCCCGTCAGGGTCGCAAGATCGTTCGGCTCCTTGCCGGCGTTCCCGGCCAGGTAGCTCAGTTGGTACGAGCGTCCGCCTGAAAAGCGGAAGGTCGCCGGTTCGACCCCGGCCCTGGCCACCGCTCTCAGAACCGCCTCGACTCGGTCGAGGCGGTTTTTTCATGCCCGGGGCCGCCTCGGCCGAAGCCGGGACGGCTTCGCGGCCGATCGGATCCACAGCCGGCACACAGCCGATCAACAGCCTCCTGCCAAGGAGCGGCGGCAGGGTCGCCGCATGACGCGAGCGCGCCCCTCCAAGGCCTGGGTGATCAACGGTGTGTTGATCGTGCTGCTGGCCGGAGCAGGTTTCGGGATATACCAGGCATTCAGCCCCACGCGGAACACTGCGGAGGCCCAGACGCGCAGTACACCGGTCCGCCGGGCGACGGTCACCGAGAACGTCACCGCCGCGGGGACCCTCGCCAGTGGCTACACCGGCACGGCGAACTTCGCCACGGCGGGCAAGGTCGCGTCGATCGACGTGAAGGTCGGCGATGTCGTTTCAGCAGGCCAAAAACTGGCGACCGTCGACAGTGCTCAGGCGGCGAAGGAACTCGAGGTCGCGAAGGCGAATCTCTCGGTCGCGCGGGGCAATCTGGACACCGCCGAGACGGCTGAGGACACCCCCGCCGGAGGTCAGAACAGCGTCGCCTCGGCGCAGGCCAAACTGGACCAGGCCGAGCTGGACGTCCAGAGCGCGCAGACCGCGCTCGACAACACCACGCTCCACGCGCCCGGCGCGGGAACGGTCACCGCGATCAACGGCACCGTCGGGCAACCGTCCTCCAGCGGCACCTCCGGAAGCTCGCAGTCATCCACCCAGAGCGGGAATTCCCCTGCCGCGACGTCGTCCTCGTCGTCCACCGGCAGCGGGTTCATCACCATCACGAACCTGGCCGACCTGGTCGTCGACACCTCGATCGCCGAGATCGACGTCAGCAAGGTGAAGGCGGGGCAGAAGGCGACGGTGACGCTGAACTCCTTGCCGGACAAGCCGGTTCAGGCGACCGTGTCCAGTGTCGACCTGACGCCGACGACCAGTGGCAGTGTCGTGTCCTACCGCGCGAAGCTGGCGCTGACCGATCCTCCCGAGGGATTGCGGCCCGGCCAGTAGGCGAGTGTCGTGGTCACCGTCGCCGAGGCCCAGAACGCGCTGAGCGTCCCCGCCGCCGCGGTGCGGACCGCCGGGGGCGGGAACGTCGTCACCGTGCGGGAGAACGGCCAGGACGTCCCCCGCCAGGTGCAGGTGGGGCTTCGCGGCGCGTCGACGGTGCAGATCACCTCGGGACTGACCGAGGGGGAGAGCGTCGTGCTGACCGCGACGGCCGCCACCGGCACCGGGGGTACCGGACGGACGGGTGGCCTCGGGGGACTTCCCGGTGGCGGGACCGGTGGCGTCCAGCGTGGCCCCGGTACCGGGGGCGGCTTCGGCGGTCGGGGATGAACCCGGTGATCGCGGTCTCCGGGCTGCGCAAGACCTACGGGGACGGGGAGACCGCGGTGCACGCGTTGCGCGGCGTCGATCTCACCGTCCTGCCCGGCGAGTACGTCGCGATCATGGGCGCCTCCGGCTCGGGCAAATCGACGCTACTGAACGTGCTGGGCTGTCTGGACGTGCCGACCTCGGGGGAATACCTGCTCGACGGAGTCGGCGTCGGCGATCTCAATGAGCGCCAGCTCGCGTTGCTCCGCAATCGCAAGATCGGTTTCGTCTTCCAGTCCTTCAATCTGGTACCGCGCACCTCCGCTCTGTCCAATGTGGAGCTTCCGTTGATCTACAGTGGACTCCGCCGGTCGGCCCGGCGGGCACGCGCGCTCGCCGCGCTGGAACTGGTCGGCCTGTCCGATCGTGCCCGGCACCTGCCGAGTGAGCTTTCGGGCGGGCAGATCCAGCGGGTCGCGGTGGCGCGGGCGCTGGTCACCGGGCCCGCGATGCTGCTGGCCGACGAACCGACCGGCAACCTCGACCGGCGCAGCACCGAGGACGTCCTCGGTGTCTTCGACCGGTTGAACCGGCTCGGCCGCACTATCGTGGTGATCACGCACGAGGACGAGGTCGCCGCGCACGCGCGCCGGATCATCCGTGTCGACGACGGGCTCATCGTCTCGGACGAGGCGATCCGCGCCGTGGGGGTGGCGTCGTGAACCTCCTGGAGATCCTGCGGTTCGCGATCCGCGGGCTCACCGCGAACAAGCCGCGTTCGGCGCTCACCACACTCGGCATCACCATCGGCGTCGCCGCGGTGATCCTGCTCGTCGCGGTGGGCAACGGTGCCTCCGCGGCCGTCGCGGCGAGCATCCAGGGGCTGGGCACCAACGTCGTCACCGTGTCCCCGGTGCGCGGCGGCGGCCAGAGCGCGACGGCGCGTCCGCTGACGGTGCAGGACGCGCACGCGCTCATCGACCCGATCGGCGCCCCGGACGTCAAGGCGGCGTCCCCGGTGGTCACCACGACGGCCACCGCTGCCCAGGGCCAGACGTCGTACGACGTACCGAGCGTCGTGGGCACCGAACCCGCGTACTTCACGACGACCAACCGGGAGATCGCCGACGGAGCCCTGTTCACCGCGGAGGACGTCGCGGCGGCACGGAAGGTCGTCGTCCTCGGCCCGACGACGGCCCAGTCGCTCTTCGGCACGGCCGAACCGGTCGGCCGGAACGTGCTGCTCAACGGGATCCAGTTCACCGTCGCGGGGGTGCTCCGCGCGCAGGGGAGCACCGGACCGCAGAACGCCGACGACGTCGCGATCGCGCCGATCTCGGCGGTGCAGAACTCGTTGGCGGGCTACGGAAGTCTGAGCCAGATCGTCGCGCAGGCGACGAGCGCGGACGCGGTTTCCCTTGCCCAGACGGAGATCACCGCGATCCTCGACGCGCGGCACGGTATCCGCGCCGGTGGCACGGCCGACTACCAGATCCAGAATTCCGCACAACTGCTCGCGACCCGCACTTCGGCCACCGAGACGTTCACCGTGCTGCTCGCCGCCGTCGCGGCCATTTCCCTGCTGGTCGGGGGCATCGGTGTCACCAACATCATGCTGGTCACGGTGACCGAGCGGATCCGGGAGATCGGCATCCGCAAGGCCGTCGGCGCCCCGAGGGCGGCCATTCTCGGCCAGTTCCTCGCCGAGGCGACCATGCTCAGCCTGTTCGGCGGGCTGCTCGGCGTCGCGATCGGGCTGATCGGCAGCCGGTTCACGATTTCCGGGATCCAGCCGGTCGTGGTGCCGTCCTCGATCTTTCTCGCGTTCGCCGTTTCGGCCCTGATCGGGCTGTTCTTCGGGGTCTTCCCGGCGAACCGGGCCGCGAAGCTGCGGCCGATCGACGCCCTGCGTCACGAATAGGAGTTCCGATGTCCTCATCGACCGAAGCCACCGAACCGACCGCGGAGGAGATCGTCGCCGGTCCGGCGGTGACCGGTGACCTCCACGGCGAGCTGAGCCGCGCGGCCCGGCCGTTCTCCCGGACTACGCGGGTGCTCGCCGGGCTGGTGGTGCTCGCGGCCGTGTTCGCCGCCGGCGCCTGGACGCACGCGGCGTTCGCCCCGGCGTCGGCGCCGGTGCCCGTCCGCCAGGCCGTCCGCTGATCTTGACCTCGAGTCAGGTGGAGGTGTCACGCTTTCGGCATGACACTCGCACCTGAACAGGTCGACGAATGGACCGTCGACACCCTCGACCTCGACGCGTACCTCCGCCGGATCGGCCAAGAGCGCGCGAAGCCTTCCGCCGCCGCGTTGCGTGAACTGGCGAAGGCCCACGTCCTGGCCGTTCCGTTCGAGAACGTGGACGTCGTTTTGGGGCAGCACAAGGGAATCGCGCTCGAAAACGTGATCGGCAAACTCGTCCGCCGTCATCGTGGCGGTTACTGCTACGAACACGGCAGCCTGTTCGCCGCGGCCGCCGAACAACTCGGCTACCGCGTGCGGCGGCTCGTGGCGCGGGTGCAGCCGCAGAAGAACGGGCCGTACACGCATATGACGCTCGTGGTCGAGGCCGACGGTGTCCGGCACCTGGTCGACGTCGGTTTCGGCGCCGGGATGCTGGTGCCGATGCCGCTGGTCGACGGCGCCGTGGTGGATCAGGCCGGCTGGCCGCACCGGCTCGTCGCCGACGGCGACTGGTGGCGCCTGCAGAAACTGGAGGACGGCGACTGGACCGACCTGCACGCCTTCACGCTCACGCCGATGCACCGGATCGACTACGAGGTCTACCACCACTACACGTCGACGCATCCGCGGTCGCCGTTCACCGGGCAGCTGGTGGTCATGCGCCTGGAGGAGGGGCTCAGCCGGAAACTCGTCGGCGAGGAGTTCATCGTCGAACGCCCGGACGGGACCAAGGAGACCACGAAGATCCCGGCCGCACGGCTCGACGCGACGCTGCGCGAGCTGGACGTCGTGCTGACCGAGGAAGAACTCGCGAAACTGCTGGAGATCTACCCCGGCTGAGGACTCAGAGTTCGAATTCGGCGCGCTTGTCCTCGGGGACGAGGTCCTCGTACTCGCGGTGCTTCGCGATGAACGAGCGCACGTACGGGCAGTAGGGCAGGACCGACCTGCCCTTCGCCCGGACGTCGTCGAGCGCGGCGGTCACGAGCTTGCCCGCCAGGCCCTGGCCGGCGAAGTCGTCCGAGATCTCGGTGTGCAGGAACAGAATCGCGTCCGGCCGCGTACGGGTATCCAGGTGCCCGGCGGGTTTCCCGTCCACGACGATGTCGTAGCGGTCTTCTCCGGATGTGATCTCGACACTCATTCAGCCGCTCCGAAAAGTTCGTCCGGGGGCACGGGGCGGCCGAGATGGAAGCCCTGTGCCTGGTCACAACGCAGCTCGCGCAGGACGGCGAGCTGCTCTTCGTCCTCGACACCTTCGGCGACGACGATCAGGTCGACGGCGTGCGCCATCGCGATGATGCTCTTGACGATCGCGGCCGCGTCGCGGGATTCCGCGATGCCGGTGACGAAGGTGCGGTCGATCTTGAGCGTGTCCAGCGGGAGCCGTTGCAACTGCGCGAGCGACGAATAGCCGGTGCCGAAGTCGTCGATCGCCAGCGAGACACCGAGATCGCGCAACGACGTCAGCACTTCGGCGGCCGCGGCCTGGTCCCGCATCAGCGCGCTCTCGGTGACCTCCAGGGTCAGCGCGTGCGCCGGCAGGCCGGTGGTCTTCAGCGCGTCCTGCACCGTGGGCACCAGATGCGGGTCGTCCAGCTGCCGTGCCGAAAGGTTGACCTTGAGGTTCAGGTCGACGTCGAGCCGTTCGCGCCGCTTCGCGATCTCGCGGGTGGTCGTGCGCAGGACGTGCTTGCCGATCAGGTTGATCAGGTCGCTTTCCTCGGCCAGCGGGATGAATTCGGCGGGCGAGATCGTCCCGTGCGCCGGATGTTTCCAGCGCAGCAACGCTTCCACGGCGACCATCTCGCCGGATTCGATGTCCACGACCGGCTGGTACGCCGTCCAGAGTTCCCCGTTCTGCAGGGCGTCGCGCAGGTCCTGCTCCATGCGGAGCCGCCTTTGCATCCGTTCCCGCAGCTCGACGTCGAAGAACTCGTAGCGCGCGCGGCCTAGCGTTTTCGCCTGGTACATAGCCACATCCGCGTCGCGCAACAGGTCTTCGGCGGTCCGGGTGTCGTCGTTGGCCGCGGTGACGATGCCGATACTGGCGTCGATGTGCAGCTGCCTGCCGTTGACCGTGATGGGTTCGGTCAGCGCCTCGCGCAGATGTTCGGCCAGCGCCTTGATCTCGTCCGGTTCGGTGATCTCCGCGGTGACGACGACGAATTCGTCGCCGCCGAGCCTGCCGACCAGGTCGTTTTCGCCGATTCCCCGGCGCAGCCGTTCACCGACGATGCGGAGCACCTTGTCGCCGACGGAATGCCCGAGGGAATCGTTGATCACCTTGAACTTGTCGAGGTCGATGAACAGCACCGTGGTCAGCTCGGCGCGGCCGGCACCGGACAGCGCTTCGGCGAGGCTGTCCAGCACCAGCGTCCGGTTCGCGAGTTCGGTGAGCGGATCGTGCGTCGCCTCGTGGGCGAGCCGTTCCCCGATCGCGCGACGTTCGGTGATGTCGGTGAACGACGCGACCACGGACTTCGCCGACGGGTCCTCCGGGGTCAGCAGCCTCGACGTCAGCGAGATCCAGACGTCGCCGCCATCGCTCCTTCGCAGTCGCAGCACGACACCGTTCTGCGCGACCCGGGTGCGCCGGGTGATCACCGACGGCATCCTGGCCGGAGGAATGCGCCCCTGCTCGTCGTAGAGCTCCAGCATCACGCAGGGGATGCCGATGAGGTCGTCGTGGTCGACGCCGATGATCCGGCACGCGGCCGGGTTCGCCGATTCGATGAGACCGCCCGGGCCGATCACGACCACGCCTTCGTCGAGCGACGCGACCACCGTGCTGTAGTGCTGCTCGGCGCGCCGCCGGGCCGTTTCGTCCGCGCAGACCAGCACGAAACCGTCGTTCATCTCCGCGGCCGAGATGCGGATGGCCAGTGTCGAGCCGTTGCGGTGGCGGTGGGTCGTCCGCAGGACGCCGCCCTTGCGCAGCACCGTTTCCGGGTCGAGCGCGGCACCGACGAGTTCGCTCACCGTGCCGCCGATCGCCTCCTCCGCCGTCCAGCCGTAGACGTTCTCCGCGGCCGGGTTCCAGCTGGTCACCACCCCGGCGCCGCTGGTGGCGATGATCGCGTCGCTGACGTGGCTGATCAGCGCGGCCTGGTAGCGCAGTGTCGCTTCGGCGGCCTTCTGCGCGCTGATGTCGCGCATGATGACCTGGAAAGCGGGCCTGCCTTCCCAGGTGGTCCGCACCGAAATGCTCTGGACCAGGTACTTCGTGCCGTCGAGGCGGAGCATGACGGTGTCCGCGGGCTCGGTCGACGCGCCCTGGCGATGGAGCGACGCGATCCTGTCCAGCAGGGCGGGGAGCGATTCGTCGGCGACGAAGTCCATGATCGGCCGCCCGATCAGCTCGGCCGTCGAGGACGCTCCGAGCGCGCTGACGGCGGCTCTGTTCACGTACGTGACAACGCCGGCCTCGTGGACACAGACCGCGTCCGGGCTGAGTTCCACCAAGAGCCGGTAACGGTCAGTGAGATCTTCGAGGGCTTGCCGGTTCTCGCGGACGTCGGTCACGTCGGTCGCGATCCCGAGCAATCCGGAAGAACCGTTCTCGTCGCCGAAGGTGCGGGCGCGCAGGCGGATCCAGCGGATCTCCCCGGCCGGGTTCCGGAACGACTGCTCGAGTTCGAACTCGCGCCAGGGTGGCGAGGTGCGGGTGCCGGAGGTCAGCGGGGCCACCAGATCGGCGAGCCGCGACTCGATCTCGGCTTCGCTGAGGCCGGATCCGCCCAGTAGGTTCTCCAGTCCGGGCAGCCAGGACAGGGTCTCGCCCTCGAAGTCGTACGACCAGATGGCGGCGTGGTCGCCCGCGAGGCCGAGATCGCCGACCGGCTCGTTTCCGAGCGGTGCGCCTGTCGGACGACCGGAATTCCCGGCTCCCGGCACGGCGAGGGCGTCAGCCTCCATGATCCGTCCGAACCCCCTCTACCGGTGCTGGCACCGTCGATTACACCACCCGTGAAGGGCGCTGTATACGCGAACCGAAGGGCGACCGCCGCAGATATGCGCGAGCGCACATGAATACACGCTGTGTGACTGGGGGCCGTCAGCTTCTTCGATCGGGTGAATAATTTTTGGTTAACCTCACCCATTCGGGGGTGACGTCCGGTAAAACTACTGCTTGGCCGTTCCCGGTGCGAAAGGTTCAGCTGGTGGATGACGACGACGTTTCGGTCGCCGACCTGCTCATTCGCGAGGGCTGGGATGATCACGAGGAGTCACGGGCAAAGTCACGCTGGAGAGTTATCGCGGTGGTGATCGCCGTGGTCGTCGCCTGTGGCGCGGCCGGTGTTCTCGTCGGATTCGACGGGGATCCCGAGCAGAACGCGGCGCCGAACCAGATCAGCGTCATCGAGATGCCGAAGCGACCGTCCGAGAACAGGGGAGCCGACGCGACGTCGGCCGTCCCGACCACGGAGACGGTCGGCACCGGCGAGCGCTCCGAAGGCGCTCCCTCGTCGCATGCCAGCAAGACGACCTCCAGCCGCCGTACGTCGAGTTCGGCGGCGGCGTCGTCCTCCGGCTCCCCGGACACCACGACCACCCCGACCTCGTCGAACGGACCGGCCGACCCGCCGAGGCCGACCGGCTCCTCGGGCGTGCCGCAGCCGCCCAACCCGACCCCGCCGCCGCCCAGCACGACGCCCACCGAGGAATGCAACCTGTGGCCGAAATGGCTTTGGTGCTGATCAGGGCGCTTTGAGCAGGTCCGGCTCCCGGCGTTTGCCGAGGTGGTTGAACAGCAGGTTGAGGGTGAAGGCGACGATCGCGGCGACCGTGATCGGGCTGCCGCAGATGGTCTGCAGCCACAGCGGGAAGTGCTGGAAGAAGATCGAGTTGCCGAACCGGTTCGTGGCGAACGCGGGCAGCAGCCCGACACCGAACGACACCGCGACGATGAAGGTGTTGTGGTTGCCGGAGAACTCCACCCTCTTCAGGTTCTGCACGCCGACCACGGCGACCATCGCGAACATGACCACCGCGACCGCGCCGATCACCGGTTCCGGCACGGCCGCGACGAACGCGCCGACCTTCGGCACCAGGCCCATCAGCACGAGCAGGCCGCCCGCCATCGCCACCACCCAGCGGCTGCGGACCCCGGTCATCTGCACCAGGCCGACGTTCTGCGCGAAAGCGGTGTCCGGGAACGAGTTCATCGTGCCGCCGAGGATGGCCGAGAGGCCGTCGGTGGCGAGGCCGCGCGCGAGGTCGGAATCGGTCGGCGGCCGCCCGGTGATCTCCCCGACGGCGACCAGGTCGGCGGTGGATTCGGTGTAGGTCACCAGCATCACGACGCACATCGAGAGCACCGCCGCGATCGGGAAGGTCGGCGGGCCGAAGTGGAACGGCGACGCGAGGCCGAACCAGTCGGCGTCGGCGATGCCCTTGAAGCTCACCAGGCCCATCGGGATCGCGGCGACCAGGCCGATCAGCAGCGCCAGCAGCGGGCCGATCTGGTTGGCGAAACCGCGCAGGACCCGGGTGAACAGGATGATCACCGCGATCACGCCGAACGCGAGCGCGAGGTTGGCGGGTTTCGCGTAGTCCGGCGATCCGGTGTCGTGGCCGGCGATCAGCCCGACGCCGGGGGCGATCAGCGAGATGCCGATGACGACGAGCAGCGTGCCCGAGACCAGCGGCGGGAAGAACCGGATCATCTTCGCGAACGGTTTGGCGATGAGCAGGCCGAACACGCCCGACGCGAGCATCGCGCCGTAGACGGCCTGCATGCCGTACTGGGAGGCGATCATGATCATCGGGTTGACCACGGTGAAGGTCGCGCCCGCCACCACCGGCAGCCGGATGCCGAAGAGGCGCCCGATCCCGACCGCCTGAATCAGCGTCGCGATGCCCGCGACCAGCAGATCCGCGTTGACCAGCAACGCGATCGTCGCCGCGTCCAGTTTCAGCGCGCTGCCCACGACGAGCGGGACGGCCACCGAACCCGCGTACATGATCGACATGTGCTGAAGGCCGAGCAAAGTCAGCTTCGGCA
Organism: Amycolatopsis orientalis DSM 40040 = KCTC 9412; assembly: GCF_000478275.1. GTDB lineage: Bacteria > Actinomycetota > Actinomycetes > Mycobacteriales > Pseudonocardiaceae > Amycolatopsis > Amycolatopsis orientalis. The sequence goes on from NZ_ASJB01000085.1 coordinate 89,076, forward strand.
GCGGCGGGCGCTGGTCGACCGGGTGGACCTCTGGCGGGCTGGAGCTCATGTAACCCCCTGTGACGCGCGGGAACAACGGCGATCAAGCTAAGTCGCCCGGGATGACCGTAGCGCGTCGGCCGCATGAGGATCACGTTTCGAAGGGGCGGTCGAACGGGCCGGACCTGTGTTGAATGGACATCGGGCACAACGGAAGGAGCGCCGATGGAGACCGTCCTCGTCGTAGGAGCCGGGCAGAGCGGGTTCGGGGTGGCGACCTCGCTGCGGGACAAGGGGTTCGACGGGCGGGTGGTCCTGATCGGCGACGAACCCGGTCTGCCGTATCAGCGGCCTCCGCTGTCGAAGGGCTATCTGGCCGGGACGGCGGGCGACGCCCAGTTGCGTCTGCGGGCCGAGGACTTCTTCGCGGAGAAGGGCATCGAGCTGATCGGCGGCCGCGTCGCGTCGGTGGATCGCGACGGCGCGAAGGTGGTACTGGAGGACGGGACCGTTCACGAGTACGACCATCTCGTGCTGGCGACGGGCTCGCGCAACCGCGTACTCCCGGTACCGGGATCCACTTTGGACGGTGTGTTCACCTTGCGCACCAAGGACGACGCCGATGTGCTGCGTGCGGCTCTGGAAAGCGCGGAGAACGTCGTGGTGGTCGGGGGCGGCTTCATCGGCCTCGAATTCGCCGCGCACGCCGGGCGGCCCGTGACGATCGTGGAGGCGCAGGACAGGCTGATGGCGCGTGTCGCGACTCCGGAGGTCTCGGCGTACTTCGCGGCTCTGCACGAAGAGGCCGGGCATACGGTCCTGCTCGGCCAAGGGGTCGCCGCGGTGCGCGGTGAGAACCGGGTGGCCGAGGTCGAACTGAGCGACGGGAGCGTCCTGCTCGCCGATCTGGTGCTGGTCGGCGTCGGCGTGGAGCCGAGGACGCGGCTCGCCGAGGAGGCCGGGCTCGCCGTGGCGAACGGTGTCGTCGTCGACGAGCATCTGCGCACGAGCGACCCGAAGATCTCGGCGGTCGGGGACTGCGCGAACTTCCCGTGCGTCCAGGCCGGGACCGCGACGCGGCTGGAGTCGGTGCAGAACGCCGTCGACCAGGCGCGGGCGGCGGCCGCGGCCATCGTCGGCGAACCGGCCCCGTACGACAGCCTGCCGTGGTTCTGGACCGATCAGCTCGGCGCGAAACTGCAGATCGCGGGGATCTTGACCGGGGCGGAGCGGACCGTCGTGACCGGCGACCGGGAGGGCGGGAAGTTCTCGGTGCTGTCGTTCCGGGACGGTGTCCTCGCCGGTGTCGAGTCGGTGAACCGGCCACCGGACCACATCGCCGCGCGCCGCCTGTTCGCGGCGGATCCGGCGCCGCGGTTCGAGACGCTGGAAGCCAACGGGTTCGATCTCAAGGCCACCGTCGCGTCAACCCGAGGTTGACGATTGAAGATCGTCAACCTAAAGTTGACGGTATGACCACTCCAGTCCGTCTCGACGACCTCATCTCCCATATCAAGCAGCAGCATCCCGACGGCGACGTGCTCGGCCAGCTGTCCGACGCGGTCTTCCTCGGCGAGCACCTCGGCGAAGTGGCCGACCATCTGATCGGCCACTTCGTCGACCAGGCGCGGCGTTCCGGCGCGTCCTGGACCGAGATCGGCAAGAACATGGGGGTGTCCAAGCAGGCCGCCCAGAAGCGCTTTGTCGACTCCGGTGGCTCGTCGCTCGAAGACCTGGTGAAGGTGTTCGGCCGCTACACCGACCGCGCGAGGCACGTCGTCGTCGCGTCGCGGGACGAGGCCGTGGCGGCCAAGAGCCCGCAGATCGAGCCCGTGCACCTGGTCCTCGGCCTGCTGGCCGAACCGGCCGCGCTCGCCGCCGGGGCGATCGTGGCGCAGAACGTGACCCTCGACGCCGTCCGCGAGGCCGCGGTGGCACGGCTGCCGGAACCTACCGCCGAACCGGTGGAGGCGGCGAAGATGGCGTTCGGCGCGCAGGCGAAGAAGGCGCTGGAACTGACCATGCGGGAAGCGCTGCGGCTCGGGCACAACTACATCGGCACCGAGCACATCCTGCTGGCCCTTTTCGAAATCGACGCCCCTTTGCTCACGGAGCTGGGAATCACGAAGGCGAAGACCGAAGCGACGATCCTGCAGGCGCTGGCGGAGATCGTCGCCGCGCGCGGGAAGGGCTGAAGGGGCCCTTCACCGCATGTGACGCGGTGAAGGACGCTTTCGTCGCATGAGATGCGGGGAAGGTTCCCTTCAGCTCTTGTCAGGCGGAGGACTCGGGACGGCCGTCGGCCGCCCAGGCGGTGTGGAACGAGCCTTCGCGGTCGACCCGGCGGTAGGTGTGGGCACCGAAGTAGTCCCGCTGCCCCTGCACCAGCGCGGCGGGGAGCCGCTCGGCGCGCAGACCGTCGTAGTAGGCGAGCGCGGTGGAGAAGCCCGGCGTCGGGATGCCGAGCCGTACCGCCGTGGAGATCACCGAACGCCAAGAGTCCTGGGCGTCCTCGACGGCCTTCCGGAAGCCACCAGAGGTCAGGAGCGTCGGCAGCGCGGGCTCCTCGGCGTACGCGGCGGTGATGTCGTTCAGGAACTTCGCGCGGATGATGCAACCGCCGCGCCAGATGGACGCGACCTTGCCGAGGTCGATGTCCCAGCCGTACTCGGCGCCGCCTGCCTGGATCTGGTTGAAGCCCTGGGCGTACGCCACCACCTTCGACGCGTACAGCGCCTGTTCGACGTCGTCCGCGAAGGTGTCCAAAGCGGACCCTGTCAGCGGAGCACGCGAAGGGCCGCCGAGACCGCGAGAGGCCTCACGCAGGTTCGACGAACCCGACAGCGACCGCGCGAAAACGGCTTCGGCGATCCCGCTGATCGGCACGCCCAGGTCCAGTCCGATTTGGACGGTCCAGCGGCCGGTGCCCTTCTGCTCGGCCTGATCCGCCACGATGTCGACGAAGGGCTTGCCCGAGGCGGAGTCGGTGTGGGCCAGGACCTGCGAGGTGATCTCGATCAGGTACGAGTCCAGCCGTCCGGAGTTCCAGGTCTGGAAGACTTCGGCGATCTCGGCGGGGGAGTAGCCGCCGGCGCCGCGCAGCAGATCGAAGGATTCGGCGATCAACTGCATGTCGGCGTACTCGATGCCGTTGTGCACCATCTTCACGAAGTGCCCGGCGCCGTCCGCGCCCACGTGCGTGCAGCAGGGTTCGCCGTCGACCTTCGCCGAGATGTCCTCGAACAGCGGCCCCAGCGACCGGTACGACTCCTTGGACCCGCCCGGCATGATGCTCGGCCCGTGCAGCGCGCCCTCCTCGCCGCCGGACACGCCGGTGCCGACGAAGTGGATGCCCTTCTCGCGCAGCGCGGCCTCGCGGCGGCGGGTGTCCGCGAAATGCGCGTTGCCCGCGTCGACGATCACGTCGCCCTTTTCCAGGAGCGGGACGAACTCGTCGATCACGGCGTCCGTCGGCGCCCCGGCCTTGACCATGATCACGACCTGGCGCGGTCGTTCCAGCGCGTCGACGAACGCCTGCGCCGAATACGCCGGGATGAAGTCGCCTTCGTCCCCGAACTGTTCGACCAGTTCCTTCGTCCGCTTCTCGGAACGGTTGTGCAGGGCCACCGTGTGCCCGTGCCTCGCCAGGTTCCTGGCCAGGTTGCGGCCCATGACCGCCAGTCCGGTGACCCCGATGCTCGCCTTCTTGCTCATCCGCACCCTTCCGCGTCGATTCCCCTGCCGAGCCTATCCCCGGTGAGGGATACGGCGCCGGGACGAGAAGGGATCAAACGAGAGTTGTCCACAACCGGGTCGACCTGTGGACAACTCGGCTCGGTTGGCCAGGGTGGTCGGGGGGTGCCGGTACGCTGGGCTCGGGGTCGCCCCCCAGGGACGGGTGGGGGGCTGGGGTTCGGGCGCGCGAGGGGGGCGGGCGTTGCGAAGGCCACATTCACCACCGTGAACGCGGGCTCCGCGACGTCGGGTGCGGGCTGGGTGGAGCCGTCAGGAGAAGCACCGGATCGGGGCACCGTTGTAGGTGACCATGTCCGCCAGCGCCGCCTGAAGATCGATCGGCGCACCCCAGTCGAGGCCGTCGAGTTCGGCGTAGGCGCGATGCAGGTTCGCGGGCAGCCGTTCCTGTTCGGACAGTGCGTCGTAGGGCCGGAGGTCGGCTCCGCGAGCGGCCTGGAGCGGCGTCAGACCGGCGGCCTTCCCCCAGGCGGCGAGCTTCTGCAGGAAGCCGAGATAGCCGTCCACGACATCGATCGCCTCCGGCCCGCAGATCGGGCCGTGCCCCGGCACGATCGTCTCCGGCTCCAGCTCGCGGACCACGTCCAGCGCCTTCCGCCAGCCGGCGGGCGAGCCCATCAGCGCGAACGGGCTGCCGCCGTTGAAGATCAGGTCGCCGACGAACAGCACCCGCCGTTCCGGCAGCCAGACCAGCACGTCGTTCGTGGTGTGCGCGGCGTGCCCCGGATGGATCAGCTCCAGCCGGACATCGCCGGCGTGCACGGTCAGCCGGTCGTCGAACAGGACTTCGGGCGGCCGCAGCTCCAGATGGCCCCAGTCGTTCCCGGTGAACGCGTTCCCGTAGGTGTTGATCCCGGTCGCGACCATCACCTCACGCGTCTTCCGGTGCCCGACGATCGTCGCGCCGGTCGCCAGGTAGTTGCCGTTCGTGTGATCGCCGTGGTGATGGGTGTTGATCACGGTCGTCACCGGCGCCCCGGCGGTGGACGCCGCCGTCTCCAGGAGTGCGCGTGTGCGCCGTTCGGTGGAACAGGTGTCGATGATCACGGTGTGGTCGCCGCCGTCGACGAAACCGCAGTTGTTGATCCACCATGAGCCGTCGGGCTGGACGTACCCGAAGACACCATCGGTGACCTGCCGGGCGAAGGGTGATTGGGCCACTCGGTCACTATGCCCGACCAAGGTGTCCGAAATGTGATGAGTCGCTCCGCCACCAGGGTGACGCACCAGGTGACTGGTGTTTTCAGCCGTTTCCTGGAACGCTGCGCAATGTCATCATCGAACCCCGCAAGGTGGTCTACCCTGGGTGGGTTCGAATGTTCGCGCGCAGGACGGCGGGGAACCGTGGTCCTGGCTATGTGGTCCGGGAGAGCAAGGCTGATGGCCAGCACCGTCACCTCGCGCCGGAAGCAACTCGGAAACGAGCTCCGGCATGCCCGCAACGCCGCGCGGATGACACAGCAGCAGGTCGCCGAGGTTCTCGGCTGCACCCAGGGCAAGGTCAACAAGATCGAGTCCGGTGCCGTCGGGGTCAAGCTCGGGGATGTGCGATCGATGCTGAACGCGTTCGGGATCAACGGCGACGAGGCCGACACGCTGATGAACCTGGCCCGCGCCGCGGCCGGGCAGCGCGGCCATTGGTCCGGGTACCGATCCGTGGTGCCGCATTGGTTTCGCACCTTCACCGACCTCGAACCCGCCGCCGCGGAGATCCTCACCTGGCACGGCGAGCGCATCCCCGGCCCGCTGCAGTCCGAGCACTACATGCTCAAGCAGTTCACCGAAGCGGGCGCCACCGACGTCACCTCGCTGGTGCGCAACAGGCTGGACCGCAAAGCCGTTTTCGAGCAACAGCAGCCGCCCTACTACCGGTTCATCATCAGCGAAGGCGCCTTGCGCCGCGCTCCCGGTGGTTCCGCGCCCGCGGTGATGCTGGACCAGGTCGAGCATCTGCTGGCGCTGGACAAGCATCCGCGCGTGTATGTGCACGTGTTGCCGTTCGGCGCCCGGCTCGCCGCCGTGCCCAACGATTTCACCATCATGCGTTTTCCCGACCGCACCAGGGATTTCGTCTACATCGAGCATTCCGCCGGCGGGTTGTACCTCGACGACGTCAAGGACTTCAACATCTTCGTCGACTCCTGGGACAGGTTGCGCGGAGCCGCGCTGGAACGCCAGGAGACCCGGCAGTTCCTCAAGGAACTCGCCGAGCTGTACCGCAATCAGATGCAATCCTGAAAGCGCGGGATATCCCTTCGGTAGGGTTACGGCACATCACTGCGGCCGAGTGGACAGGGGCAGGACGTGGACCCGGAGTTCGTACCCGAGGGCGTCGATCTCGAGCGGCCCAACGCCGCCCGGATCTACGACTGGGCACTCGGGGGAACCGCGAACTGGGCGGTGGACCGGGAATTCGGCGAGCAGCTGGTCAAGGCCTTCCCGCTCATCCGCACCGGCGCCAGGGCGAACCGCGCCTTCCTCGGCCGCGCAGTGCGTTATTGCGTCGAAAACGGCGTGACCCAGTTCCTCGACCTCGGTTCCGGCGTGCCGACCGTCGGCAACGTCCACGAGATCGCCGACGACGTCGACGCGGACAGCCGCTGCGTCTATGTCGACAATGAACCGGTCGCCGTCGCGCACGCCAAGATCCTGCTGGAGAGGGGCGGCGACCCCGCCCGGCACGCGGTGATCGGCGGCGACCTGCGCGACGCGGACGACGTCTGGGAGCGCGCCTTCGACACCGGCGTGCTCGACCCGGCGAAACCGGTCGCCCTGCTCACCGTCGCGGTCCTGCATTTCGTGCCGGGCCCCGAACTCGGCGGGATCATCGCGCGCTACCGCAGGCTGCTGCCCGCCGGTTCCTTCTACGTTCTTTCCCACGTCACGATGTCCGGCGTGGAAGGTGACGAGCTGGAACAGATCCAGCGCGTCGTCAAACAGTACGACCAGTCGAGCACGCCCGCCTCCTTCCGGGACCGGGAAGAGCTCCTGGGCTTCTTCGGGGATTTCGAACTCGCGGAGCCAGGTCTGGTCCCGGTCGGCGCATGGAGGCTGGACGACCCCGGCTCGCCTACGCTTAACTGCGTCATCGGCGGGGTCGCCCGCAAACCCGCTTTCTGACGAGGTGTGACGGCATGACCACGCAGCAGGATCCCGTAGCCCCCGAAGGTGTCGACCTCGAACGACCCAACGTGGCCAGGGTGTACGACTGGTTCCTCGGCGGCTCGGCCAACTGGGCCATCGACCGCGAGTTCGGCGCGCAGGTGCTCAAGCAGTTCCCTGAAGTCAAGACGTTCGCCCGCGTCGGGCGCGACTTCCTCGGCCGCGGCGTGGGATACCTGGCGCGCCAAGGGATCACACAGTTCCTCGACATCGGCTCCGGGGTCCCCACCGTCGGCAACGTCCACCAGATCGCGAGCGCGATCAACCCGGACTCCCGCGTCGTCTACATCGACATCGAGCCGGTCGCCGTCGCGCATTCCCAGCTGCTGCTGGAACGTGAGGGACTGCTGGGGCGGCACGCGGTCCTGCAGGGCGACGTGCGCGACCCCGACGACATCTGGAAACGCGCCCTCGAAACCGGGGTGCTCGACCCTCGCCAGCCGATCGGGCTGGTCATGGTGGGCCTGCTGTACTTCCTCGGCCCGGACGAACCGGTGCACGAGATGGTCAAACGCTACCTCGACCTGCTGCCGTCGGGTTCGTACTTCCTGTCCTCGCATCTGACCGAGGACGGCGTCACCCGTAAGGCCGGCGACAACCGCGAGAACGTCCAGGAGCTGTACAAGAAGACGAGCGCGCCGTTCCACCTGCGCTCGCGCGCGGAGTTCGCGGCGTTCTTCGACGGCCTGGAGATGGTGGAGCCGGGGATCGACTGGATGGCCGCCTGGCACCTCGACGAAGCGGCTTCACGGGCGAGCGCCAGGTTCGCCGACGACCCGACCTTCACCGGCGGATTGGGCGGGCTGGGCCGCAAGCCCTGAGACCAGGACTCCGGAGCGATCAGGCCCGGCCGGTCAGATGCCCGATCAAGGGCGACAGCTCGAAGTGACCTTCGAGTGGACGGCCGGTCCTGATCAGGTCCCGGTGCCCGCAGCGCCGTCCGGGGAAATCGACTTCGGAGTTCCACGGCGGCTGCTTGCGCAGCGGCGCCTGGATGAGGCTGAACCCGAACCGCTGACGCAGTTCGAGGCCGATGTTGCGGCGCTTCGCGGACGCCAGGCGTTCGTCCTCACGGCGGAACAACAGCGTGGTGAGGCGGACGGCCATCCGGTCACACCCCCCGGCTCGGACGCGGCAACCGCGTCTGGTCCGCCGAACCGGCCAGGCCGAGACAACGTTCACAGGGCATCCCCGCGCCGACAGGGATCCATTCCAGGTGGTCGTAGGGCATCGCCGCGCCGCAGCGGGCGTGCAGGAATTCGGGGTGCGAACCCCCGGAGTGCAGGTCGAACAGATGCGCGGAGCGGCGGCTTTCCCCCGCCGTCCCGGCCATGAGCCTGCCGACGGCCAGTACCGTCGCAGGCATGGTGTCCTGAATGATCACGCTGATCCTCCCCCACGAGGTCGGCGATGGGTGGTCATGCGCCGCGGGGTGATGCTCCGGCCGGTCACCTGCCGTCGGTGGCCTGCTGGAACGGCGAAACCCCTGCTGAACGCCCACCCGGTGGCGCGTGCCGCCGAGGTTTCTGCAGACTGCGAGCGATTCACCAACAACCGAGCCCCGGCCGCTGCGATTAATCCTACTCCTGGAATAATCTTCATGTCGAGGGTGGGCGGAGTTGATCACCCACTTGGCCGTGCGGGATAGTCCCGTTGAGGCAAGGAGAAGCTGGGGCAGTGACGGTTCGCGCTGGTGGCGGCCCGCACCCCCGACCGACGTTCGGAGGTACGACCAATGGCCGATTATCCATCGGCGGCGGATTACGATCCGACCACGGCCGTGTCGCTGTTCGACGACGCCGCGTGGGAGAAGTCCTTCGCGAGCGAGCCCAACGGGGGGAACTGTGTCGAGGTCAACCTCGGCCGGGAAGGCCTGGTCGGGGTGCGCGACACCAAGCTGGCCACCAGTCCCGTCTTCGTCTTCGATTCCGGTGAGTGGAACGCGTTCCTCAAGGCGGTCAAGGCAGGACAGTTCGATCTGAGCCCATGACGAACGGCTCGCGTGCCCATCCGGGACACGCGAGCCATCCGATCTTCGGTCACACCGAGTCACACCGGGGCCGGGAGCCCGTTTCCGCGCAACCTGGACTTCGTGCGCCGCCAGGCGACGACGATCAGGACGGCGAGGACGATCAGCGGGATCAGGCTGATCGACCAGCTCACCGCCATCGGCGGCCCCGGCTGTTCGAGCACCGTCAGATCGCGGAGTTCCCCCGTCCCCCGGCCGGCGGGCCCGTCGATCTCGAACCGGAACGTCCACGCCCCCTCGGTCTTCAGCGCCCGGATGTCCAGCCCCCACACCTCCAGCTTCCGCGGATGCTTCGCCAGCGGCTGCGGCCGGCCCAGCCGCCCGGTCTCCGGATTGACGAACGCGAGCGTCCCCGACTTCCCGGCGATCCCGTCGTCCGGGATGAACGTGAAGTCCAGCGACTGCATGGCCCGCAACGGCCAGGTGCTGAACCCGACCGTCATCCCGTACGGGCCGACCTGCACCCGTTCGGTATGGACGATGTTCACCGGTTCGTAGGCGTTCGCCGCGGGTGTGGTCGCGAACAGCAACCCGATCGCCGCCGCCAGCGCCAGCAAGGCCTTACGCATGCGTGTTCTCCCCTTTCGCCGGGGCCAGCAGCCTCAGCATCCCGCCGAACCGCCACCCGGCGAACCCGCCGAGCAACCCGAACACCGCGCCCACCGCGGCCGTCCCGAACACGACCGGCCAGTCGAGCGAGCCCCCGTAGACGATCACGTTCTGGATCGGCATGGTCGCGCCGATCAGCAGACCGCCGATCCCGCCCGCCAGCACCGAAACACGGCCAGCGGACCAGCCTCGCCGCGAAAGCAGGTAGACCGCTTCGAGTACCGCGGCGATCGGCAGCAACGCCATCGGCATCATCGCGGGCATCGCGGGCACGCCGTCGATGTAGTCGCGCATCGGCAGGCCGACGGCGCTCGCGTACGCCTCCGCGGCCCACGGCGAGAACCACCAGGTGATCGCCTGGATGACCGCGAGCGCAACGGCGACCCGCACGGCTCCGCCCGGCCTGCCCCAGAAACCCGCGCCCGCCGAGACCAGCAGTACCGAAAGGAACGCGATACCCACGGAGACGACGTCGATCGGGTCGGCGTCGATCTGCTGCAGCCCCAGCACGGTGACCGTGCTGAACGCGATCAGCACACCGAGGCTGCCGACCACCCCGGCCGTCCCCCAGCGGTGTTCCCGCGCGGCCGCGAACACCATGACGGTGCCGATGATGCTCAGCGTGATCGACAGCAGCAGCCCGATGTGCGGCGGCGAGTCGATCACCGCGTCGAAGCCGTACAGGCCGTGCCACCACTGGTCCCACAGGCCGTACAGCAGGAACATCGCCGCGCCCGCCCCGGTCACCAGATAGCCGGCCGGTGCGGCGAAGACCTTGCCGAAGACGTTGATCGCGCGGCCGCCCACGCGTGCGTCGACCGGACGGCCAGCCCGGCGCGCCGCCGTGGTCATCAGCACGACCACGAGGCTCGCGAGCCCGGAGATCGCGCTGCCCGAATACAGGAACAGATGCGGCAACGTGAAGAACGTGTCCGGGCCGACGTCGCCGTGCCACTGGATGTCCCAGGTCAGCCCGATCAGCGAGATCACCGATCCGGCCAGCACCGTGCCCGCCGGCACGAGTCCGGTGCGCTCGGTTCGTGTCACCGAGGCGACCCTCGCCCCTCCCGCGGTGAGATCCATACCCCGACCTCCCTCTCTTACTTGACCAGCAAAGGAAAAACGTGCTGCGTGGCGCCGGACGGCCCGCGCAGTGAAACGGTGATCTCCCATTGGCCCGACATCGGCAGCAGGACGTCGCCGGTGCGATACCGGCCCGGTGCCTCCGCGATCGCGGGAGACGGCGCGAGGGCGTGTCCCATCTGCGGCATGACGGGTTCGAGGGTGACGACTTCCGGAGTCGCGCCCGTGACGCTCACGGCGAAGACATTGCCGCCCTGGTGCGGATCTTCGACCGACAACTGCACGGTGTACGGGCCCTGAGTAGACGACTGCACCTGCGCCCCGCCGCCGGAAGGCCACAGCAGCCAGGCCACGATCGCCACCACGAGCACGGCGACCACGGAGATGAGCAGGGCGGGCCTTCGTCTGTCCACTGTGTTCATTGGGGAGTCCACTGTGTTCATTGAGGAATTCACTGGGGCGCCCCTCCCGGCGGTATTTCGAGCTGCATGGGCACGGTCAGCACCGTGTAGTCGCGTTCGGCCTGCAGCCAGATCCGGTACTTGCCGGGGGCGGCGAAGGTGTAGGTGAACGGGACGGCGGGGCCGTACGCGGCGACGGTTTCGTCGGGTTTCCCTGGCATGCCAGGGGATTGCGGGATCATCGAGTGCACGTGGGCCCAGGTCGGCGCGGCAGCGGCATCCGCGCCGACCCGGCCGTCGCCGGTTATCGGGCCGACGACGATCAGGTGGCCGAGCATGCCCAGCCAGGGTTGGAGATCCGCGCGGGCGAACCGGGCGGTGATCGTCGTCGGCGTGCCCGGTTCGATGTCGATGTCGACCGGGTTGCCGCCGACGACCCGCGGACCAGCCCCCGCGGGCACCGGCTCGGCGGGGGATTCCGCCCCAGCCGCGACAGGCATCGTGGTGCGGACCAGTTGGACGCCACCGCCCCGCCGCGCGAGTTCGGCGGCGACCGCGTAGGTCCCGGACTCGGGCGGGGTGAACTTCACCCGGTAGTCGCCGGGGCCGACCCGCACCGGATGCAGATGCCAGAGCCTGCCCGTCGGCGAGATGACGACAAGATGGATCAAAGCGTTGTCGTGCACCAGAAGATCGTCGACCGGGCGGCCGGTCGCCCCGTCGGCCAGCGCGATCCGAACCTCGGCGAGCCCGCCCGCCCTGGCGCCGGGGGAGTGCACGGCGAGATTCACCGGCGGCCGCGAGAAGTCCACTGTGGACAACTGCGCGTTCGCGTACGGGTCCTGGATGTTGTCGATCGTCGGGTCCAGTGCCGCTCCTGGCGCGGGCGGCGGCGGGGTCGACGCGGAAAGCATCGCGCCGGTGATCGCGACCGCGAGCGCGGCGACCATCCCGCCCGCCGGGATCAGCGCGAGTTGTGGCCGTTTGACGCGCATCGCGATGACGAGACCGATCACGAGGAACACCCCCGCGGCGACGAAACCGCCGAAAGTGGCCTTTTCCCACGGAGGGATGACCCTGGCCGGGACGATGAACGGGATCGACCCGGTGTCCGTCCCGTCGTCGAGGCCGAGTTCCCATGGCCCCGGTCGGTCGACCCGCAGCAGCGCCGAATAGGCGCCGGGCCGTTCGCCCAACTGGACCGTGGTTTCGGAAAAAGTCGTCCCCGCGGTGGACGCGCGCAGTTTCAGCGTGCCCGGCGCGCTCCCGGCGTGCGTGACGACGTCGACGTGCAGTGGACCGGGTGCGATGTCCATCCGCCGCAGCACGATCGTGAGATCCCGGGTGCCGAGCGTCTGCGCGACCTGCACGTCCGCCCCGCTCGACACGCCGTCCGCCTGGGCCGTGCCGCCCGACAGCAAGAACGCCAGCGCACAGAGCACGAGTACGCGGACGATGACCAACGGCGCCGTGCGCCGCCCCCTCGGTGAATTCCCCATCCCGGCTGAAGTTAGCGACGGCGCCAAGGGAAAGCGTCACGGCGCGGGGTGAACCGGGGTCCCCCGTAAAGGGGACTGCGTCCCTTACTCCGGTGGGGTTTTCACCCGAGTGAAAACGGTTTCAGGTTTTCCAGCAGGGCGCGTTCAGAGGACTAAACGCGGGCGCTTCCGGGGCCGGTGGTGCCGCCCAGGAAACGGTACGCGCGGGGGTGGGCCCGGAACCAGACGTTCAGCCTGCCGATCCGGCGCACGAGCGAGGAGCGCAACGGCACCGGCACCAGCCCGCCGAAGACCCGGACCGCCGTGCGGAAGCGGTCGAACCGGCGCTGGTCCCGTTCTGTCCACTGTAGACCGAGGCGATCCCGGAGCGCGGGCGGCAGCGTGCCCCGGATGACGAACATCTGCCCGCGGTACTGCCACCGTTGAAGCCGTGTCCAACGTTGGTCGGGTAGCCATCGCCACGGCTTCTTCACCGTCCGGATCGTCTCGAACAACGTCGAGATCGTCTCGTTCGGACCGAATCCGTCGAGCATTTCCGCGTAGTACCGCTCGAATTCCGGCCAGGTCGGGGGCAGATCCTGTTCGCGCAGACCGAGGAGGCGCCCGACATCGCACATCTGCGCGTAGTATTCGTCCAGTTCGGACCTGGTCATCGGTGTGCCGTAGAACCGTTGTGTGTCAACGGGAACCATGACGAGGGTGGCGTGAACCCAGGCGTACGCGTGCGGATTGAGCGCGCTGTAGCGGTGACCGTCGGCGTCGACCCCGGTGAACGAGCGGTGCAGGGCGCGCAGCCGGTCCGCCTCGTACCGGGCTCCCGCCGGTCCGCCGTAGATGTAGATGGACAGCGACGCGGCCGTGCGCATCAGCCGGGTCCACGGATCCTCGATGTAGTCGGAATGATCCCGCACCCCGGCCGCCACGACCGGATGCGCGACCTGCAGCACCAGCACCTGACCGGCCAGCAGCCCGGCCCGGAAGTCCCCGAAGTACCTCCACGCCGCCGTCCCCTTGACGATCGGCGGACCGCTCATGACGCGCCGCGGACGAGCATCATCAACGGCAGCGCCACCTCCACGCCGTCGTCGCCGGTGGCGAGCCTGCGCAGCTGCAGCCCGGCGATCAGTGCCACGACCGGTCCGGTCAGGCGTTCCGGCGACGCGACACCGAGCGTCCGCAGGATCACCAGCGCGAGTTCGTCGTAGGCGGCGAAACAGCGCGCGGCCGCGTCCTGGAGTCCCGGATCGCGCGCGGCCTGCAGGTACAGCTCGTGCGCGCCGAGTTCGTCGGTGCCGAACGGGAGCTGCGCGATGACCTGTTCGACCACCGACGCGGCCTGTTCGACGCTCAGCCCCTGTTCGCGGTAGGCGTCGACGAACCCGGTCAGCTTCGCGGTCTCTTCCTCGACGAACAGCAGCATCGCCTCGCGCAGCAACGCGGTCTGGCTCGGGAAGTGGTAGGTCAGCGTGCCGAGTGAGACCTCGGCTTGCCGCGCGATGCGGCGGTTGGTCAGCCCGCCGACCCCCTGTTCCCCGACCACCTTGAGGGCGGCGTGGAGGATGGTCTCGCGGGTGTTCACCAAGCGGTCTCGGGTTTGCGGTCCTGCCACCGTTCGACCTCTTCCAGTTGCGCCGCCAACGAGATCAGCCGTTCCTCGGAATGCGAGGGGCCGAGCAGCTGCCCGCCGAGCGGAAGCCCCGCCGGGCTAGGTCCGGCAGGTACGTTGACGCCCGGCCAGCCCAGCACGTTCCACGGCCAAGCGTAGGGGCACGCGGCGATCATGGCCTGGTCGGTCTGCCAGCCGCTGAGCCGGTCGAAACTGCCGATCCGCGGCGGCGGGGTCGCGGTGGTCGGGGTGAGCAGCACGTCCACCCGGCCGAACACCGAGCCGATCTGCCGCTGCAGCACCGGTTCCGCGGCCCTGGCGAGCCGCAGCGCCGGACCGGCGAGCGCCGAACCCTGCCGGGCGTTGGCCCGGGTACGCGGATCGAGCCGCGCCTGGTCCGGGACGCGACGGGACCAGTCACGGACGCCGACGAGCGACCGCGGCAGGAAGGTGAGGCCGATCAGCCGGTAGTCCGGTTCGACCTCGACGATCTCGTGGCCGAGTTCGGCGAACCGCTCGGCGAGCCGGACGACGGCCGCGTGCGCGTCCGGGTCGAGCCGGGTTTTCGTGGCGGTGAAAGGGATCCTCGTGGACAACCCGATGCGCATCCGGCCCGGTTCACGGCGGGCGGCCGACTGGAACGCGGTGCCGGTCCCGGCGGCGACGTCGAGCAGCAGGGCCGCGTCGGCGACGGTGCGCGCGAGCGGGCCGACCACGGTCAGGCCGTGGAACAGTTCCCGTTCGGTCGGGACGCGGCCGCGTTGCGGTTTGATCCCGACCAGATCGGTCCACGCGGCCGGGATCCGGATCGACCCGGCCCCGTCGGAACCCAGCGCGGCGGCGATCACCCCCGACGCGATGGCCGCCGCCGCGCCGCCGGAGGAACCGCCCGGAGTGCGCTCGGGGTCCCACGGATTGCGGGTCGCGCCGAACGCCGGGCCTTCGGTGAAGGGCCATTGGCCGAGTTCAGGGGTGTTGGTCTTGCCGATGAGCACCGCGCCCGCCGCGCGAAGGGCGGCGACGGGCGGGGAGTCCGCCGTCGCGGGGGAGAAGTCGCCTTCGCAGCCGAACGCCGTCGGCAGCCCGGCGACGTCGAGGTCGTCCTTGATCGCGGTGGGGACGCCGAGCAGGGGAGCGGTCTCGCCGCGGGCCAGCCGCCGGTCCGCCTCTTCGGCCTCGCGAAGGGCGTCCTCGTGGCGAAGGCACTTGAAGGCGTTGAGGGTCGGCTGGCTCGCTTCGGCGCGTTCGAGCGCCAGGCGCGTCAGCTCGACGGAGGACGTCGCCCCACTGGCGAGCAGTGCGGCCTGTTCCGCCAGGCCGGTGAACGCGAGGCTCGGTTTCGAGGTGGTCATGGCTCCCCCTGCACGTCTCGTTCGTTCAAACGAACGATACCACCGAGTAGTGTCGGTGTGGTTACGTGACTTTCATGAACCTCGATCGCTTCCCCCGCGTCGACCTCGGCGGCTGTCCGACGCCGCTGCATCCGGCACCCCGTTTGGGCGAGGCCCTCGGCCTGAAGAACCTGCTGCTCAAACGGGACGACGTGCATCCGCTGGGGGTGGGCGGCAACAAACTGCGCAAACTCGAATTCCTGCTCGGCGCGGCGATCGAGTCGGGCGCCGACACGGTGATCACCTTCGGCGCGCTGCAGACCAACCACGGCCGTCAGACCGCCGCGGCCTGCGCGAAGCTCGGACTGCGATGCGAACTCGTGCTCACCGCCAAGGTGCCGCGTGACGGCGACGCCTACGAACGGTCCGGCAACGTCGCCCTCGATCACCTCTTCGGCGCGAACGTGCACATCTGCCGGGACGGCGAGGAGACCGGCAGGACCTACGACCGGCTGATCACCGAGGCCGCGGCCGAGGGCCGTCAGGTGGCCACCTTCCCGGTCGGCGGCTCCGACGCCGTCGGGGCGCTCGGCTACGTCGCCGCCGCGCAGGAGATCGCCGGGCAACTCGCCGAGCGTGGCATCACCAAGGCGCGGCTGATCGCCCCGCACGCCAGCGGTGGCACCGCGGCCGGGCTGATCGTGGGGACGGCGGACCTCGACCGGCTGACGCTCGACATCGCCTGCGTCAGCCACCCGGTGGACGAGGCTCTGGACAACCTGTCCGACCTCACGACCGCGGCATCCGCCCTGCTGGGCAGGACGCCGCCGTCACTCGAAGGACTGCGCATCGACGACCGCGCGATCGGCCCCGGCTATGGCATCCCGACCGACGGGACCTGGGACGCGGTGCGGCTTTTCGGTCGTATGGAAGGGATCGCGCTCGATCCCGTGTACACCGGCAAAGTGGGTGCCGCGCTGATCGCGTGGGCCGCTGAAGGCCATTTCGCGGCCGACGAGCACGTTGTTTTCCTGCACACGGGCGGACTGCCCGGCCTCTACGGGTACGCCCCGGAATTCGCCGACGCGGTGAGCCGCTGACGCGACCTTCAGCATCCCGGCGATCAGGATCACGTGGGCTACCAGCGAAAGCCGTTGCGCGACACCGACCGGGACGATGTCGGTCAGTGTCATGAAGAACGGGATGTCGGACAGGCGCACGAAGATGAAGCTGAGCCCGAAGACGATCAGGCCGGTCGCGCTGCCCCAGGCCAGGCGGCCGACCTGCCTGGCCGCGGGGGTGCCGCGCAGGTTGTCGCGCAGGGTGAAACCGGCGGCGGGCAGGCTGAGGAACGCGATGAGGCAGGCGTAGAGGTGGATCTCGCCGCTGACCGGATCCGGGAATTCGGGGTAGCTCGCCGGGAAGATCGCGGCCGCCGCCAAGCCGAGCGACCACAGCACGAAGAGCAGTTTCGTGGTGCGGCTGAGCGGGACCCCGGCCGCGGCCAGCGCGCCGAGCGCGGTGAGCGAGCCGATGGACAGCGAGAGCACGCTGGCCCCGAGCATGCCCGTGCCGCGGTCGACGTAGGCGTAGCTGGACAGCGTGTCGAACACCGGATCGCGCGAACTGATCAGATGCAGCACCACCATGGTGAGCAGTGCCCAGCCGATGGCCGCCGCCGACGCGATCAGCCAAGGTCTGACACGCGATCTCTCCCCGGGGAACGTCATGGGTCCAGGGTGCTCGCGCGGACGCGGCTTTCCGATCCGGGAAGCCCCCGGTTTTACCCTGGGGCTACCCGGAAGTCGACCAGTACCAGTAGCTGGTCATCGTGCCTTTTCGCACGGGGCCAGCGTTCGCCGTCGGGGTCCTGTTTCTCCGCCGTGCGCACCGCGTCGAGGACCGCGTCCGGACCGCGTTCCCGGCTGATGGCGAGCACTTCCGGCCAGTCGAACAGGTCGTATTCGTCGACCCCGATCGCGACGCCGTCCGTCGCCAGCAGCAGGGCGTCGACCTCCGAGCGCGGCCAGCTGCGGCGGACGGCCTCGGCGGCCGCCTTCGGTTCCGCCTCGGCGACCCAGAAGCCGTCCGGCGCGTTGCGTTTGGCGCGGACGTCGGAGCCGGTGCGGAGCTGACCGCCGCCGCGCAGCGAGACCAGCCTGTCGTCGGTGAGCGGGTCGGCGCCGTCGGGCCCGAACGCGACGATCGGGCTGTCGGCGAGCACGAGTCCGTCGACGGTGTCGTCCGTCCAGCGCGCGATCGCGACCGTGCTCGACGGCGAGCGGCCCGGTTCGAGGCCTTCGCGCCGGGCGACGTCGGCGATCGACTCGGCCAGCAGGATCGCGAGATCCGCTCCTGGTTCCGCGTCCAGTGCCTGCGAGAGGCTGTGCACCAGCAGACTCGCGTACCAGCCGCCGGACGGGAGATCCGGCTGCGGCGAGGTCGCCCCGTCCAGCACCACCACGGCGTTTCCGAGCACGGCGACGTGGTCTTCGGTCGGGCGCGGTGATCCGTCCGGGCCGACTCCGTCCCTTTCCGCCACTGAGATTTCGGCCATGCCCCGACCCTAACTGTCAACTCTGGTTGACACAGGACGCATGTCAACGTAGGTTGACGTCATGACCGAAGCGACAGATCTGGCCGCGCGAGCCGGTGACCGTGATCCCCGCGTGGGATTGCGCGCCGTCGCCGCCTTGCGCCGGCTGTTGGAACAACTCGAGGCCGTGCAGGTCCGCAGCGCGCGGGTGCATGGTTGGTCCTGGCAGGAGATCGCCGCCGAGCTGGGGGTCAGCAGGCAAGCGGTGCACAAGAAATACGGGAGGCACTGATGTTCGAACGCTTCAGTCACGAAGCCCGCGAAGTCGTCGTCGGGTCACAGCGGGTCGCGTCGGACGAAGCGGCCGCGACCGTCGACCCGCTGCACCTGCTGACATCCCTCGCCCGGAACACGGGCGTGCTGACCACGCTGGGCTGCCCGGCCGACGAACTGGCCGACGATCTCCGGCGCGTACGTCGCCGGGGCGGGATGAGCGACGCCGATGTCGAAGCGCTGAGCGGATTCGGCATCGACGTCGAGCACATCGTCGAACGGGTCGAGCAGACCCACGGCCCCGGCGCGCTGACCGGTGGGCAGCGGAGCGGGCGCGGCCATCGGACCTTCACCGCGGACGCGAAGAAGGTGCTGGAGAAGGGCCTTCACGAAGCCATCGATGCCGGTGACAAGCGCATAGAGGCCGAGCACCTCCTGCTCGCGCTGACGGCCCTTCCCGGCGTCGCGGCCGACGTCCTCGCTCAGCGGGGGATCGACTACCTCGCCGTCCGGCGGCTGCTGGAGCGCCGCCAGGCCAGCTGAGGAGATCACTCACGAGCGTTCACGCCAGACGGTCAGCGGCAGGAAGGCCTGCGTGAGCGGCCCGATGGCGAGCGCGTAGAGGATCGTGCCGATCCCGACGGTGCCGCCGAGCAGCCAGCCGGCGGCCAGGACGGTGATCTCGATGAGGGTCCGGACGAGGCGGATCGACCTGCCCGTCCGGGCCGCGAAGCCGGTCATCAGCCCGTCGCGGGGGCCCGGGCCGAGGCGCGCGCCGACGTAGATCGCGGCGGCGAGGCCGTTGAGCACCACCCCGGCGACCAGGTTGAGGAGCTGCCAGCCGAGGACGTGCTGGTCGGGCAGGAAGACCCGCACCAGGTCGACGGTGAGCGAGATGACCACGATGTTGGCGACGGTGCCGATCCCGGGCCGCTGCCGCAGGGGGATCCACAGCAGGAGCACCGCGACCGAAGCGAAGGCGGTGACCGTGCCGAACGTGAGGCCGGTGATCTTCATCAGGCCTTCGTGGAGGACGTCCCACGGATCGAGGCCGAGGCCGGACCTGGTCAGCATGGCCATGCTGCCGCCGTAGAGGGCGAGCCCGCCGACGAGCTGGATCGAGCGGCGGGTGGTGTCGTGCGAGATGCCGACAGGTCTGAGGTCGAGTTTTAGTGCCACGTGTGCACCATCAGGGGTAAGTGGCTACCTTGACCATGGCCAATCCGCAATAATTGGTCTTATGGAACCGCTGATTCCGCTGACTGGACGCGTTTCGGGCCTGAAATTGGCCACTTTGCTGGGAAGTTGGCGGCAAAGTGGTTCTCGTCACGGCGCCGCCGATCTCGCGGCGGCGGTCGAGCTGCTCGTCCTCGACGGCAGGCTCCCGCTCGGCACGAAGCTCCCGGCCGAACGGGAACTCGCCGACGCGCTGGAGGTCAGCCGCACGCTGATCGGCGCCGCGCTGGACAAACTGCGGGCCGACGGGCTGGTCGCCAGCCGTCGCGGGGCCGGATCCTGGATCGCGTCGCCCGGCGGCCGGGGCCGGGAGACGCTCCTGCCGTCCGGCGAGGACCTCATCGACCTAGCCCAGGCCTGCCCGCCCGCCATCGCCGGCCTCGTCCCCGCCGTGGACGCCGCCCGGAAGGCGCTGGGGGACCACCTCGGCGAGAACGGCTACCACGTGCGCGGACTGCGGGTCCTGCGCGAGCGGATCGCCCGCCGCTACACCGAACGCGGGCTGCCGACCAACGCCGATCAGGTGATGGTCACCAACGGCGCGCATCACGCGTTCGTGCAGGTCCTGCGGATGCTGGCCGGTCCCGGCGACCGGGTGCTGGTCGAGCAGCCGACGTACCCGAACGCGCTGGAGGCCATCGGCGCCGCGCACGCCATCCCGGTCCCGGTGCCGCTGGATCCGGCCACCGGCTGGGACGTCGTCGGCATCGAGGCCGCCCTCCGGCAGTCCGCGCCGCGGCTCGCGTACTTCGTGGTGGACTTCCAGAACCCGACCGGACTGCGTCTGGACGCCGACGGCCGTCAACGGCTCGCCGCCGCGCTGAGCCGCGCGCGGACGCCGTCGATCATCGACGAGACGATGGTCGAACTCGATCTCGAAGGCGATCCGGTCGACGGGCCACCGCCGCTGGGCGTGTTCGCGGGCGATCTCGGCATCACCATCGGCTCGGCGTCGAAGTCGCATTGGGCCGGGCTGCGGCTGGGCTGGATCCGCGCTTCGGAGGACGTCATCGGCAGGCTGATCGCGGCCCGCTTCGCCGTCGACCTGGGCTCCCCGGTCTTCGAACAGCTCGTCCTCGCCGAACTGCTCGACGACGGCGGGGCCGCGCTGGCGCACCGCCGCGAGGAGACGCGGGCCTTGCGTGACGCGTTGACCGGGGCGCTGAACTGGTATTGCCCCGATTGGACGTTCACCGTGCCGCCGGGCGGGCTCGCGCTGTGGTGCCGTCTGCCGGAGCCGATGAGCACGCGGCTGGCCGTCGCGGCGGCGGGGCACGGGGTGCAGGTGGCGCCGGGCTCGCGGTTCGGCGTCCACGGTGGACTGGAGCGCTGGTTGCGGCTGCCGTACGCGCTGCCTGCCGACCGCCTCTTCGAGTCCGTACGGCGACTGGGCGCGGCCGCCGCTTCGGTGTCCGCCACCCCCGTCACGGCCACCCCTGCTTCCGTCCAGGTCACCTGACGCCCTCCTGACCTCGCATTTCGTCCTCTGGATGCGGTACTTGCGTGTGCAACTACCGCATCCAGAGGACGAAATGCGAGGAGTACGGGGCCGAAAACGGAAATAGCCGGTGCGCCGGCGGGGCGGCCGATGCTCCAGGGAGGGCATCGGCGCCGCACGACCAGCGCACCGGCTATCCGGCCCGCCCCGGGGTCGAAACCCCGGGACGGGCACCGCGGCGGTTACCCGGCACAGCCCCTCGACGTGCCGGGAACCGCCCGCGGATCAGGTGGTCTTCGAGCTTGGCCGGCTCCTGCTCGGCGCGGTGAGCAGAAGCCCCCGAAGTCCACCCGGTGCTGGTCCCGGCGCCGCAGGGGCAGCGCGGCGCCGGGGCCGGGATCCGAACCGGCCGGGCGCGGTCGGCCGTTCGGGAAGACGGGGAAACCTGAACGAGGGCAGGCTGAAACGCGACTGGGCCGGGGTTTCTCAGAAGACGCCGAAAACCGAAGTTGATCTTGGTTTGGACGTGGTTCTCCCCGGCGACCCGATCAGGTCAGTCGGGGGAGGTGGCGGGAAGCGCGGCTTCCCTGCCGGTGCGTTCGCCTTCGTGATCGCAGCCGGTGCCGATGAGCTTCAGCTGCGTGGCCGGGATCCCGGCGTCGAGTACGGCGAGCGGCCCGCGGCCGCCGCCGGAGTTGTCGTGCCCGGGGGAGGCGCTCGTCGTGGGCGCGAGCGGGGCCACCGGGGTGCTCGGCAGGCCACCGCCGCCGCCCGAGCCGCCGCCGTCCGGGGACGCGTGCGTGTCGGACGGCGCGGGTGCGGCCGGAGCGGGCTGGACGTCGAGCTTGACCCGGACGGGCAGGGTGACGACGCGGTGGGTCTGGGGTGCGCTTACCGGAGCGGGCGTCTCGGCCGGGAGGACCGGAAGCGGGGCCGGGGTGACGGGCACGCTGGGCGCGACGGTCTTGGCCGGGACGGCGATGGTGACCGAGCCGCTCGCCGATTCGCCCGAGCCGCCGCCGAAGACCGGGTCGAGCACGTCGCCGACGCCGGGAAGGATCGTCGGGGTGCCCGACGCGCAGCAGGGAGCCGGGGTCAGGATCGGCGTGACGACCTTCTCGCCGATTCCGCCGACGACCCCGCCGACCGTTTCGACGACGCCGCCGACGGTGTTCGTGACGACGTCCAGTACGCCGCCGATGAGGCCGCCCAGCAGACCGTTGGCCGCCTGGGGCGTCGCGGTCTGGGTGCTCTTGTCGGCGGTTTTCGCGGCGGGTTCCGAAGAAGTCGCCTTCTCGACGGAACTCTCGGCCGAAACGGCCTTCTCCTCGACGGTGGCCTCAGGCTCCTCGCTCGGCGCGGGAGCGGGCTCTTCGGCCGGGGATTCGGTCTCGGGGGATTCTTCCTTCGGCGATTCGGTGGTTTCCGTGGCTTCGGTGGGTTTCGTGGCCTCGACCGTGCCGGAGTCCGAAGTGGACTCGTCCGGAGTAGTCGATTTCCCGGACTCGGTTTCGGTCGACGGCTGGACCACGGAGGTCTCCGGCGTCGTGGCCGTCGGTTCCTCGGCCGAAGCCGGGCTGCTCAGGACGGCGCCGAGGATCCAGCCGGTGACCGCGAGTCCGCAGGCGAAAAGGATTCGCGCGCCCGCGTTCGACGGCGTCTTCGGCGCGATGAGGCCGCGAGGACGCACGACTGCCGTACCACTCATGGCAATCACCGCCGTCCGCGCCTGAAACCCACGTTCTCCGCGTGAGTTCGATCTTTCTTGGGGTCTCTTCCGGCCAGGTCGCAGTTCCCCCGGGGCTGCACCAGTTTTAGCACCGGAGGGGAGTGTTTCACCTCCGCCGCCGCCGATCCAGCCCGTTAGGCGGAACGACGCAACCGGCTCCGGTGCCTGGAGTACCGAAGTTGATCACTCTCGGTGTGTGTCACACGGCCATCCGGGCACACGTGGAACTACTCAAATCCTCGGTGACCTGACCTTTTCCGGATCCTCGCTGCGGTGTGTGCCGTCGAAGTCGCGTTCGGTGATCGTGCCGGCGGACTTGAGCCGCCGGGAGGGGAGTGTCCGCGATGTGGGACGTGAACGCGGTGTCGGCGGCGGTGCTCAGCGTGCTGAAGACCTACCGGCTGAGCGAAGCGGACGCCAAGGACGTCTGTCAGGAAGCGTGGCTGGAACTGTTCCGCGCGCCGGGTGTGCTCCGCGACGAAGCGAAGCTCCGGGCTTGGCTGACGACCACCGCGCGGCGCCGCGCGCTCCGGATGATCTCCAGGAACAGGCGCGAAACTCCGCGTCCGCTCCCCGATCCGGAGCCGACCCCGGAGGCCGAGGTCGTCCGCGCCGAACGCGACCGCGCGCTCTGGGCGGCGGTCGATCGCCTGCCGGACTCGCACCGGCGGCTGATGTGGCTGATCGCGCACCGGCCGGAGCTGTCCTACGCGCAGCTCGCACGGGAACTGGGGCTCAGCCCGGCCAGTGTGGGCAGGGTCCGAAGACGGTGTCTGGACCGCCTCGCCCGCGCTCTCGAAAAGGGCGGATGGGTCTGACGGACATCGGACGAGTCACCGCAGTTTGCGCAATCGGGTGACCGCTTCGTCGATGACTTCATTGCGTTTGCAGAACGCGAACCGCAGGAGATGTTTCCACTCTTCCGGGTGATCGGTGAACACCTTCACGGGCACGGCCGCCACGCCCACCCGTTCGGGGAGTTCCCAGGCCAGTTCCGCGGCGTCTTCGAAGCCGAGCGGGCGGACGTCGACGCAGATGAAGTACGTCCCGGCGGTCGGCCGGACGGCGAACCCGGCCTCCGCGAGCCCCGCGGCGAGCCGGTCCCGCTTGTCCTGCAAGCTCGTGCGCAGGTCTTCGGCCCACGGCAGTTCGTGGTCCAGCGCGTGGGCGACGGCGGGCTGCAGCGGGCCGCCCGAGACGAAGGTGATGAACTGCTTCGCCGCCTTCACCGCCGCGACCAGTTCCGGGCTCGCGCAGACCCAGCCGATCTTCCAGCCGGTGCAGTTGAACGTCTTGCCCGCGCTGGAGATCGACACCGTCCGCTCGCGCATACCGGGCAGCGTGGCGAGCGGGAGGTGCTCGGCGTCGTCGAAGACCAGGTGCTCGTACACCTCGTCGGTGATCGCGATCAGGTCGTGCGTCACGCAGAGCGCGGCGACGGCCTCCAGCTCGGCCCGCGTGAACACCGTGCCGGTGGGGTTGTGCGGCGAGTTGATCAGGATCGCCCTGGTCCGCTCGGTCACCGCCGCGCGGAGGCCCTCGATGTCGAGCGCGAACCGGCCGTCGCGTTCCACCAGGCCGACGACGCGCCGCTCCGCGCCCGCCATGGCGACCGCGGCCGCGTAGGAGTCGTAATACGGCTCGATGACGATGACCTCGTCGCCCGCCTGCGTCAGCGCGAGCAACGAGGCCGCGATGGCTTCGGTCGCCCCCGCGGTGACGAGGATCTCGGTGTCCGGGTCGTAGTCGGTGCCGTACCGGAGGCGGTGCCGCGCGATGGCCGCGCGCAGCTCCGGGCGCCCGGGACCCGGCGGATACTGGTTCGCACCGCCGAACAGGGCGTTCTTGGCGGCGTCGAGCATTCCGGCCGGCCCGTCGGTGTCGGGGAAACCCTGGCCGAGGTTGACGGCGTCGTGGCGTACTGCCAGCGCCGTCATCTCCGCGAAGATGGTCGACGTGAAGGGCTGGAGGCGGGGGACGAGGACGGGTTCGCGCACGATCAGTCATCCTCACGGACAATGGCGGTGTGGAGCAACTGACGCCCGCCAAGGTGACCCCAGCCGATCCGCCCGGTGGAACCGCCGCCGAGGAGGAGAAGCGCCGCGGCCTGCGCAAGATGAAGATGGTCGCGCTGTCGTTCCTGCTCGGCGCCACGGTGATCTTCCTGCTGACCAGCTGGGCCGAGGCCGCCGGCTGGCCGGGCTGGGTCGGCTACGTCCGCGCCGCCGCCGAAGCCGGGATGGTCGGCGCGCTCGCCGACTGGTTCGCGGTGACGGCGCTGTTCCGGCATCCGCTGCGGATCAAGATCCCGCACACCGCGATCATCCCGAACAAGAAGGACGCGCTGGGCAGCAGCCTCGGTGACTTCGTCGGCTCGAACTTCCTGTCCGAGTCGGTGATCCGCGAGAAGCTGAGCCGCGTCGAGGTCTCGAAGCGCCTCGGTGGCTGGCTCTCGCAGCCGCAGAACTCCGAACGCGTGACGTCCGAGCTGGCCACCGTCGTGCGCGCCGCGGTCAAGGTGCTCCGCGACGAAGACGTCCAGGCGATCATGGAACAGGCCGTGGTCAAGCGGATCGTGGACAAGCCGTGGGGCCCGCCGCTGGGCAAGATCCTGGAGGGCGTGTTCGCCGACGGGGCGCACCACAAGCTGGTGGACCTGATGTGCGACCGCGCCTACGAATGGGTGCGGGACAACCACACGACGATGCTGCGCGTGGTGTCGGACCGGGCGCCGAGCTGGTCGCCGAAGTTCGTCGACGAGATGCTCGCGGACAAGGTCTACGGCGAGGTGCTGTCCTTCGTGTGGGCGGTGAAGACCGACGTCAACCACCCGATGCGGCTGGCGCTGGACAAGTTCCTCGGCGAGTTCGCCCTCGACCTGCAGACCAACCCCGAGGTGATGGCGCGCGCCGAGCAGGTCAAGTCCCAGATGCTGGGGCACGACGAGGTGCAGAAGCTGATCGGCTCGGCCTGGGCGACGGCGAAGGAGATGCTGCTCAACGCCGCCGAGGACCCGTCGAGCGAACTGCGGCGCCGCGTGCGCACCGGCCTCGAAGCGCTCGGCGGGCGGCTCGTCTCCGACGACCACATCCGGTCCAAAGTGGACAACTGGGTGGAGGGGGCGGCGGCCTACCTGGTCACGCACTACTCCAAGGAGATCACCACGATCATCACCGACACCGTGGAGCGCTGGGACGCCGAGGAGACCTCGCGCAAGATCGAGCTGCAGGTGGGCCGGGATCTGCAGTTCATCCGGATCAACGGCACGGTGGTCGGCGCGCTCGCCGGGCTGGTCATCTACGCGGTCGCGCAGCTGCTCTTCTGAGCGGCGGCGCCTATACCACACTCCGGAGGCCTCGCCGGGAGTTGTCCACAGGAAGTGGAGTCATCCCCAGGGTTATCCACAGCTTTTCACGTCTTTGGCCTAACGGTGTGCACAACCCCTGGGGGTAACTCGGGGGTGGGTGACCCCAGAAGTTGTGGTGAGGGCGGCGGTGCGCGGTGGGCCGAGCCGGAGCTGAAGGGCGCTTTCCCCGCATGCGACGCGAGGAAAGCGCCCTTCGCTGCATGAGATGCGGTGAAGGGCCCCTTCGGCTCCCGCCGACTCAGGTCGAGACGTCCGCCGTCCGCGCCCGCCACGCGCGTGCCTTCTCCCGGTTCCCGCACGACCGCATCGAGCACCACGTCCGCGACCGGTTGCGCGACTCGTCGTAGAACGCCCACAGGCAGTCGTCCGCCGGGCAGATCTTGAGCCGGATCCATTCGCCGCGCACGGTCAGCCGGATCGACGCCGCCATCACCGCTTCGCTGACCGATTCCGCGACCAGGAGCGGGCCTTCCGGGCCGAGGACGATCTCCGAGGGCGCGCGCAGCCCGAGCCGGGGCAGTCGCGGATCGCCGATCGCCGCCCGCAGCGCGTCCCGGGTTTCACGCGCGGCCGCGGGGGTATCCGCGCGCAGCCGGTGATCGCGGGCCCAGCGTTGCCAGGTCTCCAGATCGTCCAAGAGGTCGGTGCCGCGTTCGACGTTCACCGTGTTCAAAAACTCGACCACCAGGGACGCGTCGGTGTTCACCTCGCCCAGTGTACGGGCGAGACCTGTTGTCATCGGCAGCGATAACCCCCATAATCAGTTCACTGGTTACTCGATCATTCTGGAGGCTGAACCATGGGTGCGGTACCGACCTTCGGCGCGGTGGCCCTCGACTGCCCGGACCCGGTCGCGCTGGCGGAGTTCTACCGCGAGCTGCTCGACTGGAAGGCCGCGGAAGTCGCCGAAGACGGCCACTGGGTGACCCTGCGGAACCCGGAGGGCGGCGCGCGCTTCTCCTTCCAGCGCGTCCCGGACTACCGGCCGCCCGCGTGGCCGTCCGCCGAGAACCCGCAGCAGGCGCACGTCGACCTCGACGTCACCGATCTCGAAGCCGGTCACGAGCGGGCGCTGGCCATCGGCGCGAAGCTGCTGGACGACAGCCCGGAGACCTTCCGCGTGTACGCGGATCCCGCCGGGCACCCGTTCTGCCTGTGCGCCTGCTGACCTCGGCGGCGAAAAATGCGTAATCTCTGATACGTGATTTGTCCGAAGTGCCAGAACGTCATGAAGACCGTCGACAAGAACGGTGTCCACATCGACCAGTGCCAGGGATGCCGCGGCATCTTCCTGGACCGGGGTGAGCTGGAGGCCATCGCCAACGCCGAGACTTCGTACTACGGCGGGCATCAGCCTCCGCCGTATCAGGGAGGTGGACACGCGCCCGCCCCGCACTACGGGCGGCCGGATTCCCCGCGTCCGCATCGCGGCGGCTACGCCGACTCGCCGAAGGGGTACCGGGGCGGCGGTTACGCGGACTCGCCCAAGGGTTACCGAGGCGGCTACAAGGATTCCCCGCACGCGTACGGCCACAAGCGCCGTAAGGGCGGCTTCCTCGAAGGCCTCTTCGACTGACCGTGGTCCTCGATCTCAAGATCTGCCCGGCCTGCGGCGATCGCGCCGACCGGCCACAAGTCGAGAGCGGGCTGCTGGTGTGCGCGGAATGCGCCCACCGGTGGCCGTTCCGGCGGCTCCCGTTGTTCGCGCTGACCGGTCCGAGTGGGGCGGGTAAGTCGACGGTCGGGCCGCGGCTGGCGGAACGGCTCGGCGACCTCGCCCTCGTGGTCGAGCAGGACGTGCTGTGGACAGGGGCGTTGCGCGACGACGTCCCCGGCCATCCCGCGTTCCGGTCGACCTGGTTGCGGATGGCGGCGATGCTGCACCAGAACGGGCGGCCGGTCGTGCTCTGCGGCACCGTCGCGCCGCCCGAATTCGAGCGGTTGCCCGAGCGCGTCTTCTTCTCCGACATCCACTACCTGGCACTCGTCAGCGAGCCGGACGCCCTGCGCAAACGCTTGCTGGCGCGGCCGGCCTGGCGCGAGTGGGACGAGGAACGCGTCGAGGAGATGCTGGAGTTCAACGACTGGCTGCGGCGGGAAGCGGCGTCGCTGGAGCCGCCGGTCGAGTTGTTCGACACCACCCACATCCCGGTGGACACCGCCGTCGACCGGGTAGAGGCATGGGTGCGGGGCCTCCTCTCAAGAGGACAGCGGCCAGGTACGGCCGTCGGGTGAATCCAGCCAGATCACCTGGTCCTCGCCGTCGAGGCTGAGCCCGAACCGGTCCCGCCACGGCTGGCCGAGTTCGAGCCATTCCTCTTGCGCGTTTTCGACCAGCTCCCACAGCCGCCGCGGGCCGCCTTCCGCCACCTCGAAGAAGCGGCCCGCTCGCCGGTGCCGGACCCAGGAGCCGTCCGCGTGGACCAGTGCGGTGTTCCGGCCGTCCCGCATGGCCGTCACGCCGGGAAGCTGGAGCCCGGCGAAGAACTCGAAGCGGCTGCGGACTTCCGTGATGGCTCCCATCGGCAGCCGGGTCGGCCGCCAGGAGACGTCGCCTTCGGGCACCTTCGACGGTTTGAAGCGGTGCGCGCGCAGCGGCATGAAACGACCGTCGCGGGCGAGCACCCGCCCGTGTCCCGTCGCGCCCTCGCCCGCGACGATCCGGACGAGCCCGCCGCCGATCGGCCGGTTCAGCGTGGTGACGATCAGCCCGCCCGGCACCGTCTGCTCCAGCCACGCGGGCGGGATCGACGACACCGAGCACGTGCACAGGACGCGGTCGTAGAGGACGCCCGCCGGGTACCCGTCCGCGCCGTCGGCCGCGGCGCACGAAGGCGCATACCCGGCCTCCGCGAGCCGCTTGCGCGCGGCGTCCACCAGATCCGGGTCGATGTCCACTGTGTACACGAGCCCGGAGCCGAGCCGCTGGCACAGCAGGGCGGCGTTGTAGCCGGTGCCCGTGCCGATCTCCAGTACCCGGTGCCCGTCGGCGACCCGGAGCTCCTCGAGCATGATCGCCATGATCGACGGCATGCTCGACGAACTCGTCGGCGTCCCCGGCTGCGCGCCCAGATAGCGCGCGCGTTCCCAGAGTCCGGAATCGTCGTCGAGCTGGATGACGAGCACGTCGGGTGAGTAGACGCGTTCGAGCCAGCCGTCGTCACCGCTCTGCATCGCGGCCCAGCCGTCGGCCGCCGGGACGAAGAACCGCGGCAGGAAGACGTGCCGGGGCACGGTGCGGAACGCGGTCATCCACCGCGCGTCGTGCAGTACGCCTTCGGCGAGCAGATGCTCGACGAGGCGCCGTCGTAGCCGCGTCGCGTTCGACACCCCTCCACGGTAGCCGGGTGAGCGCCAACACACCCGATAGTTGCAAGCAGTGTGCTTGCAATAGCTAGCACTCGGGCGTAGCGTTGAAGACGTCGCGAGGAGGTGACCGATGTCAGACACCAACCGGGACCAGCCCACATCGGGCGGGCCGATGGAGAAGGTCGCGGACATCGCTTCCGACATCGGCGAGTACATCCGCCAGCAGCGCAGCAACGCGAAGATCTCCTTGCGGCAGCTGTCGAAACTCGCCGGCGTGTCCAATCCGTACCTGAGTCAGATCGAGCGCGGGGTCCGCAAACCCAGTGCGGAGATCCTGCAGCAGATCGCCAAAGGCCTGCGTATCTCGGCCGAGGCGCTCTACGTGCAAGCGGGAATCCTCGATCTGCCGACAGGCGGCCCGGTCGGCGACGCGATCCGCGCCGACACCGAGCTGACCGAACGGCAGAAGCAGGTCCTGCTCGACGTCTACGAATCGTTCCGCCGCGAGAACGCCGCCGCGACGCCAGTGCAGGCGGCGCGGGCGAAAACCCCAGACACGGCGCCCTCGACCACAGAGGGCGCGGAATCCAAGGAGTCAGCATGACCACCGCCACGAAGAACAAGACCGACCGCAAGACCGGCCACTCGGCCCTCGACCAGGTCCGCACCCCGCTGCTCGCCGCGCTGGGCGCCGGCAACCTCGCGGGCCAGGCCGTCGTCGACGCCGTGAGCAAGGCCAAGGAGAAGGTCGTCGAGGGCAGCGAGACCGCTCGCAAGAACATCGAAGAGCTCCCGCACGACGTCGAGGGCCTCCGCGAGAAGCTGGACCCGGCCGAGCTGCGCAAGGTCATCGACGAGTACACCGAGGCCGCGCTGAAGCTGTACAACAAGCTGGCCGAGTCCGGTGAGCAGGCGTGGGACAAGATCGCCTCGCAGCCGCAGGTCAAGAAGGCCATCGAGCAGCTCGAGGACGCGCTGAGCACCGCGCAGGACCGCGTCGAGGAAGCGACCACCGACGCCCGTGAGCGCATCGACACCGTGCTCGGCAAGGTCACCAAGGGCACCCGCTCGGTGGGCGAGAAGACCGCCCGCAAGGTGACCGAGGTCGCCGGCGAGATCGCCGACGAGGTCGAGGAGATCGGCGACGACCTGGCGCACGAGACCCGCTCGGCTTCGCGCAAGGTCGCCAACAAGACCGCGCCGAAGACCACCACCCCGGTGCGCCGCACCACCACCAGCCCGGCCGCCAAGAAGCCGGCCACCGCGCCGAAGACGACCGAGAAGTAAGGTCCGCGTGAATCCCAGGGCCCCTGGTGCCGGCTTCGGCACCAGGGGCCCGGGTCATTCGCCCGGTTTGACGTAAGCTGACTTCGTGTTCGTTGCCACCTGGATCCTCATCGCCATCCATTGGGGCGGCGCACTGACGGGGCTGTTCGCTTTCGTGCATGCGCTGCTGCAGCGTGCGGACGCGTATTCGGCCGCCGATCGCAAGACCAAGCCCATCTGGATGCTCATCACCGGTGGGGCCACCGCCGTGCTGACCCTCTTCGAGTTCTGGGGCGGCGGCATGATCCTGTGGCTGCCCGCACTGGTCGCGGTCCTGGTCTACCTCGTGGACGTCCGCCCGAAGCTCATCGAGGTGCAACGCGGCGGCCGTAACTGGTGATTATTGTGGGCTCGTGACTGACTGGACCATCGCCGGAAGCCTCACCGTCGTCCCCGCCCCCTCCCGCCCGGATCTGCTCGCCGAGCCGGTCGCCAAGGCACTCGCCGCGCTCGCCGATCCCGACGTCGTGGGCGTCGCCGAGATCGACGCCGAACTGGCCGACACCGCCGCGTTCTGCGAGGCCTACGGCTCACCTCTTTCCGCGTCCGCGAACTGCGTCGTCATCGCGGGCAAACGCGCCGGCGAGGTCCGCTTCGCCGCCGCGATGATCCTCGCCACCACCCGAGCCGACGTGAACGGCGTGATCAAGCGCCGCCTCGACGTCCGCAAGGCGTCCTTCGCGCCGATGGACGAGGCCGTCTCGCTCACCGGCATGCAGTACGGCGGCATCACGCCGGTCGGCCTGCCCGGGGAGTGGCCGATCCTGATCGACCAGCGCGTCGCGGACGAGCCCGAACTGATCATCGGGAGCGGTATCCGCGGCAGCAAGCTGCTGATCTCGGGTCCGGCGCTCGCCTCCCTGCCCGGCGCCGAGGTGATCGACGGTCTCGCGCGTCCCATCGAGTGAGGCTGTCCACAAAGGACTTCGAGCTGGCTTCGGCGTTCGAGGCCTGCTCCCTCGAGATCGACCCCGCGTTGCTGGCGAAGCTCGGTGAAAACCGCGCCCGTGTCCTCGCGGCCCTGACCGATCGCCCGGTCTACGGCGTGAACACCGGCATGGGACGGCTCGCCGGAGTCGCGCTCGGCACGATGGAGAGGCATCAGCGGAACCTGCTGATCGGGCGCGCGGTCGGCGGCCCGCCATGGCTCGCGGCCGATGAGGTGCGCTGGCTCTTTCTGGTGCGCCTGCGGGATCTGCTCGCGCCCGAGGCGGGCGCGAGCCCGGAGCTGGTGACGTTCCTCGTCGACCGGCTGAACGAGGGGTTCACCCCCGCCGTGCCGAGGACTGGACTCGGCAGCGCGGGCGAGATCATCCCGCTGGCGCACGCCTTCCAGACCTTTCTCGGTGTCGGGACCGTGCTGGTGGACGGCGTCGAGACGCCCGCGTCGGAGGTGCTGGCGAAGCCGTACGGGTTGGGGCTCAAGGAAGGCGCGACGCTCATCCAGGGTTCGCCGCTGGCCGAGACGCTCGCGGCTTTCGCGCTGGCCGAGGTCCGGCGGCTGGTGGAGCTGCAGACCCTGACCGCGGCGATCGCGATCGACGTCCTCGGTGCGCCGCGCGCGGTCTACCGTCCCGCGTCGGCGGGCGACGACGAAACGCTGCGTGCGGTGCTGGTCGAACTGGGCGGGCTGATCCGCGGTTCGGCCGAGCGCGCGGAGGTCGTCCAGGCGCCGGTCTCCGTGCGGGTCGCGCCCCGCGCGATCGCCCATCTGAGGCGGGTCGCCGGCGAACTGGACGAGGCCCTGCGACGGTCGATGCCGACCGACTCGCCCGCGTTCCTCGACGGCGAATTCGTGTCCACGACGGGTTTCCACGCCGTCGAACTCGGTCTGCGGATGGACGCGGTGACGGCGGCGCTGGTGCATCTCGGCGAGGTCGGCGTCCAACGGATGCACCGGTTGCTGGACGAGCGGTTCAGCGGTCTGCCCATGCAACTCACGCCGGATCCGGGGCCGCAGGCGGGCTTGGTGCCGCTGCACAAACGCGCGGTGGGGGAGCTGCACGCGCTGCGGCGGCTGGCCTGCCCGGCGACGTTGGGTTCCGTCGAGACTTCGGCTGGACAGGAGGACGTGCAGGCGTTCGCCTGGGCGGCCGGGAACCAGCTCCGCGACGCGTGCGCGCGGATGTTCGCCATCACGGCCTGTGAGCTGATCGCGGGTTCACAGGCGCGGTGGCTGGCGTCCGGGGACGGCGCCGCCGGGCTTCAGGCGACATATGGCCGGCTACGCGAACTCGTCCCCCCGCTCGCGGAGGACCGGTCGTTGGGCCCCGAGGTGACGGCTTTGGTTTCGGTACTGACTCGTGAGTGGTAATGACGGTTCTAACCGTCATTACCACTCACGAGAAGGACGTGGCATCCGCGCGGGTCTGGATCGCCAGCCCGCGCGGGGTCACCCAGCGCGTGATGAGCGCGAACGCGGCTTCACACACCAAAGCCAGTACGACGACGGCGATCCCGCCCGCGAGAATCTCGCCACGGCCCGGATCCCCGAGTGCGAAACCGTCCACAATGTACCGTCCGAGCCCGCCGCCGTCGTTGACGATCGCGCCGATCGCGACGGTCGCCACCAGTTGCAGGAACGCGACGCGGGCACCCGCGAGGATGACCGGTGACGCGAGCGGCAACTCCAGGCGCAGCATGATCTGCCATTCGCGGTGACCGGTTCCGCGCGCGGCGTCGATGGTCTCCTGCTCCAGCTGGATGACGCCCGCGTAGGTGTTCGTGAACAACGGCGGCAACGCCAAGGCCACCAGCGCGAGCATCAACGGCCAGAACGTCGTGTCGACTTCGAGCCGGGAAGCCAGGAACCAGAACAGGATCACGAGTCCGAAGCTGGGGATCGCGCGGCCGATGTTCACCGCGCTCGTCGCGAGGAACTGCGCGCGCCGGTAGTGCGCCAGCCACAACGCGGGCGGGATCGTCAGCACGGCCGAAATCGCCAAGGCCAGCAAGGAGAACTGGAGATGCTCGAGCGTCCGGTACGGGATACCCGCCGGCTCGGTCCAGCTCCAGCGGTCCGGTTCGCCGAACCAGTCGATGGTCTGGTCGATGATGCTCATCGCGACGCCGCCTTCCGCGACCACGGCGCGAGCGCGCGCCCACCGAGCCACAGCAGCAGATCCACGACGACGGCGAGCACCACCGAAAGCCCGACGCCGACGATGATCGACGTCGGATTCGGTGTCGCGGTCTGGATCCCGTTGCGGATGAAGTACCCCAGCCCGCCCTTGCCGAGCATGGAAGTCACCGTCACGAGCCCGATCGTGGTCACCGCCGCGACCCGCAGGCCCGCGATCACCACCGGCAGCGCGAGCGGGAGTTCGACCTGCCACAGCAGTCGTGAACGCGTGAAACCCATGCCTATCGCGGCTTCGCGGACTTCCTTGGGCACCTGCTCGACGCCGGTGACGATATTGCGGATCAGGATCAGCAAGGTGTACGTCGCCAACGGGATGACCGCGGTCGTGAAGGACGTCAGGCCGGTGAACGGCACCAGCACGGCGAAGGCGCCGAGACTCGGGATGACGTACAGCGAACCGGCCGTGCTCAGCGCGACGACGTAGAACCACCGGCGACGCAGCGAAACCACGGAAACACCGATCGACACCACCAGTCCGATGGCGAGCGCCGCCGCCGTCAGCGTGACGTGCTCACCGAGCCGTTCGAGGATCTCGTCGAAATGGCGGTCCACCCAGCGCCATTCGAACAGCGGCCGCCCGCTTTGGGACGGCACCGGGAACACGGAAGACGCACGCACCGGCCGACCTTACCCCGTTCGGGCGGCCGGATTCCGTTCTCTGGGAGCACAGGGGGCGGAACTCTCAAAATGTGGATTCTGTCGTGACCCGGAGATACTGTCCAGTCGTCTGTTCGAGTCATAGGAGTGTGTGCACGTGCGCTGGACACGGAATGTTCGAGTGGGCGCGGTGCTCGCCGCCGCCGTCCTCGGTATGACCGCCTGTGGGGGTGGCGACGACGCGGCGACCCCGGCCGTGCAGAGCAAAGGCGGGGCGCCGATCGTCGTCGCCTCCTTCAACTTCACCGACAGCCTGATCCTCGCCGAGCTGTACGCGAACGCGCTGGAGGCCAAGGGCTACCCGATCACCCGCAAACTGAACCTCGGCTCGCGCGAGCTGATCTACCCGGCGCTGAAGTCCGGCGAACTGCAGTTCATCCCGGAGTACCAGGGCGCCGCCATCACCACCGGTTTCGGCAAGGAAGCCGCGAAGGACGCGGCGGGCGAGCACGAGCAGCTCAAGAAGCTGTTCGAGGCCGACGGCATCGGCCTGCTGGACTACTCGCCGGCGGAGGACAAGAACACCTACATCGTGAAGGCCGACCTCGCCAAGGAGAAGGGCCTCACGAAGATCAGCGACCTGTCCAAAGTCGACAACGTCATCGTCGCGGGCGGCCCGGAGTGTGAGAAGCGGCTTCCCTGCTTCAAAGGCTTCACGGACGTCTACAAGCTGAAGGCCACTTTCCAGACCGTGCAGGAAGCCGGCCCGCGCGTCGAGCAGCTGCGGTCCGGCAAGGTCACCGTCATCCCGGTCGACTCGGTGAGCCCGCTCGTCGGCGACCCGCAGTTCGTGGCGCTGGAGGACGACCTCGCCATCGTCCCGACCGAGAACGTCGTGCCCGCGGTGAACAAGAAGGTCCTCGACGAGCGCGGCGCCGACTTCGCGGCCGCGGTCAACGCCGTCAGCAAGGCACTGGACACCGTGCAGCTGCGTGAGCTGAACAAGCGCGTCGACTCGGACGGCGAGAAGCCGGGCGACGTCGCGAAGGACTGGCTGAAGGAGAAGTCCCTCATCTAGCTCCCCGCGCGCGCCATGAAAGGTCCTTTCCTTGCAAATTTCGCAAGGAAAGGACCTTTCATGGCGTTCGGGGCAGGGGGGCGCCCGCTCCGGTCGCACTCAGCGGTGGAATCGTGGACGCTGTCTTGCCACACGGGTGAAAGGGAGTGGGATGGGAAAGGTCACCGCCATCGCGGAGCGCACCATCGAGGCGCCGGCCGACAAAGTCAGGGCGCTCGTCGCGGACTACGCCGAGACCCGCCCGAAGCTGCTGACGGAGCACTACCGCGACTACGAGGTCACCGAAGGCGGCGTCGGAGCGGGCACGAAGGCGAGCTGGAAGCTGCAGGCGACGTCGAAGCGCGTGCGTGACGTCGCCGCGACGGTGACAGAGCCCGCCGAAGGCACCTTCGTCGAGACCGACGCGAACTCCAGCATGGTCACCACCTGGACCGTCCGCGAGGTGCCGGAAGGCAGCCTCGTCCGGATCGAGACGACCTGGGACGGCGCGGGCGGCATCGGCGGCTTCTTCGAGCGGACCTTCGCGCCCGGCGGCCTCAAGCGGATCTACGAGGGGGTCCTCGGCAAACTCGCCGAGATCGTGTAGCGCTCGCCACAATCGGAATGGTCGCCCCGGTTAGCTGGTTGTACCCGTCGTGAATACGGGGCGATCGCCCCGCTTGTAGTGCGCAACAGACTTGGAGTCACCCCGTGAACGCAACCGAGATCCGGCTCGCCTCCCGTCCCCACGGTGTCCCGACGCTCGAGAACTTCGAGATCGCGGACGTCGAGATTCCGACGCCCGGCGAGGGGCAGATCCTGGTCCGCAACCAGATCCTGAGCGTGGACCCGTACATGCGCGGCCGGATGAGCAGCGCGAAGTCCTACGCCGAGCCGTACGAGGTCGGCAAGGTCATGCACGGCGGGGCCGTCGGCGAGGTCGTCGAGTCGAACGTCGAGGACTTCAAGCCGGGCGACATCGTGCTGCACGGCCTCGGCTGGCGTTCGCACGCCGTCGTCGCCGCCAAGCACGCCGTGAAGGTCGACCCCGACGCCGCGCCGGTCTCGGCGTACCTCGGCGTCCTCGGCATGACCGGACTCACCGCGTACGCCGGGCTGCTGGAGGTCGCGGAGTTCAAGGAGGGCGACACCGTCTTCGTGTCCGGCGCGGCGGGTGCCGTAGGCTCCGTCGTCGGCCAGCTGGCGAAGCTGAAGGGCGCGAAGCGGGTCATCGGCAGCGCGGGCACGGACGAGAAGGTCAAGTGGCTGACCGACGAGCTGGGCTTCGACGCGGCGTTCAACTACAAGGACGCCCCGGTCATCGAGCAGCTGCGCGCGGCGGCGCCCGAGGGGATCGACGTGTACTTCGACAACGTCGGCGGTGAGCACCTCGAAGCGGCCATCGACTCGATCAACCTGCACGGCCGGATGGCGATCTGCGGGATGATCTCGGTCTACAACAACACCGAACCGGCCGCGGCGCCGCGGAACCTCGCGTCGATCATCGCGAAGCGGTTCACCATGCGCGGCATGCTGGTCGGCGACCACTTCGCGCTGCAGCCGCAGTTCGTCAAGGAGGTCGCGCCGCTGGTCGCCTCCGGCGACCTCAAGTACTCCGAGACCATTGTGGACGGTATCCGCAATGCGCCGCAGGCATTCCTGGACCTGCTGGGCGGCGCGAACACCGGCAAGATGCTGGTCCGCGTCTGACCCGGAGCCGAAGGACGCTTTCCCCGCATCTCATGCGAGGAAAGCGTCCTTCGCCGCGTCCGATGCGGGGAAAGTTCCCTTCAGCTCAGTACTGAGTAGTGAGGGCACCTTCGGTCAGCGCGGCATCCAGCTGCTCCGCCGACATGTCCAGGTTCATCTGGTCGCGGAAGATCTGCCCGGCGGTCGGCAGACTGGACCGCTCCGGCCACGTCTCCGGCTTCCACAGCGAAGACCGCAGGAAAGCCTTGGCGCAGTGCATGTACAGCTGCTCGACCTCGACCAGGATCGCCAGCACCGGCCGCTTCCCCTTGACCACGAGGTCGTCGAAGAACGGCGCGTCCGCGACCAGTTTCGCGCGGCCGTTGATCCGCAGCGTCTCGTTCATCCCCGGCACCAGGAACAGCAGCCCGGCGTACGGGTTGTCGAGGATGTTGGTCTGGCTGTCGAGCAGCTTGTTGCCCGGCCGGTCCGCCAGCACCAGCGTCTTGTCGTCCAGCACCTTCACGGCACCGGCCGGGTCACCGCGCGGGGAGACGTCACAGGTCCCGTCGGACGACGCCGTCGCCAGCAGGTAGAACGGCGAGTGCTCGATCAGGGTGCGAGCGTGCGGGTCGATGAAGGGGATGATCTTCCCCTTCGTCCTTTCCGCCGGATGACCGAGGTGCTCGCGGAGCGCTTCGTGCGTCTCGATCACTTTGATCTCTGGAGTCCCCATGGACTCCAGTCAACCACTAGAACACGACGGTCCGGTTCCCGTGCACCAGAACGCGGCCTTCCAGATGCCACCGCAGCCCGCGCGCCAGCGTCACCTTTTCGATGTCGCGGCCCTTGCGGACCATGTCCTCGACCGAGTCGCCGTGGTCGACGCGGATGACGTCCTGGTCGACGATCGGGCCCGCGTCGAGATCGGCGGTGACGTAGTGGCAGGTCGCGCCGATGAGTTTCACCCCACGCGCGTGGGCCTGGTGATACGGCCGCGCGCCGACGAAGGACGGCAGGAAGCTGTGGTGGATGTTGAGCGCCCGCCCGGCCCAGGCTTCGCACAGTTCCGGGGGCAGGACCTGCATGAACCGGGCGAGGACGACGGCGTGCGGGTCGTGTTCGTCGACCAGTTTCCGCACCTCGGCGAAGGCGGGCGCCTTGGCCTCGGCGTCGCCGGCGGGGAACGGGACGTGGTGGAACGGGATGCCGTGGGCGCGGGTGATGTCGCCCAGTGACGCGTGGTTGCCGATGACCGCGGCGACGTCGACGTCCAGTTCGCCGGACGCGACGCGGCCGAGGAGGTCGTAGAGACAGTGCCCGGCCTTGG
The DNA here is from genome assembly GCF_000478275.1 of Amycolatopsis orientalis DSM 40040 = KCTC 9412. Lineage (GTDB taxonomy): Bacteria > Actinomycetota > Actinomycetes > Mycobacteriales > Pseudonocardiaceae > Amycolatopsis > Amycolatopsis orientalis. The sequence goes on from NZ_ASJB01000085.1 coordinate 127,557, forward strand.
AGACCAGGATCACGGCCCGCCGTCGCTCGCCGGTATCGCTGACCTGCCAGCTCGACTCGGCCGAAAGCGACTTCGCGACTTCGGCGAAGCGCGTGCGCAGTCCGGCGGCGTCGAACGGGAGCGAGTCTGCGCGAACGACCTGGCGGGTGAAGAACCAGCCGGTGTCCGGGTCGGTGTGGTACGCGGCTTCGACGATCCAACCGCCGTGCTCGGCGAGGAAACCCGAGATCCGGGCGATGATGCCGGTGCGGTCGGGGCAACCGAAGGAGATCACGTAGCGGCGTTCAGGGTTCGACACGCACTCCATTGTCGCTGGTCCCGGCCGCGGCGCGGCGCCGGGTCAGGATGCCGACGCGGACGCGCCGCCCGATCTCGATCGCCCCGACCAGCAGCAGGCCGAGCGCGAAGGACAGCAGAAGGCCCTTCTCCGGTTCGTCCGCGAAGGTCGCTCCGCCGACGAGACCGATCAGGACGCTGTACACCGCCCAGACGCTCGCGCCGAGGGCGTCGAGCGGGACGAACTTGTGCGGCGGGTAGCCGAGGCTGCCGTTCGCGAGCCCGCTGGCGACGCGGCCGCCGGGCAGGTAGCGGGCGGCGAGGATCAGCAGGACGGCATTGCGCTGGACCTGGATCTTCGCCCATTCGTAGCGCCGGACCCCGTCCGGACCACGCTGCAGGCGGGCGAGCGCGCGAGGGCCCGCGGCGGCGCCGACGGTGTAACCGAGACAGTCGCCCAGCCAGGCCCCGAGCGCGGCGACCAGGGCGAGCAGCGCCAGTTGCGGAAGCTCCGGGCCGATGAGGACGGCGACGGTGATGACGGTCGTCTCACTGGGCATGAACGGCAGGAGCGCGTCCAACCCGGACACGAGGAACACGATCACCCAGAGCCAGGGTGATCCCAGCGTGCCCTCGAGCAGCCCGGTGACGTACTCCAGTAGTTCCACGGTCCCATGGTGATCACCGCAGGTCGCATCGGGATGACGGAGCGGGGTTATACCGGTGAATTCCTAGGCCGTGTCCTGTAAGTCTGTTCGATGGGCTTCGTGATCCAGGTGGTTCCTGGCGGTGCGGGCGGATCGGCCTCGTACCGGGTCGTACTCGGCCGCATCCGCCCGTGCCGTCAGGGACCGCCTGGGCGCGAAGACCGCGAACAAGACTTGCAGGACATGGCCTAGCCGGGGGCCACCGAAGACCACGGCACGGTGAGTTCACCGAGCCGCCACCGCGACGGCCGGTTCAGCACCGGCCAGCCCCGGGCGGTGAGCAGATGGACGGTATGCGCCCAGCGGGCCCGGACGCCGAAGTTCTGATGCGGCGCCGCCGTCGCCCAGCAAGTGTCCAGAGTGGACAGAAGATCGTGGACGCGTTCGCCGGGAACGTTGCGGTGGATGAGAATTTTGGGCAGTCTTTCGGCCACTGTGGACGGACGTTCCAGGCTCGCGAGATGGACCGAGATGGTCAGCGCGCGGGGTCCGTCGTGCCCGACGGCGACCCAGGTGCTCAGCCGTCCGATCTCGTCGCAGGTGCCTTCGACGAGGAGCCCGTCCGGAGCCATCGCGTCCAGCATCAGCGACCAGGCCCCGGCGACCTCGGCCTCGTCGTACTGCCGCAGCACGTTGAACGCGCGCACCAGCACCGGTCGCGTCCCGGCCAGCTCGAAACCGCCGCGCCGGAAGTCCAGCCACGGCCGGTCGACGGCGGATTGCGCCACGGCCACCCGTTCGGCGTCCAGTTCCAGGCCCAGCACCCGGACGTCGCGGCGGACCGAGCGCAGCCACCGCGCCATCTCCACCGTGGTCACCGGCGAGGCGCCGTAGCCGAGGTCCACCACGAGCGGTTCGTGCGCCCGGCGCAGCAGCCGGGTCACCCCGGCGTCGCCCGCGAGCCACCGGTCCACACGGCGGAGGCGGTTCGGGTTGGTCGTCCCGCGTGTCGGTGCCCCGACCGGTTTCAGCGCTCGGCCAGCCACTTCGCGACGAATTCCGCTTCGCGCTCCAGCAGCTTGACGACCTGTTCGGCGATCACGTTCTCCAGCTTCCCGCCGACGAACGGGATCCGCACCTTGACCTCGCCGCTGTTGACGAGCGTCGTCTGCTCGCCGTCGCCGGTCAGCGACGTCTTCGCGGTGATCTCGCCCGGCACGCCCTGGACGGACGCCGTCGCGCCACCGGTGTACCCGGTGCCGCCGGCACGCCAGATCTGCTCGCGTTCGACGACGAGGTCGCCGCGGTGCAGGGTCCGCACGGCGGACGGGAGCTTGTCCGAGCTGATGCCCTGACGCAGCTTGTAGCGCACCCCGTCCTCGGCCGGGACGTACTCCAGCAGTTCCGCGTCGTCGCCGCCGATCTGCTCCAGCCTGGCCCGGAGTGCCGCTTCGCTCGCCACCGCGTCCCACGCGCTCGCGAGGTCGGCGGAGAAGGTCGTGCGGTGCTCGATACGGGAGGCCATGGCGCCAGACAGTACCGTTCATGGGCGTGAGCACTGCCGAAACTCCCACCCAGCACGCCGCCCTCGCCGACCACACCACGCTGCGGCTCGGCGGCCCGGCGCGGCGCTACGCCGAAGCGACGACGGCACAGGCCCTGGTCGACGCGGTCCGCGAGGCCGACGACGCGGGTGAGCCGGTCCTGCTGCTCGGCGGCGGTTCGAACCTGGTCGTCGCGGACGAAGGCTTCGAGGGCCTGCTGCTCAAGGTCGGCGAAACCGGCTGGACCCGTGACGGAGATCTCGTCGAGGTCGCCGCCGGGCAGAACTGGGACGGTTTCGTCGAGGGCTTGGTCGCCGAGGGCGTCGGCGGGCTCGAATGTCTCTCCGGGATCCCCGGCTCGGTCGGCGCGACACCGATCCAGAACGTCGGCGCGTACGGCTGCGAGATCGCCGAGTCGCTGGTCTCGGTCGACCTCTACGACCGTGCCGCCCGCGAGATCCGCACGCTGACCGCGGAAGAGCTCGGGTTCGGCTACCGCACTTCGATCCTGAAGGGGACCGACGCGGGTGTCGTGCTCACAGTGCGCTTCAAGGTCACCGAAGACGGCCTCTCGGCCCCGATCCGCTACGCCGAACTCGCCCGTACGCTCGACGTCGAGATCGGTGATCGCGTCCCGGTGGCCGACGCACGCGAAGCGGTCCTCGGGCTGCGTCGCGGTAAGGGCATGGTCCTCGACGCGGACGACCACGACACCTGGAGCGCGGGCTCGTTCTTCACCAACCCGATCATCGGGGAGGCGCAGGTCGCGAAGGTGCTGGCCGGAATCGTCGACGTCGTCGGCGAGGACGTCCGCGTGCCGCGGTACCCGGCGCCCGGCGGGACGAAGCTGTCCGCGGCGTGGCTGATCGAGCGCGCGGGATTCGCGAAGGGACACGAAGGGCCGGGTGGCCGGGTGTCGCTGTCGACGAAGCACACCCTCGCGCTCACGAACCGGGGGAAGGCCTCGACGGCCGACCTCCTCGCCCTGGCCCGCGAAGTGCGCGACGGCGTCGAGGCCCGCTTCGGCGTCTCGCTCCACCCGGAACCCCTGCTCATCAACTGCTCGCTCTAGCGCGCCTCGCGTTTAGCCCGCTAAAGGCGACGCGCCTTTAGCGGGCTAAACGCGCTCCTTAGCATGCGCAAAGATCGCATCCAGAGGACGAAATGCGGGGGGTGGGGCGAACAACCCCGGGCCGGGCCGGTGCGTCTATAGCCGTGAGGGGGCGCGGGGTGAGTTCCGCCGCCGCGGGTAACGTCGGAGAGGTCCCCAGCGCTGAGCGGGTAGGTGCTCGCGTGGGGGCCAATGGGAGGTTCACGGTGATCGAACGGCGCACGGTGTTCAAGGCCGCGCTCGCCGCGGGTGCGGCCATGCTGGCCGCGGCCTGCTCCAGCGAAGAAGGCGGCAACGCCAAGCCGGAGGGCAGTGGTGGCGACGGACAGGCCGCCGCGCCGCCGCTCGCCAAGATCACCGCCGAGCCCGCCGTCGACGCCAGGGACGCCTCCGTGGTGACGCCGGTCGTCGTGAAGGTCGCCGACGGCAAGCTCACCGAGGTCAAGGTCACCGGCGATTCCGGCAAGGACGTCAAAGGGGAGCTTTCGCCCGACGGACTCACCTGGACGAGTTCCGAGTCCCTCGGCTACGGCAAGTCCTACACGTACGCGGCGAAGGCCACCGGCAGCGACAACAAGACCGCCGAGCTCAAGGGCACCTTCACCACGGTCAAGCCGGCCAAGGAGGTCCGCGCCACGCTGAACCCGACCGACAACGCCGAGGTCGGCGTCGCGATGCCGATCAGCGTGAAGTTCGCGTCCCCGGTCAAGGACAAGGCGGCCGCCGAGAAGGCGCTCAAGGTGAAGACCGACAAGGACGTCGAGGGCTCCTGGGGCTGGCTGTCGGACACGCAGGTCGACTGGCGGCCCAAGGAGTACTGGCCCGCCAACATCACCGTCAGTGTCGAAGCGAAGCTCTACGGCGTCGCGCTCGGCGGCGGCGCGTACGGCAAGGCCGACGTCACCACCGAGTTCAAGATCGGCCGCAACCAGGTGGTCAAGATCCACACCCCGGACCACGTGATGAAGGTCTACCGCGGCGGTGCGGAGTCGGCGAGCTACCCGTGCTCGAACGGGCTCGACGGCGACGTCCAGCGCAACACCCCCAACGGCACCTTCATCGTGATGACGAAGGAGCCGACGGCGCGGTTCGACAACGCGCGGTACGGCTACACCAACGTCAACAAGAAGTGGTCCTGCCGGATCTCGAACAACGGCGAGTACATCCACGAGAACCAGGACAACGCGGCGAACATCGGCAAGGCCAACACCTCGCACGGCTGCGTGAACCTGCTCGAAGCGGACGCGAAGAAGTACTTCGACTCGGCGATGATCGGCGACCCCGTCGAGATCACCGGCTCGAAACTGGGCAGCCCGACCAAATCGGACGTCAAGAACTGGTTCTACGACTGGAAGTCCTGGAAGGCCCTCTCGGCGATCAAGTAGCCCGAGCAAGTAGCCCGTCCGGCTCGTGAGTGGTAATGACGGTTCTAACCGTCATTACCACTCACGAGACCCGCGCGGGAGCCCATAAAGTGCGGGCATGAAGACCGAGGTAGTGGGCTACGGCGGAACGCGGATCGGCCTGTGGGTCGAGGGCGCCGAGAACACCCGTCCGATCGTGTTCGTGCACGGCTGGGCCCAGTCCGGCCGTGCCTGGGCGCCCCAGCTCGCCGATCCCGCGCTGTCCGGGCGGTTCCGCCTGGTCGCGATGGATCTGCGCGGCCACGGGGACTCCGAGGTCCCGTCGGCGGGCTACGACGACCCGCGGGTCTGGGCCGAGGACCTCGCCTCCGTGCTCGACTTCGCCGGTGAGGACGCGATCGTCGTCGGCTGGTCGTACGGCGGGCTCGTGATCACCGACTACCTTCGCGTGCACGGTTCCGCACGTCTCGGTGGCGTCGTGCTTGTGGGCGCCATCACAGAAATCGGCAAGAACCGCTCCGGCGGGAAGGTCGGGCCCGCCATGCGCGAGGCCATCCCGGCGGTGCTGTCGGACGACCCCGCGGTCGCGATTCCCGCGTTGGTGCAGTTCAGCGCGCGGATGACGGCCTCCCCGGTGTCCGGGACGCTGACCCAGTCCTTGCTCGGCACCAGCCTCGCGACCCCGCCCTCGGTGCGCTCCGCGTTGTTCCGGCGCGACATCGGGAGCGAGGACGTACTTCGCGAACTGGACAAACCGACGCTGATCGTCCATGGTCTCGCGGACGCTGTGATCGATCCGACGTCGGCGGAATACGCGGCGGGGAAGATTCAGGGTGCCGTCATGCGTTGGCTACCTGAGGTGGGGCATCTGCCGTTCGCCGAAGCAGCCGATGAGTTCGGTGGTCTGCTGCGCGGGTTCGCCGATCAGTAGGACTTCAGGAGTGTTGACCAGGTGACGATCCCTCTGCACGGGTTCGATGCCGCGCCCAGGCGCGTCGCGGTGCTGTCCTTGCACACCTCTCCGCTGGAACAGCCGGGTACCGGCGACGCGGGCGGGATGAACGTCTACGTGAGCCAGACGGCCACCGAGATGGCCCGCCGCGGCGTCGAGGTCGAGGTGTTCACGCGGGCCACGTCCTCGGACCAGCCACCGGTCGCCGAACTGGCGCCCGGCGTCCTGGTGCGGCACATCCCGGCCGGGCCGTTCGAGCCGCTGGGACGCGACGAGCTGACCGCGCAGCTGTGCGCGTTCACCGCCGGGGTGCTGCGGGCCGAAGCGTTCCACGAGCCCGGCTACTACGACCTCATCCATTCGCATTACTGGCTCTCCGGCCAGGCGGGCTGGCTCGCCCGCGACCGCTGGGGGGTGCCGCTGGTGCACACCGCGCACACCCTGGCCAAGGTCAAGAACGCCGCGCTGGCCGAAGGCGACACCCCCGAGCCGCGCACCCGCGTGATCGGTGAGGAGCAGGTCGTCGCCGAGGCGGACTGCCTGGTCGCGAACACCCGCGTCGAGGCCCGCGAACTGATCGAGCTGTACGACGCCGACCCGCACGCCGTGCACGCCATCCCGCCCGGGGTCGACCTCGACCGCTTCACACCGGGTTCCCGGTCGGCCGCCCGCCGCGCGCTGGGCCTGCCGCGGGACGCGATCGTGCTGGCCTTCGCGGGCCGGATCCAGCCGCTGAAGGCGCCGGACGTCCTCCTGCTGGCCGCCGCCGAAATGCTGCGCGAGCGGCCGGAGCTGGCGTCGAGGCTGGTCGTGCTGATCGTCGGCGGCCCCTCCGGGACCGGGCTGGAGCAGCCGCAGGCCCTGCGCGAACTGGCCGTCTCCCTCGGCATCGAGGAGCAGACCCGGTTCATGCCGCCGCAGCCCGGCCGTGCGCTGGTCGACGTCTACCGCGCGGCCGATCTCGTCGCTGTGCCGAGCTACAACGAGTCGTTCGGGCTCGTCGCGCTCGAGGCGCAGGCCTGTGGGACGCCGGTGATCGCGGCGGAGGTCGGCGGGCTGCCGGTCGCGGTCCCGCACGGCGTTTCCGGGCTGCTGGTGCCTTCGCACGATCCGAAGGAATGGGCCGGCGCGCTCGCGAACGTCGCCCTGCGGCCGGGCAGGCGTGCCGAACTTTCGGCCAACGCCGTCGTCCACGCGCAGCGCTTTTCCTGGCGCCGCACGACCGACCGCCTGCTCGACACGTACGCTCAAGCGACCGGCGCGTTCCGGCGTGCCCTCGAACAGCGCGCGGAGGTGGCGGTTTGACACTCGACGAAATCTTGCGGTCCTCTTTGGACAATGCGGGCCTGAAGTACGACAAACGCGGCGAGGGAAAGTACTTCGTCACGTTGCCCGGTACCAAGAAGCTGCAGACGAACTGCTGGCTGGTCGCGGGGGACCACGCGTTCGCCGTCGAGGCCTTCGTCTGCCGCCGTCCCGATGAGTCCCATGAGGACGTTTACCGCTTTCTGTTGCGCCGCAACGCGAAACTGTACGGCGTGCACTACACCGTGGACGCGATGGGCGACATCTACCTGGTCGGCCGGTTCGGTCTGGACACGGTGACCGAGGCCGAACTGGACAAGATCCTGGGGCAGGTGCTGGAGGCCGCCGACGGCGACTTCAACACCTTGCTGGAACTCGGGTTCGCCGAATCGATCAAACGCGAATGGGACTGGCGGGTCTCGCGCGGTGAATCGCTCGCGAACCTGCAGGCGTTCAAGCATCTCGTCGAGCCCGCGAACGGGCACGAGCCCGGAGCCTTGACCGACTCGTGACCCGTCCGGTGCAACGGCACCGGACCCGGCTCCGTCTCTCTCCGCAGCACTGGAGGGAGAACGGGACTTATGCACAAGCGATCGAGATGGGTGGCCGTCGCCGGCATCGTGCTGGCACTCGCGGGCTGCTCGGCGAACGATTCCGGCGAGAAATCCGCCGCGATGTCGGCAGACGGGCGGCAGGCCGCGCCGAATCAGGGCGCCCCGAGTCAGGGCGGGCCGAACAAGGAGAGCACCGACAGCGCGGGCAAGGCGGGTTCGGACAAGGCCCCGGCGCCCGCCGGGCAGCCGGGGATCGCCGACCGCAAGCTGGTGCGCACGGCGAACCTGGAGCTCACCGCGCCCGACGTCGGCGACGTGATCTCGCAGGTGCGCGTCATCACCCAGGCCGCCGCCGGGTACACCGGGCAGGAGAGCACCCAGGAGAAGCGCGCGTCGGTCAACGTCGTCGTGCCCTCCGATCGCCTCGACGGTGTGCTGGAGCAGCTGGGGAAGCTCGGGAAGCAGGTCAAACGAGAGGTCACCGCGACCGACGTGACCGAGCAGATGGTCGACGTCGATTCGCGGCTGGCCACCCAGCGGGCGAGTGTCGAGCGCATCCGCGCGCTGCTCGCGAAGGCGACTTCGGTGTCGGAGATCGCTTCGGTCGAGAGTGAGCTGACAAGCCGCGAGGCCGAACTCGAGTCGCTTCAGAAGCGTCGCGAGAGCCTGGCCGGAAGTGTCGCCATGTCGACAATCTCACTGCAGGTGAAGGCCGAGACGGTCGCGGCCGCGGAAGAGTCGCGCAGTGGTTTCTTCGGTGGGCTGGCGGGCGGCTGGGACGCGTTCCTGACCTTCGGTGGCGGCCTGCTGACCGTGCTCGGCGCGATGGCGCCGTTCCTGCTGGTCTTCGGTGTCCCCGCGGCCGCGCTGGTGTGGTGGCTGCGCAAGCGGCGTCGTCCGGCCGCGCCCGCGATGGCGTCGGCTTCGGATCTGCCGTCCGCTCCGCCGCTCGACTGAAACCCCGGAAAGACCTAGGCGGGACGGCTCGAGGGAGGGGGGAGTCGCGATCTCGAGCCGCCCCGCTGAAGTTCCCGCCAAGGTGGACCCGGTGACGAGGGGGATGCCAACGGGGCCGGCGGGCGCCGCGACTCGGCAGGGGGGAGACGAGTCGCGGTCGTCACCCGCGTCGGGCCGGGGAGTGCGTGGAATCCGGCCGCGCGGGACGTAGTCAACCTGTCAGATCTCCACCTGTAATCACAAGACTACCGGTTACTCCATTGGAGTGAACTTTCATCAGCGGGATAACGGAGTGCAGTCCGATTTTCCGGGATTCGGACTTGTTGGCAGCCCGTCTTCTGGACGAGTGAAGGTGTTACTCGTGGGTAACGCACTCTCTGTAGAAATAAGGGCAAGTCCAGCCCTCTGACCGGCGCTTCCGTTCACTCTGGCAGGCTGGGCTCATGGCTGAGCTTGGGACTCTGGTGCTGCTGCGTCACGGGCAGAGCACGTGGAACGCCGAAAACCTGTTCACCGGCTGGGTGGACGTGCCGCTCTCGGACCAGGGCGAGCTGGAGGCGCGCAAGGGCGGGAAGCTGCTCGCCGAGTCCGGTCTGCTGCCGGACGTCGTGCACACCTCGCTGATGCGCCGGGCGATCTCGACCGCCAACCTGGCGCTCGACGCCGCCGACCGGCACTGGATCCCGGTGAAGCGCGACTGGCGGCTCAACGAGCGGCACTACGGCGCGCTGCAGGGCAAGAACAAGAAGCAGACGCTGGACGAGTTCGGCGAGGAGCAGTTCATGCTCTGGCGCCGCTCGTATGACACCCCGCCGCCCCCCATCGACCCGGCCGACGAGTTCAGCCAGGTCGGCGACGCGCGCTACGCCGACCTCGGCGACTCCGCCCCGCTCACCGAATGCCTCAAGGACGTCGTCGCGCGGCTGCTGCCGTACTGGGAATCCGCGATCGTGCCGGATCTGCGCGCCGGCAAGACCGTCCTGGTCGCCGCGCACGGCAACTCGCTGCGCGCGCTGGTGAAGCACCTCGACGGGATCTCCGACGACGCCATCGCCGGGCTCAACATCCCGACCGGTATCCCGCTGCGCTACGACCTGACCGACGACCTCAAGCCGGTCACCGCCGGCGGGACGTACCTGGACCCGGAGGCCGCCAAGGAAGCCGCGGCCGCCGTCGCGAACCAGGGCCGCTGAATCTGCGCGTTTCGTCCTCTGAATGCGGTAGTTCGCGCTACGAACCACCGCGTTCAGAGGACGAATTGCGTCAGGGGAGGGCCGCGACCATCTCGATACCGGCGGCCTTCCAGCCCTCGGGCAGGCGCTGAAGGCGCAGGACGATCGGCAGGTTCTTCGGCTGGGCCTTGCCCTGGGCGTCCGTGACGTTCGTCGTCGCGTAGAGCAGCACACTCGCCTTGCCGTCCACGAGTTCCATCACCGCCGCGATCGACTTCGGATCCATCGACGACTTCGTGCCCGAGGTCCGGATCTTGTCCACCCGGGCCGCTTTGTCCCGCTGGAACTGCGTCAGCAGCTCTCCGGTCGTGACGGACTCATAGCGGGCGTAGGTGCCTTCGGGATCCGCCGGATTCACGTTCAGCAGGGCCTCCGCGGCCCGCAGACCACCCTCGCGGGCGGAGTCCCGCACGGCCGCGATCGCGCGGTCGCCCGCGCCCGGTTTCTCCGGCGGGAGGTCGACCCGCGTCGGGTCGACCTTGATCTCGCCGATCCGCCAGCGGTCGCCGTCGCGCACCGTCGAGAACAGCACGCCCGCGATGCCCTTGCTGGTGTTGCCCGCCCGGGTGCTGCTCTGGTCGACCACGGTCAGGATCCGCGCCTTGCCGGGTGTCTCCTCGACGGCGGCCGAGACGATCACCCGCGAGACCAGGGTGATCGGCTCCGGCGAATTCCGGACCTGGGTCAGCAACCGCGTCAGCTCTTCGCGCGCGGAGGGGGTCAGATGTTCGTTGGTCGCCTTCTCCCAGGCGGGCAGGTTCGCGCTGTCGTAGGAGAACACCGCTTCGACGGCCGTTTTCACCGCTGTCAGCACCGACGCCGTCCGGGCCGGATCGACCAGTGCGAAGTTCGACGGCGGACTCGCCGGCTCGGGCTGGGCGGTGCCGGCGACCGTGGTGGTGCAGCCCGCGAGGACGAGCAGAACGGCGAACCCCGCCCAGCGTTTCACAGCAGGCCGAGTTCCCGTGCCCGCGCGTCCACCTGGAGCCGCGACGTCACGCCGAGCGCGACCAGCAGTTCCGAGACGCGTCGCTGATAGGTGCGCACACCCATGCCGAGGCTCTTCGCGGCCTTGTCGTCCTTGCAGCCGGTGGTCAGGAACTCGAGGATCTGCGGTGCCTCCATCCGGATGTCGGCGAACCGCGCGTCGAACGTCTCCAGCGTCGCGGCCGCCTGCCAGGCGGTTTCGAACAGCGACAGAATGCCCTGGACCAGCTCCGGCCGCGAGATGACGCTGTAGGAGCGCACCGCTTTGCCCTCGTCGCCCGCCATGATCGCGACCCGCTCGTCGAGCAGGATCGTCTCGTTGATCTCCTCGGTGCCGATCCGGATCTGCGCGCCGAGGCCCGAGAGGCGGTGCAGGTGCTGCGCGGTCTGCTCGTTCAGCAGGACACCGGGGCGGTACAGCTTGCGGATCCGCTTGTCGGGCACCAGCCGCTCGCCTTGGCGGGTGAGCGACGGCCGGGAAAGCGCCCACGTGTACAGGTCGTCGGCCGCGCACGCGATGTCGGTCGCCGCGACGAACAGATGAGCCGTCCGGTCGAACAGCTCTTCTTCTCCACGGATCAGGGAGATGTCACTGACGAGTTCCACGGCGACAGTCTTCCAACATTCCCCGGCGCCCGTGACGGGAACACCGCTATTTCCCCGTGGACGGGATGCGCGGTGCCGGGATAGTCGCGACGAAAGTAGGGATCCGGGCATCCGGCGCCGTCGGACTCCCCGCTTCGGGTGATCCGCCTCACCCAGGAGGTCTCGGCAAGGGATCGGGTACGTGAACGGGGCCTGACCTGCGGGCGAACAGGGTCTCCCCAGGTGTCATAGGCATCACGAGTACGCGGCCGGGACTAGGCCAAAAGGCTACCCGGACGCTTACGATTCCCCTGTGACCACGCCTGTTGCACTCGCCCTGGCCGTCGGCGGACTGATCGTCGGTGTGGTTTTCGGCTTCCTGATCGCGAGGGGCCGCGCCCGCCGCGAGGAGCGGCGACCGACCGGCCCCACCGTGGCCGAACTGCTCGAACGCCTCGTGCGGTCCAGCAACAACGGCGTCGTCGTGCTCAACAAGTTCGGCGACATGGTCCTGCACAACCCGCGGGCCTACGAGCTGGGCCTGGTGAAGGTCAACCAGGCCGACCCGCGCGCCCGCAAGGCCGCCGAGCAGGTCGTCGAGACCGACGAGCCGATGGAGATCGACCTTTCGCCGCTGGAGGCGAGGGGCCGCCAGCCCGAGGCCGTCCTCGGCGAGGTCCGCCCGCTCGGCGACGGGTTCACCGTCGTCGAGGCCGTCGACCACTCCGAGGCGATCCGCCTCGAAGCCGTCCGGCGGGACTTCGTCGCGAACGTCAGCCACGAGCTGAAGACGCCGGTGGGCGCGATCGCGCTGCTCACCGAGGCCGTCCTCGACGCCGCGGAGGACGTGGAGGAGGTCCGCCGGTTCGGCGGCAAGATCCTCCGCGAGTCGACCCGGCTCGGCCAGCTCGTCACCGAGCTGATCGCGCTGTCGCGGCTCCAGGGCGCCGAGCGGCTGCCGGATCTGAACGTGGTCGAGGTCGACGCCGTCGTGCGCGAGGCACTCGGCCGGACCACGCTCTCGGCGGAATCCGCCGAGATCACCATCACCACCGACGCGGCCAGCGGACTGCTCATCGAGGGCGACCGCACGCTGATGGTCACCGCGCTGTCGAACCTGCTGGAGAACGCGGTCGCGTACTCGCCGCCGGGCAGCCCGGTGTCGATCAGCAGGCGGCTGGTCGACGGGAAGGTCGAGATCGCGGTGACCGACCGCGGCATCGGCATCGCCGAGGACGAGCAGCAACGCGTGTTCGAGCGCTTCTACCGCGCGGACAAGGCCCGGTCGCGGGCCACCGGCGGGACCGGGCTGGGACTGGCGATCGTCAAGCACGTCGCCGCCAACCACGGTGGTTCGGTCGGCCTCTGGAGCCGTCCCGGCACCGGGTCGACGTTCACCCTGCGGATCCCCGCCCACATCGGTGCCGAACCGGCGGCGGCCGCGAAACAGGCTCCGCCGGCATCCCGGCCGGAGAAGACCCCCGAGCGGACACCCCGTCTCGTGGCAACAGGGCAAGAAAGCCCCGACCATGGAGGAAACCTGTGACGAGGGTTCTCATCGTCGAGGACGAAGAGTCGTTCGCCGACCCGCTCGCGTTCTTGCTGCGCAAGGAGGGCTTCACCGCCGCCGTGGCCGGAACCGGGCAGCAGGCGCTCGAGGAATTCGACCGCAACGGCGCCGACATCGTCCTGCTCGACCTCATGCTTCCCGGGATGAGCGGAACGGACGTCTGCAAGCAGCTCCGGCAGCGCTCCGCCGTGCCGGTGATCATGGTGACCGCGCGGGACAGCGAGATCGACAAGGTCGTGGGGCTGGAGCTCGGCGCCGACGACTACGTCACCAAGCCGTACTCGGCCCGCGAGCTCATCGCGCGGGTGCGGGCGGTGCTGCGCCGCGGCGGTGAGCCCGGCGCCGAAGGCGAGCTGGCGCCGCTGGTGCTGTCCGCCGGGCCGGTGCGGATGGACGTCGAACGGCATGTGGTGACCGTCGACGGCCAGGAGGTGTCCCTGCCGCTCAAGGAGTTCGACCTGCTCGAGTACCTGCTGCGCAACGTGGGCCGCGTGCTCACCCGCGGGCAGCTGATCGACCGGGTGTGGGGCGCGGACTACGTCGGCGACACCAAGACGCTCGACGTCCACGTGAAGCGCCTGCGGTCGAAGATCGAACCGGACCCGGGATCGCCCCGGCACCTGGTCACCGTACGTGGTCTGGGCTACAAGTTCGAGACGTGAGCTGAAGGGAACTTTCCCCGCATAAGACGCGGTGAAGGGCGCTTTCCCCGCATCGCATGCGGGGAAAGCGTCCTTCGGCCCCGCCCGCTGCGATACAGATCACGGTTACGGTTTCGTGACCTGATGTGCGGGCGGGTACCGTAGACGCTCGTGCGCCTAGGGGTACTCGACGTCGGTTCCAACACCGTCCACCTGCTCGTGGTCGACGCCCACCGTGGCGCCCACCCGACGCCGATGCATTCCGAAAAGGCGGTCCTCCGGCTCGCCGAGCAGATCACCCGCAACGGTGACCTGAGCCGCGCGGGTGCGGACAGCCTCGTGCGGGCGGTCGAATCGGCGAAGGCGGCGGCCCTGCGGCTCGGCTGCGAAGACGTCATGGCGTTCGCGACCTCCGCGGTCCGCGAAGCCAAGAACGCCCCGAAGGTGCTGGCGAAGGTCCAAGAGGAGACCGGCGTCGAGCTGAAGGTGCTCTCCGGGGTCGACGAGTCCCGGCTCACCTTCCTCGCCGTCCGCCGGTGGTTCGGCTGGTCGGCGGGCAAACTGCTGGTGCTCGACATCGGCGGCGGCTCGCTCGAGGTCGCGATGGGCCGCGACGAGGAGCCCGAACTGGCCGAATCCCTCCCGCTGGGCGCGGGGCGGACCACCCGGACGCGGTTCCGGAACGACCCGCCGTCCCGTTCGGAGTTGATCGCGACTTCGGCCTGGCTCGAAGAACAGCTCGCCACGCTCGCCAAGAAGGTCGCCAAATTGGGTGAACCCGATCGTGTCGTGGCGACGTCGAAGACGTTCCGGTCACTCGCCAGGCTGACCGGAGCGGCGCCGTCGGCCAGCGGGCCGCATGTGCGCCGTACCCTGACCGACACCGCGTTGCGCCAGCTCATCGCGTTCATCTCCCGGATGACCGCCCAGGACCTGGCGCAACTCGAGGGGGTCAGCGCGAGCAGGTCGCATCAACTGGTGGCGGGCGCGCTCGTCGCACAAGCCACCATGCGGGCGCTTTCCCTGGAAGAACTGGAGATCTGTCCGTGGGCACTGCGAGAAGGTGTCATCCTGCGACGGCTGGACCATTCGAATGGTGCGGACGAGACTGTGGGCGGCAGCGCCCGACTGGACTTCGTCGACGGAGAACGGGCACGGTGAAGAGGTGACGGAAATGCGGAAGACGGCCGGTAGCGCGCGCGACGCCGCCGATGCCCCGTCGCGTGCCGGTTCACAACGGCTGGAGCGCGCATTGGACAGCACGGTATGACGGACGAGACAGAGAGCGGCCCGCCGCAGAAGACCGTGGCGGAGCTGCTCGCGCAGCACGGAGCCCAGCCGGAAGGCGGGCGCCGCAGGCGACGCCGCGCGGCCGACGACGAGGACGAAGCCCCGGAGCCGACGCGCGGCCGACGCGCGCCGTCGGTGAGCGACACCGCGCCGCAGGCGATCATCGACCGCGTGTCCGGCGACACCCCGCCGCCGCCGTCGAGGCCGCCGCGCCGTTCGCGCCCCCAAGCCCCGCCTGAGGGGTTCTCGGCGGAAAAAGGTACTTCGAAGCCCGGAGCGCGTCCGGTTCCGCCGCCGCAGCAGGATTCCGCGCCGCTGCCGGTGCCGCCGGACGTCGCGTCCACCCCGACCAGGCAGACGCCGCCGGTGCGCCCGCCGAAGCCGGTCGCTCCGCCGCAGGAGTCCGGCCAGTTCGCCCGGCCCGCCGCGCCGAAGCCCGGCCAGCCGCCCCAGGAGTCGGGCCAGTTCGCCCGGCCCGCCCCGCCGCAGGAGCAGAGCGGATACCAGCAGCGGCCGCCGCAGCAGTCCGGTCAGTTCGCGCGCCCGGTCCCGCCCCAGGAGTCGAGCGGCTACCAGCGGATGCCGGATTCCCACGGCCTGCCCCCGCGCGGCCGTCCGCGGCCCGCCGGACCGGAGGAGACCCGCGGCGCGGTGCCGCCGGTCCGCCGCCGTCCCGAGCCCCCCGCCGGCCCCCCGTCCTCGGGGCTTTCGGCGAGACTCGACGGCGGGGCCGACCCCGTCGCCGACGAGGCCGGGGACCAGCCCGGCCCGATGGCCAGCGGCGCCTTCGCGACGCCGCCCGCCCCGCAGCAGGCACGGCGCCGCCGTCCGCCGGGCCGCCCGGCCCAGCCCAAGGCCGAGCCGAGCACCGAGCAGTTCGCCGCGGTGAGCGACGACGTCGCCCCCGAAACCGAGGCACCCGCGCCCGTCAAGCCGGAGGTCCCGCCCGCGGGCCTGGCGGGCTGGCGCAAGCGACGGCAGAAGGTGCAGTCCGAGGACACCGAGATCGGCGGGATCCCGCCGGTGCCGCCTCCGCCGCCCGCCGTGC